>CBDHFJ010000163.1:0-148662 GCA_965262315.1 Acidimicrobiales bacterium
CGCTGACGTCCAGCGTCACTCCGTCATCACGTCGCAAGACAGCCACGAAGGATTGGAAATCGGCACCCGAGTTCAATGAAATGGTCGGTGGATAGACATTCAAATCCACGGCTTGGCGAGGGTCCGGTTCCGCAATCGCGGCATCCGGTGATGCCGCATTGGTGCGACCGGCAAACAGGATTGCCGCGACGGCGATACACGAATAAACCAACAACGCCAACTGTCGCGAGTGGGTTGCGTGCGCTGAGCGGCTAAGGGCATATGGTGTTTTCATGACGTTGACGGTCTTAGATTGATGAACGGACATCATTTGGCTTCCTTGGATTGACGAAGCTGCTCTAAGCGGCTGAGCGGTTTAGGTTTAGCGGGCGTTTTGGCACTCGCGGTTGCGGTTGGTCTTGCCACGGTTGGCGATGACCTCCTGCACCCACCACTCCTCGGCCTCCGGCGTGACGTCGAGCGTGTCGTAGCCGTTGCTGCGCACGTGGTCGATGCAGGCGGCGATGTGGTCACCCTGTACCTGCAGCACGTCGGTCAGGTTGAACAGGTACGAGGCCTGGTAGCCACCCATGATGAACAGGTTCGGGTAGCCACTGGAATGGATGCCGAGCAGGGTGCGGATGCCATCGCCGTACTTGTCGTTGAGGTCGAGGCCGCCCTCGCCGAGGATCCGGTTGTAGATGCCGGTCTGTTGCACCTCGAACCCGGTGGCGTAGATCAGCAGGTCGACCTCGTACTCCACGCCGTCGAAGATCGGGCCCCGGGGGCCGATCTCGGTGATGCCCTGGCCCCGGGTGTCGACCAGGTGGACGTTCGGCAGGTTGAACGTGGGCAGGTACTCGTTGTGGAAGCACGGACGCTTGCACATGAGCATGTACCACGGCTTCAACGCCTCGGCGGTGGCCGGGTCCTCGACCGTCTCGTCGATGCGGCGATGGATCCGCATCATGGCGTCGATGTTGGCGTTCTCCTGACGGCGGACCTTCTCCTCCTGGGTGATGCCCACGAGGGTCGCCCGCTTCTCGGCCATGCGCCGCTGCTTGCCGAGGATCTTGGCGCGTCGCTCGGCTTGCCAGCCCGGCTCGAGCTTGGCCGCCCACTCGGGGTCGGTCTCCCAGTCGTCGCGGATGTCGATCGACGACGGCGTCCGCTGGAAGACGTACAGCTCCTTGGCCTTCGGCCCGACGTTGGGGATGATCTGCACCGCGCTGGCGCCGGTGCCGATGATGCCGACCCGCATGTCGGCGAGGTTCTCCAGGTCGGCCCCGGTGAGCTCGTAGTCCCACCGCGAGGAGTGGAACGAGTGGCCCTCGTAGGTCTCCATGCCGTCGATGACGGCGAGGCGGGGCTTGGCAAGCGTCCCGTTGGCGCAGACGACGAAGGTGGCCCGCATCGTGTCGCCCCGGTCGGTGGTCACGGTCCACTGCCGGGCCTCGGCGTCCCAGGTGGTCGACGTGACCGTGGTCTGGAAGACGGCGAGGTCGTAGAGGTCGTATTTGTGGGCAATCGCCTGGCAGTGGGCGAGGATCTCGGCGCCGCCGGCGTAGTGGCGCGACGGCACGTAGTCCATCTCGTCGAGGAGCGGGATGTAGTCGTAGGCCACCACGTCGCAGGCGACGCCGGGGTAGCGGTTCCAATACCAGGTGCCGCCCACGTCGCCGCCGCGTTCGACGATGCGGATGTTCTCCACGCCGCGCTGGCTCAGCCGGGCCGATGTCAGCAGTGCCGAGAAGCCGCCGCCGATGAACAGGACCTCAACCTCGTCTTCGATGGGATCCCGAGGTTCGAACTCGTCGCAGTAGGGGTCGATCTCGTAGTCGGCCAACGCGCCTTCGGCGCCCTGGTACTGCTCGGTGCCGGGTGGGCGGTAGCCGAGACGGAGGTCGCGTTCCGACGCGAACTTCGCCTTGATCTCGTCGTAGTACTCCTGCGGGGCCCGCTCCGAGCGCTCGCTCGCGTCGAACCGCATCTGGAACTTGCCCTGGTTGTCGTCGTCGATGGTCGAGTCCTGCTCGCTCATGCTGGCCCCCTGGTCGCCGCCCATGATGGCCCGCCCGGCCGCACGCGACCAGCGACCCGACGTAAGGTCACGGCCATGTCGGGGGGACGGCCACTGTCGGGCGTGCGGGTGCTCGACCTCACGCGCGTCTTCGCCGGGCCCGTCGCCGGCCGGGTGCTGGTCGACCTCGGTGCCGAGGTGGTCAAGGTCGAACCGCCCGAGGGTGACGTCACCAGGTTGTGGGGCCACAAGACCGCCGGGATCTCCACCTACTTCACGCAGCAGAACTGCGGGAAGCAGGCGGTCTGCGTCGACCTGACGGCGCCGGGCGGTCCCGAGTTGGTCGCCGAGCTCGCCGACGCCGCCGACATCGTCATCGAGAACTTCCGTCCCGGCGTGCTCGCCCGGTACGGCCTCGCCTGGGAGGACCTGTCGGCACGCAACCCGGCCCTGATCATGTTGTCGATCTGTGGCTTCGGCCAGGAGGGCCCCGAATCCCAACGGGCTGCCTACGCGGCCGTGATCCATGCCGAGACGGGTGTCGTGGATCAGGAGGCGCCGGGCATGCCCCAGGATGTCGGGTTCGGATCGGCTGACGTGATCTCGGGGATGCACGGTGTGATCGCCGTCCTCGCGGCGCTGCGCGTCCGAGACCAGACCGGCGTGGGTCAGTACATCGACCTGGCGATGGTCGACGCCATGGTGTTCTCGAGCGACCAGATCATGACCAGCCTCGATCGAGCACCCGCGGAGTCCAAGCGCGGTGAGGTGTGGGAGACCGCATCGGGCCTGGTGATGCTCCCCGGCGGGCTCCGCTGGGTGTGGCACCAGATGTCGAACGTGCACGGCCTCGTCGATCCCTCACCCCAGGGTGCCGAGCTCGACGAGAAGCTGGTCAACCGTCGTCGGACGGTCACCGACTTCCTGTGCGGGCTGGCGGGCCGCGACGAGGTGATCCGGGTCTTGGACGAGGCCGGTCTGGCGTGGGGTGAGCTGCGCGAGCACGGTGAGGTCCTCGACACGCCGACCATCGCGCATCGGGGCACCGTCGTGGCGATCGACGATCGTGCCGGCGGCACGCGCGACGTGATCCGGTCGCCGTATCGGATGTCGGAGACCGACACTTCGGTCGTCGGGCCCGCGGGGCACCTGGGTGAACACAACCGTGCCGTGCTCGGCTCCTGGCTCCACAAGACCAGCGACGAGGTCGACACCATGACCGCTGCCGGCGTGCTCGTCCAGGACGAGTGGGCTCGGGCCGCCGAAGGGAACGCCACATGACCCGCAACGACATCCTCCACCGGCTCGCCGACGAGGCCGACCTCCGAGATCTCATCCATCGCTACGCGTTCGGCATCGACACCGAGGACTGGGAGCTGTGGCGCTCGGTGTTCGCCGACGAGGTCGCCATCGACCTCACGGATTTTGCGCCGGGCCCGATTCCCGAGCCGATCGACGCCGACATCCACGTCAAAGGCGCGAGCCGCCTGTTCGCCAACCTCGACGCCAGCCAGCACTTCATCGGCACCCATCGCTTCGACATCGACGGCGACCGAGCCGTCATCACCGCACACATGCGGGCCGAGCACTGGCTCAGCTCGGGTGAGGGCGGCGACCGTTACACGATGTTCGGCACCTACACCGACGAGTGTGTCCGGACGCCCGACGGCTGGAAGATGACCCGGGTGAAGCTGGCGCTCCTGCGCCAGGAAGGCAACCGGCATCTGATGCACCTCGCACTCACCCGACGACCGGACACCCAGGGGGAACAGGCATGAGCAGTCTCGAAGGGCGCGTCGCCATCGTCACCGGCGGCGCCAGCGGCATCGGCGCAGCCACGGCGGAGCTGTTCGTGGCCGAGGGCGCCAAGGTGCTCATCGCCGACATGCAGGAAGAGCGAGGCGAAGAGACTGCCGCTGCGCTCGGGGAGTCGGCCGCCTTCCACCGGGTCGACGTGACCAAGGAAGCCGACGTCGCAGCTGCGGTCGACGCGGCGGTGGACCGCTGGGGCGGGCTCGACGTCATGTTCAACAACGCCGGATTCGGTGGCGCGCTGGGCCCGATCGAGACCACCACGGTCGAGGACTTCGACCTCACCTTCGACGTCCTGGTCAAGGGCGTGTTCCTCGGCATCAAGCACGCCGCGCCGGCGATGCGAGAGCGCGGAGCCGGCTCGATCATCAACACCGCCTCCGTCGCCGGACTGCAGGCGGGTTGGTCGCCCCACCTCTACAGCGTGGCCAAGTCGGCGGTGATCCACCTGACCAAGTCGGTGGCGCTCGAGTACGGCGAACACAACATCCGGGTCAACTGCATCTGTCCCGGCGTGATCGCCACACCGCTCGCCGCAGGTCGCCCCGATGTGAGCGACGAAGCCCTGGAGAAGATGAAGGGTGCGCTCGGTCGCACCCAGGTACTCGGTCGCATCGGTGACCCTTCCGACATCGCGCAGGCCGCGCGCTGGCTCGCCAGCGACGAGTCGAGCTTCGTGACCGGCCACGCCCAGGTGGTCGACGGCGGGGCCTATGCAGGCAAGCCATGGCGCAAGCAGGGCGACTGGATCACCCAACCCCGCCCCATCCGCATGTACCGCCCCGACGACCGCTGACGACTTCTCGGCTGCGACCTCAGGCGGCCCGCCGGCCGGGGTCACGCGGCTCGCCAGCGAGCTTGTGTTGCGTCGTGGCGGTGGCGGGCGTGGTGGCAGGGCTCGCAGCGGGGCACGAGCTCGTGGGTCACCGTGCGTCGGGTCTGGTGGTACGGCGGGTCGTGGTCGAGCTCGAGCAGCTCGGTGCGCTGGCAGTCGACGCACTCGTGGCCGTGGGCCTCCATCACCACGTGGCGTTGGGCTGCGGTGGGGGATCGGCGCCGATGGGACGCGTTGATGGGCCGGCGCTCGGTGTCGTGGATCAGGAGACGGATGAACGAGTGGTCGAGCTGACGGAGGACGGCGTTGGTGGTGATGGGAGTGCCGTCGTCGAAGGTGTTGCCGTCACCCCGGACGTGGATGACGATCTCGGGGGTCAGGTCGAAGCCCAGCCCGAGGAAGAGGGCCACGAACGCGTCGGCGCGCTGTTGGGCGAGGCTGGGCAGCAACCAGTCGTCCGTGTCGGTTCGCTGCCAGCGGCTGCGGAGCTCCGCGAGGGTCCGTGGGAGCCTGGATGCCGCGGCCTCGGCGGCCACGCTGCGTCCACGAAACGCATCCGCGGGTGCGTGTCGGCCACGGTGGGTGGTGGGTTCGGCCACGCTGTGTGGAGGGAGCACATCCGCGGGTGCGTCTTGGGCACGCTCGGTGGTCGGCCCGGCAACGGGCTCCCGGTGAGGTGTACCGTCGGTCGCGGCGGCATCGGCAGCAGCAGCGGGATCTCGGTGAGGCGTACCGCCCGGCGCGGCGTCGGCCCCGGCACCGTCGGCCCCGGCATCGTTGTCGTGGACCGGGGTCCGCGCGATGTGTGTCACCAGGCCGTCCACGGCGGCGAGGATCGGCTTTGCGGTCTCGGGAGGTAGCGCGATCCGGATGATGGTCATCCCGTCGCCGTCGGTCCACGTGGTGACCGAACGCGACTCGTGGAGGCGGGCATCGCGTTCGTCGTCGGTCTCGCCACGCTCGGCGAGCCGTTTGGCGATGGCGGTGGTGAGGCGGTCGGCCGAGCGCTCGTGGGCGACCTCGAGGAGCTCGCCCTCGTTGTCGGGGTCCGCCCATCGGGTGAGGATGCGCACCTTCGCGTAGGAGAGCTCGTTGGCGGCGAACGCGGCATCGATGGCGGGGAGATGGCCGAGCGCGTGGCCGATGCGGATCCATTCGCGTGCGGTGGCGGCGTGGATGCCGAGGTGGGCCGAGATCCAGCCGGCGGCGCTCTTGTGACCCTGGTGCCACCAGTCGAGCTCATCGTCGTAGCGCGCAGCGAGATGGACGACGCGGTACTGGTTGGCGTTGATCTGGAGCGCCACATCGGCGAGCTGTTCCGCGGTGGAACGCTCGGTGGGGTGGCGGGCGATCCACCGATCGCATGGGGCGGGGGCCGTCGGCGTGGTGGTGACGGGGTTCACGGCAGTCCTCCTCACGCCCGTCGGGGCGCGGACCGCTCATCTCTGGGATGCGCGGATGGGTGATGGAGGACTGCCTGGCGTGCCCCGGTGAGGCAGTCGAACACCGGCCGGTCGCAGATCGCCACGAACCGTGCACCATCGACCGTACCGACGGGGTGTGACGGTCTCGGGCCTGGACCGGGCCCGGCCCGCTGACGTACCCGCGCCTGGGTCGGTCAGCTCAGAGCCAGCCGCGGTCGCGGGCAATGACCGCGGCCTCGGCGCTTGACCGGGCGTTGGTCTTGGCCGCAGCCGCCGACAGATAGTTGCGGACGGTGCCCTCGGACAGGGCCACGGCGTCGGCGATCTCGCTGGTCGGAGCGCCGGAGAGGACGTGACGGAGGACCTCCTGCTCGCGGTCGGTGAGAGGGTTCGACCCCTCGATGACCGACTCGGTGGCCAGGCCGGGGTCGACGACCCGCAGGCCCTGGTGGACGCGTCGGACGGCGTCGGCGAGCTCGTCGGCCGGGGTGTCCTTCACGACGAAGCCCGACGCGCCCGCGTCCATCGCCCGCCGCAGGTAGCCCGGACGACCGAAGGTGGTGACGATCAGCGACCGTACATCGGGTGCCTCGGTGCGGAGCTGGTCGACCACGGCGATGCCGTCCATCCCCGGCATCTCGATGTCGAGCAGTGCGACCTGGACGTCCTGTGTGCGGACCGCATCCAGCACCTCGTCGCCACGGTCGACCTGGGCGACCACTTCGAGGTCGGGTTCGAGGCCCAACAGGGCAGCCAGCGCGCCGCGCACCAGCGCCTGGTCGTCGGCGAGCAGGAGTCGGATCGACTCAGCCATGGCGGATCTCCAGTCGGGTGCCGGCGGTGGGCCCGCTCGCGACCACGAGGTCGACATCGAGCGGCTGGAGCCGCTCGCGGAGCCCGGTCAGTCCATTGCCCTCCTCGATGCCGTCGGGGCCCACGCCGTCATCGTCGATCCGCAGCCACGTGCCATGGGTGGGCGCCAGCGAGATCGTGCAGTGATCGGCGTGGGCGTGACGGACGACATTGGTGACTGACTCGCGGACCACCCACGCCATGGGGCCCCGCGCGTGCGGCGGCACCGCGGTCACGTCGCCGACCGTCGTGCATGCGACACCGGCGTCGGCCAGGACGGTTCGGGCTGCGGCGATCTCGTCGGCCAGGTCCGGATTCCGGAGCCCCCCGACGGTCGAACGGATCTCGGCCAGCGATCGCCGGCTGAGACTCTTCAGCTCGTCGAGCTCGCTCCGGCAACGATCGAGCGTCTCCTGGTCCGCTGCGGACCCAGGAGAGACCCGAGCCAGGAGCTTGTCGGCCAACTCCGCCTTCAACACCACGGCCGTCAGGCTGTGGCCGAGCACGTCGTGGACGTCTCGTGCGACGCGGTTGCGGTCCTCGCTGAGCAACAGCTGGGTCCGCCACATCGTCCGCTCGGCGGCTCGCTCCTCGGTGCGTCTCCCCAGCCCCGTCGCCAGCGTCGCGGTGGCCACCGCGGGGGTGATGGGCCACAGGTCGCTGTAGACGCCGCCCGCCATCGGCAGTCCGATCACCACGATGTGGGCGACGGCGGCAACCGTGAGGGCCCACCGCCACGAGACGTTCAGGATCGCGTACGCCACGATGAACGGCGCCAGGCCCAGCATGGCCCAGCTGCCCAGCCCGAACGCCACCACGTTCAAGGCGACGAGTGCGGCGAGCGAACGTTCGGGCGTCAGGTCGAAGCGTCCAGGCGCCTCGCCGTAGACCTCGTGCAGCGTCGTCCGCCGGAACGCCAGGGCGTAGACGATGCCGAACACCCCGGCGACCACCGTGGCCCCGATCTTGCGCGTGTCGGACAGGCTGGCGCTCCACCACAGACTGAGCAGCGGGAAGGCCATGAAAACCAGCCACACGGTCGACAGCAGCCAGTTCGCGCGCCAGGCACGCCGGTCGAGCGTGGTCGGCTCGGATGCTGTGGTCATCGCTGGCTCACTGACGCTGGCGTCCCCGAGCCACCAGCATGACCGCCAGGCCACCGAGTGCCAATGTCCAGAGGCCGAGGTTGGCGAGGACCTGCCACAGCGGTTCGTGGGTGAGGTCGCCGGTGTCGGGGTCGAGGGTGGCGCCGCCGGTGAGCGAACGGCGGGCCAGGGCCACGTAGCCGTAGAGCGGCGTGAACTTGGCGACGGTGAGCTGCCACCCACCCAGCGGGATGAAGATGTTGCCCAGGAACGAGAGCACCACCAGCGAGCCCGCAGCCGCGGACACCGCGGCCTCGGATCGGAACGCCAGCCCGAAGTTCAACCCGTAGAAGGCGAAGGTCACCGCACCGATCACGAGCACCACGGCCGAGCCCACCCACACCGACGCCGGTGCCTCGGCGCCGCTCAGCAGCCCGACGGTGAAGACGGTGGCCACCGATGCCGCGGCCACGGTCATGGCGACCGCCGCCTTCACCAGGACGAACTCGTGGTCTCGCATGGGGGTCAGGCCGAGCTGGCGACTCCAGCCCTGCATCCGCTCGACTGCGGTCGAGCCGCCAATGGAGACGGTGGCAGTGACCGCGCCGTACGCGGCCATGGCGATCATGATCCACATCGCGACGTTGCCCTCGCGGACCTCGTCCTGTGCGTAGTCGGGGGTGGCGCCCATGATGAAGAACAGGAACGCGGGGAGCGCCAGCGTGAAGAAGAGCGTCGTGCGGTCTCGAGCGATGCGGCGCAGCTCGAGTCGGTAGTAGGTGGTGTTCATTGGTCAGACTCCGATGGGTTCGTCGGCGGTCAAGGTCAAGAAGGCGTGCTCGAGCGACGCGGCTTCGATCTCCAGGTCGTGTCCCGAGGCATCGAGCAGCAACCGGGCCACCGCGTCGGAATCCGTGGTGACGATGTCCAGGCGGGAACCGGCGGCGGTCAGGTCGGACACGTCGCTGCGGCTGCGGAGCATGTCCACGAGTCCGTTGCGGGCGGCGGTGGGCACCGTGGCCCGGACCACTCGCCCACCCACCCGGCTGCGGATGTGTTCGGTCGGGCCGTCGGCCACGATGCGTCCCCGGGCCAGCAGGATCGTGCGCTGCGCGAACTGCTCGGCCTCCTCGAGGTAGTGGGTGGCGAAGACGATGGTTCGGCCGCGGTCGGCCTCGGCGTGCATCGCCTGCCAGAACTCCTGGCGCGCGCCGATGTCCATTCCGGTCGTCGGCTCGTCGAGGATCAGCAGTTCGGGGTCGGCCAGCAGGGCCAGGGCGAAGCGCAGGCGCTGCTGCTCGCCGCCCGAGCACTCCTGGACGCGCCGGTTGCCGAGCTGGTCGATCCCGGCTCGGCCCATGACCTCGTCGACGGTGGGGTTGGCCGAGTAGGTCGAGGCCACGAGCTCCACGGTCTCACGGACCTTCAGGTCACGCAGCAGGCCGCCGGTCTGGAGGACCGCTGCGACCCGGCCGTCCCGGATCGCCTGGCGGGGAGCCGTTCCCAGCACCTCGATCCGGCCCGAGGTCGGGGTCGTGAACCCCAGGATCATGTCCAGGGTCGTGGTCTTGCCGGCACCGTTGGGGCCGAGGAACGCCACGACCTCGCCGGGGCCGATGTCGAGGTCCAGTCCACCGACGGCGGGTCGGACCGCCGGGTCGGTGTCGAAGCGCTTCGTGACGCCTCGGAGATGAATCGTCGTTGTCATGTCCGCATTGTGCGAAGCGGAGTGTCCCCGGCACAGAACGATGCGTCACCATCTGGATGTGAGGATTGTCACGAGACTGCGTTCAGCGGTCGGTGGTGCTGCGACAGCAGGGTCCGGACCCGATGAAAGGACCGAGGGCGAGCGGAGGTCGATGGAACCCCCGCGGCCCGGGCGGCATCAGAAGGTGGACGAGCGAGTCGCTCGTCGGACCCCAGCACGCCAAGGAGATCGAGATGAACAGCCGGCCCCGGTGTCGATTCGTGCGGTGCGCCGGCCGCAGGCTGCGCGGTCGTACCCCGGTCCAGGCTGGCTCACCGCTCGCGTCGCAACGAGACAGGGACCACACGACCTGGCGGAGTGAGATGACGGCGACACGACGATCTGGCATTCGGGCCTGCGCTGCAGCGCCGAACCGGTCCGCGGTGCGACGCGCCGGCGAGGCTCGGCATGGCTGACGGCGCACGCCCCGAGGACGACGACGCCGAGGCCGGCGAGGACCGGCGGAACGTCTGGGACTACGAGAAGCCCGACATGCTGGTTCGCGGCGACCTCCCGACCGACTGGGGCCACGACCAGGCAACGGGTCCCGCTCCGGCGCCGGTGCCGTCGGTGGCTGGAACGCCGGCCGAGGCGGTCGCGACCCCGCGTATGGGTCGTCGTGGCTGGTTCGTGGTCTCCCTGGCCGTCGTGCTGTTCGCGGTCAGCGGCGTCCTGCTCATGACCCGAGGCGGCTCCGACCCCGACGACGAGGTGGCGACCATGCCTGCCCTGGTCGATCTCGACCTGGACACCGCCATCGAGCTGCTGGAGCAGCGCGGCCTGGTTCTGGGCCAGCTCCGGTTCGAGGCCGGCCACGACCGTCCGCCCGGGACGGTCATCGCCCACACCCCGTCCCTCGGCGACACCCTCGAAGCCGGGACCGTGGTCGATCTCACCGTTGTGGCCGACCCCGGCGCCGAGGGGGCCCCTCCGGGTGCGGGTGCGTCAGCCGATGCCGGGGGGACACCGACACCGACAGCGACACCTGAGCCCGACGCCACCCCCACGGCCGCGCCGGCGCTGGGCGGGCCGGACGCGGACCCCGAGGCCACCCCGACGCCCGACGGCGACGTGCTGGGGGCAGCCACCACTCCCACCCCCGCCGAGACGCCCACGCCTGAGGCCACATCGACGCCTCGGCCGACCGCGACGCCCACGCCTCGAGCGACATCGACGCCTCGGCCGACCGCGACGCCCACGCCTCGAGCGACGCCGACGCCTCGGCCGACCGCGACGCCCACGCCTCGAGCGACGCCGACGCCTCGGCCGACCGCGACGCCCACGCCTCGAGCGACGCCGACGCCTCGGCCCACACCGACCCCGACGGCGGTTCCGGTCGTTGCGCCGGCGGCATCGTTCTCCTTCCCGGGCACGCTCCGTGCGGGTGAGACCGGTGCGTTCACCAACACCACCACCGGCACGGCGCCCGTCACGTACCGCTGGGACTGGGGCAACGGGAACACGACGACCTCGACCAGCCCGGGGTACGCCTGGCCGTCGCCCGGCGTCTACACCGTCACCCTGACGGCGTCGAACGCTGCGGGATCGGACTCCGCGGTCGGGGTGGTCACGGTGTTGCCGGGCCTCCCGTCGGCTCGGATCCAAGGCACCAGCACGCTCACGGTGGGCGAGCAGTTCTTCTGGCCGGTGACGCACAACCAGTGGGCGGTGGCCGGCACCTGGTCGTCGAACTGCGGCGTGAACAACCCCAGCTGGGTGCCGGGCAACGGCTGGGGCGGTTCGTATGGAACCGTCACCTCGTGCTTCGTGTCGCTGACCGTTGCCAACGCGATCGGCGAGACGTTCACGGCCACCCACAACTTCTCCGTGGTCAACTGAGCCATCCATCCGGCCGCCTCCCAGCGGCCTGGCAGACTGCACCCGTGAACCGGGGGAGGGACCAGCTCGACACGACCCGGTTGAGCGGGGTGGACTTCACCGCCATCGCGGTCACGTTCTTCGCGCTCGGCGTCACCCTCCAGGTCGTTCTCATCGACCGCGGGATGTCCGTCTGGCGCGCCTTCACGGCGTCAGCGGTGATCTTCTCCGCCACGTCGCAGTTCGCCTACGTCGCAGTGCGCGACGCCGGAGGGTCCGACGGCGCCGCCATCGCCGCCGGGACGATCGTGGCCGCGCGGTTCGGGATCCTCGCCATGACCCTGATCCCGAGGCTGCCTGCGGGACGATGGCGCCGCGCCGCTGCGGCCCTGAACTCGTTCGATCCGAACGTGGCCGTCGGGATCCAACAGCCCGATCCACGGGCGGTGGAGCGGGAGTTCTGGCGCACCACGGCGGCGATGATGCTCGGCTGGTTCGCCGGCATCGCCGTGGGCACGTTCCTGGGCAACGTCCTCGGCGACGTGGAGCGACTCGGGCTCGACGCGGTGTTCCCGGCAGCATTGCTCGCCATCGTCGGCAACCTCCTGCGCACCCGGGAAGGTCTCACGTCGGCCCTCGCAGGCGGAGCGATCTGTCTGGTGTTGATCCCGGTCGCGCCCGCTGGGGTGCCGATCATCCTGAGTGTCCTCGGTGTCGTCATCGCGCTGCGCCTCGGTCGGACACGGGTGGCCCGATGACCTGGCTGTCGATCGTGGCGCTGACCGTCGCCGTCTGGGGTCAGCGGTTGCTCGGCGCGTTCGTCGTCGGCCCCGTGCTGTCGCGACGACCGGCAGTCGCGAGCGCGATGGGCCTCATCCCGGCTGCAGTGGTCATGGCCGTGATCGTCCAGTTGTCGTTGGCCACCGGGAAGGACCTCGTGGTCGATGCCCGGCTCGCCGGTGTCACGGTGGCGGCCGTCCTGGTCTGGCGACGAGCACCGTTCATCGTCGTGGTGCTCGCTGCGGCGGCAGCGACCGCGCTGGTTCGAGCGTTCTGATCGCCGCCATTCCCGGCACTCGTCGATCTCGAAGCGGCTGGTGCCGCCGATCTCGAGCTTCGAACGCCCACCGGGTGGACGCCAGGTCAGCTCAGGGCTGGCGGCCGGTGAAGCCGAGCAGCTTGTCCTGCGCGCTGGCGTCGTCGGGCACCGGGACCTCGGGTCCGAACATCTGCGGCATCCGCAGCATGTCCTCGGGAACCTGACGCACACCCATCTGCACGGCAGCAACCGCCTCGGCGGGAAGCTCCACGTCGACGCCGATCGCCCGCCCCAGGTCCCAGCTGTGCAGGAGCACGTCCGCGGTGGCGAGGCCCATTCCCATGTGCTTGGGCATCCCGTTCATCGGGCCACCCTCGATGGCGCCATCGAGAACGGCCGGATCCGCCAGCGCGCCGGCGATTCCCGCCTTGATGGCAGCCCAACCGTCCTCCGGCGAGCTGCCCACTCCCACGAACTGGCCCAGGTTCGCCTGCCAGAAGATGGCGTGATCGACCAGCTCGCGAACCGTCCATTCGCCGCAGCCGCTGGCCTGGTCCCACTGGTCGTCGCCCACGTTGGCCATCGTGGCCTCGAAGCAATCGGCTGCTTGTTGCCACACGGCTGCAGGTCCGGTCATCGTCCAACCCCCCGGGGTCTCGTCGCCGGAGAACGTAGCACCACGGTCGCGGGTTCCCGACCCGAGCGCCACGTCGTGGTCCCGATGGCGCGACGGTGGCGATGCAGCCCGGCGGCGCCGGCCGACGAGGCCCATGGCACAGCCGTGGATGCACCACGTGGCGCCCGCGTCGCGGGTCCGCTCCCGTCCGGGGGGAGGGCAACACCGCGAGCGCGCCGGCCGAGGTGGCCCGTGGCACAGCCGTGGATGCACCACGTGGCGCTCGCGTCGCGGGTCCGCTCCCGTCCGGGGGGAGGGCAACACCGCGAGCGCGCCGGCCGACGAACGGTCGGGTGGACGTGTCGGGCGCTTCCCAGGTCGATCAGTCGGGGTAGATCAGTGGGCACTGCTCGGAGTCGATGCGATCGCCGGCAGCCTTGCCATCGATCAGGATCGGGCTGCTGACGCCCGGGCGAGGGTCGTAGAAGACGTCGTCGCCGCAGTACCGCACGGTGTAGCCGCGGCGTCGTCGGTCCGCGGTGCTGTTGCCCGGAGCGCCGTGAACCGTCATCGCGTTGAACACGTAGACGTCGCCTGGCTCGAGGTCCCAGGTGACGATGCGGTGCTCGCCGCGCTGTGCCTCGATGTCGATCATCTTCTCGTAGTCGGGATTGATGGCGTAGCCACTGCTGTCGATGCTCTGGTTGGGGCCGAACGGTTCGGGCTGGAACCAGCGGTCCCACCGGTGCGAGCCGGCGACGAACTCCACTCGCCCGTTCTCGGCGGTGGTGTGGTCGAGCGCGACCCAGATCGAGATGACGTCCATGCCCGACACCGGCCAGTAGGGCTGGTCGTTGTGCCAGCGCGTGGGATGGTCGGCGCCGGGCTCTTTCACGAACAGCTGGTCGTACAAGAGGTTGAGGCGGCCGCCGCCGTGGAACGCGCGGGCGATGGCCGGCGCCTCGGATTCGAGACAGAACGCCGCGAACTCGGGATCGTGCTGCCAGACGCGCAGGTTGCCGTGGAAGCGGCTGTCGCCAACGTCGTAGCTGTGATCGAAGGGGCCCGGGCGCTCCATGTCCCGCTCGATCGCGCCGGCGAGGCGCTCCAGCCACTCGTCGTCGACGGCGCCGCGGACGACGGTGGCGCCGTCGTCCCGGTACTGCTGCCGCGCGGCCTCGTCGACGAGCGGATGGGAGAACTCGGGTTGGCGGTGGCTCATGCCCCGAGATCGTATTCAGTCCTCGACCGCCAGATCGTGGGAGTCGTACCAGGCGCTCGGGTCGAGCACGTCGGCCAGGGTCATCGATGCACCGAGCAACGCCACCATCGCGTCGTTCAGGCTGTGTCCCGCCGGACCATCTGCAACCGGTTGGTCGGTGCGGCCGTCGGTCAGGCGGCCGCGGTGCGGTGGGCCGGGCCGGTGCGGTGCTCGGTGATCAGCTCGTCGTAGAGCACCAGGAACTGCTCGGCGGTCGAGCCCCACGAGTAGCGCTCCGCATGGGAGCGGGCCGCCAGCCGCTGCGCCCGTCGGTCACCGCTCAGCAGGTCGGCGATGCCGTCGGCGAACGCCGGTCCCGTCCTCGGCCGGACGCGTCCCGCCTCGGACGGCACCAGTTCGCGGAGTGCCCCCTGGGCGGGGACGACGACGGGGGTGCCACAGGCCAGCAGTTCGAGCGCCGCCAGGCCGAAGGTCTCGCATGGCCCCGGCGACACGCCGACGTCCGCTTGCGCGATGCGGGCGGCGATGCGGTGACGGTCGCGTTCGTAGCCCAGGAACGTCATCGGCAGGTGGCGCGCCGCCGCCTCGAGCTCCGGCCGCAGCGGCCCGTCGCCCAGCACGGTCCAGTGGTGGTCCACGCCCGTGGCGACGAGATGCCGGCACGTGTCGACCAGCAGCATCGGCCCCTTGTCGGCCGAGAGCCGCACCACGGTGATCACCTCGGGCCGAGCGTTCGCGGGCGTCGGGCCCGGCGTGAACATCTCCAGGTCGACACCGAGCGGGATCCGGCGGATGGGCGGACCGTCGTCGGCCTGGAACTCTTCGGCCGCGAAGTCCGAGCAGCACACCACGGCGTCGACCTTGTCGGCCAGGCGATTGTTGAAGGCTCGGATCGCCTTGATGACGGTCAAGCGGCGGGAGAACGACTGGCCGACGACCTCGTCGAGGCGCTCGTGGGAGATGAGCACGACCGGTGGGCGTGTCTTGGCGCGAGTGGCCACGGCAGCCAGGGTCGTCTTGTCCGACAGCTCGATCACGTCGGGCCGCAGCTCGTCGATCATGCGCTCGATGGCTGCGGTGTTGACGATCATGCGATACCCACCGAGGCCAGGGACCAGCGGTGCCCGGAGCTCGACGATCGTGCGGCCGAACGCGTCGGTGGACTGTCGGTTGCGGCGACCGGGGACGATGGTGGTCACGCGCGCTCCGGCCGCCAGGTACTTCGCCGCGAGCTCGTCGAGCGCGACCCGGAGTCCACCGGTGGTGGACCCGTAGAAGTTGGCAAGTTGCAGGATGTGCATCACGCCACCCCCGTCGAAGGCGCGTCGAGGTCGGTGGGACGGGAGACCAGTGCCAGTGCGACCAGACCATAGGCCGCGCCGATGATGCCGATGCTGGATGTCGGGCGCAGGTGGAACCCGGCGGCGATCGCCGCCGCCGCACCCCCGTAGTAGGCGACGTTGTAGGCGGCGTCGTAGAGCGAGAACAACTTGGCGCGGCTGGCGTCATGCGTGGACGTCTGCACGACGGCGTCGGTGGCCACGCGCGTGTTCTGGAACGCGAAGTAGGTCACCACCGCGGCCATGCCGAGGGCCACTGCCCCGCCGGCGCTGTCGTGGCGGAGGCTGAGGCTGGCGAGCAGGACGACCGCTGGAGCCACGAAGGCCGCGGCCGCCAGACGTTCGAGTCCCAGTCGGAATCGCAGGTGGGGTGCGGTGAGGGTGCCGGCGAACGAACCGAGGCTGGTGACCACGAGACCGACGAGATGGGCTCGGTCGGCCAACCCGAGGTCGTGCGACGCCACCACCAGAAGGGTCCCGAACAGCGCGCCCAGGAGGAGCCGGTGGGTGACGGTCAGCCCGACCACGGTCCGGGTGGGTCGCTGCGTCATCGCTCGTACGGCCGCCTCCCAGCTGCCGGTGTGTGCCTTGCCGTCCCCGCCGCCGAGCGAGATCGGCAGGGTGAGGAACTTGAGTCCCGCCAGGAGCTGCAGTCCGGCAGCGGCGCTCAGGACCATGGTGGCGCCGCCCAGTTCGGTCGCCGCGATCGATGCGCCGATGGCGCTGGCGGTGATCGACACGTACAGCGAGCACGCGTCGACGCGGACCAGCAGCCCGGGTGGGGCGACGCGCGGGAGGGAGGCGGCCCGCAGCATGTAGAAGAGGCGGCCGGCGCACATCAGCGGTGCTGCCGCGACGAGGGCCATCGTCTCGGATCCGACCGCCACCGCCAGTGCGACCGCTGCGGTGAGGAGTGCGCGGATCGTCCCGAGGCCGCCGAGGGCTCGGCGGCGGTTCCACCGGTCGGCCAGTGCGCCCGACAGCGGTCCGATGACCGCATAGGGAAGCATCGCCAACGTGAGGGCCGTGACCAGTGCCCGGGGCTCGATGGTGTTGTCGGAACCCACGAGCAGGACGGTGGCCAGCGTGAGCGCGGTCATCGAGTCGGCAGTGAGGTAGAGGCCTTGGCCGGTCAGGAACCCGCGCGCCACCGGGTCGCCCCAGGCGTCCAGGTTTCGGCCGGCTCGATCACGCAGGGCCGGGTTCGCGCTGCGGCCGGTCGTGAGCTCTTCTGGGGTCGCCACGGGGACTCCGGTCAGATCAGCGACCGCAGTGCGGCCGGGGGTCGGTCGGGAGGTCGTTGGTCGTCGATGGCGGTCGCGGCGACGACGCGCAGCCCGGGGACGGCGAGCGCCACGAAGGCGATGAGCTCGGTGACGATGCGGGCAACGCCGTCGACACCGAGGGTCCGGGCGACCCCGAAGGCGACCAACGCCGCGGCGGCGCTGACGAGCACCGAGCTGATCCAACGTCGCCACGGGAACGCTCGACGGAAGGGGACGTCCAGCACCCGGCCGATGTGGTGGAGGGCGACCCACCATCCGAGCGCGCTGGCAGCGAGGGTGCCGATCGCCGAACCGGTCATCCCGCCCAGCCACGCGCCGACGCCGGCCAGCACCACGTTCGCACCGAGGGTCACGCTGGCGACGTGCAGGAGCTCGCGGGTGCAGCCCGCTGCTCGGAGCAACATCCCGTACTCGGCGACCCGGTGCACCGTGATCGCGGTGAAGATCTGGAACGGGAGCACACCACGGTCGAACTCGTCGCCGAAGATCGCGGGGACGAGGTCGGGGGCCACGAGGATCAGCCCGATGCCCAGGGGAGCGACGAGGAGCGACATCGTGCCCGTGAGCTGGAGCCAGTGGCGGTGGGCGGCCCCTCGATCGTCGTCGTGGAACGCACCGACGAGCTTGGTCACCAGCGCCGCACCGCCGGCATAGGGCAGCACCGCCAGCAGCGGCACCTCCTGCGCGGCGACGGCGTAGACGCCGAAGTCCTCGCTCCGGAAGGCGGCGATGAACCACTTGTCGATCAGTCGGTTGAGGATGGCCACCGCGATGGTTGCGCCCAACGGGATCCCGTAGCGGAGCTGGTCGATCAGCACGTCCCGCCCGAGGCCGCCACGAGTCCCCGGCAGGGATCGGTAGAGGACCCACAGCCCCGCGGCGAACCGGATCGCGCCCGCGGCGAGCAGCCCGATCACCAGCCCGTCGACGCCGTACCCCGCAGCCACCGGGATGATCGCCGCGCTCAGGACCAGGGCCGTGCCCACCAGGTCCCAGGCGGCGACGGCCTCGTAGCGTTCGAGGCCGATCATGGTCATGCCGATGCAGGCGGCCGGCAGCTCGAGGGTGATGGCGAGACCGAGCCAGGGAAGGATGTCGCCGTCGCCGAGCTGCCCGCCGCTGAGGGCCGGGCGCGCGGCGATGAGCCCGACGGTGATCAGCGCTCCGATGCCGAGCAGGAGCCGCACGTTCTGGAGCACCAGGTTGCGTCGCTTGTCCTGGTCGACCCGCGGCAGGAAGAAGACGATGCCGTGGTGCAGGTTGAGCGTCCCGATCGTGGTGCCGGCGAGGTAGATCGACAGGAGGAACGCCGCTTCGTTCCACTCCTCGGGGCTCATGAGCCGGACCAGGAGGATCGCCAGAATGAGCTGGGTGGCCTTCACCGCCGTCTGGCCGACGGCGATGAGGCCGGTGTTCCTCGCCTCCGGGCTCAAGGGTTCCCCGGGCCGGCGGGCGCCAGCTCGGCCATCCGTCGCCGGACGACCCGGCTCCGCTGCCAGAACGGGGCTCGACCCGTCTCGAACCGGGGGTGGTCGATGTCGAGCTCGCGAAGGAGTCGCTTGTGGTTGCTCGCCACGTAGTGGAGGACCTGCGCCTCGGCGGGCAGATCGATGTGGACGTCCTCGAAGCAGCGGTAGCTCTGCCCCGGCGGGACCGCGTAGAAGCGCTCCGGCGGGAGGGTGCGGACCACTTCCGGGCTTTCGCGTCGGACGTCGTCGACCAGCGAGGGGCCGAGCGCGAACCGCGCGGACGGGTCGACTTCCAGGGCTCGCTGGAGCGCCGCGGCGGCGAAGTCCGAACCGATCGGGGCTCCGAGCACCGCATTGTTGGCCTGGAGTCGGCTCCAGCGCGGCGGGCGCCGGTAGGTGTCGCGGACGAAGCGTCCACGCGAAAGCCGGCAGCTGACCCGGTTGGAGACCCACGAGGCGGCCCAGGGCGTCGCCCGAATGGCGCCCGCAACGCCGAGGCCGTTGGATACGCGGGATCGGTTGTCGGCCCAGACCCGTTCGACGCCGAGGTACGCCCCGATCTCGTCGGGGTCGTCCACCGGGGCCAACACCACCACGTCGGTGTCGAGGTACACGCCACCGTCGCGGAAGAGGATCGCGAGTCGTGCCAGGTTGCTGATGGCGGCTGGGCTCCCGGCCGGGAGTCGACTCAGGAGGTCGAGATAGGGGCCGGCGCCGCCCGGGCAGGCCTCGAGGAGCTCGTCGTGCTTCTCCGATCGGACCCGTACCCGGTCGTGGGTGCCCACGGCCTCGAGGTGGGGGTCGTTCGGTCGTTCACCGATGAGGTGGACGACGACTTCAGCCGCGGGCATGGCGTCGAGTGCCGATTCCACGGCGAGCCGGCAGTGGTAGGGGAATCGTCGGCCCATCCACACGAAGTGCACCAGGACGCGCGACGGGACCACGGTGTGACTGTTGAGGCTGAAGGTGACAGTGGGGTTATGCCTCGGCGACGTTCGTCTGAAGTTTCATCGGTGTGATTCCGCCGCCACGGACCGTGGTCTCAGGGCCCGACGGTGACCTCGGGGAACGACGCCACCGCGGCGAACCACAGTGACGCCCGCGCCGGGAGCACGGAGCCGCCGGCGTCGACCACGGTGCCTCCGGTGCCGTCGACGGTCACGGTCACGTCGGTGTCGCCGATACGGTCGGCCACCGTCCTGGGCGGTGAGACCGCCCAGGCGCGGGTCTCACCGTCGACGGTGACGACCACAACGGCGGTGCCCGACGAGAGGCGGCCGTCAGCGAGTGCGTCAGGCGACACTGGGAACGGGGTGCGGCCGTCGTCCACGCGATCGGCGTAGCCGACGAACGGGTCGCGATCGAAGCTGCGCCCGAACGGACGCACCATCACCTGGGTGGCCGGCTGGGCCGCGAGCCACGTGGCCCAGGTCGCCATCCGCGAGCTGAGCAGCGGCAGCTCCCGGCCGGCCAACGGGCCGCCAAGGGCCCGGCCCGGCACCTGCCACCAGTACGACCCGGTCTCGCGGTCCACCATGACCAGGTCGTTCTCGTGGAGCGCGCTGGTGTTGGAGAACGACAGGGTGCGACCGTCCACGCGTCGATCGAACACCACGCCACTCCCGCACAGCGGGCAGTAGCTGATCAGGACCGGGATGCCGGCGAACTGCTCGTTGACGATCTCATGGAAGTTCAGGATCCGAACCGGGTACGCCCACGCGGCGCCACGATCGTCGACGAAGCCGAGGACGACGTCGTCGGGCTCCAACCAGTCCGCACGGTCGGCCGGCTCGTAGACGGGCGAGTCGATCGGCTGGATGGCGTCGAGCAGTTCCGCCACGCTGGATTCGTCCGCCGCGGCCAGTGTGATCGACCCACCGTCGAAGGTGTCGAACACGATGGTCTCGGCGTCGACGAGCAGGGTCCGGGGGTCGAGGGGAGCGATGGCGTCGGGATCGCCGAGGGCGAGCGGGCGGTCCGGTGCGACGGCGACCGCGCTGCCTCGTGGCGCGTCGCCGGGGCCCGCCGGGAAGTCGTCGCTGCACGCAGCCAGGACCAGGGCGGTGACGAACGCGACGGCGACGGTACCGAGTGCCACGGTCCGACAACCCAGCCTCGGCGTGCGTGATTCCCGAGCGAGCCTCCTGCGGTCAGGAGGTCGGCTGGGTAGGGCCCCGGAGCGGTCTCACCAGCGCAGGGGATGCGGGCAGCGGAACGGTCGCTGATCGTCGGGTTCCGGAGTCAGCCGTGTCGGTCCAGTGCCGCCGCCAGGCGCGCCGACGAGTCCGCGACGACGGACCCGGCGGCGCGGGTCAGGCGATCGTCGATGGCGCGGCCGAGGCCGGTGGCGCCGGTCAGCTCGACGACGATCGCGGCGGGTCCCGACTCGTCGACGCGCCGAAGGGTGTCGTAGAGGTCGTGGGCCACGCCCTCCAGCGTCGAGAGCTCGCCGAGCGCGACGAAGTCCCACCCCGCGGGCAGCGACGGTCTCCGGTCGCCGTACCCGAGATGAACGACGTCTGCGGGCCACGTGGCTCCGGTGTGGGCGTGGACGCCGGCCGTCACGGCGATGGTGTGGGCGCGAGGCGAGTAGTGGCGGTCGTCGTGACCCGGCGAGGCCTTCGCCTCGTCGCCCCGGTCCACATCGAGGGAGCGCGTGGGGACGACCTCGGCGAGCTGCTCGAGGGTGATGGCGCCGTGGCGGAGGACCACGGCCTCGTCGCCGTCGAAGGTGACCACCGTGGACTCGACGCCGTGGTCGGTGCGGCCGGCGTCGACGATCAGGTCACATCGGCCGTCGAGCTCGTCGACTACGTGGTCGGCCGAGGTGGGGCTGATCCGGCCGAACCGGTTGGCCGACGGCGCCGCAACGGGAACGCCCGCCGCGCGGATGATCGCAGCGGCGACCGGGTGCGCCGGACTGCGGACGCCGACCGTTTCCAGGCCGCTGGTGACCGCGTCGGGCACCAGCGACGATCGGGGCAGCACCAACGTGAGGGGCCCGGGCCAGAACGTCGCCGCGAGCGTCGCCGCCGGCGGCGGCAGATCCCCCGCGACCACGGTCGTGGCCATGTCGAGCCCGTCGACGTGCACGATCAGCGGGTCCGAGGCTGGGCGGCCCTTCGCCGAGAACACCCGATCGACCGCATCGGCATCGAGCGCGTTGCAGCCGAGTCCGTAGACCGTCTCGGTGGGAATCGCGACCAGACCACCGTCGCGGAGGACCGCGGCCGCGATCTCGACCAGGGTCTGGTCGAGATCGTCCGGACGGAGGCGGAGCACGGTGGTCTCGGGGGGCTGCACGGCAGTGGGAGTCTATGAGTGGGCTCGGACTGCCCATACGCTGCCCGGGTGAACTCGGTCCATCGTGCCCCGCTCGTGCTCTTCGTGACCCTCGCTGCCCTGGCGGCTGCATGTGGTGGTGGTGACGCCGACGGCACCGTCGAGGCCGCACCAGAGCCCACCGCGACGGTGGCCGTCGATGCCGAGCCGAGCTCCCAACCGACGGTGTCGGCACCGGCTGAGCCGACGACCCAGCCCACCGAGGTCGAAGCGCCCCAGACCACCCCCACGGCGCTGCCCTCGCCGACCCCGGAGCCCGCGCCCGAGCCGACGCCGACCACCGGGCCCCTCTGTGCCGCACTCCTGCCAGGAGCCGAGCGAGTCCATCCGAGTGACCGGGGCACCCCTGTGGCAGACGTGGACGGCGACGGTGCGGACGACGAGTTCTGGATGACGGAGCCGGTGGACTTCGGTCCGGCCGCCGTGCAGGTCGTGCGTTCGAGCGACGGAGCGGTCAGCGTGCCGCTGGAGCTGGGTGCCGCATTCCATCTCTTCGACGCGGTGTTGGCCGCATCCGACGTCGACGCGGATGGCCTGGACGAGGTCTTCTGGTCGCTCAGCGGCAACACCCTGCTCTCCGGCGTCATCCTCGAGCTCGTCGGGTGTGAGCTGCGGGCCGTGGCCACCGAGGATGTCGCCTTCGACGACGGCGACGGGACCCTGACCTATGCCTATTTCGCCGGGGGCAACGGGTGCGCTCCCACCGGGTGCTACTACTCGGTCACCTGCGTGCCCGGCGATGGTGTCGTCGACATCGTGTTCACGTCGATCTACCCGCGAGTGAGCGTCCTCGACCCCCAGTTCGACGAATCGGCGTTGGACGCGCCGCTCGACGATCAGGAGGTCATGTTCAGCCAGGTCACGGTGGTTGTCGTCGACGGTGTGGGCCTGGTGGTCGACGCCACCGAGGAGGTCCCGGTCCGGCTCGGCGACATCCCCGAGTGGCGGTCCCGGCCCGAGGTCGGATGCGACTGACCGGTCAGTCGGCGTCCAGCTCGGCGATCAGTTTCTTCGGGGCCGTCATCCGGTAGGAGTCCTCGACCAGTTCGGCGATCTCGTCCCAGTCGGTGCCGCTCAGGTCCAAGTCGATGGCCAGCCAGCCGTACGGACCCCAGTACGCCGGGGTGAAGAACCGGTCGTCGTCCTCGTAGGCCGCGAGCTCGCCGGGGTCCGGCATGAACACCAAGGCCTGGTCGTGGTCACCCGCTCGGTGGTCGCCCTTCACCACGGCTCCGTAGCCGGCGAAGATCTTCTTGGTGAAGAACGACGGGCGACCGTGGGAGATCTTCACGTCGGCGCCGGGCATCGAGAGGCAGAGGTCGCGGAGCCTCGCGAGCACCGGGTCGTCGTCGTCGAACATCTGCGGGTGCGACATGGCCACGACGTTAGTACCGCGGCCGGTGGCGCTCCGCGGGCGGTCAGCCCCCGCGTGGAGGTGTCGGGGGTGCGCGGAGGGTCGTCGGCGGGTGGCGTCGGTGGGGTGCGGCGGGCGGCGTCGGTGGGGTGCGCGGAGGGTGGTCAGCGGGTGGCGTCGGCCCGAGCGCGTTCGACCGCTGTGGTGGCGATCGCTCGCGCTTCGGTGGTGTCCATGCCGAGTGCGGTGAGTCCCCGCGTGGTGGCGTCGAGGGTGGTGGTGTCGTCCCCGCGCCCGTCGACGATGCGGTGGATCGTCATGAGCACCAGGCCGGAGACCTGGTCGAGGGTGGCTGCGTCGGCGGGGACGGTGAACCGTCCCAGGCGGTGGCCGGCGGCGACGTCCTGTCGCGGGTGGCGCATCATGTCGCCCGTGCCGCTCTCCGGGCTGGTGGCGAAACGCAGGAAGCCGCGGCCCCACACGGGGTCGGCCTCGGCGGTGGTCAGGATCCGGGCCGTGGCGTAGGCGAAGCGCTCGGCGGGGTCGTCGATGGGCTCGGCGGCGGCGGCCTCGGCGATTGCGAGTGCCACGTGTTCGGCCAGCGCCAACGTGAGCTCGTCGATGTCGGCGAAGTAGTTGTAGAAGGTGCCGTTCGACACGCCGGCCTGGTGGACGACGTCGGTCACCGTCATGGCCTCGCCGCGGGACGCGAGGACGAGGAGCCCGGCGTCGACGAGCTGGCGACGCGTCCGCGCCTTCTTGCGATGACCGCGGGTGGTGGGCTGCTCGGTGGTCGGCACGCGGTGCAGACTAGCGAATATTGGGAGGTCTCTCAATATTGACAGGTGCCTCAGACTTCAGGAGACTGGGGTCGACCACGTGCATCGGAGACCCGTCATGGCCACACCTCGCCTCAGCCTCAGCCACACCACCATCGCCGTCCAGGACCTGGACACCATGGTCGACTTCTACACCGAGGTCCTGGGCTTCCACGTCACCAATCGGGGCGCCCCGGGGCCGGGCCAGCCCGAGCTCGCCTTCTTGTCCCAGGACCCCGCCGAACACCACCAGATGGTCTTCATCCAGGGCGCCGACACACCCGACCACCAGATCGTGTTCGCCGACCACCTGGCGTTCCGCACGGGGAGCCTCGACGACCTCCGCGCCGTCGCCGATCGACTCGCCGAGGCCGGCGTCGACCAGGTGCATCCGGTCTCGCACGGCAACGCGTGGTCCCTCTACTTCAACGACCCCGAAGGCAACGGCCTCGAGTGCTTCGTCGATTCCCCGTTCCACGTCGCCCAGCCGTACCTCCGGGGCCTCGACCTCGACGCATCCGACGGCGAGATCGTCGAGACGACACGCGCGGAACTGTCGGACAAGCCGGAGTTCCAGCCGATCGAGGAGTGGCGCTCCGCCTTCGTGTCGCGCCTCGACGCATCGGCAGCGGACTGACCCGTGGACCTCGGCATCGCCGGGCGCCGGGCGATCGTGTGTGCGTCCAGCCGTGGGCTCGGTCTCGCCTGCGCGACGTCGCTGGCCCGAGAGGGTGCACACGTGGTGCTGAACGGGCGTGACGTCGCCACGCTCGACGCCGCCGCCGAAGTGTTGCGGTCCACCCACCGCGTGGAGGTCGCCACCGTGGCCGGCGACATCGCCGACGAGGCGACTCGGGCTGCGCTGGTCGAGGCCTGCCCGCAGCCCGACATTCTCGTCAACAACAACGGTGGTCCGCCTCCGGGCCGGTTCAGCGACTGGGATCGTGACTCGTGGGTCGATGCGCTCGACGCCAACATGCTCGCGCCGGTCCTCATGATCCGCTCGGTGCTCGACGGCATGGTCGAGCGCCGGTTCGGGCGGATCGTGAACATCACCTCGGCCATGGTCAAGAGCCCCAACCCTGCGATGGGCCTGTCGACGGGTGCGCGGGCGGGGCTGACGTCGGTGGCCAAGGCGTTGTCGCGCGACGTGGCCCGCCACAACGTCACGATCAACAACCTGCTGCCGGAGCGGTTCGACACCGCCCGGCAGCAGGGCATGGCGGCGCTCCATGCCGACCGGGCCGGGATCACCGTCGACGAGGCCTACGACGCGATGAAGAAGACCATCGCCGCCCGTCGCCTGGGACGGCCCGACGAGTTCGGTGACGCCTGCGCCTATCTGTGCAGCGCTCAGGCCGGGTTCATCTCGGGACAGAACCTGCAACTCGACGGCGGCAGCTACGCCGGTCTGATCTGACGCGCCGGGTCCCGATGCGCACGGTCCGGGTCCCCCATCTGGTGGTCGGCGCGGGACCCGTGGGCCTGCTCGGCGGCATCCTGCTCGCGGAGCAGGGTCGGCAGGTCATGGTCGTCGAGCGCCGAGATGGGCCACAGACCGCACCGGCCGCCCATGTGGTCAATGCGCGCACCTTCGAGATCTGTCGCCAGGCGGGAATCGACATGGACGCCGTCGCCGCTCTCGCCGAGGATCCTGCCGAGGCCGGGCACGTGAACTTCGTGACCCGTCTGGGCGGGCAGGTCGTGGGCACGTTGCCGTTCGAGCGTCAGGGCGACGAGTGCCTGCGCTACACCCCGACCCCGCTCCGCAATCTCTCCCAGCATCGCTTCGAGCCACTGCTGGCCGCCGAGCTCGAGCGTCGTGACGGCGCCGAGCTCCGCTACGGCCATCGATGGGAGTCGAGCGTCGAGACCGACGATGGTGTGGTGTCCCGGATCGTCGAGGTCGCGACCGGCGAGGTGATCGAGGTGCGCTCGCGCTGGCTCATCGCGTGCGACGGTGCCGGGAGCGGGGTGCGGAGATCGTTGGGTATCGAGATGACGGGTCCCCCGAGGATCCAGAGCTTCGTGATGGTGCACGTCGCCGCGGACCTACGACCGGTGGTCGGCGACCACCCGGGGGTGCTGCACTTCGTGCTCGACCCGGAGTCCGCCGGGAGCTTCGTCAGTCACGGCGCCGATCGCGAGTGGGTCTACATGCACTCGTTCGATCCCGACATCGAGTCGGCCGAGGACTACGACGACGAGCGCTGCGAGGCGCTGGTGCGCCGAGCCATGGCGGTCGATGCCGGTCCGATGCAGGTGCTGCACCGCGGGGTGTGGCACATGAGCGCGCAGGTGGCGGACGCCATGCGTCGGGGTCGGGTGTTCCTGGCCGGCGATGCCGCCCACCGGTTCCCGCCCACCGGCGGGCTGGGACTGAACAGCGGGGTGGCCGACATCCACGGGCTCACCTGGCGGCTCGGTGCAGTGGACGACGGCTGGGCCAGCGATGCCCTGCTCGACACGTACGCCGACGAGCGGATTCCAGTCGCCCAGGCGAACTGTCAGGCCAGTCTCGAGAACGCGATGAAGCTGGCGCTCCTCGGGCGAGCGCTGGGGCTGCACGAGGATCGCACCAGGGCCCAGCTCGAACGAGCGCTGGCCGACTCGGGCCGTCAGCGCGCGATCGCCGATGCCGTGGAGGAGCAGGCGACGCACTTCGACATGCTGGGACTCCAGCTCGGCTATGTCTACGACAGTGGTGCCATCGCTGCACCTGCGGTGACCCGCCAGGAGGTCGATCCGGTCCGGGACTACGAACCCGTGGCGGCGCCCGGCGCCCGTCTGCCGCACGGCTGGCTCACCGACGGCGCGGCCTCGACGCTCGACCTCGTCGACCACCGGCACCTCACCCTTCTCTCCTTCGGTGACCACGATGCCTGGACAGCGGCCGTCCAGGCCACCGAGGTGCCGATTCGTCAGCGACGCATCGGTGTCGACGTCACCGTGGCCCAGGCCTGGACCGACCAGTGCGCCGTGGGTCCCCACGGCGCGCTGCTCGTCCGGCCCGATCAGCACGTGGCGTGGCGGGCCGACGGTCCCGGCGCGGACCTCGGGGCCGCGGTCCGGGACATCACCGGTCGCTGATCGCGCCGATGGCGTGATCGAGCGCCCACAGTGGGCCGCGTCCGGCGCCGGCCGTGATCCACTCGTCGACCTGCTCCGATGAACGCCGCGAGCGGACGACCTCCTCGGCCTCGTCGATCGCGTCGGACTCGGTCCCGTAGGTCCGCTTGACCGCAGGGTCGTCGAGCGCCCCCAGCAGGGTCATCGCAGGCTCGTCGCGGTCCAGCGTCACCAGCAGCGGCACCAGGTTGCGGATGGCGGTCACCCCGTGGGTGAGGTTGTGGCGACTCCGATAGAGGGTGAGGAGCTCGGCGAACGCAGGCAGCGCGTCGTCGGCGTTGGTCATCCTGCTGGTGGCCGACAGCCGTGACACCCTCGCCACACCGGCTGCGAACTCCGAGGCGCCGTCCTCGGCCAGCAGGATGGCCTGGTCGAACGAGGCGACTGCCCGCGCCAGGTCCCCGCGCGCCGCTTCGACCTCGCCCCGGCAGTAGGCCATCCAGGCCCGACCCGTGGGGCTCAGGGACATGGGCGGTCGGGCGGTGCTCAGGCGTTCCGTTGCCGCGTCGAGCCGGCCGCCGTAGAGGTCGGCGAGCACCTGCGCCACCGCAGCGAGCACCCAGGCGGTGCCGTCACCGTTGTCTTCGGCGATCGCCCGCATGCGCGCTCCGTGGTCGGCGGCCAGCGCGAGGTCACCGGTGTACAGGCCGACGTTGGCCAGCGTGTCGTGCCCGGTGACGCGAACCCGGACGTCTTCTCCGCCGAGTGCGGCCTGTCCGAGCGACGCGGCCAGGTCGTACTCGCCGCGGTTGGAGGCGACGAATGCCACCGCCGCCGATGCCGTGGGAACGATCTCCGGCGCGAGCCCGGGAGTGTCCAGCAGCGCCTGCGCCCAGGCCGCCGGCTCGTCCCAGAGCCGCTCCTGCGCGTAGTGCAACAGGGACGCGGAGATCGACGCCGCCAGCTCGGGCTCGTGCTCTCGGGCCCAGCGGTGGGCCGCACGGACCTCGGCTCCTGCTGCTGCCATCCGGTGCGCGGCGGCGGCTTCGTCGGGGCCGCGCAGCGCCGCGTCGGCCGATCGAACCAGAGCGTCGACGTGGTCGGCGTGACGCGCCTCCACCGTGACGGTACGACGCGGAGCGACACAGGCTCGGACGGTCTCGAGGAGGTGGTACCGCGTGGGGCGCTCCGACGTGTCGGCGACGACCAGTGAGCGATCGACCAGATCGGCGAGCGGCCCGGCGGTCAGCTCCGTCGTGACCGCGCCGACCACCGCGGCGATGTCTGCGGCGGACACCGGCCCCGCGAACACCGAGAGCTCGGCCAGGAGTCGCCGGGCGGTCGGTTCCAGGAGGTGCTCGGACCACTCGATGAGGGAGGGCAGGGTGCTGTGGCGTTGTTCGACGGTGCGGTCGGTCGAACGGAGGAGGTCGAGGCGGTCATCGAGCAGGTCGAGCAGGTCGTCGAGCCCGATCGCCGGCAGGCGGGCAGCCGCCATCTCGATCGCCAGGGGAAGCCGATCAACCAGCTCGACCAGGCGTGCGACCTCTTCCTCTGCTCCTGCCCAGTCCGGTGTGAGGGCCCGAACCCGTCGGACCAACAGCTCCTGAGCGGCTTCGGCCCCGAGTGGAGCGATGGGGAGCACCTGCTCGCCGGGGACTCCCAGCCGTTCACGACTGGTCGCCAGCATCCGGACCGGTCCGTTGTGGGCGGCCACGGCGTCGACGATGCGGGCGGCTTCGGCGACCAGGTGCTCGCAGTTGTCGATCACCACCAGCGCGTCGAGCGCGGCGACGCCGGCGACGAGGTCCGCTTCGGCCGGCCCGGCGTCGACCAGTCCGGTGGCGCTGCGGAGCGCGTGGACGACCGCCGCCGGATCGACCAGGGGAGCGAGGCGGAGCACCACCACCTCGCCCGGCGAACGGGCTGCGACCTCCATGGCCAACGTCGTCTTGCCCACGCCGCCGGGCCCGACCAACGTCACCACCGGTGCCGTGGCCAGGGCCTCGAGGGTGCGGGCGATGTCCGTGTCGCGGCCGCACAGCCCCGGCTGTGTGAGCGCGGGGGCGCCGTCGGGGCTGGTGTCGACCGACGCGACGAATCGGTAGCCACGCCCGCGGTAGTTCTTGATGACCGCCTGGCGAGAGCCGTCGTCGCCCACCGCCCTGCGGATCTCCTTGATCCGGGTCGTCAGCGCCGACTCCGACACGAACTGGTCACCCCACACTTCGTCCAGCAGCTCGGGTTTGGGCAGGACCCGGTCACGATGCGCGATGAGGTGGACGAGGAGGTCGAAGGCCTGCGGCTCCAGGTGCTGCGGCTCGCCGTCGAGCTCGACCGACCGCGTCGCCGGGTCCACGCGGGCTCGTTCGAACCGGAACATGGACTCCATTGTGACCCCCCGCCGGCGAGTGGGGAAGCGGGATCCCCGTGAGATCCTCAGGAGATCCCCAAGCTCCTCAGGGTCCGAACCTGGACGATGACGGTCACCAGACGCCCGAGGAGGACGTGCACATGACCATCACCGAATCGAAGTCGATCGACGAACGACCCGAAGCCGACGACGAAGCGATCGAGGCCTACGCCGACAAGGTCTTCGGTGACCTGCTCGGCGCGATGGGGACCTTCGCCACCACGATCGGCGTGCGGCTGGGCTGGTACGAGGCCATGGCCGACGCAGGGGCGGTGACCAGCGTCGAGCTCGCCATGGCCACCGACACCGATGAGCGCTACGCCCGAGAGTGGCTCGAACACCAGACCGTGGCCGGCTACGTCGAGGTGGACGGGGTCACCGCGCCACCGACGGAACGCCGGTACTCGCTGCCGCCCGCCGGTGTCGAGGTCCTGACCAACCGCGAGTCGCTGAGCTACATGGCGCCGTTCCCCGGCTTCCTCTCGACGCTGGCGAAGCAGTTCGATGTCATCGAGGACGCGTATCGGACCGGTGCCGGTGTCGCCTGGCACGAGCACGGCGACGGCGCCCGGTGCGGGCAGGCCGAGGCCAATCGGCCGATGTTCCTCCAGCTCCTCGGCCAGGAGTATCTCCCGACCATCCCGGACGTCGACGCGGCACTCCGGGCCGGGGGGCGTGTGGCCGACGTGGGCTGCGGCATGGGCTGGTCGTCGATCGGGATCGCGTCCGCCTATCCGACGGCGACCGTCGACGGCTACGACATCGACGCACCCTCCGTCGAGCAGGCGTCGATCTACGCCGCCGAACACGGCGTGAGCGAGCGGGTGCGGTTCCAGACCGTGAACGTGGCCGAGGTCGACGAGCCCGGCTACCACCTGGTGCTGGCCCTCGAGTGCGTCCACGACATGCCGGACCCGGTCTCGGTGCTGACGGCCATGCGGGGCATGGTCCGAGCCGACGGCGCGGTGATCGTCATGGACGAGCGGGTCGGCGACACGTTCACGGGTGAAGCGGACGCGATCGAGCAGCTCATGTACGGCTTCAGCCTCATGTGCTGTCTGCCCGACGGCCGATCGGCGGCCTCGTCGGTCGCGACGGGCACGGTGATGCGTCGGCCGGTGTTCGAGCAGTACGCCTTCGACGCCGGCTTCACCGATGTCGAGGTGCTGCCGATCGAGAACGACTTCTTCCGCTTCTACCGACTCCGCGGCTGACCGGCCCGTGCGACCACCGGGGTGAGCGACCCGACGGGCCCCACGCGTGTGCGTGGGGGCGAGCCACGGTCAGTTGACCGAGGCCTCCCAACCGTCGTATTCACCCCGGTGGCGCTCCGCGATGCTGTCGAACAAGTCGGAGTTGTCCCGAACGGTCTCGGGGTCGAGCACGTAGTCGTGCCGTTCGCAGACCAGCGCCCACTGACCATCGTCGTCGGGCGGGCGGACGTCCACGCCGAACCCGTGCTGGGTCGCGTCGGCGCCGGCAGCTCGGGCCGCTTCCTCCGCGTCGAAGTAGAGGTAGTAGAGGACGTGGCGGGGCGCTCGAGGGTCGCCACCGGCCTCGACGAGCTGCTGGAGGACCAGCAGGTCGCCGTACCTCAGGCCCAGTTCGGGCGAGCGGGCTTCCGGGTCGAGCGTCTGGCGGCCGAGCAGTCGTGAGATCAGTCCCATGCCCACCCCATCGGCGCAGCGAGCCGACCGCTGAAGGCGGGGCCGTCGGGATGGGACCGACGACCCCGATGGCCGTCAGGCCGCGGTGCGCACCGACCTGCTCGACGCCGGTTGAGTAACGTTGCTCCGGGGGGGGGAGTGATGACGAACCACGAGTTGGCGAATACCTACTGGCGCGACGGAGTGGTCGTCGCCCGAGGTCTGTTGGACGAGTCCTGGATGGCGCTGGTGGCAGCCGGGATCGAACGCAACCTGCGCAACCCTGGCCCCAACGGCCACCATCACTTCGAGGGCACGCCGCGTGCATTCCTCGACGACCACTGCAACTACGAGGCGATCCCGGAGTACCGGATGCTGACGGAGTGGTCGCCGCTGGTGACGACGGTCGCGGCCGTGCTGGACACCGAGCGGCTGTGGCTGTTCTACGACCAGATCTTCGTCAAGGACGCACCCGAGGGCGAGGCTCGGCGCACGCCGTGGCACCAGGACACCACCTACTGGATCACGGGCGGTCGACAGCTGGCGGGTGCCTGGATCACCCTCGACCCCACCCCGGCAGAGGAGTCGCTCGAGTTCGTCCGCGGCAGCCACCTCGGCCCGACCTACGCCGGATCGGCCTTCGACTACCGAGACGAGACCGCGCCGTACGCGGACCCGGCAGAGGGGCGACCCCGGTTGCCGGACATCGAGGCCGACCGCGACGCGTTCGACATCGTCTCGTTCGCGACCCGGCCCGGTGACGTCGTCCTGTTCCATCCGGGCGTCCTGCACGGCGGTGGCGCGACCACGACTTCGGCGGGGAGGCGCACCCTGTCGCTGCGCTTCTTCGGCGACGACGTGATCTACGACCCGCCCGGTCGTCCGGCTCCTCGCTACCCGGGCATTGCCGCGCTGGTGGCACCTGGCGAGCCGCTCCGCGGGCCATGGTTCCCGCAGGTCCATCCAGCGACGGACCGTGGCCGCTCGGGCTCGGCGCTCGAGTCGGGATCGCGATGAGTGGCGTCGGTCGTCTCGGCATCAACCCCGATGCGTACGGGGTCTGGCGTGCGGACGACCCCGACGCCACGCCGTGGCGGCAGTTCCTGGACTCGGCCGCGGAGATCGGATTCACCGCGGTGGAGCTCGGTCCCGCCGGGTACCTCCCCGAGGACCCCGCCCAGCTCCAGACGGAGCTGGCGTCGCGCGGGCTCGAGCTCACGTGTGGCTACCTGCCCATCGACTTCTCGGTGGCGCCCAGCCCGGAGGATCTGCGGGATCGGCTTGCCGCAGTGGCGCAGGCCACCGCAGGGGCGCGCTACGTGCTGGCGTTGGCCCGGGCTCGGTGGGGTCCGACCGGCCGTGTCGTCCCCGACGGCGAGCACTGGCGCGCCATCGTCGATGGTCTCGTCCACCTGGCAGCGGTCGCCCGGGACGTCCACGACATGGAGCTGGTGTTCCACGCCCACGTGGGGATGGCGGTCGAGACCGTGGCCGAGATCGACCGCTTCATCGAGGACACCGATGGTTCGGTGTCGCTCGTGCTCGACGTCGGACAGCTGGCGTACGTGGGGGGCGACTCGGCCGCGTTCCTCCGCGACCACGCCGCCCTCGTCTCCTATCTGCACCTGCGCGACCTCGATCCCGAGGTCCGCGACCGGTGCGTCGCCGACGGTGCCGACTTCGCCGCCGCGGCGGCGCGCGACGTGTTCTGTGAGCCCGGGACCGGCTGCGTGGACCTGGCCGCGGTGGCAGCGGCCGCCGCCGAGGTCGGCTTCACGGGGCCGGCGATCGTCGAGCGCTCGTACCTCGGCCGCACCCCGACCGAGGCCGTGGCCGCGGCGCGCCGCGCCTTCACCACCTACCGCGAGCTCGGCTTCGGCTGAGGGGAGGGGCTCCCGCCCGCGAGTCGGAGCCGGCGGGCCGTGAGGTCGGCGTATCGAGCCCGCCTGCCCGCTGCCGCTCAGCCGGCACGGGCCACCAGGATGTGCCCCACCAGCGGGACCTCGAAGCCGTCGGGGACCGCGTGATGTGCCAGGGCGTCGGCGACCTCGGCCTTGATCGCGCCATAGGTCTCGTCGTCGAGGCGTGCTCGCAGCGGTGAGCCCTCCACCTCGGTGGCCACGAAGTCCGCCGCGGATTCGAAACTCGCCGTGCCGCTCCGAGTGCGGCGGTCGACGACCTGGAGGCCCGCCGAGACCGCAGCGTCGGCGAGGGCATCGAGGTCGCCACAGCGCCAGTAGGTGGACAACAGGGACTCGGCGTCGGGACCCGCGTGGCGGACCGCGATGTCGACGAAGGGTCGGTAGGCCGGCTGGCGGTCGAGCGAGGCCGGGACGACCACCCCGACGAGACCTCCCGGCCGGGTCACCCGCGCCATCTCGGCGAACACCGCCGCCGCGTCGGGGAAGAACATGAATGCCATCTGACACATGGCGACGTCCATGCCGTCGTCGTCCAGCGGGAGCGCAGCCGCATCGCCCTGTCGCCAGTCGACCGCCGGCTCGACACGGGCGGCGACGGTGAGCATCGCCTCGTTGAGATCGACCCCCGTCACGGTTCCGTCGCCTGCCAACGTCTGCTGGGCGGTCCGGGCCACGATGCCGGTCCCGCAGGCCACGTCCAGGACGTGGTGACCTGGGGCCACGCCGACCGCGTCGACGAGGTGCGGCGCCCACTCGGCGAAGATCGCGGGGACGAACTTCCGCTCGTAGATCTCGGCCACCTCGAGGGGGATCTGGAACTGCTCGGTCGGTTCTGCGTCTGTCGGTGTGCTCATGGGTCGACGGTACGAAGGTGCGACCGCGCGCCGCATCGCCGGAATCGGCCATTCGCGGCGCGGGTGTCGCATGGCCGATCGGGGATCAGTCGGCGCGGTCGCCCAGCAGCCCCAGCTCGAAGGCGCGGGAGGTCGCGGCGGCTCGGGACGACACGCCGAGCTTCGTCCGGATGTTCCCCACGTGGCGGGCGACGGTGTGGTGACTGACCACGAGGGCGTCGGCGACCTCGGTGTCGGTCATGCCCTCGGCCACCAGGCTCAGGACCTCGATCTCCCGTGCGGTCAGGGGCGAGACGCTCGGGGCCTGATCGGTTGGGGCAGCCAGGGCTCGGAGCGAGGCCGCCGCCCGCTCGGCATCGGCGGTGGCTGACACCCGACGGAACAGCTCCTCGGCCGCGCTGATCTCGAGCCGCCCGGTCTCGGCGTCGCCGACCGCGGCGCACGCCTGCCCCAATGCGAGGCGCTGCCGAGCCTCGTCGGGTGCGCAGCCGAGCTCGGCGAAGGCGTCGACGGCGGCTCGGTACCTCCCGATCGCATGCTCGGTCTCGCCGTCGAGCGCGTGCAGGGTCCCGGCGGCCGCAGCGGCGTGTGCGACCAACACGGTGCTGTCGCCGTCACGCCCCAGACTCACGATCTCCCCGGCTGCGGCTCGGATGGCCTCGGTGGCTCCTGCCATGCCGCCCACTTCGACCACGGCACTGAGGAGATCGACTCGCGGGAGCGGTGCCGCCGGGCCGGGCCGGAGCGCGGACTGCAGCGCCGCGAGAGCTTCGTCGACGTCGCCCTGGGACGCCCGAAGGCGGGCGAGGCCGGGCTGCGGATCGCGTCCGAGCTCATGGGCCCTGATGAACAGCGCCTCCGCCTCGGCGGTCCTCCCCGCGATCCGGCACAGGTCGGCCACCAGGTAGTGGGCCTCCCCGCTGTAGCGGGGGTCGAAGGCGAGGAGGTCCTCGCAGGCTCGTCGGGCGAAGGACTCGGCCGTCTCGAGGTCGCCCCGGAGCGACGCCAGCTCGGCGGCGTACACCCGGCAGAGTCCGGGATACATCAAGCCCTCGCGCAGGGTGGCGCACCAACGCATCGCCGCGTCGCTCCACTCGCCGGCCCGGCGGAGGTCGGCGAGGCCATGGCAGGTGGACACGACGTTGCAGTAGACCCAGCCGGTGTACAGCGGTGTGAGCTCGTCGTTGATCACCGAGACCATGGCCTCGTCGAGGTGGCTCAGCCCGTCCGTGCGGCGGCCCACGGCGATCTCGGCCCGACCGAGCACCTGCAGGGCCATCGCATGCAGGTCCGCGTCGCCATGGGTCGTCCCGGCTGCGGCCGCCCGCGCGGCGCACTCGACCGCGGCGGCAGCGTCCCCCGAGCGCATGAGCACGTCCGCGTCGGCCACCGTCAGCCATCCCTCGACTCTGGCGTCGCCGGCGATGCCGACGTGGCGGCGGCATCGCTCCCGCCACCCGCTCGCCACCGTGTCCTCGCCCACGAGGAAGTGGTCGTAGAAGAGGCGCCAGGCCGCGAGGGCAGCGGCCACGTCATCCTGCCCGTCGCGATGGCCCTGGTACGAGCGGCGTCGGGCCTCGATGGACTCGTGCACTCGATCGGTCCAGAACAGTGCGTCCGCGAACCGGTCCCAGTCGCCCGGGGACCGGTCGAGCTCGGGCATCGCCTCGACCGTGGCGCAGACCGCCGCCCAGGCCCCGGATGTGCTCGAGGTGTCCGCCGTGGTCCCCACACCCGCGATCGTACCGAACACCCTGAGGACGCTCGCTGCGGCCTGCTGACGGGAGCGGAAGTGTCCCGTACGATCGTGACCATGACGACCGAGAACCCACCAACGGTGCAGGACCTGCTGGCGGCGGACACCAGGCCGGTCCCGGCCGCGCTCCGCGACGACGAATGGCACGATCAGGGGACTGCCGACATTCCCCGCAGCCGGTACACCTCCCCGGCGTTCGCCGACCTCGAGGCCCGCTACCTCTGGACGCGTACGTGGCAGTTCGCGTGCATGGAGGTCGACATCGCCGACCCGGGTGACTACGCCATCTATGACGTGGCCGACGAGTCGTTGCTGATCTGCCGGCTCGAGGACGGGTCGATCAAGGCGTACCACAACAGTTGTCTGCATCGAGGCACGAAGCTGCGCGTCGAACCCGGTCGCGCCAACGAGTTCAAGTGCCCGTTCCACGGCTGGACCTGGTCCAACGAGGGGGCCCTGGTGGCCCTGCCGGCCGAGTGGGACTTCCCCCAGATCTGGGGCGACCCCTTGGCGTCGTGCCTGCCCGAGGCCAAGGTGGCCACCTGGGCCGGCTTCGTCTTCGTCAACATGGATCCGGCAGCCGAGCCGTTCGAGTCCTATGCCGACAAGCTGATCGAACACTTCGCCGACGCCTTCGACTTCGACGAGCGGTTCCGGGCGATGCACACCGTCAAGGAGGTGCCTGCCAACTGGAAGGTGTGCATGGAGGCGTTCAGCGAGGCGTACCACGTCATCGCCACCCACCCCCAGATCCTCGAGTTCTGCGCCGACACCAACAGCCAGTACTCGCTGTGGGAGGACAGCCCTCACGTCACCCGCTTCCACAACGCCTTCGGGGTGCAGAGCCCGAACCTGGACGGCATCAGCGAACAGGAGGTCAGCGACAGCTACCACGCGTTCCGCCCCGAACGTGCGGGAGGCGGCGACGCGACGGTCGGCGACGGACAGAGCGCCCGACAGGTCAGCGCCGCCAACTGGCGCCACGCCCTCTCGGACCGGTTCGGTCGCGACCTGGGCGACTACTCCGACGCCGAGGTCCTCGACGCGATCCTCTACCACCTGTTCCCGGCGTTCGCTCCGTGGGCCGGCGTGTCACAGTCGCTCGTCTACCGCTGGCGCCCGGGGCCGACGCCCGACACCTGCTTCATGGACGTGATTCGCCTCCAGCTGGCTCCCGAAGGCGACACCATGCCGCCGGCCGACGACATCGTCGAGCTGACGCTGGACCAGGACTGGACCGAGTCCGCCGGTATGGGGTCGCTCGCCGCCGTGTTCGAGCAGGACATGGCCAACCTGCCGCGGGTCCAGGCCGGGCTCAAGAGCACGGGGAAGAAGGGCGTGAGCTTCTCGCGCTATCAGGAGGGCAGGATGCGCCACATCCATCGTCTGATCGATCGCTACATCGACGAGGGCCTCGACGCGGACGGGCTGTCCCGTGCCGAGCTCGACCCCTTCCGCGCCTGACGATCGCTGAAATCTCCGGTGCGTTGTCGAAACGGCGTCGCCGCCGGCGACGAAGGTGCTGAACGGCCCCGCAGCGGGGCCCGAGACAGGAGACACCACCATGAAGGTCGTCATGCTCATCCAGGAGACCCCCCAGGATTTCGCTGATCGCGGCGGTCCCGCCGCCGAGGCGTACTGGGGCAAGTGGATGGCCTACAGCACCGCGGTCGGCGACAAGGTCGTCGGCGGCAACATCCTCGACGGTGCGCCCAGCGGCGTCACCCTTCGCGTCCGCGACGGCGAACGCCAGATCCAGGACGGGCCCTTCGCCGACAGCAAGGAGGCGCTCGGCGGCTACATGATCTTCGAGGTGGAGACCATGGACGAAGCCCTCGAGCTCGCATCCACGTGCCCCGCCGCCGAGAGCGGTGCCGTCGAGCTGCGGCCGGTGGTGGAGATGGCCCACGCCGAGTGAGCGGAGCGCCGCGGACCCTCGCGCGCCAGTGATGTCTTCGCGCCACCGCACCGACGACGTCGACCGAGACGTGGAGCTGGCCGCACGCGAGTCGTACGGCCGGCTCCTCGCGTGGTTGACGTCGCGATGTGGCTCCATCGCCATGGCCGAGGACGCCCTCGCCGACGCCCTGGCCGTCGCGGTGTCGAAGTGGCCGGCCGACGGCGTACCCGACAATCCCGAGGCCTGGCTCCTCACGGTCGCCCGGCGTCGCCTCATCGACGAGCAACGGCGGCTGGGCCGGCGCGAGGACCTCGAGGCCAAGCTGCGCAACGACCAGCACATCCGCCTCAACCTCGAGGCGGCCGAGACCAACGACATGCCGCTCCGGCCCGGGATCCCCGAGCGTCGCCTCGAGTTGCTGTTCATGTGTGCGCACCCGGAGATCCCCGAACGCATGCGGACGCCGCTGATGCTCCAGACCGTGCTCGGTCTCACCGCCGAGCAGATCGGCTCGGCCATGCTCGTGGCACCGGCCACGGTCGGCCAGCGCCTGGTTCGGGTGAAGCGCCGGCTCGTCGATGCGGGCGTGCCGTTCGAGCTCCCACCGGCCGAGGAGCTCCCCGACCGGGTGGGCCACGTGCTCGACGCCGTGTATGCGGCATACGGGGTCGGCTGGGAGGACCCCGACGACGCGGCCGCTGCCGCTGCCGGTCTTGCCGGTGAGGCGATCTGGCTGGCCGGCCTGCTCGTCGAACTGCTGCCGGACGTGGCCGAGGCCAAGGGCCTGTACGCCCTGCTGTGCCTCTGCGAGGCCCGCCGCCCCGCGCGACGGTCGCCGATCGGCGCCTTCGTGCCGCTGCACGAGCAGGACACCTCACGCTGGGACCAAGCGCTGATCGAGTCGGGGGAGGTGGCGCTGTGGCGGGCGGCGCAGCAGGAGCAGCCGGGTCGTTATCAGCTCGAGGCGTCGATCCAATCGCTCCACGTGCATCGGGCGCGGTCGGGCACGACCGACTGGCGCGCGATCGCCGAGACCTATTCGGTCCTGGTCGACCAGTTCCCGACGCTGGGCAGTGTGATCGGCTACGCCGCGGCGTTGGGTCGGGCCGGTGGGGTGGAGCCGGCGAGGTGCCTGCTGGACGACCTCGACACCGATCGCGTCCAGCGCCACCAGCCCTACTGGGCGGTCCGGGCGTGGCTGCTCGCCGAACAGGGCGACGTCGAGGCGGCCCGGCACGCCTATGACCACACCATCGGTCTGACCGAGGACCCCGCCGTCCGGGCGTGGCTGGTCGACCAGCGGGCGGCGCTCTGACGTCAGGCCGAGATCGTGCCCTCGATGCAGGTGACGGCGTCGCCGCCGACCCAGATCTGACCGTCGGCCTGGTCGACGAACACACTGCCCGCTCGCCCGAGCACGGTCCCCTGGGCTGCCACGTAGGGCGCAGTGAGGGTGCCGTCGGCGAGGAGCCACTGGGCGAGCGCCGCGTTGAGGCTCCCGGTCACGGGGTCCTCGGCGGCGTTGCCGCCCGCCCGGAAGAAGGCTCGGACCTCGATGGCGGGATCGCCGCCCGTCAGCCCCACGGCGCCGATCTTGGTGGGGCCGACCACCCCGACCGGATGCGGGCCCACCACGCCGATGTCGTAGCTGTCGACGGCGCTGAAGTCGGGTCGGAGCGCCAGGACCGCCTCGGCCGACTCGAGCATCACGGCCAGCCAGCCGGGACCATTGTCGGCCCACTGGGCGGCGACGACCTCGCTGCGGTCGATCGCCAGGACCTTGCAGGTGGCCTCGATGTCAGCCTCGTCGACCGGCCCCGAACGCATCAGCGGCGGCGCGGCGAACGCGAGCCGGGCACCATCGCGGCGCAGGGTCACCAGCCCCACGCCGCACTCCTGCACGATCGTGCCCTCGGCCCGGGGGGACCCGCCCGCCTCCAGCCACGCGTGGCACGTCCCGATCGTGGGGTGCCCGGCGAACGGGAGCTCCGATCCGGGCGTGAAGATCCGCACCCGGTAGTCGGCACCGGGGTCGGTCGGGGGCAGGACGAACGTGGTCTCGCTCAGGTTCGTCCAGTGGGCGATCCGTTGCATCTCCTCGTCACCGAGCCCGTCGGCGTCGAGGATCACCGCCACCGGGTTGCCCCGATAGGGCACGGCCGTGAACACGTCGACCTGCTTGAAGGCTCGCATGGGCGCCACCCTATTGACCCGGTGGTCGGGTCAGGGGCGAATTCGACCGTGCGAGCCGAGCAGGCTCAGAGGATGGTGAGGGTCAGGCGGGCCCGGTACTCGCCCGGTGCCGCATCGACCGGAGCCAGGAGGCGCAGGCGGGCGTCGAGCACGGCCATGCCGTTGCCCTCGCCGGCCTGGGCCGAGGCCAGCACCCGTCCACCGTCGCCCAGACCCTGGCCCGAGCTGGTGCCGGTGCCGGGAAGCACGGGCGGACCGGCACTCACGACCTGGTCGTAACCCGAGCCGGCCAGCGGCGGGGAGTCCTCGGTCACGACCGGGGTCCAGCCCAGGAAGTTGCCCGAGAAGCTGTCGCCGTTGGAGGTGAAGTCGGTGATCGAGGCGGTGACGATCCAGCCCGGATCGACCGGACGCATGTCGACCACGGTGACCTCGTTGAGGGCGCCAGAGGCGGCGAAGTACTGGGCCGCCAGCGGGCCGTCGAGGATCGGCTCGGCGGTGCCGAGGTCGATCCCGCAGAGGCTCGGGTTGGTGCCGGCGTCGGGGTACTGGTCGAACAGCGGATCAGGCTGCACGCCATCGGTGACCAGGTCCACGTCCGGAGCGGAGCCCGTCTGGTCGGTGGTGCCGGCCAGGGCAGGCAGGTCGAACGGGAAGCCCGGGAACGAGTTCACCGCAGGCTCGGCCGGCAGGTCGTTGTAGACGCCGCAGCGCTGGGTGAACACCAGGGCGCCGGCGGGCTGGCGGAAGATGACTTCCTGCACCAGGTCGAGGCCGGGCCCGACCGTCGGCGTCGGCGACGGGGTGGGCGTCGGGGTCGGCGTCACGGTGCCGGTGGGCGTGGGGGAGGGCGTCGGGCTCGGCGTCGGGGTCACGTCGGGCGTGGGGCTCGGCGTCGGGGTGACGTCGGGGGTCGGGGTCGGCGTGACGTCCGGGGTGGGCGTGGGCGTCACGTCGGGCGTCGGCGTCGGCGTGACGTCGGGCGTGGGGGTCGGGGTGGGCGAGGCGCCCCCGGCGAGGGCGGCGTCGATGCCGGTGACGGCTGCGCCGTTGCCGACGGTGACGAGGTTGGCCGAGGCCTGGTCGGTCTGGTCGTCGTACCACTCGGTCGTGTAGATCGGCGTGGTTCGGGTGTCGACGAAGTTGAGCTTGTAGTCGCCAGGGTCCACGTCAGCGAGGCTGTAGTTGCCGGAGGCGTCGGTGGTGTCGGAGGCGACGAAGTTGTCGCCGTCGGTGTAGAGGTCGACGCGGATCTGGTCGAGGGGGGCGGCGGAGCTGTCGGTGACCTGGCCGGCGATGGAGCCGGGCTCGATGACCTCGCCCTGCTGGAAGGCGACGTTGTCGCCGTCGGCGGTGAGGGTGATCTCCTCGGCCCAGAAGGTGTCGGTGGCGTTGCTGAGGGCGCAGGCGATGCCGATGTAGTAGTCGCCGGGGGTGATGCCCTGGGCGCCGGCGAACGAGAAGCTGGCGCTGGGGATGTTCAGGATGAAGGAGTCGGGCTCGAGCGTCGGCAGGCCCTGGACCAGCGACGGGCTGCCTTCGGTGTTGAGGAGTGCGAAGCCGGGGGCGTTCGGACCGTTCGGGCCGAAGGTCAGCGTGCCCGGGTCCACCGTGGTCGGGACCAGGAAACCCCACCACACGTAACCGGCAGGGTTGTCACCGGGGCAGGACGGGTTGGCGCCGCCGGTGGTCTCGAGGGAGATCTGGAAGTTCGTCGAGCTGTCGCCGACGTTCGGGGTGAGGAGCGCCGCGCCTTCGGCGCCCGCAGGGGGCACCGCGCCGGCTCCGCCGGTCAGCGTGGCGACACCGAGGCCCGCGGCCAGCAGGGTGACGACCACCACTGCCAGGCGAATGCGCCGTACCGGTGTTGCGATCAGCCGCCCGGCTGCTTCACGAAGGTCGTTCATGTCGGACATCTCCGGTCCCCAGTTGTCCCAGTTCCGCCGTGGACGGTCCACGGTGGTCTCGCCGTATGGGCGGGAACCTATGTGCCGGTCGTGAATTCGACTTGTTCGGTTGGTGAACTGGCCGCGAAATCACCCGGTCTCACCCAGCGTGGGCCCCGCTCACCGTCCGTGTGATCGCCCGGTTCGGTGGGCCTGGCTCACTCGCTCACCAGGTTGAGCCACTCCTGGGTGACGGGGTCGTCGGGGTAGAGGTCGAGGGCGCGGCGGAGCTCGTCGGCGGCCTCGGCGGCGGCGGCGTCGTTGCCGTCGCGGCTGGCGAGGACGAGCTGGATGCCGAGTCGGCGATGGAAGCGGGGCTCCCAACCATGACGGTCGGTGGCCTGTTCGAGTTGGAAGAGCGCGCGCTCGACGTCGCCGGCATTGGACGCCTCGATCCCGCGGCGATGCGCCATGTCGGCGCGGAAGGGTCCGAGGGCCACCAGACACAGTGCGGCCACCGACGCGGCGGCCACGACGGAACGCGGGATCGTCACGTTCGGCTCTCGGCGGTTCGGCGCCACGCCCACCATCCCGGCGACGGCGACCCAGCCCCACAGCACGAGCGGCACGACGTCGATGCTGACCATCGCCTGCGCCAGATAGGCGGCGCCCATCGCGGCGAAGGGGAGCACCGTTCGGCCCCCGCGTCGAGCCGCAGCGACTGTGGCCGCCACCACCGCCAACCAGGCGGCGGCGCCCCCGAACCCCGAGCCGTCGAGGTGGTCGAGCAGCACGTTGTGCGGTTCGTCGGACACCACGCCGGCCAACGACGCGCCTGCGTGGTCCTCGAACGTGAGGAGGAAGAGGTCCGGCCCGCCGCCGAGCACCGGCCGGTCGGCCGCACCCTTCAGGGCCACCTCCCAGAGGTCGACGCGTTCGCTCCACGTGTCGGTGGCGAGCAGCTCGTCCGAGCCGCCCTCGTTGGTGGCCAGGGCCACGACGCTCACGACCGCGGCCACGATCACCGCACCCACCGCGAAGCGGCGGCGAGTCGGTCGGCCGAACGCGAGCACCAGCAGGCAGGCGCCGACCGCCAGGAATGCCCCCCGGCTCTGGCTGACCGCAACCCCTGACAGGACGATCAGGGCCGCCACGCCCCACCCGAGCCTCGCCCGGCCGCGCGCCATCGCGGCGAGCACGACGGTCGGCCCCAGCGCCATCGCCAGGTGTGCGCCGGAGAAGTTGGAGTTGCCCAGCGCACCCGGCGGATGGCGGGGCGGGAGGTCCCAGGGCTCGAGCCATCCCCAGGCATCGATGCCGAGCTCCTGGGACCAGAGGTACGCGGCCCCGAGCACACCGGAGCCGGCGATGGCCATGAGCACCTCACGGCGCCGACGTGCCGACCCCGCGATGCCGTCGGCCACCAGCCACGCCAGCACGATGGCGGGCACGATCGTGACCAGTCCGCCGTAGCGGCCGTAGGACCCGAGGAACGAGACCATGGGTGCCCGCGAGGTGAGGGTGGTCACCATCAGGATCGCGACGTAGGCCGCCACCGGTCGCCAGATGACCGGCGGGGCCGGCAGCCGCCAGCCGTGGGCGGCGACGCGGAGGCCCGCCGCCAGCGTCGTCCCCACCCACAGCACGGTGAGCGCCGTCAGGTTGAAGACGTCGATCGTCCACGTGGAGAACGCCAGGGGAGTGGCGGCGACGGTGACGAGCACCACCGCCCAGCGGGCGCGATCGAGCCGGCCCACCGGTGGCGACCGGGGCTCAGCCGAGCCCGGCCATCTCCCGTGCCGTCACGTAGTCGGCCTTGCCGTTGGGTGCGCGCGGCACCTCGGCCACCAGGACCAGCTCGCGCGGGCACTTGAACGGGCTCAGGTGCTCGCGGGTGTGGGCGATCACCTGGTCGGGGTGGAGCTCGGCCCCGTCGCGGACCGACGCCACACCCACGACGCGCTGGCCGAAGCGCTCGTCGTCGATCCCGAAGATCAGACAGTCGTCGACGGCCGGATGGGTCTTCACGGCCTCCTCGACCTCCTCGGGGTACACCTTCTCTCCACCGGTGTTGATGCAGTTGGACCCTCGGCCCAGGAGGGTGATGGAACCGTCGGCCTCCACCATCGCCATGTCACCCGGGATCGTGTACGTGACCCCGCCGATCTCTCGGAACGTGCGGGCGCTCTTCTCCGGGTCCTTGTAGTAGCCGAGCGGCGTGATCGGGCTGGTGGCCGCCACGAAGCCGATGGTGCCCGAGCCCGGCTCGACCGGATTGTCGTTCTCGTCGAACACCCGGGTCCCGGGGTTGAGCTCGAACTTGGCCGTCGTGGTGTCGGCGTCCTTGGTGGCGACACTGCGCGCCATGCCGGACTCGGTCGACCCCAGGACATCGTTGATGGCGAGCTGGGGGATGTGGCCGATCAGCCCGTCCTTGACCTCGGTGCTGAACATCGCACCGGACGACACGATCGAGCGCATCGACGAGGTGTCGTAGGGGCGGCCGGCGTCGCGGGCGTCGTCGAGCGCGCGGAGCATCGGTCGGGCGAACGCGTCGCCCACGATGACCACCTTGGTGACACCGTTGCGCTCGACGACGCGCCACAGTTCGTCCACGTCGAGACTGCGCGACTCCAGCAGCACCACCGCACCGCCCGCCTGATGGGTGACCAGCCCGGCGAGCCACCCGCCGGTGCCGTGCATCAGCGGGCAGGCGGGAATCGCCCGGTCGGCGGCGCCGGCGGCCTGGAGCTCGGCGGCGTGCGCCGCGGCCTCGGCCGCGGTGGTGAACGGGGGCTTGCCCGCCACCTGGGAGACCGAGTCCAGGAAGAACTGCGAGAAGGTGCCCATCGCCCGCATGACCCCCTTGGGCATGCCGGTGGTGCCGCCGGTGTAGAGCATGTAGAGCTCGTCGCCGGTCCGCTCGATCCGGGGTGCGGGCTCGTGGGCCGCGATCACCGCTTCGTAGGCCAGGGCCTCGGTGGCCGACGACCCGTCGTCGTCGACCTCGATCCACAGCCGGACGTCGGGCAGCCGGTCACGGACGTGGTCGATCCGCTCGCCCAGCGACGAGTGGAACACGACCGCCTCGCAGTCGCTGTTGTCGAGCAGGTACCACAGCTCCTCGTCGAGGTAGCGGTAGTTGACGTTGATCGGGGTGGCTCGGATCTTGAACGCCGCGTACTGGGTCTCGAGGTACTCGGGGCTGTTGTAGAGGAACAGGCCGATCTTGGTGTCGTGCCCGAGCCCTGCGGCCGAGAATGCGGCGGCCAGTCGGGCCGACCGATCGTCGTGGTCGCGCCATGATCGAACCAGGTCTCCCTGGATGACCGCAGGCGCGTCCGGGATGGCGTCGGCGATCGCTTCCCAGACGTCCGGATACGTGACAGGCATGCGTGTCCCCCCAGACCTCGGCCCGGCACAGATTGTGGCTCAGAACGCCCGAGCGTGGGACACGGGCGTGGCGTCAGGTGCGAGACTGCCCACCATGAGTACTCGCGAGATCATCGATCCACATCACCATCTCTGGGGTCCGGACTTCGGGGGCGGCGCGGTCGGGCAGTACCTGCTCGAGGACCTGCACGGCGACACCGACACCGTCGCCGGGCTCGTGGGGACCGTGTTCATGGAGTGCGGGGCCGAGTACCGCACCGACGGACCGGCGCACCTCGCGCCGGTGGGTGAGACCGAGTTCGTGTCCCGGCTGGCGGCCGCCAGCGCCGACAGTGACGGCGCCACCATCCTCGGCATCGTCGGTCACGCCGATCTCACGTTGCCGCTCGATCAGCTCGACGAGGTGCTGGACGCCCACGAGGCCGCAAGCGGCCCGGTCTTCTGCGGCATCCGCGACGCCCTGGCCAGCGCACCGGCAGGGGAGCCGCTGATGATCCCGGGCAGCGCCGCCCCCGACAAGGCCGCCGACCCCGACTTCCGTCGCGGCGTGGCCCACCTGGGCGAGCGAGGGCTGACCTACGACACGTGGAACTACCACATGCAGCTCGCCGACTTCCTCGACCTGGCCCGCGCCGTGCCGGGCACCACCATGGTCCTCGATCACCTGTCGACGCCGTTGGGTGTCGGCTCGTTCGAAGGCCGCCACGACGAGATCTTCGAGCCGTGGTCGGCGGCGATGGCCGAGGTGGCGTCGTGCCCCAACGTCGTCGCCAAGCTCGGCGGCATGGCCATGCCCGACAACGGGTTCTGGCCGATGGACGGCACCGAGCGACCGGACGTGGGCGAGTTCGTGGCCGCGCAGGGCCGCTGGTACGACGTGATGCTCGACGCCTTCGGCCCCGAGCGATGCATGTTCGAGTCGAACTTCCCCGTGGACAAGTTCTGTGTCGACTACGCCGTCGTGTGGGGTGCCTTCGAGCAGTTCGCCTCCCGCTTCACCGATACCGAACAAGACATGCTCTTCGCCGGCACCGCCCGCCGCGTCTATCGGCTGTGAGCGCTAGATGTCCGTGTTCTTCCAGGTGTTCCAGTAGGTGATCTCCTCGGCCGGGCGGCGGGTGCCGGGCCGGAAGGTGTCGCCGGTGTAGTAGGCGGTCGGGATGCACGCCAGCTGGGTGATGGTCGACGGAATCCCCAGCGCCTCGCCGACCTCGTCGGCGTAGCGCAGGTGCAGGGTCGTCCACGCCGTGCCGAGCCCGCGGGCGCGTGCGGCGAGCATGTAGCTCCAGATCGCCGGGATCACCGAACCCCACCACCCCTGATCGCTCCCGCTGAGCCCACTGGCCCCGCCACCACCGTCGGCCGGGCTACCGAGCGAGCACGGGATGGCCAGCACCGGGACCTCGGCCAGGATCTCGGCCAGGTAGTCGCTGGACGACATGATCTTGCCGAGGGTCGAGTTCTCGGGGGCTCGCTGGGAGACCGCGGTCTTCTGGGCCTCGATGTACGGCGCGTACGACCGTTGGTAGGCGTCGGCGACGACGGCCTTCTTCTCGGGATCGTCGACGATGACCCACCGCCACTTCTGGTAGTTGCCTCCGGCCGGCGCCTGCGTGGAGAGGCGCACGCAGTCCATGATCAGGTCGCGGGGGACCTCGCGGGTGAGGTCGAGGCGCTTGCGCACCGCACGCGTGGTGCTCAGCAGTCGATCGATCTGCTCCAGGTCGAACTCACTCATCGGGCGCCTCCTGTGTCGGCCAAGTACGCTCTCAAACTAACCGGTTGATCAATTCCGCACCGGTGTCGCGAGGAGGCGAGGGAGAGAACCATGGCACGCATCGACGTTCCCGACGGGGAAGGGTTGGAACGCAGCCGAATGTGGGGGCTGACCTCGCCCGAGATCGCGAAGGGCATCGGCCTCGCGGGGAAGGGTCTCTACACCCAGATCTCGCTCGACACCCGCATCCGGGAGATCGCTCGCATGCGGATCGCCCAGATCAACCAGTGCCACATTTGAATCAACACCCGGTCTGCATCGGCGATGCAGCAAGGACTCGACGAGGACCTGTACCACCGCGTCGAGGAATACGACGAGATCGGCGCATTCTCCGAGGCCGAGAAGCTGGCGGCCGAGACCGCCGAGCGCTTCTGCTGGAGCCACGAGGACACGATCCGCGACGAGGAGTACTGGGCACGGATGAAGGCGAACTTCACCGATCAGCAGATCCTCGAGCTCCTCACCCTCATCGGATTCTGCGTGGGGATCGGTCGCACACTGGCGATGCTCGACATCGCCGACGACTGTCCGATCAACCGCACGGCGGATCCCGACGAGGACCCGGCCTTCTACGCGCACGGCTGATGGCGTGAGCGCGCTGGCGGCCGAGGCGCTCTACACCGACGACTACCGTCGGGCGCCCCACGACACCTGGGAGCGGATGCGTCACGATCATCCGCTGTTCCACGACACCGTGGCGGACATCTGGTGGCTCACCAGGTACGACGACGTCGCCGCGGTGTTCGCCGACCACGAGACGTACTCGGCATCCACATACGAGCTGTCGACCGGCCAGGTGATCGGGCCCACACTCATCTCGCGTGACGACCACGGGCACGTGGTGCGGCGCAGCATCGTGGCTCCGGACTTCGTCGGGAAACGCCTCGCGTCCTACCGCGACATGATCACCGACTGCTCCGACGCGCTGATCGACGGGTTCGTCGACGCCGACGGGTTCGACCTGGTGAAGCAGTTCAGCGCCCGGCTGCCCGTCGACGTGATCTCGGCGATGCTCGGCATGTCGGGCGACGGCGACCTGTTCCGGCAATGGGTCACCGACATGATCTTCGGTCTCTCGGGTTCCCCCGAGTTGCGTGAGAAGGGGCTCGAGGCGCACGCGCAGTTCTGCTCGCACATCGCACCGGCGCTCCAGAACGTGGACGATCCGGCCCGCATGGACCACATCGCCAAGATCGCCCGGGCCGAGGTCGAGGGACACCGCCTCGACCAGGACGAGATCACCGCGTTCTGCGGCCTGCTGTTCATCGCCGGCGGTGAGACCACCGACAAGGCGATCGCCAACATGTGGTGGAACCTGCTCCGCTCGCCCGACCTGTGGCAGCGGGTGTGCGACGACCGGGAGCTGTGGGACGCCGCGTTCAGCGAGACCATGCGGCACAGCCCGCCGGTGATCAGCGAGGATCGCTTCACCACCGCACCCGTCGAGTGGTACGGCACCGAGATCCCGGTCGGGGCACGGGTCCGGGTCTGTATGGCGGCCGCGCACATGGACGAGACGGTGTTCGCCGATGCCCGGACGTTCGACCTCGACCGTGCGGATCTCCACCTCACGAAGGAGCTGCGCAGCGGCGGCTCCACCGAAGAGGGGCGAGCCGGGCATCTGGGCTTCGGGCTGGGCAAACACTTCTGCATCGGGTACGAGCTCGCTCGCACCGAGGCGCTGATCGGATCGCACCGGATTCTCGACCGGTGCGGGACGGACCTGGGCTTCGCCCCCGGGTCGGATCCGTTCATCACCATCCAGGGCAACGCCTTCCAGGCGGTGCTCGACCTGCCGCTCACCATCGGGGGATAGCGGCCACACGACGCCAAGGGGGGACCATGGCCGGACCATTGGAAGGCATCAAGATCGTCGAGCTGGGGCAGATGATCGCCGTGCCCGCAGCGACACACCTGCTCGCCACGCAAGGGGCGACCGTCATCAAGGTCGAAGGGGTTGATCGCGGCGACGATCTGCGCCACTACGGCTCACAGAAGGGCGGGATGAGTGGCTGGTTCGCCAACGCCAACGCCGGAAAGCGTTCGATCGGCCTCGACCTGGCGTCCGAGGCGGGTGCCGCGGTCATGTGGCAGCTGCTCGAGGACGCGGACGTGTTCATCCAGGGGTTCCGCCCCGGTGCCGTCGCCCGGTTGGGGTTCGGGCCCGATGAGGTGCGGGCGCGCAACCCGCGGCTGATCTACGTGTCGTCGTCGGGGTTCGGCGCCAGCGGCCCGTATGTGGAGCGCCCCGTCTACGACCCGGTCATCCAGGCGCTGTCTGGCTGGGCGGGCGCGCAGCGCACCGCCGAGGGGCCCTCGCTCGTCCGGTCGATGGTGGCCGACAAGGTGGCGGCCCTCACCGCCTCCCAGGCGATCTCGACCGCGTTGTTCAGCCGTGAGCGTTCCGGCGCCGGCCAACACGTCGAGCTGTCGATGCTGGAGTCCAACCTGGCGTTCAACTGGCCCGACGTCATGATGCACTGCACGGTGCTGGACGACGACGCCACCCACTTCCCGAACCTGCTGGGTGTCTACCGCCTCGCGCCCACCGCCGACGGGTGGGTGACGGTCACCGCCGGCACCGACTCGCAATGGCAGTCGGTGACCGCGGCCCTGGACCGCCCCGAGCTGGCCACCGACGAACGCTTCGCCACCGGCGCCGACCGCAACGCCAACATGCCGGCCTGGTACGAGGCCTTCGACGAGATGTGCTCGGTATTCCCCACCGACGAGCTCCTCCGCCGCTGCCACGCCGCGGACGTCCCGGCCGTCGCTGTCCTCGCGCCGGACGAAGTGGCTGCCGACGACCAGGTGATCGCCCGCAACGCGGTGCGAGAGACCCAACACCCGGTCGTCGGTCGGATGCGCTCGCCGCGGCAAGGTGCTCGGTTCGAGGGCGACGGCGAGGGCAGCCCGGGGCCCGCGCCGCTGTGGGGCCAGCACACCGACGAGATCCTGGCCGAGCTGGGCCACGACACCGACACCGTCGCCACGATGCGCGCGGCCGGCGACGTGGTCTGACGTGGCCACCGTCGAGACCCGGCGTCACACCCTCGGCAGCGGTCTGACGCTGGTCGCCGACCACTGGGGCGAGCCGTCCGATGACGCCGTGCTGTTCCTGCACGGTGGCGGTCAGACCCGCCACTCGTGGGGCGGCACCGCCAAGGCCATGGCCACCGCGGGGCGATACGCCATCACCCTCGACATGCGGGGTCATGGCGAGAGCGACTGGACCGACGAGGGCGCTTACCAGCTCAGCACGTTCGCCGACGACGCCGCCGAGGTCATCGCGGCGCTGGGCATCAGACCGGCGTTGGTCGGGGCGTCCCTCGGTGGCATGTCGGGGGTCCTGCTCGAAGGCGCCCGCCACCCGGGGTCGATCTCCGCGCTGATCCTGGTCGACATCATCCCGAAGATGAACCGGGCCGGCGCCGACCGGGTCAAGGAGTTCATGCTCGCCAACGCGAAGTCGGGCTTCGCGTCCCTCGAGGAGGTGGCCGACGCGGTGTCGGCCTACAACCCGCACCGCCCCCGTCCGTCGGACCTCGAGGGCCTCAAGAAGAACCTCCGGTTCCGCGACGGGCGCTGGTACTGGCACTGGGATCCACGCTTCATCGAGATGGGCATGAGCGAACCGACCCGCGAGGTCCGCGACCCCGAGCTGATGAGCGCCGCGATGGGGGCCATCGCCGTGCCGGTCTTGTTGGTCCGCGGCCGGATGAGCGATCTCGTGACCGAAGAAGGTGCCGCCGAGTTCCAGCGGGAGTACCCGAACGCCCACTACGTCGACGTCAGCGGTGCGGGACACATGGTCGCCGGCGACAAGAACGACGTGTTCACCGCGGCCGTCGCGGCGTTCCTCGACCAGGTCTGACCGCCGTCGGACCGGACGCCTCGGCCGGACGGGCCGGGTCCCACTAGTCTCACAGCCGGAGGGGGAGCGAATGAGTCTGCTCGATCAGTTCCGCATGGATGGCCAGGTCGCGGTGGTGACCGGTTCGGGCCAGGGCATCGGGCGAGGGATCGCCTGGGGCCTGGCTGACGCCGGCTGCGACGTCGTGATCAACGCCCGGCGTCAGGAGGACCTCGACGTCACCGCCGCCGGCATCGAGGAACGGGGCCGCCGAGCCGCGATCTTCTGCGCCGACATCATCGACCGTTCCGAGGATCTCGCCGACTTCACGATCGAGGAGTTCGGCCGCCTCGACACCTGGGTGAACAACGTCGGCGGGTCCAACGAGAAGCGCACCTGGTCGCTGGCCGACACACCCGACGAGGTGTTCCGGTCCCAGCTCGAACTGAACCTCACCTCGGCTTTTCAGGGGGTGAAGGCCGCGGTCAAGCATCTCCCCGAGGGGGGAAGCATCATCAACATCGCCTCCGGCGCCGGCATGCGCGGGTCACCATTCACCGGGCCATACGCCGCAGCGAAGGCCGGCATGTTGAACATGACCGAGACACTCTCGATCGAGCTCGGCCCGAAGGGCATCCGATGCAACGCGGTGTCGCCCGGTCCGGTCGTGACCGAAGCGTTCCACCAGGTCCTCGGCACCGAGGGGGCCGAGGACGCCATCGCGGCGACGGTCCCGCTCGGCTTCCTGGGCACGCCCGACGACATCGCGGCGGCCGTGGTCTATCTCGCGAGCCCCGCCGCGAGGTGGGTCACCGGGCGCAACATCCTCGCAGCCGGCGGCCGCACCCAACGGGGCTACCACTACACCCCTCCCGAAGACGACTGACCGCCACCGCTTCCAGCGCACCTCCACCAGAACCGCGACCATCTCCCAAGGAGCCCACCCCGTGTCCACCAAGCTGAACCTCTCCGTCGACGAGGTCCTCGCCACCACCCGTGCCGTCCGCAAGCGGCTCGACTTCGACAAGCCCGTCGAGCCCGAGGTCATCAAGGAGTGCCTCGAGGCCGCCATCCAGTCGCCCACGGGGTCGAACCTCCAGGGCTGGCAGTGGATGGTCGTGACCGACCCGGAGAAGCGGGCAGGTCTCGCCGAGCTCTACCAGCGGGGCTGGGAGCAGTACGTCACGATGGACGGCGCCGCCAACAACATCGACGTGGGAGCGCAGGACGCCGACCGCGCGGCTCAGCAGGAGCGAGTGGTCGACTCGGCGACCTATCTGGCGGAGAACTTCGCCAAGGTCCCGGTCATGATGATCCCCCTGCTGCCCGGCCGCATGGACGGCCTGCCGTCGTTCGCGGCCACCTCGATGTTCGGCTCGATCCTGCCGGGCGCCTGGAGCTTCATGCTGGCTGCTCGTGAACGCGGCCTGGGTACCGCCTGGACCACGATCCACCTGATGTTCGAGAAGGAAGCCTCGGAGATCCTGGGCATCGACTACGACAACTACACGCAGTGCGCGCTGGTGACCTGCGGCTACTCGAAGGGCACCGACTTCAAGCCCGCCAAGCGTCCGCCGATCGAGACGATCCTGCATTGGGACGGTTGGCAGGGCGCGGCGCCCTGGACCTGAGCGCGCCATGACCCCCGACGAGACCGTCGATGCGTTCATGGCGGCGATCAACGCCATGGACCTCGCCGCGGCAACGGCGCTGCTCGCCGACGACTGCGAGTACGACAACGTGCCGATGGAGAAGATCCACGGACGGGCCGCCATCCACGAGCGGCTCGCGCCGATGATGGAGCGGTGCTCCGAGCTCGAGTGGATCACGATTCGCCAGGCCACCACCGGCCACCTGGTCCTGAACGAGCGCATGGACCGGTTCCTGTGGCCGCATGGATGGGTCGAAATGCCCTGCGCCGGCATCTTCGAGGTCCACGACGGCACGATCACCCTGTGGCGGGACTACTTCGACCTCGCCACGTACAAGAACCAGCTGCCGAGCTGACCCGATGGCGCTGCCGAAGCTGGTCGCGCTCGACGTCGACGGCACGCTGGCCGACCCCGAGGGGGTCGTCCGGCCGCGCACCCTCGCCGCGGTGGCGGCGGTGCGCGCCGCGGGGTCCGAAGTCGTGGTGGCCACGGGCCGCCCCTGGCGCATCGCCGAGCGGACCATCGGCGAGATCGGTGGCGCTGGGTGGGCCGTCTGCTCGAACGGGTCGATGGCGCTCCGGCTCGGCGACGAACCCGAGGTGATCCGGAACCTCTTCCTGCCGGACGATCTGCCGGGGCCGGTCGTCACCGCGCTCCGGGCCGCCCTCCCCGGCATCCGGTTCGCCTTCGAGTTCGAGTTCGGCGCCAAGTCCGAACCGGGCTGGCAGGAACGGCTCCCACCTGGAGTGCCGATCGGGCCGTACGTCGACGACATCTTGACGCTGCTGCACGGCGACCGAGGGCGTGTGCGGAAGGTCATCGCCTTCCATGACGACTACGACCATCGCATCGCCGAGCTGGCGGCCGTGCTCCAGGAGCACACAGGGGAGGGGTATCACGTCGGTGCCTCCGGCCTCCCGTTCGCCGAGGTGGGGATGCCCGGCGTGAACAAGGCGGTGGCCCTCGCCGAGATCTGCGATCGCCTCGGGATCGAGGCCGTCGACGTCCTCGCGTTCGGTGACGAGATGAACGACACCGAGATGCTGGCCTGGGCCGGCACGGGGGTCGCCATGGGCAACGCCACCGAACCGGCTCGTGCCGCCGCCGATCTCGTGGTCCCGTCCAACGCAGACGACGGCGTGGCCCAGTACCTCGAAGCGCTGCTGGGCTGATCGCAGACGAGACCGGGGTCGGAGCCCGAGGGCCCCGACCCCGCTGGCCTCATCCGGTCTGGAACGTCAGCGCGCCCAGCTGGGCGATCACGCCCGGTTCGAGAGCCGAGTAGCGGACAGCCCGCGAACTGTCGACGAAGTAGGTCCACGTCGAGGCACCGGGGAGCTGGAAGGACATCACGTAGCGGCCGGCCCGCAACGACAGGATCTCGAAGCGGCCCTCGTCATCGGTCACGGTGGTCCGCGCGTACGGGTCGAGGGCGCATGGCGAGTCGCCTTCGAACTCGTCGTCGAGATCCTCGACGCACACCTCCACCGCAGCGCCGACGATCGGATTGCCGGCCTGGTCGACCGCCAGACCGCTCAGACCCGCCCAGGGCTCTGGCGCGTCCGCTGGGAGCTGCGGGCCCTGGCCGACGACGACGATGGTGTAGACGTTGTTGTCGATGAGGCCCGAGTTGTCGATCCGGTATGTCCTGGCCACGTTGTCCTCGAACACCGTCACGCCGTACGCGGTCGCCGCCCAGACCCGACCGAGGTCGTCGATCGCCACTGCTCGCACGTCGTTGGACGACATGCCGTCGTCGCGCCCGACGTCGATGACGGCGCCGCCCTGGAAGACGTCGATGCCGTCCTGGAACGACGTGGTCACGGCCAGGTCCTCGATCGCATCCACCGAGCGTGAACCGATGAACGACCCCTCGATCTCTCGCCACGCACCGTCCTCGAAGACCGCCACGAAGCCGCTGGTCGTGACCCAGACCGCGTAGCTGCCGTCGCTCCGTTCCTCGATGGCGATCGCGTTCGGGGCCAGGAACGACGAGAACCCGTTGCCCTCGTTCCACACGGTCCATGCGCCGTCCTGGAATCGAGCCACGTCGCGTGCACCCGCGATCCACACCGCACCGTCGGGCGCGATCTCGATCCCTGAGATGAGGTTGGGGAAATTCGGCACCCGGGAAGATGTCCGTCGTCTGGAAGACGGTCACCTCGTCGCCCGAGATTCGAGTCACGGTGTCGAAGGACTGGCCCCACAGCTGGTCGCCCCGACATGCCAGGGACTCGTCGGCCTCGATGGGGATCTGACTCCACTGGTCCCCGGTCAGGGTGGAGAAGCCGTTGAAGTCGACCGTCACGATGCGGCCGTCGTCGCAGGCCGCGAGGTCGTTGACCCATTCCCGGATCGGCGCGTCCGCGTTCGTGTAGCTCACCCACGTGCCGTCCTGGAGGCACGAGAGTCCGCGACGCGTGCCGGCGCACATCGTCCCCGGTTCGGGCACCTGCAGGCCCGGGCCGAACGCCGGGTCCGGCGGCGCCTCCACGACCGGTTCGGGTTCGGGGGTCGGCGTCGGAGGCTCCGTGGGCTCGGGCACCGGAGTGGCGGTCGGTTCGGGCTCCGGGGTGGCAGTGGGTTCCGGCTCCGGTGTCGGGGTTGCCTCCTCAGCGGTCGTCTCCTCGGCGGGCGGATCGCCGGCAAGGCTCTCGGCGAAGGAACCCTCGCCGTCCCCGCCGCACGCGGCCCCGATCATCGTCAGCACGAGCAGCATGGCAGCCGCCCGTGCGCGGCCCGTCCACCGCGCTGCTCCGTTCCCGCCGGACATTCCTGGCACCCCCGCCGTGTTGTCTCGCTTCGCCGATTGGCGAGGGTAGGAGACCACATCAACGACCGGTCAACCGTCTGCTCGCTGACAGTTCACCGCGTTCGCGCGTCGACCCTGCGATGATTGCCCGATGAGCGAGACCGGTGAGCCCGACTACGTCGACAACTACGAGGACGTGTCGATGTTCTCGTTGTCCGAGGCACGTGAGGCCACGCTCCTCGACCGCCAGACCGAGTGTGTGTTCATGTGGGCGACGCAAACGGGCGACGCAGTTGGCGTATACATGAACTACGTGGTCCACGAGGGCCGGTTCTGGTTGACGTGTACTCGCAGGCGGAAGCGAGTCGCAGCGCTGGAACGCCGCCCCCGTGCGGCCGTGGCGGTGTCGAGCCGTGGGACCGACATCGGCATCAGTCAAGCCATCACCTACAAGGGTGACGTGATCCTCCATGATGATGACGAGACGCTCCAGTGGTTCTATCGAGCCCTTGCCGAGAAGGTTCGCCCCGGTGACACCACCAAGCAGGACGCCTTCGTCCACCACCTCGACACGCCCGGGCGCGTGGTCATCGAACTCGTGCCCGACACCCGGATCGGGTTCGACTCCGACGCCATGTTCCGTGACAGCCCCGCCGGGCGGCCGCCCACGCAGCTGGGCTGATCTCGCCCGGATCGTCGCCCTGGTGTCGGCCGTCGCGCTGGGGACCAGCGCCTGCGTCTACAGCTCGAACAACCGGGCCGACGAACTCGCCAACGCCACCGCCACGCCGGTGCGAACGGCGACGCCTGTCCCCGATGCCGACGAGCCCGGCGGCGACACCACCGAGTCCGCCGTGGACCCGGTCGCGACCCCCGGCGACGACGCCGGCGAAGACAGCGACGACCCCGGCGGGACCATCGACGACGGTGGGGAGTCGGAGCCCGACGAGCAGCCATCGGCCACCGCTCCGGGCTGGGTCGAGGTGGTCAACGTCGATGTCCGGCTCAATGTGCGATCAGGCCCGGGTACCGACAACCCTGTGGTCGATCAGGCCGACCTCGGCCTGACCTTGCGGACCACCGGCCAACAGGAGCTGGTGGAGGGCACCCCCTGGTTCGAGGTGGAGCTGGACGAGGGCACCGGGTGGGTCCACAGCGGATTCGTCGCCGCCACCCAGCAGCCGACGCCGACCCCGCTCGCCACGCCCACCCCCGCTCGCCACCCCCACACCGCAGCTGACCGGGGACGAGCTCGTCGTCGATGCCCCCGACGGTCTCAACATGCGGACCGAACCTCGGTCCGACGCCGATCGGATCAAGACCATCGACGACGGGACCCTGGTCGTGCCGACCGGCCGGACCGCGACCGACGACGACGACACGGCGTGGACCGAGATCACCGACGGCGGCGACACCGGCTGGGTCGCGTCGCAGTTCCTCACCGCGCCCTGACCGCAGGGCACCCGGCGAGTGCCCTGCTGCTACGTTCGCCCCGCAGGCCGACGAGACGAGGGGGACGGACGTGCTGGGCAAGGTGTTGGTGGCCAACCGCGGGGAGATCGCGGTGCGGATCTGTCGGAGCGCACAGGACCTGGGCATCGCCACGGTGGCCGTGGCCCCGGCTGACGACCTCACCAGCCGGCACGCTGAGGCTGCCGACGAGCTGGTGACCCTCGACGGTGCCGGTCCTGCTGCCTATCTGGACGTCGCGGCCATCGTGGCCGCCGCCGTCGACACCGGGTGTGACGCCGTCCACCCGGGTTACGGGTTCCTGGCCGAGAACGCCGCGCTGGCGGCAGCGTGCGGCGAGGCCGGTCTCGCCTTCGTGGGCCCGACCCCGGCGACGCTGGAGCTCTTCGGCGACAAGAGCAGCGCACGGGCTCACGCCCGGGCGTGTGGCGTGCCCACCCCTGCAGGGACGTCGGGGCCCACCAGCCTGCAGGAGGCCACCGACTTCCTGCGGTCGCTCGGCGGAAGCTCCGTCATGGTCAAAGCCGTCGCCGGTGGCGGTGGTCGGGGCATGCGGCCGGCCGCAGACGAGACCGAGCTCGCCCAGGTCTGGGAGCGGTGCTCGTCCGAAGCCGCGGGTGCGTTCGGCAACGGCGACCTGTACGTCGAGCGCCTCTTCGAGGGCGCACGCCACGTCGAGGTGCAGATCGTGGGTGATGGTGCGGGCGGCGTGGCCGTGGTGGGCGAACGCGAGTGCAGCATCCAGCGCCAGCGACAGAAGCTGATCGAGATGGCACCCGCACCCGCCCTCGATGACGCGGTCCGGGAGCGACTGCACACCCACGCCCGGGCACTCGCCGCGGCGTGTGACTACCGCAGCCTCGGGACGATGGAGTTCCTGGTCGCCGGCGAGGAGGTCGTGTTCCTCGAGGGCAACGCCCGGATCCAGGTCGAGCACACCGTGACCGAGGAGGTGTTCGGGGTGGACCTGGTGGCGGTGCAGTTCGCCATCGCGGCCGGCGAGACGAGCTCCGTTGCTGCGATGGAAGCTGCGCCGCGTGGGGTGGCGGTGCAGGCCCGGGTGAACCTCGAGACGGTCGACGCCGACGCGGCGGTCCGGCCCTCCGGTGGAACCCTCGGGCGCTACGAGATGCCTGCGGGCATCGGGATCCGCGTGGACGACTACGGCCGGGCCGGCTACGTCACCAACCCCCGCTACGACTCGCTGCTGGCGAAGGTGATCGCCCACGGGCCCGACTTCGGGGTCGCCCTCCGTCGTCTGGCCCGGGCGCTCGACGAGACCGTGGTCGACCTCCCCACGACGGCCCCGCTGTTGGCCCAGGTCGTGCGCCACGACGATGTCGCGATCGGCGCCCTCCACACCACGTGGCTCGACGAGCATCTGCCCGAGCTCCTCGACGCGGTCCCCGTCGTGGAGCCAGGTCGGGCCCCGGCCGGCGCAGGTGCGGTGGTCGACAGCGTCGATCCACTGGCGGTCCTCGCTCACGGCCGATCGGCCAGCCTCGACGCCCCAGAGGCTCCCGAGCTCGTGGCCGACGGTGAGGTCGTCGTGGCCCCGCTCCAGGGCACGATCGTCTCGATCGACGTGGCGGTCGGTGACCCGGTGGCCCAGGGCCAGCAGGTCGCAGTGATGGAAGCCATGAAGATGGAACATGTCGTCGCCACGACCGTGGCAGGCGTCGTCCGGAGCATCGGCGTCGAACCGGGGACGGCCGTCTTCGAGGGCGCGGTCCTGGTCGGCATCGAACCCGGAGACGTCGCAGCCACCGAGATGGGCGCCGACGAGACGGTCGACCTCGACCACATCCGCCCCGACCTGGCCGAGGCCATCGAGCGCCACGACATCGGCCTGGACGCCCGTCGGCCGGCTGCGGTCGACAAGCGGCGCCGCACCGGTCAGCGCACCGCCCGCGAGAACCTCGACCATCTGCTGGATCCCGGTTCCTACATCGAGTACGGGCCGCTGGTGATCGCGCCGCAGCGCCGACGCCGAAGCGTCGAGGACCTCATCGAGAACACGCCGGCCGACGGCATGATCGCCGGCATCGGGTCGGTCAACGGCGACCTGTTCGACGACGAGCGAACGCGCTGTGTCGTCATGTCGTACGACTACACGGTCCTGGCGGGCACCCAGGGCGGCAACAACCACCGGAAGAAGGATCGGCTCTTCGAGCTCGCCCACCAGTGGCAGCTGCCCGTGATCTTCTTCACCGAAGGTGGTGGGGGGCGTCCCGGCGACACCGACGGTGTGGGTGTCGCCGGTCTCGATTGCCTGGCGTTCGGTTACTGGGGCGACCTGTCGGGTCTGGTGCCGATGGTGGGTATCAACTCCGGGTACTGCTTCGCCGGCAATGCCGCGATCCTGGGCTGTTGCGACGTCGTCATCGCCACCGAGAACTCGAACATCGGCATGGGTGGCCCCGCCATGATCGAGGGAGGCGGCCTCGGAGTGTTCCGGCCCACCGAGATCGGTCCCATCGGATCGCAACGGGCCAACGGCGTGGTCGACATCGTGGTGAAGGACGAAGCCGAGGCGGTCGAGACCGCCAAGCAGTACCTCTCGTACTTCCAGGGTCCCGTCGACGAGTGGGACTGTGCCGACCAGCGGCTGCTCCGCTCCGCCATCCCCGAGAACCGGCTGCGGATCTACGACATCCGAAGCGTGATCGACACCCTGTTCGACACCGGCTCGGTGCTGGAGCTTCGCCGCGACTTCGGGCTGGGCATGATCACCGCCCTGGCCCGGATCGAGGGCCGACCGGTCGGGGTGCTGGCGAACAACCCGGCCCATCTGGCCGGGGCCATCGACGCCGACGGCGCCGACAAGGCCGCACGCTTCATGCAGCTCTGCGACGCCTTCGACCTGCCGATCGTGCAGCTCTGTGACACCCCCGGGATCATGGTGGGTCCCGAGGCCGAGAAGCAGGCCCTGGTCCGCCACGCCTGCCGCATGTTCGTCGTCGGCCGCAGTGTCACCGTGCCCACGTGCACCATCGTCCTCCGCAAGGGTTATGGCCTCGGTGCGCAGGCCATGGCATCGGGCGGCTTCAAGTTCCCGATGTTCACGGTGGCCTGGCCCACCGGTGAGTTCGGCGGCATGGGCTTGGAGGGTGCGGTGAAGCTCGGCTATCGCAAGGAGCTCGAAGCGGTCGAGGACCCCCAGGAACGCCGTGCGCTGTTCGACCAGCTCGTCGACCGCATGTACACCGTGGGCAAGGCCGTCAGCATGGCCGACCACTTCGAGATCGACGACGTGATCGACCCCATGGCGTCACGCCACTGGATCGCAACTGCGTTCTCCTCGGTGCCACCGCCACCGCGCCGAACCACCAAGAAGCGCCCCTGCATCGACACCTGGTGACTGTCGTTCGCTTCGCTCACTGCCGTTCGCTTCGCTCACTTACCGAGTTCGACGGGTCGCTCCGCTCCCCGCCGAACTCGATGCCGAACGGTCAGCAGCAGCGCCGACCGTCGTTCGCTTCGCTCACTGCCGTTCGCTTCGCTCACTTACCGAGTTCGACGGGTCGCTCCGCTCCCCGCCGAACTCGATGCCGAACGGTCAGCAGCAGCGCCGACCGTCGTTCGGCTTCGCTCACTGCCGTTCGCTTCGCTCACTGCCGTTCGCTTCGCTCACTGCCGTTCGCTTCGCTCACTTACCGAGTTCGACGGGTCGCTCCGCTCCCCGCCGAACTCGATGCCGAACGGTCAGCAGCAGCGCTGACCGTCGTTCGCTCCGCTCCCCGCCGAACTCGATGCCGAACGGTCAGCAGCAGCGCTGAACGGTCAGCTGGGGCGCGCTCTGGTGTTTGTCCGCCTCAGGCGGCGGTGGCGTTGCGTTGGCGGTTCTCGACGAGGGCGACGCCCAACAGCACCAGACCAGCGAGGAGGCTGAGCCACACGCCGATGCCGGTGTCGAGTCGGGCCTCCACCCGGACGATCGAGATCAGCGTGGCCAACGGGACCAGGAAGGCCACGAGGCCGAGGCCGAACAACGCATGGGAGTGGAGGAGGTTCGGGCCGGGTTCGGCGAGCCCTTGGGGCCGAAGCCGCATCGCGGCGGCGACGAACACGACCGCGCCAACGATCAGCAGGATGTAGCCCAGTCGGGGGCCGGACACGCCGAACTCGTTGCTGCTCGCGCCATCGAACGCGCTGAGCGACAGCGTTCCGTCACCCAGGTATTCGAGGAACGGGAACAACGCGACGCCCAGGCCGCCGAGCAAGGCGATGAGCGAGTAGAGGCGTCGATTCGACGCCGGTAGGTCCTCGCTCGTTCCCGGCGTGGTCGCGCTGAGTGTCAGCAACCCGATCTGAGGGATGAACGACGCCGGGAAGTAGGCGGCCGGAATGGCCCACCCGGTCCCGGTCTCGAAGACGGCGAGCCAGCCGACGACGAACGCGATGGGGATGATGGTCGCCGCGATACCCAGGGCGATGGTCAGCTGCTCGACGCCCAGACCGGGGAGCACCGTGGTGCGACCCATGATCCGCATGATGGCGAGCATGACCAGCAGTGCGCCGAGAACGACGGCGATGATGCCGAATCCCGACCCGCCGTCTGCGGAGAACGCACCCTCGTCCGGGTCGCCACGCTTGGCCCACGACCCGAAGGTCACGAACAGGAAGTACAGGACGGCGAACGCGAGGTGCGCCAGCTGAAGTGCTCTCTTGAGGTTCATGCGTGTTCCTCCGCGATGTCGCCACCGAGGTAGCTGGCCTCCAGGAGATCCTGGCGCTCGATCAGCTCGGCTGCGGATCCTTCGAGCACGATCTCCCCGTGACTCATCACGTACGCCCGGTCGGCGACCTCGAGCGCGAGGTGGACGTGCTGTTCGACGATCAAGACGCCGGCGCCCGTGCGGTCGGCGATGTCTCGCACGATCGGCAACAGGCGCTCGACGATGATCGGGGCCAGGCCCAGACTCATCTCGTCGACGAGCAGGAGCTTGGGTTTGCCGACGAGGGCCCGAGCCATGGCGAGCATCTGTTGCTCACCGCCCGACAGCAGGCCGGCTCTGCGGCCCATGAGCGGGCGCAGCGCCGGGAGCAGCTCGAGGGCTTCCTCATAGCCGGCGGTCTGGGCGGCGCGGTTGCCCCGAAGCCCGAGCTTCAGGTTCTCCTGGACCGTGAGCCCGAAGAACAGCGAGCGATCCTCGGGCACGTGGGCCAGACCGCGCCGGGCGGTGCGATGGGGTGCGCCGAACGTGGTGGGCTCGCCGAGCACGTTGACCGAGCCCTCGAGCACCTTCAGCAGCCCCGACGTGGTCAGCAGGGTCGTGGTCTTGCCGGCACCGTTGGGGCCGAGCAGGGCGACCACCTCGCCGGCGTCGACGTGGAGGTTCAGGTCGCGGACCACGGCGACCCCGGCGTAGCCGGAGGCGAGGCCCTTGATGTCGAGGAGTCGCTTCGAGGGATCGACCGTCATGTCTCGGATCCTTCCTGCTGGCTCTCGAGCATTCGCTCACCGGCCTGGGCCTGGATCTCGCCGGCCTGCTCGCCGAGATAGGCGGCCTTGACGGCCGCGTTCTCGCGGATCTCGGCGGGCGTCCCCTCGGCGATGATCTGGCCGAAGTCGAGCACGTAGATGTAGTCGCAGACGCTGAGCACGAGGCCCATGTCGTGGTCGATGAGGAATACCGACATGCCGTGGTCGAGGAACTCCCGCAGGTGCTGACCGAGCGTCTGGCTCTCAGCGGTGTCGAGACCGGCCGCCGGCTCGTCCAGCAGGATGAGCTTGGGCTGGGCCGCAAGCGCCCGGGCCACGCCCACGAGCTTTCGACGCCCGTGACTGAGGTCGGTGGGCATCGCGTCGGCCTCGTCGTTGAGCCCCATGATGTCCAGGGCCCAGTCGACCTTGGCCTCGATGGCCGGGTCGGTCGGCGTGAGGTGCAACATGTCGAGAATGAAGCTGTACCACTTGGTGGGGTAGGCGGCGACGAGCAGGTTGTCACGCACGCTCAGGTCCTCGAACAGCTCGAGGGACTGGAACGTGCGGACGAGTCCTCGCTGCGCCCGCTCGTGCGGCTTCAGGTCGGCCACGTTCTCGCCGGCGAACACCGCTTCACCCGCAGACATCGGGACGTAGCCGGTGATGGCGTCGATGAACGTGGTCTTGCCGGCGCCGTTGGGACCGATCAGTCCGACGAAGGAGCCTTCGGGGACGGCGAGGTTGACGGCGTCGTTGGCGTTCAGGCCACCGAACGTGACAGTGAGGCCTTTGGTCTCGAGAACGTTGTTGCTCATGCCATTGCTCCTTCGGTGTCGCCGTCCAGCTCGTCTTGGCTGATCGTCAGCGGGCCGTCTTCAGGAGCAATCGATGGATCGCCCCGGAGGCCAGCCAGGATGTGTTTGCCCTGGTCGGACTGGAGGAGGGCGATGCCTTCGCCGCCGGTCACGATCGCGTTGACGATCAGGCCGATGGCGCCGACCGTGTTGATGATGGCCACGTCGATGGATTCGAGATGCACGCCGGTGAACTCGGCGACGAGACCACCGGCCACGAGGCAGCCGCCGATGACGGCACCGTTGATGGTGGTGATGCCCCCGAGGTACACGAAGGCCAGCAGGGCGAGACCGGCGAACACGCTGAAGTTGTCCGAGCTGATGGCGGGGAGTCGGTAGGCGAACAGGACGCCCGAGATACCGGCAATCGCCGACGAGATGCCGAAGCCCAGCATCTTGGTCTGGGAAACGTCGATGCCGGCCGCCGCGGCCGCACGTTCGTTCGCCCGGACCGCCAGGAAGCGACGGCCGACCGCGCCTCGTCTGAGGTTGCCGACCGCCATCCCGACGAGCGTGACGACGATGATGAGGAAGACGGTGTACTTCCAGAAGTCGGTCCGGTTGGTCTCCTCGTTGAGCGCCCCGATGTACACCCCGAACCACTCGGGTTCCGGCGTCGGGTTCGTCGAGATCGCTCCCTCACCCATGAGCTGTGAGTTGCGGATGAGCAGGTCTTCGATCGCGATCACGGCGGACAGCGTCACCACCGCCAGCTGGACGCCACGGATGCGAAGCGCGGGGAGGCCGATGATCAGCCCGATGAGGACCGCGAACGCGACACCGCCCAGTGCCGCCAGCGGATGGGGGAGGTCCCAGCCGGTGTTCACGAAGAAGTCGTTGGGACGGATCTTGGTGCCGTCCGCTGCCAGCCGCGTCATCATGAACGCGGCCACACCGGCGAGGCTGAACTGCACCAGCGATATCTGGCCGAGGTAGCCGACGATCACCGTCAGGCTGAACATGAACAGGATCGCCACCAGGGTCGTGGTGAGAATGGCTTCCCAGCTCGAGACGAAGATGTTCGACAGCATGAGCGCGATACCCACGACGAAGACCGTGCCCAACAGCAGGTTGTTGGTGGCAGGGGCCCGTGGTTGGCGGCCGATGCTGATGCTGCCTCGGATCGGGAGCTTGTCGCCTCGGAGGTAGAGGATCCCGATGATGAACAGCAGGGGCACCGTGTTCCGGACACCTTCGGCCGGCAGCCAGCCGGGCCACCAACTCTTGTCCGCCAGCTCGACGCCGCCGCTCGCGACCATGCCGAGCAGGACGCCGCCGACAGCGGCCCCCGGGATCGACGACAGGTTCCCGAACAGCGCCGCACCGAGCGCCGGCACGACGAACAGCACGAACAGGGCCGGCTGGGTCTTGTGGAGGAAGAGAACCCCGGCCAATCCGGCCAGGACCGAGGAGAGGACCCAGTTGACGCCGGCGATGAGCTGGGGCGAGTACCCGAGCAACGCGGCGCCCTTCTCGTTCTCGTCGGCGGCACGGGTTGCGATGCCGAACCGGGTGAAGCGATACAGCGCCCAGACCGCGGCCGCCATGATGATCGCCGCGATCAGCAGGAAGACGTTCGAGCGTGGGAGCGATCCGCCGAGCAGGTTGAAGGCCTCGGAATCGGTGGTGAACTCGCCGAAGCCGACGTCCGCTCGGTTCTGGCCGCCGAAGTTCCGGGCGATGATCGAGTTCAGGTAGAGCATGACGCCCACGGAGCCGATGACCTTGCCGAGGGTCGGGGCGTTGCGCAGCGGGCGGAAGACCAGCAGGTGCATGAGGATGCCGATCAGCGCCGACATCAGGAGGGCCACGAAGATCGCGAGCGCCGTGGATGTCGTGGGTCCGTCGACGATCTGGAGCCGGACCGGAAGGTTGTTGAGGCTGAGCGACTTGAGGAAGCCGAACTCGGGGATCGGATCATCCCAGGGGAGGTAGACGTTGCCGGTTTCCCGGATCTCGTCGAAGGTGTACGCGGCATAGGCGGCCACCGCGCCGTGGGCGAAGTTGATGACGCCCGAGCCCCGGAACGCGACGACGAGGCCGGCCCCGAGCATGGCGTAGAGGCCACCTGCTCCGACACCGGCGATGAGCGCAAGGATCAGATCCTGCATGGTTGGTGCTTCCCCCCTTGGAAACCTGCATTGCTCCGGCGCGACCGGCGACGCCAAAACTAGGGTGCCACCGCTCGTCGCGTGTAATCCGTTCAGTCATCGGCGGTGCGCTGCGACGGCGTGCTCGGATGCCCGAACAAGCCGCTCCGACCCATCGTCGCGACATTGGTTCCCGGTGTTTCTAATCGCTCAGTTAGTTACGCGCCAGTTCTCGCCTGGGTCGGCGCCGATGTCTGGACGCGAAAGGGGGCGGTCCGGCTGGACCGCCCCCTTCACGGAGTGCTCATCGTCGGATCGGCGAGCGACCCGACGGTGGCTGACCTACTCGGCGGCGGGACGCGGGTTCCCCTCGGCGGTGCGGAGGAGGAGGTCGGTCACGTCGACGCCCTCCTCGCCTGCGGGGCCGTACTCGAACTGACCACCGGGGCCGGACCAGACGAACTGGTTCATCTGCTTCTGGCACACGGACACGAACTCACTCGCGTTGGTCGTGCAGTTCTGACCCTTGTTGCCGCCGACCCGGAACAGGTTGTCCTGGTTGACGAGGAAGTCGAGCATCGCGGCGTTGTCGTCGATGTCGATGCCTTCGGCCTCGGCCCGGAGGAAGAGGATGAAGGCGGTCATGGTCACGTCGTGGGCGACCTCCATGAAGCTCGACTTGGGAGCCTCCGGCCCGTAGGCGTCGAGGGCGGCCTCACGCAGGTTGAACGACTTGACCTGGTAGTCGGTCCAGAGGTCGGGGCGCTCGAAGATCTGGTCGGTGCCACCGAAGGTGACGCCGGCCGATGCGGGGTTCGCGAGCACCGAGTCGTCACGGCAGGAGCCCGACGCATCGATGCTGGCCTCGACGCCGGCCGAGGAGAGCGCCGAGAGGATCTCGTTGCAGTCCGAGGCCTGGATGCCGAAGAAGACCGACGGGTTCTCGGCGCCTTCGAAGAACTCGATGATGTTCTGGACGATGGCGTCGTTGTCGGTGGGGTCACCCGAGGCATCGGGGAAACCCTGCCACTTGAAGGTGCCGGGGTTCTCGTCCTCGAGCTGCTGGTAGAAGCGGGCCTGGGTGTCGGCGAAGCACTCGAAGCCGGGACCGGTGTCGGAGTGCACGACAGCGATGGCGTCGTAGCCTGCGACCTCGACGCCGTACTGGGCGCCACCCGGGAACGCTGTGACACAGCCGCCCTCGGTGGAGATCAGGCCGGGCGTGTTGAAGTCCGCCACGAAGATGGGCACGGTCTGCATGACCGGGGTGCCGTTGCCGGCGATCGTCGGCCACATCAGCGGGTTGAAGAAGTCGATGCCGTGGATGTGCAGGTTCGGCGAGGTGTCGGCGATCTCGTTGGCGCAGTTGGTTGCTTCTGCCGGGTCGAGACCGTGGACACAGGCCTCGAACTCGATCGGGCGACCGTTGATGCCACCGAGGTTCTCGTTGATGTTCTTGACCGCAGCGAGGGCACCTTCACGGATCTCGGGGAACGAGCCCGCGGGGCTGCCCTCGAGGTTGGCCATCGTGATCACGACCGGCTCGAGGCTCTCGTCGGCCGGACCCGGCGGGTTGTCGACGATGGACTCCCACAGGTTGGCGCCGTTGCCCTGGACAGCGTCGTCGGTCGTGCCGCCGCCGGTGGCTTCGCCACCGTCGTCGGCCATCTCTTCGCCGTCGTCGGCGGGCTCTTCGCCACCGTCGTCGGCGGGCTCTTCGCCACCGTCGTCGGCGGGCTCTTCGCCACCGTCGTCGGCGGGCTCTTCGCCACCGTCGTCGGCGGGCTCTTCGCCACCGTCGTCGCCACCGGTGAGCGCGCCGCCCCCACCGTCGTCCTCGGTCGTCGTGCCCTCGTCATCGTCATCGCCGCCGCAGGCCGCAGCGACGAGCGTGAACGCGAGCATGATCGCGAGCAGTCTCAACAACTTCCTGTTTCTCAAGGGTCCTCCCCCTCCTCTACCTGCGACAGGTGTCACACCTGCCGCTGGTTGGTCACCGTAGACCAGGGCTTGGCCGATGTCCGGCCAGCCGCCGAGAAACTAATCGTTCGGTTAGATCCATGCAGCTTCGATCGCAAGAAAACTGCGAAGCCCCTGGTCAGGGCCGCGCTCAGGATTCGCGATAGTCCCGGAACTGCCGATCGCGGTCGCTCAGCGACTCCTTGAGGTCTTTCTGACCGAAGCCGGCCATGTAGGCCTTGGAGCTCTCCTGATGGAACCCCATCGCTTGGATGTCGGCGGTGGCACGGATGCCGTTGCGGATGCCCATGGCGTCCATCGCCCGGTGGGCGGCCCGCTTGTTGAGCGTCAACAGGTCGAGGGGGATCTTGGCCACCCGTTCGGCGACCGCGAGCACCTCGACGTCCAGGTCGGCCTCAGGGAACGCGCGGTTGGCGGCGCCGGCAGCGACGGCGTCGAGCCCGGTCATGTGGTCGCCGGTCAGCAGCGCCTCCATGCCACGGCGCAACCCCATCATCCAGGTCTGCCACTGCATGTCGGGCGGCGACATCAGACGGACCGGCGGGTAGCCGATCTTGGCGTCCTCGGCGACGTAGATCAGGTCACAGGCGTTCATCAGTTCGGTCCCGCCGGCCAGGCACCACCCGTGGACCTGGGCGATGATCGGCGTGGTCATGTCCCACATCTCGAACCAGTTGTTCACCACATGGCGCGACCACCAGCCGTCCTGGGTGGCGATCGCCCGTTCGACCGGCCGATTGGGATTGGCCAGGTCATAGCCGGCCGAGAACGCGGGGCCCGAGCCTCGGATGATCATCACCGAGATCGACTTGTCACGATCGCCGGCGCGAAGCGCGTCGAACAACTCCTCGCGGATCTCGTTGCCGAGGGCATTGCGCTTGTCGGGCCGATTCAGCGTGAACCGGCGCACCTTCTCCAGCGGCTCGTCGATGAGGACTGCAGCAGCTTCGGTCACGACTCCGCCATCCATCGCGTCGTCAGGACTGTCGCCCTGCGCCGCAGCCGCGACGGGCGACCTGTCCGGCGGTCGGTATGGACCCGGGGGGCGCCATCCATGGCGCGAGCGGTGGGGCGGTCGCTCATGTCAGCTCTCCTGCCAGGTAGGAGTCGCGGAGCCTTCGCTTGTTGATCTTGCCCATGGTGTTGCGGCCCAGGTCGCGGACCAGTTCGTAGCTGCGCGGGCACTTGTAGTGGGTCAGGCGTTCGCGCAGCCAGGCGGCCAGCTCGTCGAGGTCGGGCGGCGCGTCGGGGTTCTCGGGCAGGATCAGGCCCTTGAGCTCCTCGCCCATCTCGGAGTGGGGAACGCCGATACAGCCCACGTCGGCCACGTCGGGATGGTCGATGAGGATCTGTTCCGCCTCGGCGGGGTAGATGTTGACCCCACCCGACACGATCATGTCGCTGAACCGATCGGTGATGAACACGTAGCCGTCGTCGTCCACGTACCCGATCTCGCCCAGCGTGAACAGGCCCGGCTCGGGGTTGGATGCCGCGGTCTTCTCGGGGTCGTTCGGATAGACGATGCCGCGGCCGGTCGCGTCACGGAAGTACAGCCGGCCCTCGGTGTTCGCCGGCAGTTCGTGCATCTCCTCGTCGAGGACCAGCGCGGTGAACGGCGGAATCGTGCGGCCGACCGATCCCTTGTGTTCGAGCCACTCGCTCGACTCGATCGTGCACACGGTGCCGACCTCGGTGGCGCCGTAGGCGTCGCGGAAGACCGGTCCCCACCAGTCGATCATGGCCTCCATCACGTCCACGGGGCACTTGGCACCCGTGTGGCTCGCCAGCTTCATCGACGAGACGTCGTAGCGGGCCTTGACCTCGTCGGGCAGCGCCAGCAGCCGAACGAAGTGGGTGGGCACCATCACCGAGGTCTCGGTCTTGTACTGATCGATGGCAGCCAGGGTCTTCTCGGCGTCGAATTTGCCCAGGATCACCGAGGACTTGCCGGCCGCCAGCAGGCGCATCCCTGACAGCGGGCCGGTGTGATACATCGGCCCCACCACCAGATGGGTCCCGAATGGCGCGAAGCCGCTCTCCTTCAGCGCCTCGATGTGGGCCTCCATGGTGTTCCCGCCCGCGAACATGGTGGGCGGCAGCTCGGTGCCCTTGGGGCGTCCGGTCGTGCCGGACGTGTAGAGCAGGTTGGGTCGGGGTGCGACGTCCAGCGGCGGGTCCGACGGGTCACCGGTCGCCAGCCAGTCCTCCCATGGGGTCACCCCGTCCATCCCGTCGCAGCCCCAGCCCACGACCGTGTCCACCCCGGCATCGGCTGCGGCAGCGAGCCCGCGTTGTGCGGTTTCGGGGCCCACGAAGACGATTCGTGCCTGCGAGTCCTCCAGGATGTACGCGGCCTCCTCGGCGGTGAGGTGGAAGTTGACCGGGACCGACGAGGCGCTCCCCAGGAGCGCGCCGAGGTGCGCGAGGGCGGTCTCTGCCGCGTTCTCCGCGAAGACGGCGACCCTGCGCCGTTCGCCGAGGTCGGCGCCCAGGACCAGGTTGGCGCACCGGTTGAGCGCCTCGTCGACCTCGGCCCAGGTGAGGGCACGGTCGGGGTCGACGAGGGCGAACCCCGTGGGGTCGGCGGCTGCTCGCGCCTTCGCGAATGCGGGCATGGGGGTTCTGGCCTCCGGTGTGTTCAGAGCGACGCGGTCTTCGTTGGTCGGGCACCGGGCAGGCTGGTTCCTCGCCTGACCCGCTGACCTCCATCAGTGTTCGTACTCGCGCGCAGTCGACCCTCGCAACCTGCGACGGAACCCGACCAGGGAGGTGAGCCCGTCCGGCCGGAAGATCGCGATGGCGATCAGGGCGGCGCCCGAGACGGCCGAGCGAAGGATCTCCCCCTCCCCGGACGTCGAGGTGAACAGGCCCCCGGGCGCCAGGAGCGACCCCACCATGGCGCCGCTGATGCGGGCGACGCCTCCGAGGAACAGCAGGGACACGTTGCCGATACCGGCCAGGGCGTCCCAGCTCGAGATCTGCAGCACCGTCTGGTGGTACGCCGTGAGCGCACCGGCGAACCCCGCAACCGCGGACGCGACGCTGAAGCCCAGCAGCTTCGTGTTGCGGGCGTCGATGCCCGCCGCCTCGGCCGCGCGTTCGTTGGCCCGCACGGCCAGGAACCGCCGTCCCGTCGCGCCGTTGCGCAGACCGGCGACCGCGACCAGCAACACGCAGACCAGGGCCATGGCGAACAGCGCCAGCGCCGTTCGGCTGGTGCCGGTCTCGGAGAACTGCGGCCCGACGTCGATCCCGAACCACGACGGCGGCGGGACCGAGAGGTTGGATCGGGCACCCGGACCCATCAGGCCAGGGTTCCCGAGGACCAACTCGGTCGCGGCCAACGCGGCAGCGAGGGTCACCACCGCCAGTTGGAGTCCGCGGATGCGGATGGCCGGGATGGCGATGATGACCCCCACCGCCACCGCGCAACCGACCCCGAGCACCACCGCCAGCGGGTCGGGCAGCCCGGGTCCGGTGACCACGAACGGGCTGGTGCCGAACATGGTGCCGTCGGATGCCAGCTTGGTGGCCAGATAGGCGGCCACCCCGGCGAACGCCATCGTGGCCAGCGAGATCTGGCCCAGCCAGCCGATCAACAGCACCGACGAGAGCATCAAGAGCAGCGCGATCAGCGTGGTGACGAGCTTGCCCTCCGTGACCCGGCTCCCGGTGAGCAGGACCAGCGCGGTGACCCCTGCCACCGTGACCACCTGCAGCGGCCAGTGTCTCGCCAGTGGCGCCACGGGTTGGTTCTCGGTCAGGCGTGTGGTCCGCAGCGGCAGGCTCGCGCCCTTCGAGTACTGGATCGCGACGATGACGAGGAGCGGCACCGCCTGCCGGACACCGGCCTGGGGCACGCTCTCGGGCCACCAGTCGTTGAGCGTCAATCCGGCGGCGGCCTGTTGGAACACCCCGATGGCGACGCCGGCGACCGCCGCGGTCCACGGCGAGGACAGGCCGCCGACCAGCGCCGCCCCGAGCGCCGGCACGATGAACAGGGTGTACCTGGTCGGGGTCAGTGAGATGAAGTCCAGGGCCAGCACCCCGGCCATCCCGGTGATGGTGGTCGAGATCAGCCAGTTCGCCATGGCGATGCGGTTCGTCGAATAGCCGAGCAGCATGGCGCCCGTCTCGTTGTTCTCGACCGCCCGGGTGGCGATGCCCAGGCGCGCGATGCGGTAGTAGATCGTCAGCGCCAGGCCGACCGCCAGCGCCAGCGCGGCCAGGCTCACCCTCGCCCATGGCAGCTTCCCGTCGAGTCCGAAGGGGTTGCTCCACGCGGAGTCGGGCAGGACGCCGTCGATGGTCACGGCCCGTGCCCCGAACTGGTAGGTGGCCACCGACGTCAGATACAGCAGGGCACCCAGGGACCCGATGACCTTGGAGATCGCCGGCTTGTGTCGCAGCGGACCGAAGACCAACGCCTGGACGATCACTCCGAGCAGCAGCGACATGAGGAGGGCTGCGAGCAACGCCATGGGTTTGCCGGCGGAACCGTCGAACACATCCACCCGATACGGCAGGTCCACCGGGCCCGGGATGATGTCGAACCAAGGCAGGTACACGTCCCCGTCCAGGCGCATGGTGACGAACGTGTAGGCGGGGTACATGGCCAGTGCGCCCTGGTCGAGGTTGATCAGGCCCGACCCCTTGTGCCCCACCACCACGCCGCAGCCCAGGAGCGCGTAGAACCCGCCGATGCCCAGACCCAGCAGGCCCAGGAGAAGGAGTTCGTTCACGAGCTCCGCCCCGCCCGCATCGCCGGTGCATGTGTCGCGGCTCGCTCCATGGGCGCCAAGTGTGGCGGACCCGCGAGGGCCGATGCCGTGTCGTTCAGGTCCTGGCGGGTGAGGCGGCCAACAGCTCGAGCGCGGAGCGGATGCCGTCGGCGAGCACGCTGAGCTCCGGTGCGCTGTCGTAGTCGCCGGTGATGCCGAAGCTGAGGTCCGCGTTGTACGACAGCACCCCGACCGCCACCGGCACCCGGCCGGCCAGTGGGATGACGGGATAGACCTTCAGCAGCTCCCGGCCGAGCAGGTGAAGTGCCATGGGTGGTCCGGGCACGTTGACGGCCAAGGTGTCGATGCGCCGCGACCGGTGGGTCTCCTTGAGCGCCGCGCCAACACCAAGCGCCATGACGGTCGGCGACGAGAACTGGTCGTCGCGACTGAAGGCGTGCGCCGCGACGGCGTTGGTGTTGCGGGCTGCCAGCGCGGTCTGTGAGGTGATGGTGTCGAGCCGGTCGACGGGGTCGTCGATGCCGATGGGGAGCCGCGCCGTGGTGGCGGCGATCTCGGAGTTGAAGCCCGTGTCCTCCGAGGCCATCGCCAGCGGGATCATCGCCGTCAGCCAGGACGGGACCTCCTCGCCGCGCTCCAACAGCCAGTGGCGGATGCCACCGGTGATGCCGGCCAGGATGACGTCGGTGGTCGAGCAGCGGTGCAGCTCTCGGACCTGGCGCGCGGTGTCCAGCGGTACCTGGCAGCGGTGCCAGCGCCGGTGGGGGCCGATCCGCGTGCGCAACGTGCGCTCGGTGTCCGGTCGCAGCGCCCGCAGACTTCGGCGCAGGGCGCGCGCCGGCCACATCGCCGCGTCGGTGGCCACCCGCACCGTCTCGAGCGGATCCAGTGCCCGGGCGGTGATGGCAGCCGGGATGAGGCTGGTGGGGGTGGGCAACGGCCGCGGGGCGAAGTGGTCGTCGATCTCGGTCACCGGCGACTCGTCGATCAGCAGGCCGAACAGGTCGGTGCCCCAGACGCCGTCGATCATCGCATAGTGGACCTTGGAGATCAGGGCCCAGTGACCGTCTCGCAGGCCCGACACCACCCACAGTTCCCACAGAGGCTTGCTGCGGTCCATGCGCTGAGACTGCAGGCGGCTGACGAGGGCGGAGAGCGCATCGATCTCGCGGCGTTCCGGCAACGCGGTGTTGCGGATGTGGAAGTCCAGCGTGAAGTGCGGGTCGTCCGCCCAGACCGGCCGCTCGATGTCCATGGGGACCTCGAGGATGCGCTGGCGATAGCGGGGGATGTGGGGAATGTGGGAGGCGACGAGGTCCTGGATGTCGTCGAAGCTCGGCTGCGGACCGGCGAAGACCCCCACGGTCATCCCGTGGACCGCCGAGACGTCGTCCTCGATGCGGAGCAGGTTGTCGGCGGCGGGGCTCAGGCGTTCCACGAGGTCACTCCGGCAGGGCCACGTCGGTGGGCGAGGGGTGCTCCTCGGCGGCCTTGCGCAGCAGGTCGAGTTGGTGGTCGGTCCCCGCCTCGGTGAGAGACAGTCGGGCCGCATTGGACGTCTGGAGCACGGTGTTGAGGACGCGGGTGGGATCCATGAGGGTCGGGCCCATCGACTGGATCTCCTCGAGCGACGGCTCGATCACGAGGACTTCGGTGTCCTCGTTGCGGATGGCGCGGACCTCGCGGCGGAGCACCTCGCGACAGAACACGCGCATCGGACTGTTGATCGACCGGGTGATCGCCTGGAGCGAGTTGCCGCTCATCGGGGAGAGGATCACGACCAGGTCGAAGCCGCGGCCGAGCACCAGATCCGCATTGGTCGGCGAATGCACCCCGCCGTCGACGTAGCGGTCGCCGTCGATCGGGACCGGCCGGAAGAATCCCGGGATCGCCGAGCTGGCCTCGGTGGCGGTCCCGACGCCGACGTCGACCCGGTCGCGACCGAAGACGACCCGTTCGCCATCGCTGAGTCTGACCGCTGGGACCCAGAGGGGCTTCTGCGGCCACATGCCGTGGTGGAGTTCGGCAGCCCGGTCGCCGATCACCTCGGTGCCGAGTCGCCCTGCCGGCAACAGGCCGGTCACGACGCGGCTGGGGCGGAAGAACAGGCCTCGCGTGAGTTCTCGCACGGCGAGCCCGGGCGCCGACGGCATGAGGCGGAAGCCGCCCATGCTGGAGCGACTGGCCTCGGCGCGTCCGCTGAGCTCGCGGAGGCGGGCCATCGAGCGGGGGTTGGTCGGCACGGTGAGAATGCGGTCCAGCGCCTCACTCACTGGTACGTCGCCCCGCAGAATGGCGCCCACGTTGGATCCGGCGCTGGTGCCGACGATGAGCTCCGCAGTGCGAGGGTCCCAGCCGGTCATGCGCTGGAGCACGGCAAGCGCCGCGGCGTGGTAGGCGTAGCCGGCGATACCGCCGCCGCCGAGAACCAGTCCGACCGACGTCATGCCGGGAGTATAGGAGCCGATGGTCGCCGCTTGAAATAGCGGGCAGACGCTTGAAACTCCATGCGGTCGACCCCGCGAGGCAGGTCGCGGCGGCCTCGCGGTTCCACCCTCGATCCGCGCCCGCCCCGAGCGGGCCACACTGGGGCCGTGCCCACCGCCCTCCTCACCGCAAGCGCCGGCGGACACCTGTCCGAGCTCGTCCGGTTGTCCGAGCGCATGGTCGACATCGACCGGTTCGTCTGGGCAGTCCCCGACACCGCCCAGACGCGGTCGCTGCTCGGCCCCACGCGGCCGGACTGGGTGATCGAAGCGATCCCGGCGTTGGGCTCGCGCGCCCTGCTCGGCGCACTGCGGCTGCTGCCGCGGGCCGGCCGCTTGATCGCGCGCGAGGAGCCCGCGCTGGTGCTGAGCACGGGTGCGGCGCCCGCGGTGCCCTTCCTCGTCCAGGCCGCCCGTCGCCGGGTTCCCGCCTACTACGTCGAATCGCTCGCTCGACTCGACGCCCCCAGCCTCACCGGCCGCATCCTCTCTCGCGTCCCCCGTGTCGAGCTGCGCACGCAACACGAGAGCCTCGACTGGCAGGGGTGGCGCTCGGTCGGCCTCGGCCTCGGCCACTACGGGGTCGAAGATGCGGTGTTGCCGCCCGGTCCGCTTCGTGTCGTCGTCACCGTCGGCACCACAGCCTTCGACTTCCGGCGGTTGCTCGCCCGCCTGACCGAGATTCTGCCCTCCGACGCCGAGGTCACGTGGCAGACCGGACGCAGCACGACCGACGGCCTGTCGATCGACGACCCCAGGGACACGGTGCCCGCCGCCGAGCTGCACGCGGCGATGGCCGCAGCGAACGTCGTCGTGGCCCATGCCGGCGTGGGTTCGGCATTCGACGCCCTCGACGCCGGGTGCCTTCCCATCCTCGTGCCGCGGCGCTCGGCCCACGACGAGCACGTCGACGACCATCAGGCCGAGGTTGCTGCATGGTTGGCAGAACGAGGGCTCGCGCTGGCCGTCGAGGCCGACGAGCTCGCAACCCGGCATCTCGCGGAGGCGGCCGCCCGGCGAGTCGTCAGATCCGGGCCACCGGAGCCCCTGGTCCTGGACCCGGTGTGATCAGTCCGGCAGGAACCGATCCCAGAACCGCGCCTGGGTCGGCTCGTTGATGACCGTCAGCAGCTTGGCGCGGTCGGCGCCGAGTTGGGTGATCACATCGCTGAGTTGGCTGCGCAGCTGCTGGGTGAGCGGCACGGTCAACACGATGGCATCGGCGTGGCGGACCGCCTCGATCACCGCGGCTGACCCGAGGAGCGGGCCGCCGTCGACGATCAGCACATCGCCGAACTGCGCCGCGGTCTGGACGACGGCTCTCGCGTTGGCTCGCCGCAGAACCGCCATCTCCTCGCCCTGCGCGATCACGTTGACGCCGCCGAGCTCGGTTGGCGTCAGCACGTGGTCGGCCTCGACGTCGAGCTCGTTCTCGATGCACTCGACCAGCTCCGCCAGGCCACCGTTGTCGGTGGCCGGGTGGAGTGTGCTCAGGCTGCGGTCCCGGTCATCGGCATCGAGCAGCGTGACCAGCGAGCCCTGTTGGGCGAAGCGTCCGGCCATCGCCAACGACGTGGTGGTCGCGCCGGCGCCCTGGCGGGGGCCGACGACCGCGATGACCAGCGGGCGATCCACCGAACCCAGCGCTTCGGCGCGAACCGCCAATTGCGCCAGTGTCTGTGGTGTCCTGCCGCGAGCCTGCTGGGCCGCGAGCAACGGTGTCTGACGCATCGCCCGGCTGCGGCTGAGGGTGCCGACGACCGGCTGGCCGGTGATCTCGGTGGTGGACACCTCGTCGATGAGGTAGGGCGAGAACTGCGCCCAGACCAGGGCGACGACGACACCGAACATCGCGCCGAGCACGTAGCCGGCGATGATCAGGATGCTGTTGGACTCCGAGATCGGAGTGGTGGGGAAGCTCGCGTTCTGCACGATCGCCGTGTTGACTTCGAGCAGCCCGCGGAACTGGAGCTCGTTGCGGAGCGACTGCACCTCGGAGAATTCGTCCTGGAGCTGCGCCCGGCGGGTCGCCTCCGCGGGCAGGACCGCTTCGATCCCCGGGATGTTCTCGCCCGTGATCACGAACCGCGCCATCTCGCTCTCGATGGTGGCGTTGATCGTCCCCAGCTCGGCGGTGATCTCGCCGAGGCGTTCGTCGAGGGCGGCGATGTTGCCCGACTGGCTGGCGTTGGTGCTCTCGACCTGCAGGTTGAGATACGCCTCGGCGAAGGCCTGGGCCACCTGCTGGGCGCGCTCGGGGTCGGGCGAGCGCGACTGGATCACCACCACGTCGGTGTCGTTGACCTGCTCGAACGTCGTCGCGTTGCGCACGGGCGAGACGGTGTCGTCGCCGACGGCACGAGCGACGTCCTCGGCGAGCGACACGCTGGAGAGCACGTTCAGCTGGCCCTGGACGTACCGGTCGGGTTCGCTCAGGAAGGTGATGGTGCCCGAGGTGCTGGGCGGCGACACGATCAGGACCGCATCGGACTGGAAGTCGAGCGAGGTGCCGTCGTCGAGGAGCGCGCCGGGCACGGCGCCCAGCAACGAGAACAGGACGATGATCCACCAGCGGCGCTGCAGCGCCTTGATGACGAAGGAGAGCTCCATCGACTCGTCAACTCACAAGTAGGGGTCAGGGTCCGAGGTGAACATCACCTCGACCACGTCCGCCCGGTCGCTTCTCAGGTGATTCGGCCCGACATCGTACCCATCGGGCCCGGTGTCGCACTGTTCGGCCCATCCATCGGCGGTTTTGTGCAGAGCGTGAACACCTGGGCTCGGAATTCTGCGGACCGTGGTCGGTAGGGGGTCTGTGGCGGGCTCCTCAAGAGTCGGCGCGCCGTTACGATGGGGAACTGGTGACTTCGACCCTCCTGCCGCCGGCCGCGCCTGTGCCGCGACGTCGCGTCTTCCTCGGCGGCGCCGCTCGCCTGTCGGCCACGGCGCGGGCCGAGCTCGACGAGCTCGGGTGGATCGCCGTCCTCGCTCTTCGGTCGTTCATGTTCCTGGCACCGACGGTCATGTTCCTCGGCCTGTGGGGCAACGAGTCGCTCCGTGTCCTCCAGCAGACCTTCTTCGCCCTCCCTGCGTTCGGGGCGCTCGTCATCGCGCCGCGCCGCGCCATCCTCCGGGTCCCGATCTCGCTCAGCTTCTTCCTGCTGCTCGCCTGGATCTTGCTGTCGCTGCTCTGGACCGTCGACCCCACCCAGACGCTCTACTCGGGCCGTCAGCTGCTGGCGCTCAGCCTGGCGACGGTGATCACCGTGGGCCTGTTGCCGGTGGAGGAGACGTATCGCTGGCTGCTCGCGGGAACGAAGTTCCTACTGGTGATCGCCGCCGTCGCCATCATCGTCGACCCGTCCACGCGTTCGACGATCGAGTTCGGCAACCAGCAGGACGCCTGGCAGGCCTGGTTCCCGTCGAAGAACAACTTCGGGCGCTTTCTCGCCTTCGCCACCGCAACGTTCGCTGTGCTCGAACGGCGAACCTTCCATCGCTTCGTGTGGATCGGCTTCGCGGTCTTCATGGCCCTCGGCGCCCGATCCGCCACCACGGTGGCGGCGCTGTTCCTGCTGGCCGCGGTGGTCTTCTGGATCTCTCGGTACCGCCGGCTCGGCGACGAATGGTCGGGCCTCTTCGCCTTCGCTTCGGCGATCCTGGGTCTCATCGGCGTCGGCGCGGCGTACGCCTCGACGGCGCTGATCGTGGACGCCCTCGGGCGCGACCTCACTTTCACGGGGCGCACCGACATCTGGTCGGCGGTCGTCCCCGCCATCCAGGAACGGCCGTGGCGCGGATACGGCTATGACGCGCTCTTCACCCAGACGTCGTCGGAATCGCTCGACCTGGTCCGTGCGATCGGGCACGACGCCGCGCACAGCCACAACGGCGTGCTCGACACGGTCTCGGCCATCGGGATCCCGGGGCTCGTGTTGTTCTTCGGCCTGCTCGTGTCCACCCTGGTGGCCGCGCTGCGCCACCTCCGCGAATCGATCTACGCCGCCTGGGTCTTCACGTTCATCGTGTTGATGCTCGTGTTCGGACTGGTCGAGTCCACCTACACCGGCGACTGGCTGCTCATGCTGGTGATCGGCCGGCTCACGTTGGCCAAGCTGAGCAGATCGCGGCGAGTCCTCGCCGAGGAGGACATCTTGTTGACCGAGGCCATCAGACCGACCCTGTCGATCGACCTCGACGCCGAGCCAGTGATCCCTCCGTCACCCGTCGGGCGGACCTGAGTCCGTGGCCGCCGTCACGGTCATCACTCCGGATCTGCCACATCCCCCCACGGGCGGCGGCAAGATCAAGAGCCACCTGCTCATCCGGGCCCTCATCGCTGCCCACGATGTCTCGTTGGTGACCGTTCTCAAGGGCGATGACGCCGACCATCGCGCCGGGATCACGGACGCCCTCGCCCTTCGGGCGGTGGTCGCCGAGCCGCTCGATCGGGGTCGCGGCGTCGTCAACCTGGCGAAGAGCGTCATCGCCCGCAAGACGCTCAACGAGTACCGGACGTGGTCGCCCGAGCTCGCGGCTCGGAGTCTGCCGCTGCTCGAAGCCGCCGACGTGATCGTCGCCGACCACCTGGAGACGATGCAGTACGTCCCCGAACGCCTCTGGCCTCGGGTCGTGCACCACACCCACAACGCCGAGCACATGCTGTGGCGGCGATACAGCGAGGTGGCCGACTCGCTGCAGGTGAAGCTCGGGACGCGCTTCGAGTCCCGCCGCATCGCGACGCGGGAGTTGCGGTACGGCAACGGCGCCGCTGCGCTGTTGGCCGCGCCAGACGACCAGGCCGCGTTCGAGGCCCTCGGCGTCACCGACACCACGTTCTTCCGCACCCTCCACATCGGCGACGATGCCACCGCGTCGCTGCCCGACGTCCAGTGGGCCGACACCGAGCCCTTGGTGTTCTTCCTCGGCACGCTCACCTGGGAAGCCAACGCCGACGGCCTCAACTGGTTCCTCGACGAGGTCTGGCCCACGATTGCCGACGCCCGCCCCGATGCCCGCTTCGTGATCGGCGGCAAGAACCCTCCTGCGGACCTGCTCGAGCGGGTCGCCGCCGCCGACCGGGTCGAGGCGGTCGGCTTCGTCGAAGACCCCGAGGAGTGGCTCGCTCGGGCCCGGGTCGTCGTTGCCCCCCTGCGGTTCGGCAGCGGCATGAAGCTCAAGGTGGTCGAAGCGCTCATGCGCGGGGTGCCGTGCGTGACCACCACCGTGGGCGCGGAGAGCATCGATGCCACCGACGGCGTGGAGCTGGCCGTGGCCGACCGGCCGGGCGACAACGCCGCCCGGGTGCTCGCACTCCTGGAAGACCAGGCGCAGTGGACCGCCATGCGCGATGCGGCCCGGGCCTTGGCCCGGGCCACCTACACCTGGGACGCCGTCGGAGCCGACCTGTTGGCCGCCGTCGACCACGTCCTCGATCGCCGCTGAAGCGGTCTCACCCCGGTCCGTGGCCGAGACGGAACCGCCTCGACCTCAGTCGGCGCGGAGCTGGTCCATGACCGAGCGCCACTGTGCCGCGTCGGACTGGCCGGGCGCGTAGAAGCTGAGGCGGTCCACCACGTCGCCGTAGCGCTGCTTGAGTTCGCCGGCCACCCGGTCGGGCTCGGCCACCACCGCGAACGTGTTGAGGATCTCGTCGTCGATCAGGTTGCCCATCTCGACCCACTTGCCCTGCTTGGAGAGGGTGTTGAGCTCGTCTTGCATGCCCTCCCAGCCATGGAGCTCGAGCACACCCTTGTACGCCGGCGTGGATCCGTAGAAGGCGATCTGCTGCTTCGTGGCCGCCTCGGCCGCCGCCATGTCCTCCTCGTTCTGGCCGGTCACCACGAAGAACGGCCCCGAGATCTCGAAGCCGTCCATCGACTTGCCCGCCTTCGCGCGGCCCTTGGCGAGGTTCGGGATCGTGACCTCGCGCAGGTACTTCTCGGTGGTGAAACCATGAGCGATCACGCCGTCGCAGACCTCGCCGGCCACCTCGGTCATCATCCCGCCCACGGCAGCGAGCCAGATCTTCGGGACACCGAAGTCTCCCAGGTCGGACTCGTCTGGCGTGAAGAACGGCGTCATCAGCGTGTGCTGGTAGAAGTCGCCCCGGAAATCGAGCTTCTCGCCCGTCTCCCAGGTGTGCCAGATCGCTCGGATGGCCGAGACCATCTCGCGCATCCGGGCGGCGGGCTTGGACCACTCCATCGAGAACCGCTTGGTGATGTGGGGCTTGATCTGGCTGCCCAGCCCGAGGTTGAACCGGCCCTTGCTCATCGCCTGGAGGTCCCAACCGATGTTGGCCAGCAGCATCGGATTCCGGCCGAATGCCACGGCGATGGCCGTGCCCAGTTCGAGCCGCTCGGTGTTGGCGGCGGCGACGACCAGTGGCAGGAAGGGGTCGTGGCTGGTCTCGGCGGACCACACCCCGTCGTACCCGGCCGCTTCCTGCGCGCGCGCATTGGCCGCGATCGCCTCGATGTCGGGCGTCAGCCCGAGCCCTCCGTCGACCTTCATGCGTCTCCTCCCGTTGTTCTTCGTGTGCTCACTTCTGTTCTCGTTCCTGTGCGCGTGGGTTTTGCTCCGACGCCCGACGTTCAGACGTCCACGGCTTCCACGCCGCGTTGCCGCAGACGCTCTGCGGTGCAGTTGAATGTGTCGGACAGGTCGGGCGGACCGTTGTAGTGCTGCTGGAGGAAGCGCCGTGCGAACCGCCACTGTCCATCGACTCGGCGATAGGCGTCGTCGTAGTGCGCCAGCAAGATACTGCGCGACCCGTCGCCGCGAAGGACGTGCTCCTGGATGTACCAGCGCCCCGTCGCGGTCTCGCCGTCGTCGCTCAGGTGTGTCTCCCCGCTCAGCACGGTCTGGATCGTCGCCTGGAACCCGGCCATGGCCTTGTACCAGAGGTCCGCGATCGCCTCGATGCCCGACACCAGTCTCCCGCCGCCGAGGTCCCACTCGGCGTCGGGAGCCCAGGTACTGGTCCACTGGGTCCCGTTGCGATGGATGACGGCGTCCGCGTAGCGGTGGACGAGCTGCTGGATCTCGACGTGAGCGTCGGTGGCGGCGGTCATGGTCCCTCCCAGGGCGAGTGTGCCCACCGATCATGGCTCACCTCAGCCCGCCGCGCCCGCAGGACGATGCGGTTCCTCGATCCCGTTCATTCGTCGACCGGCCCGCCGATAGGCAGTCCTGCCCATCGTTCCGGGCCCGGACGGGGCCGAGAGTACGATGACCGCCAATCGAGGACGCCAGGAGGTGGGTTGGGTGGTGAGCATCAAGCGGCTGCGTGACCGCCTCCCGAAATCGGTCGGCGAGGTGGCCTACGACTCGGTCTGGACGCTCGCCTTCGAGGGCTTCCTCATCATCTCGGTCACCGCCTCGTTCCTGATGCTCGGCCGGGTGCTCGGGCCGGACGGCTATGGCGAGTACGTGGGGCTCTTCGCCATCATCACGCCGGTGAGCGCCATCGGTGCCGCGGCGGCGCTGGCCACGCTCCAGGCGTGCTTCCAGGAGGAACGCCCGGTCGAGCCGGTGCTGAACGTGTTCCTCTCCGTCGTGTTCGTCGGGGGCTCGTTCGCCACGATCGTCGTGGCCATCGTCGCCCCGCTCATCCTCGACGAGCTCTCGATGACGGCCATCCTGACCATCGCGTACGGGGAACTGGTCCTGTTGCCCATGGTGCGGGTCGCCGCCGGCGCGGTCCGTGCGTTGCGTGGGGTCCCGATGGCCGTGCGGACCGAGCTGACGGTCCTCGCCGGCAAGTTCGTGGTGCTGACCGGTCTCTTCGCCTTCGGTTCCCTGACCGTCGAGAACCTGGCCGTCGGGTGGTTCATCGCCTCGGGCCTCGCCGTCAACTACGTCCTGTTCGTCCGCCTGCCCAAGCTCGACGTGAACCCCCGCCCGTCCATGGTGGCGCTCCGGGACTTCAAACTGGTGATGGCGCTCGGCGCGCCGATCTACATCAGTGAGTTCCAGACCAACGGTGACAAGGTCGTCCTGAACGGCGCCGGTCTGCAGGAGCAGGCCGGCCTCTACGGCGCTGCGTTCCGCGTGGCATCGCTGGCCGGAACCCCGCTGCGGGCGATGGACATCGCGGTCTTCCACCGCTTCCTGGAGAGCGACCTGAACGCGCGGGGCGTCCACGTTCGCCGAGCCTGGCGGTACACCATGTGGTCGTTGATGGTCGTCTGTCCGATCGCGCTCGTGTTGCTGGTCGCCGCACCGCTGCTCGAGATCGTGGTGGGCGACGACTTCGATCGGTCCGTGACCATGACCCGCTGGCTGGTGCTGTGGTTGCCGTTCCGGACGATGGCCCAACCGCCCCTGGCGGGTCTGCTCGGTCTGGGTCGGCTCGGACTCCGGCTGATCGTGCTGACGATCACCGCCTCCCTGTCGATGGGCCTGTACCTGTGGCTCATCCCGGACATGGGCTGGGAAGGAGCGGTCATCGGCACGATCGTCGCCGAGATCGCCCTGGTCGTCCTCGGCTGGATCGCCCTGGTGTCGGCCCAGCGCCGACGCGACGACGAGCTCGCGGTCCACGCAGCACAGCCCGGCGAGCCGAGCTTCAGCGCCGGGTGACGCGAGAAGGCGACCGGTGTGACCGGCCGCCTTCGTCGACGTTCGTTGGTGTGGTGTCAGCCGGAGGCTGACACCATCAGTCCCGGCTGAAGAACTGGAAGTCCTTGGCGCCGGCCTCGGCATCTTCGGTGATGTCGATCACGACGTCCTCGTCGAAGAGCTCGTCGTCGATCGACTTGCCGTCGAGTTTCGCCTCGAGCTCGGCCTCGGTGAGGTCGATGAGGTTCGTGCCGTTCGTGGCCACGGCGGGCGGCGGCGGCAGCTCGGCCTCGACCACCGGCGGTGGCGGCAGCGCCGAGTCGTCGGTGACCGTGATCGGCGGTGGCGGCAGCAGATCCGCGGCGGGGGCCGGCGGGACGTCGGCCTGGGCCACCGGGGCTTCGGCCAGGCCGGCGACGGGGGCCGGCGTCAGATCGGCCTGGGCCGCGGGCGCTTCCGGCTGGTCGAGGGCCTGGTCGGGTGCGGGGATGTCGACCGGTGCTGCGGCTGCGACCTCGGCGGCGGCTTCGGACTCGACCTGGGTGGTGTCCGCCACGGGTGCGGGGTCGGCCGGGACCGGTGGGATCGGCTCGGTCACCACGGCGGCTTCGGAACGGTGCACCGGGGAGGTGAACGGCTGTTCGGTGAGCGCCGGGGGAAGGTCCTCGCCTGCCACGCTCTCCATGCTCCGGGCGAGGGCGACAACCCCCTCGGCGTCCGCGCGCAGCGAGGTGGCCTTGTGCATGTACGCCCGCTGGGCGTCGACCGCCCGCTCGGCGGCGACGGCGGTCGCTGCCGCGACCTCGGCAGCGCGTGCCTCGGCGGCCTCGATGATGCCGGCGGCTTCGACACGAGCCTGTGCCAGCGCGGTGTCGGCCTTGGCCTGGGCCATGGCGTCAGCCTCGCGGCGAGTGCGCTCGGCGTCTGCCAGGACCTGGTTCGCGTCGGCGACGGTCCGGTCGGCGGCCGTCTGGGCATCGGCGATCGTCTGATCGGCCGTGCTCTGCGCGTGCTGCAGGATCATGAGAGCGCTCGTCGACGCGTCCTCGGTCGGAGCGGCCACTGCCGGCGCCGCAGGCTGAACCGGCGTCGCGGTCTCGCCGGCGGCCACGCGCTGGCGCAGCTCGTTGACGTGCTCGCTGAGCGCATCGATGTGGTTCGCCGCCCGCCGATGCAGGTCGAGCGAAGCATCCACGTCGATCTTGCGCCGTCCGCTGTTGTCGGCTGCGAACTGTCGCAGTTCCGCACTGTTGGTGGTGTTGTCGGTCACCGCCACTCCTTCGTATCCCGGTCGTCCGCCACAGTAGTGGTGTCCTCCCGAGAGACAAAAAGGGGCGGGCTGCATTCCCCAAGACACCTGACCCATGGTGGGCCCTCGATCGTGACCCTCCGCTGGTTGTTCGCGCGCTGTGTGGTGGAGCGCCTCGATCCGCCCATACGGGTAGTGGTGACACGGACACGCAGCCCAGACGCGACCGTGCCCGGTCGCCGAGCGACCGGGCACTGTCCTTGTCCCCTTGGCGGGTTGTCGAGCGTGCGGTCCGAGGACCACTGCCCCTCGTCGGCGTCTCAGCCGACCTCTTCGACCTCTTCGTCCACTTCCTGCTCGATGTCCTCACTGCGAACATTGAGCTCGACGATCTCGGCCAGGAGCTCGTCGACGGTGTCCTCGCTGCCGAGGTCGTCGTCGTCCATGGCGACCGACAGGCTGTCGAATCGGTCCATGAGCCCGACCATCGCCTTGGCCTCGGCCCGGATGTCGGCCACCCGCTTGCGGTAGGTGCGCTCGAGGTTCTGGGCCCGGTCGACGAGCTGGCGGCAGCCGCGGTCGACGCGCTCGGCCTGGGCGACGGCCTTGTCGAGGCGGGCCTGGCAGGCCTGCTCGGTCTTGGCCATGTGCTGCTTGGAGGTCTCTCGACCGGAGGCGATGATCTCGGCGGCTTCGGCGTGAGCCCGGCCGATGATCTCGTTCTTCTCCTTCTCGGCCTCGCGGCGAGCGTTCTCGACGGCCTTCTCCGCCTCTTCCTCCATCGCCTTGACGCGGTCGAGGGTGGAGTCGGCGGCGACGCGAGCGTCTTCGAGCATCATCAGCGCGGCTTCGCTGCCGCCGGATTCCATCGCATGCTCGAGGCGCTGGACCTCCTTGCTGAGCTTGTCGATGCGGTCGGCGCCGCGCCGGATCCAGTTGCGCAGCGTCTCCTTGTCGGGTCGCCGCTGATCCAGGCAGGACTCGGCCCTGTCCCGGAGCTGCTTGCCAGTGAGAATTTCCGTCATGACCGCCCTTTCCATGCGCCCGACTTCACGTGCCGATCTCGACAATACAAACGGCCACGGAGCGCGAACAGAGGTGCACCATCGGCGGTGGGTCCGGCGGGGGTGTCATGTTCACGCTGCGTGGGTGGGCCTCACCCGAGGTGGGTGAACGGGTGAATCTCCCTGGTGGGCCGCACGCCGGGTGATGCCCGTTGCGGGCCGACGCGGCGACGTGGTGACGTGTGCCAGGCTGACGCGAGCGCCCGATCGTGGGCGGGCACGGGAGGGAATGCATGAGTGGACGCATGGACGGCCGGGTCGCCGTCATCACGGGTGGCGGCAACGGCATCGGTCGGGCCTGCGCGCTGCGCCTGGCCGAGGAGGGCGCCGCCATCGTCGTGGCCGACCTGCAGGAGGCTCCCGCCGCCGAGACCGCCGACCAGATCACCGCCGCGGGCGGCCGGGCCGCGTCCGTCGCGGTCGACGTGACCTCCGGTGCAGACAACGACGCCATGGCGGACCTCGCCGTGAGCACCTTTGGGCGGCTGGACGCCGTGGTCACCGCGGCCGGCATCACCCACGCGGGGTACGTCTCGGGCGACATGGAGGCCGAGGTCAAGCGCATGACCCGCCAGCTCGACTACGTGGAGCGGCCCGGTTGGGACTTCGTCGAACAGGATCCCGACGAGTGGGACACCGTGATGGCGGTCAACCTCAAGGGCACGCTGCTGAGCATGCAGGCGTGTGTGGCCCGGATGCTCGACGCCGGCCACGGCGGCACGATCGTGACCATCGCCAGCATCGCCGCCAAACATCCCGATGCGGGGCCGTTGGCGTACACGACCTCGAAGGCCGGAGTCTGGATGCTGACCAAGAAGGCGGCGCGCATGCTCGGTCCCCTGGGGATCCGGGTCAACGCCATCGGCCCGGGCTTCATCGACACCCACATGACGAAGGTGATCGATCTGATTCCCGACGAGCAGCGGCGCGTGGACTTCTACGCCCAGATCCCGCTCGGCCGCAAGGGTGTCCCGATGGAGATCGCCAACACCGCCCTGTTCCTGAGCAACGACGAGTCGTCGTACTTCAGCGGCGAGTGTCTCCACCCCGACGGCGGCTTCTTCACCGAGTAGGCGCGGCCCGACACGGTCAGGCGCTCGACCGATCGAGCTTGCCGGGGTTCAACAGCGCCGATGGGTCGCCGTGGAGCGCGGCCGCGACCATCGCGTCGGTTGCGCCGTGTCCGTCGAGGGACCAGGTGTGCGGGTCGATGACGAAGACGTCGAGATCGCGCAGGGCCTCGATGCCCCGGCGCAGCGTGGCGGCGTCGACGAAGGTGGAGAGCAGGAGTCCCCCGAACCCCGCCACGCCACCGGGAGCGTGGGCGTCGAGGTGGAGGCGGCCACCGGGCAACACCGCAGCGACCGCATCGGGATCGGTGAGCAGCGCCGCGCCCCCGACCTGGAGATGGCAGATGGTCGGGTCGAGGCGCTTGGCCCGGAGGGTCACGTGGTTGTAGCTCGATGACACGCAGGCACCGATCCCGCCCGGGCCCGACGCGGTCACGTCGCCGCCCCCGGCGATGATGGTCCGCTCGACGCGGCCGACCACCTCCTGGGCGACGATCGCGCGCAGGCTGGCGCGTCCCGGGATCATGGCCTCGTGGCGGGGCATCGACTCGACCGTGGCCGGGTCGTCGACCGACAGCGACCGGGGCCGGGGGTCGTGGTCGAGCACGGACCACGCTGCGTCGATCGCCGCGCCGAAGGTGGGGAAGGATGCGAACACCGCAGTCCAGGAGCGGGCCGGGACGAGCCGGATCGTCGCTTCGGTGATCACCCCCGTGGTCCCGTAGGCGTGCAGGTGGGCGTCGACCTCGGTGGCGTCGACCGTCTGGATCTCCGGCACGTCCCAGCACGGCGACACGGCCAGACCGTCGACGAAGCCGTCCCAGATGAATCCGTGTTCGATCGAGCCCGTGCCGCCCGCTCCGCCGCTCAGGAAGCCGCCGAGCGTGCTGTTCGTGGTGGATGGGAACATCGCGAGCTCCTGGCCCGTGGCGGCTGCTGCCGCTTCCATTCGGGTGAAGGTGGCCCCGGCACCGGCCGTCATCCAGCCGGACTCGACGGTCACCGCCGAGTCGAAACGGGCGGCGAGATCGACGACGATGCCCTGTGCCAGGGGGATCGCTTGGCCGTAGTTCCCGGTACCGCGGCCGCGTGGGGTGACGGCCACCTGGTGCCGGTGGGCGATCGCGAGCACCGTGTGGAGCTCCTCCACGTCGGCGGGTGCGACCACCACGTCGGCCAGGGCATCGCCCGGGGTCACGTCCTGCAGGATCGGGGAGAGCCATGCGTGGTCGCGCGAAGCTCGCTCCCGAGCAGCGCGTCGCACGTCGACCCCGCTGCCGAGTGCGGCCGCGAGCTCGTCGACACAGCGCGGGCTCGCCGGGCGATGTTCGGGCAGGTCGACGGCGGTCATCGACCCGGGTCTACCGCATCTCTGTTGCCACGATGTTTCGTCGGGAGCGCTACAGGCCCAGCGAGCGGCCCACGATCTCCTTCATGATCTCGGTGGTGCCGCCATAGATCGACTGCACCCGACCGTCGCGCCACAGGCGAGAGATGGGGTATTCGTCCATGTAGCCGTAGCCACCGTGGAGCTGGAGGCAGGTGTCGGTGACCCGCTTCTGGAGTTCGGTGGTCCACCACTTGGCCATGGCGGCCTCGTCCGCGGTGAAGGCCTTGTCGTTGTGCGCGGTGACGCAGCGGTCGAGGAAGGCCCAGGCGATCTCGAGCTCGGTGGCCATCTCGGCCATCTTGAACTTGGAGTTCTGGAAGCTGCCGATCGGCTGACCGAACGCCTTGCGCTCCTTCACGTAGTCCAGGGTGACGTCGAAGGCGTACTGGCTGCCCGCCACGGCCGACACCGCGATCTGGAGTCGCTCCTGGGGCAGGTTGAACATCATCGAGTAGAAGCCCTTGCCCTCCTCGCCGAGGAGGTTGGCCACCGGGACCCGGACGTCGGAGAAGAACAGCTCGGCGGTGTCCTGGCTGTGCCGGCCGATCTTGTCGAGGTTGCGACCTCGTTCGAACCCCTCCATCCCCCGTTCGATCACCAGCAGGCTGATGCCGCGGTGGCTGGCATCCGGGTCGGTCTTGACCGCGGTGATCACCAGATCGGAGTTGATGCCGTTGGAGATGAAGGTCTTGGATCCGTTCACGATGTAGACGTCGCCGTCGCGCTCGGCGGTGGTGGCGATGTTGGCGAGATCCGAGCCCGTTCCCGGCTCGGACATCGCGATGGCGGCGATCAGTTCGCCGCTGCACAGGCCCGGCAGCCACCGTTGCCGCTGTTCCTCGTTGCAGTACTCGAGGAAGTACGGCAGGCAGATGTCGTTGTGGAGGCCGATGCCGGAGCCCGCGGCAGCCACTCCGGCCATGTCCATCTCCTCGGTGATGATCTGGTTGAAGCGGTAGTCGTCGGTCCCGCCGCCGCCGTGGGTCTCGTCGACGGCCATGCCCAGGAATCCGGCGGCGCCGGCGGCGGCGAACAGTTCTCGGTCGACGATGCCGGCGGCCTCCCACTTCTCGTTGTGGGGGACGATCTCGCGTTCGACGAACTGGCGGAAGCCGTCGCGGAAGAGGTCGTGCTCGTCGGTGAAGATGGTGCGCTCCATGCGCGCACTGTAGTGGTGGTGGCAGAACTGCTCCTCGGCCGGATCGACCGGGCCGCCGAAGCCCGACGCATCGAGTTGCCCATCGAGCTCGTCGTCCGGACCACCGCGCATCCCGTGACCGGGGAGACTGTGCACGTTCCGTCGTTCCCCGCAAGGATGGCGGGGCGATCCACAGCAGGAGGCAGGCGATGAAGCTCGGATACTCGACCGGATACTGGAGCGCGGGCCCGCCCGAAGGGGCCGTCGAAGCGATCGCCGAGTGCGATCGGCTGGGCTACGAACACATCTGGACCGCCGAGGCGTACGGCTCGGATGCGTTGACACCCTTGGCCTGGTGGGGCGCGGCCACCGAGCACGTGAAGCTCGGCACCGCGATCATCCAGATGTCGGCCCGGACGCCATCGGCCACCGCCATGGCGGCCATCACGATGGACCACCTCAGCAACGGCCGGTTCATCCTGGGCCTCGGCGTCTCCGGTCCCCAGGTCGTCGAGGGCTGGTACGGCCAGCCGTACCCCAAGCCGCTGGCCCGCACCCGCGAGTACGTCGAGATCGTGCGTTCGATCGTGGCCCGCAAGGAGCCCGTCGAGTTCTCCGGCGATCACTACACGCTGCCGTTCCCAGAGGGCACCGGCCTCGGCAAGCCGCTCAAGTCCACCGTGCACCCGCTGCGCAACGAGATCCCGATCTATCTGGGCGCCGAGGGCCCGAAGAACGTCGCGCTCGCCGCCGAGATCTGCGACGGCTGGCTGCCGCTGTTCTTCGCGCCGAAGGACAACCAGTTCTACAAGGACGCACTCCAGGCCGGGTTCGACGCGGCCGGGCGCCACGGCTGGGGCGACTTCGAGGTCGCCTGCCCGGTGTCGATCATTCCCGGCGACGACATCGAGAAGTGCGCCGACCGCATGCGTCCCATGATCGCCCTGTACGCCGGAGGCATGGGCGCGAAGGGGCAGAACTTCCACTACGACGTCTTCTGCCGAATGGGCTTCGAGCAGGAGTGCGACACCATCCAGGAGCACTACCTCGCCGGCAACAAGAACGACGCCATCGCCGCGGTGTCCACCGAGATGGTCGAGGCGATCTCGTTGATCGGGCCGCCCGACAAGATCAAGGACGACCTCGCCGCGTGGGAGGAGAGTGTCGTGGACACGCTGGTGATCTCCGGTCCGGTCGAGCTCGTGCAGTTCGCCGCCGACCTGGTGAGCTGACGATGACACCGGATCCGCGTACCCCGGTGATCGTCGGGGTCGGCCAGGTCAAACAACAGCTCGACGACGTCACCGAGGCCGTCGAGCAGTACGAGCTGATGGTCGAGGCGGTCCGAGCTGCGGCTGCCGACGCCGGCGCGCCGTCGCTGCTCGGCGCCATCGACCGCCTGCTCGTGATCGGTGGGATGTGGCGCTACCCCGACCCGGGGCGCTTGATCGCCGACGCGGTGGGGGCCGCGGATGCGCGGACCTACCTGACCGCCATGGGCGGGAACATGCCCCAGACCTGTGTGAGTGACGCCTGCGAGCGTGTCCTGGCCGGGACCAGCGACGTCGTGGTGATCACCGGCGGGGAGGCGGTCTACAGCAAGAACAAGCTGCGCAAGCTCGGTCAGGACCTCGGCCGCACGGGCTACGACCTCCCGCCGGCCGAGCCGTTCGGCGCCGACGTGACGATGTCGTCCGAGCACGAGCAGGCCCACGGGTTCGTGATGCCCACGGTCGTCTACCCGCTGTTCGAGTCGGCCGTCCGGGCCGCGGCCGGACGGGACCTCGACGAGCACCGGGCCTTCATCGGGGCGCTGTGGGCCGACTTCAACGCGGTCGCGGTGGCCAACCCCCATGCCTGGGTGCGGACGCCGATGACCGCCGAGGAGATCGTCACTCCCACGGCCGACAACCGGATGGTGGGACTTCCGTACACCAAGTCGATGAACGCCAACTCCTTCGTCGACTTCGGCGGCGCCATCATCGTGACCTCGGTCGAACGGGCCGAGGCTGCCGGGGTTCCCCGTGATCGCTGGGTCTTCCCGCACGCGGCCACCGATGGTCACGCCACGCTGCTGTTCAGCGAGCGCGACTCGTTCCATCGCTCACCGGCCATCCGCATCGCGGGGAACACCGCCCTCGAGATGGCGGGTGTCGGCATGGACGACGTCGCCCACATGGATCTCTACAGCTGCTTCCCGTCCGTGGTCCAGATCACGATGAACGAACTGGGCATCGAACCCGGTCGGCGGGTCACCACCACCGGCGGACTTCCGTTCTTCGGCGGCCCGATGAACAGCTACGTCGTCCACGCCATCGCCAGCACCGTCGACGCGGTCCGAGCCGACGCCGGGTCCCTCGGGTTCGTCCACGCCAACGGCGGCTACGCCACCAAGCACGCGTGCGCGGTCTACAGCAGCGAGCCGCCGGCACAGCCGTTCCGTCGAGCCGACGTACAACCCGCCATCGACGCCCATCCCAGCCGCGACGTGGACGAGACCCCGTCGGGATCGGCGGTGACCGAGAGCTTCACGGTCACCCACGGCCGCGAGGGTCCCGAGCAGGCGCTCATCACCGCCTTGATGCCCGACGGTCGTCGTGCACTCGGCCACAGCACCGACGAACAGGTGATCGAGGCGATGCTCACCGAGGAGTTCGTGGGTCGCCCCGTCACCATGGCGCCCGACGGCACCGCCGCGTACTGAGGCCGTGTCGGACACACACCAGTAGCCTCGAAAGCGGCGCCGACGCGGCGTCGCGCCCTCAATTCCGCCCCACAACGCTCGATGGTTCAAGGTGGCTGCTTCCAGACCAACGATCGGCTATGTGACCAGCCGCTACCCGCTGATCTCGCACACGTTCGTGCAACGCGAGGTGCTTGGTCTGCGAGCGGCCGGTTTCCCGATCGAGACGTTCTCGGTGGTTCGGACCGACGCGGAACAGATCCTGTCGCCGACCGATCAGGCCGAGTTCGACCGGACCGACGTCATTCGCCCCGCCGGCGCCGCGAAGTTGGCGCGTCATCTGCTGCGGCCGGTGCTGGCGAACGTCGGGCCCGCCTTCGCACTGCTGCGGTTGGCCGGGTCCGGCTGGTGGGGTGACCCGCGACAGCTCCTGTGGCGTGCCTTCTACGTCGCCGAGGCCATCGTGTTGTGGTCGCTGGCCGCTGCCAAGGGCGTCTCGCACCTGCACGCACAGCACGCCAATGTCGCGGCGAACGTCGCCTGGCTCGCGGCCGAATTCGGCAAGCGGGTGGGCGCGGGCCCGATGTCGTGGAGCTTCACGATGCACGGGTCCACCGAGTTCCTCGACGTCGAGCGCCACGACCTCGGGGCCAAGGCCACCGCGGCCTCGGGCGTCGCCTGCATCTCGGACTTCACCCGGTCGCAGCTGATGATGGTCACCGAGCCCGAGGCCTGGGGTCGGTTCGACGTCGTCCACTGCGGCGTGGACACCGAGGCGTTCGTCCCCGCCCGGCCCGACCGGACCCCTGACCACTTCACCGTCCTCTTCGTCGGCCGCCTCGGGTCCGAGAAGGGGCTGCCACTCGTCGTCGACGCACTCGGCATCCTCCAGGAGCGGGTGGCGCCGATGCGGGTCCGGTTCCTCGTCGTGGGTGACGGCCCGCTCCGCGACGAGGTCGCGCAGCGATGCGCCGCGCTCGGTGTCGAGGTCGAGTTCGCCGGGGCGATCGGCCAACACGAGATCGTCGACTGGTACGACCGGGCCGACGCGTTCTGCATGGCGAGCTTCCGCGAGGGTATCCCCGTGGTGCTGATGGAGGCCATGGCGTGTGAGATCCCGTGCGTGGCTCCGCACATCACCGCGATCCCCGAGCTGATCGAGGAGGGCGTCACCGGCCTCACCGCCACCGCTGGTCGTGCGGATCTGATCGCCGCTCAGCTCGAGCGGTATGCCACCGACCCGGACTTCGCCGTCGGCGTCGGCAAGGCAGCGCGCGAGAAGGTGTTGGCCGATTTCACCACCGACGGGACGGTCGAGGGCATGGTCGCGTTCTTCGACGGCGTGCTGGAGCACGTCCGGTGAGTGCTCGCGGCCTCGCGATCTCGATGTTGCGCTCCGGCCCCGTCACCGCGCTCTCGCGCCTGGTGACGCGTCGACGGCTCCGGATCCTCGCGTACCACGGCGTGCCCGATCCGGACCGCTTCGCCGCGCAGATGGAGTATCTCGTCAGCCGGTTCACCCCGGTGCACGAGCAGGCGGTCGCCGACGCGATCCACGGTGGCGCCAAGCTCCCGTCCGGCGCCGCGTGGGTGACCTTCGACGACGGCGATCCGTCGGTCGTCCGCAACGGCCTGCCCACGCTCGCGCGGCTGGGCATCCCGGCCACGATGTTCGTCTGCCCGGGCCTGATCGAGTCGGGCGACCCGTTCTGGTGGCGGGTGACCGAGTGGGCCTCCGAGCACGCGCCCGAGCGGGCGGCCGCCGTTGCGCCCACCGCCGACGAGCTCACCGAACACTGCAAGGTGTTGCCAGATGGACGCCGGCGGCTCATCGTCGACCAGCTGCTGGAGCACATGGGCAGCCCCCGACCGCACGACTGGCGACAACTCTCCGACGACGAGCTGGGCGCTTGGACCGGCGCCGGCATGGCGCTGGGCAACCACACCTGGGACCATCCGCTCCTGGACCAGACGACCGAGGACGCACAACGCGAACAGGTGCGGACTGCCCATGAGTGGCTGACCCGGCACCTCGGGCGGCCTCCGGTGAGCTTCGCCTATCCCAACGGCAACTTCGCCGCGGCGGTGGACGACGAGATCGCCACGCTGGGCTACCAACTCGGCGTCCTCTACGACAACCGGCTGACGGCACTGGACGGTCCGCACCTGCAGCTCTCCCGGGTGATGCTCGAAGCCGATCAGCCGGCGGAACGGCTGATCGGGGTGCTCTCCGGCGCGCAGCCGGCCGCTCGGGCGATCCGCGAGCGGGTTCGGTCCTGACGAGCCGAGGACACCTGCGTTCCCTGACACGGCACTAGCGTCGTACCCACGCCGACGAGGAGGCAGGCATGGAGTTGAGCGACGTCATCGAGGAATCGCAGCGATTGGGGGTGTGGGCTCATCTGGCCACGGTGAGTCCGTCCGGGACGCCGTACCTGTCACCGGTCCATCCCTGCTGGGAGGGCGAAACGCTCTGGACCATGCTGGGCAAGGAGTCGGTGAAGGCCAAGAATCTGGCCGGCAACCCGAAGGCCAGTTACCACTGGCAGGTCGGTGAGGACACGGGCTTCGACTCGCTGATCCTGTGGGGGACCTGCGAGGTCTTCAGCGATGTGGAGACCAAGAAGCGATTGTGGGAGGGCGTCTTCGACTACGACCTGGGCGCCTTCGCCCCGGGTGGCCCCGAGGACTCTCCCGACACCGCGTTCATGGCGTTCACACCGACCAAGGCCGTGGTACTCCGCCAGTTCGGGGCGGCCGGTCGAGACGAGTGGCGCTCGACATGAGCGATCCCGACGACAGCGTCGACTACGACCCCGTCGGTGCCGACACGCTGGCCGACCCCATGCCGGCCTATGCCGAGCTCCGGAAGCGCTGCCCCGTGCATCTCCACGACGGGCTCGAACGCCCGATGTACACCTTCTCGCGACGAGAGGACGTCCAGTCCGTCCTCACCGATCCGACCCTGTGGTCGAACCGGTTCGGCCCGGGGATCGGCATGGGCGACAAGGTGGTCGGCGATCTCCAGCGCTACGACCCGCCGGTGCACGAGACCCGGCGGCGATTCCTGCGGGCGCCGTTCCTGCCCCGCGCCGTCGAGGCCGGCGGGGCGCGCGTCGAAGCGCTGGCGCGGTCGATCGCGGCTTCGCTGGCCGAGCGGGGATCGGCTGAGCTGCACGACGAGTACGCCCTGCCACTTCCCGTCCAGGCCTTCGTGGACATGATGGGTGTGGACGCGGCCGATGGCGACGACTTCAAGCGCTGGGCGGACGAGCTGACGATCGGCATGACCTTCCCGGATCGGGCGCGTGACGCCCGCGTCGCCATGACCGCGTACACCGAAGACCAGGTTCGGCAGCGTCGCGCCGCGGTCGAGGCCGCGGGGCTGGCCCCCGGCACCGATCCCGTCGGGACCGTCGTCGACGAGGGCCTGCTCAGTCACCTGGCCTGTCACCCGCTCGAGGACGGCACCTGGCTCCCCGACCAGGAGGTCGCCGGCATGGTGAGCCAGTTGCTGGTCGCCGGCCATGAGACCACCACGTCGCTGATCACCAACGCCGTCTGGCGTCTGCTCGAGGACCGGTCACGATGGGAACGGTTGGTGGCAGCACCCGACCTGGTGCCCAACGTGATCGAGGAGAGCCTTCGCTACGACCCCCCGGTGCTCGGGTTGTGCAAGACCAACAACCAGCCCGTCGACCGACACGGTGTCGCCATCCCCCAGGACTCCAAGGTCATGGTGCTCTACGCATCGGCCAATCGAGACGACGCCACCTTCGACCGGCCCGACGAGTTCCTGGTCGACCGGCCGCTCCTGGAGTCCAAGCGGCATCTCTCGTTCGGCTGGGGCACACACTTCTGCCTCGGTGCGCACCTGGCGCGGCTGACGGGACGCATCGCCCTGCGCGTCCTGATCGAGTCGTTCCCGGACCTCCGCCTGGATGGACCGACCGAGCGGATCGGCGCGCCGTTCCTGTGGGGACGGTCGCGCCTCCACGTGGCCTGGTGACCGACGTCAGACGAGCCAGCGGCCGCGGTGGTCCGGGTCGGGGCTGAGCAGGAGTGATCGCAGCTCGGGCACGGCTCGGCCGGGCAGCAAGAGCGACACCACCAACTGGAGCGACACCGGCTCGGTGCGGCTCGACAGGCCCCGAACCGCGGCGGCCAGGAACACCCGGACCCGAAACGTGCTCAGGACCTCGATGCCGTCGTCCAGCCGGAAGACGCCGACGTCGTCAGCCGAGGGGTGCACCTGGACGTCGAGCTCGACCGGGCGCTCTCGGGTCGCGATCAACAGCGTCGCCGAGCAGTTCTTGTCCTTCATCATCCCGGTCACGGCGTCGAGCTGGACATCGAGCTGGCCCTGGAAGGCCACGACGTCCTCTCCGTCGATCACCGCACGCTCGACCCAACCGCCGAGGATCGACGCGGTCGGCAGGGCTTCGGTGGAGCTGGGTCGGTCCGCCCTCGGCGGTCGGTTGCGATGCAGGCCGCCCCGATCGAAGAAGGGGACCACGATCTCGCCGCCCCACTTGGCGGGGATCATCTCGTCGCCGGATCGAGGGGCGATCGCCAGCACCGAAGCGCCGTCGATGTCGACCACCATCCAATCGAGACGGGGGAGGGATCCCGGGAACGCTGCGTCGAGCTCGTCCCACCAGTCGGCGTCGGGGAGCGGGTCGATACCGGTCACCTCGTTGCCACGTATGCCGATCAGCAGGAGAGTCTGGCGTCCGTCGGCGGCATTGCTGAGCCCGGCGAGCAGCCGCGCGATCTTGCGGGGCCCGCCGGCGCGGCGCTTGTTGGCCACGAGCAGGCGCGGATCCTCGCGGCCGAGGATCGTCATCTCGACGGCGCGCAGCGCCAGGGTCTCGAGATCGCGAGGGGGCATCACACGAGTCTGTTCCGCCGTTGACCGGCGCGCCAGGGCACCCCCGGCAACCGGCCTCCGGTCCCGTCCCCCGGCCAGTCTCCGCGTCGGAGTCGCCGCCCAGCGCGGTCGGTCACCGGGACACGAGCTGGTGGTGGGGGACCGTGGTCCCAGAACAGTCAGATGTCGTCACAGATGGTCCGGAGCTGTTCGATCACGGCGATGGGATCGGGCCCGATCGGGGACACGTTCAGCGTCGTCACCCCGGCCTCGGCGTAGGCGGCGACGCGCTCTCGGACGTAGCCCGGGTCGCCGATGAGGCTGGTGGCCGCGAGCAGTTCGTCCGGGATGGCGGCGGCCGCCTCCTCCTTCCGTCCGTCGAGGTAGAGGTCCTGGATGGTCGCCGCCTCCTCCTCCCAGCCGTATCGCGACACGAGGTCGTTGTAGAAGTTGCGGCCCTTGGCGCCCATGCCCCCGATGTAGAGCGCGGCCATGGGTCGCCCGTAGTCGCGATAGTGGCCGACCTCGGCCTCGGACCCGAAGGCCACCGATCCACCGGCGACGATGCCCATGTCGCCGAGCGCGGGATCCCGCTTCTCCTTGCCGCGCGCGATGTCGTCGCCCCAGACGTCCATGGCCCGCTCGGGAACGAAGAACACGGGGAGCCACTCGTCCGCCAGCTCAGCGGTCATCTCCACGTTCTTGGGGCCGAGCGATGCCAGCAGGATCGGGATGTCGTGGCGCTTCGGGTGGTTGATGATCTTCAGTGGCTTGCCGAGCCCGGTGCCCTGCTCCGGCGGGAGCGGGAGGGTGAAGACATCGCCGTCGTGGGTGACGGGCTCTTCTCGCCGCCATACCTTGCGGCAGATCTCGATCACCTCTCGGGTGGTCTGGATGGGCTTGGTGTAGCGCATTCCGTGCCAGCCCTCGATGACCTGGGGCCCCGAGGCGCCGAGCCCGAGGATGAACCGACCCTCGCTCAGCGTGTCGAGACCGACAGCGGTCTGGGCGAGCAGCGATGGTGTGCGGGTGTAGACCGGCAGGATCCCCGAGGCGATCTGGATGCGCTCGGTGATCGAGGACAGGTAGCCCATCACGCTGACCGCGTCGAGGCCGTATGCCTCGGCGACCCAGACCATGTCGACTCCGGCTCGCTCGAGTTCGGGCACCTTCGCGAGCTGGGCGAGTGGGTCGCGCGCGTACTCGATGGACATGCCGATCTTCATGGGGTTCCTCCTGGCCCTCGACGCTGCAGGGACCGTAGCCGAGCCCTGATCGCACGGGACCAGCCCCCCTCAACCTTTCGTCGCCGAGGCCGATGGAAGCGGGTGCGTTTCGTCGGGGTGCCGGACCGGAAGATGTCGGCCGAGTTGTGCAGGGTGCCGGACTCGAAAATGTCGGCTCCTGCTAGGGTGCGGCTTCGGTCGTGGCCTTCGGAGAGAGCGGCATGAGCTCGAGTCGAATGGGGCGGTTGGTCCCCACCCTGCTCGCGGTTGCGGCGTTCGCCGCGTCCGTCGCGGTGGCGTGGCTGGTGCTCGACGTCGACAGCGTCGAGTCGGTGAGCCGGGACTCCGGCGTCGTCGGACTGCTGATCTTCTACGTGGCGTACGTGGTGGCCACGATGGCGGTGCTCCCGTCGACCGCCTTCAACCTCGCGGCAGGAGCCATCTTCGGCCCCGCGGTGGGTCTGCTGGTGGCCACAGCGGGCGCGTTGTCGTCGGCCTTCGTCACCATCGTCGCTCGCCGCCTCCCGGGCGCGCACCGCTTCCGTGACCGGGTCGAGCAACGCTGGCCCACGTTGTCGAGTCGTCTCGCCGACGGCGGCACCAGCTACATCCTGGCCCTCCGGCTGTTCCCCATCATCCCGTACGGCCTGGTCAGCTACGCCTCGTCGGTGAGCCGGGTCGATCGCCGAGCATTCGCACTCGGGTCCGCCATCGGCACGCCCATCGGTCTGGCGCCGTTCGTGTTCCTGGGTGCCTCCGGTCAGCGTGCGCTCAGCGGCGGCACCCTGGTTCCGCTCATCGCATCGCTGTCGATGCTCGCCGTCCTCGTGGTCGGCGGTGCCTGGTATCGGCGCCGCGATCTCACCGTCGGCGACGGCGCGGCGCCGCGACGGATCGCCCCGACGTTGGACACCGCCTGGGACGAGCTGCCCCATGGCGAACCCGAGGAGCCGATCGAGCTCTCGGTCGTCTTCCCCAGCTACAACGAGGCCCAGCGGCTGCCGCCGACGCTGCTCGACGCGGTGACCTATCTGTCCGAGCGGGGCACGACCTTCGAGATCATCGTCGCTGACGACGGGTCCAGCGACGGCACACCCGCCATCGTGCAACAGGTCGCGAAGATCGTGCCCGAGGTCCGGCTCGTTGCCAATCCGAAGAACTTCGGCAAGGGCTACGCGGTCCGCACCGGCATCGCGAACTCGCGCGGTCGCGTCGTGGTGTTCAGCGACTCCGACGGCTCGACGCCCATCGGTGAGCTGGAGCGGCTGCTCGAGGCGATCGACAACGGCGCCGACGTGGCCATCGGGTCGCGGGTGGTCGACGGGCCCGGGATCGTGCGCGAGACCCAGGCCCACCGAAAGTTCATCGGCCGCGTGTTCAACGGGATCGTCAGCACCCTGTTGCTGCCGGGTCTGAAGGACACGCAGTGCGGCTTCAAGATGTTCACGCGCGAGGCCGCTGACGCGATCTTCACCCGCCAGCGCCTCGACGGCTTCAGTTTCGATGTCGAGATCCTGTTCATCGCCCGCCGCCTCGGCCTCACGACGGCCGAGGTCGGGGTGAACTGGTTCGACGTGGCGGGCTCGAAGGTCCGGATCATCCGCGACAGTGCGAGGATGCTCCGCGACACCCTGTTGATCGTGTTCCGGGACCTCACCGGGCGCTACGCGTTCGGCGGCGCACCGTCGAACGACGACGGCAAGTCGCTCGTCTCCACGAGCTGATGGCGGCCTCCGCGAACGTCGAGCCGTCGGCGACCTGGCGCACCTTCACCCCGGTGGCCTGGGCCGTGGTGCTCGGCGCAGTGATCGCCCGGTTCTTCCGGCTCGATCATCAGAGCCTGTGGATCGACGAGGGCTACAGCGTCGCCTTCAGTGATGGCGATCTCGGGTCGGTGCTCGACGAGCTCATCGAGACCGATCTGAGCGACCGCTTCCACATCCCCTTCTACGTGGTGCTGAACCTGTGGCGGGCCGTGTTCGGCGACTCGGTGTTCGCCATGCGGACACTGTCGGTCCTGTTCGGTCTGGGCGTGGTGGCGATGGTCGCCCTCACGGCTCGGCGCCTGTTCGGTGCCCGGGGCGCGCTCGGTGCCGCAGCCGTGGTGGCCTTCGGCAGCTGGTTCGTGCACTACAGCCAGGAGCTGCGCGACTACGCCGCCGGCACGCTCATGGTCAGCTGCATGTTGTACTTCTTCACCGCCGACGTCCTGCTCGATGATCGCCGGCAGGTCGTGCGCTGGATGCTGGCAGTGGTCACCGCCATCGGGATCTTCTTCAACATCCTGGTCCTGTGCGCGGCGGCGGCGTTCGGACTCGTCCACATCTGGGTCCGTCGCGACGTGCGCGAGGTCGTGCGGTTCTGGTGGCCGAGCGCGTTGCTCGCGGCCGGCCCCTTGCTCTTCTACCTGAGTTCGCCGGTGGCCACCGATCCCAGCCAGATCGGCGTGTCCCGTTCGACCACGGCGGTGCCGGTCAACATGGCGTACTCCCTGTTCGGCCTGCTGTTCGGGACCACCTACGGCCCGCCCCAGCAGGATCTCCGCATCGATCGCGGCGCTGCCGTGCGAGACAACCTGCCCGCGCTCGCACTGGCGGGTCTGGTCGGGCTGGCCCTGCTCGCCGGAGTGCTGGCCCTGTGGCAACGGGGGAGTGACCGCGCTGCGCCGTCGGTGCGCGGGCTGACCCCGATCCGCCTGCTCGTGACCTTGACCGTGGTGCAGTTGGTCATCGGGGTCGGGTTCGCGCTCTACACCGACCTCAACTGGCTGCCCCGCCACTCCTTCTTCCTGGCACCGGCCATCGCGGTGCTGATCGGCGGGTTGATCGCCCAGCTCGCCGACCTCGACCTCCCGATCCGTCGGCTCGTGCTGGGTGGGCTGGTCGGGCTGGCCGTCCTGAACCTGTGGTCACTGGTCAACTACTACGCCGTCGACCGGTATGCGCGCGACGACTTCGCCGCCGCCGTCGACCACGTGGTCGAGAGCCGCGAGCCCGGCGACGTGTCGATCATCATGGGTGCCGTTGGCGACGACCGCCTCTTCGACTTCTACGGCGACGAGGTCACGATCGATGGCCGCATCGCAGGGGTCGACGGCTCACCGAACCTCGCCGATGCGGTGTTCGACGTGTCCGACGGGGCCGACACCGTCATCCTCGCGGTCTCGCGCGAATACACCCTCGGGGAGATCGGGATCGTGCCCACGGCGATGGCCGAGCGCTACGAGCTGACCGAGACCGAGGTGTTCCAGGGTCTCCACGTGTACCGCTTCGACCTCGCGGGCTGACGACCGGAGCCTCCACGCGAACCCGCGCCCCGGCGTCGGGGCGCGGACCGCAGATCTTCAGGTGTGGCGTCTGTCGTCAGCGGCTGAGGATGGTCACGCCGCTGATGCCGGGAGCACCGTAGACGTGGGTGTAGGCGACCTTCGGGTCGTTCGGCACCTGACGCTTGCCGGCCTGACCACGCAGCTGCAGCACGTTCTCGTACACCTGCCGCAGGCCCGAGGCGCCCACGGGCTCGCCGTTGGCGAGGCAGCCGCCGTCGGTGTTCACCGGGAAGCGGCCACCGATCTCGGTTTCGCCCTGCTGGATCATGCGCTCCTGTTCGCCGTGCTCGCAGAACCCGTTCTCGGCCATGTGCATGATCTCGGCACCTGCCTCGGTGTCCTGGAGCTGGGCGAGGTCCATGTCCTCGGGGCCCATGCCGGCCATCTCGAAGGCTGCCTTGGAGGCGTCCACCGTGGGGCCGACGCCGTCGTCGAGGGCGATCCACGGCGCCATGACCTCGAAGCTGCCCCAGCGGCGGCTGCGGACCGCCGCAGCGTTCAGGTAGATCGGGGTGTCGGTGTACTTGTGGGCCTGGTCGGCCTTGGCCAGCAGGAGGGCCACGCCGCCCTCGGCGGGCGAGCAGAACATGAACTTGGTCAGCGGGTAGCTGAGCATCTCCGACTCGAGGATCTGGTCCTCGGGGATGGGCTGGCGGCGCCATGCGTTCTCGTTGTGCTCGGCGTTGCGGAACGCCTTGGCAGAGATCTTGGCCAGCGTGGAGTGCGAGATGTCGTACTGCTCCATGTAGCGGTTGATCTTCATGCCGAAGAACTGGGTGGTGAGCGCCAGGCCGTTCTTGCCGTACCAGCTACCGAGGCCGCCGGCCTTGGTGTCGACCCGGAAGGCACCCCGCTCGTGCTTGTCGTAGCCGATGGCGATGCCGAGGTCGTAGGCGCCCGAGGCGATGGTGTTGTAGGCCGAGAACAGCGCCGACCCGCCCGTGGCGCAGCCGTTGGCGACGTTGATGAACTGGAGGCCGGTGAGCCCCAGCTTCGACACCATGGTGTCGGCGGCGCCCGCGGCGGCGCTGCCGCCGAACGCGAACTGCACGTCCTTCCACTCGATGCCTGCGTCCTTGCATGCCTGGCGCACGGCGTAGACGCCCTGCTCCTGGCCACTGCGCTCGGGCGTGCGCCCGAAGGGGTGCATCCCGATGCCGACGATGGCGACTTCCGGCTTGCTCATTGGTTGGCTCCTGTCAGCTCGATCGTGTGGATGCCGCGGCTCAGCCGGCGACGGGTGAGAAGGCGAAGGTCATGACCTCGTTGCCGTCCTCGTCGGTGTAGAGGGGGATGAACGTGAGCTCCATCTCCATGCCGATGGAGAGCTCGTCCTTGTCGGCGGTGGTGAGGCGGGTCTCCACCTTCACCTCACCGGGGAGCTCGACGTAGCCCACGCCGAAGGGTTCGAAGTTCTCGACGTCGCCGGCGTAGGGCGGTGCCTTGGGCGGGAAGCCCTGAATGGTCCAGGTCCACAGGGTGCCTCGTGTACCCAGCTCGCGCTCGATCGTGTCGTCCGACGTGCATCGGGGGCAGCCCGACTGCGCCGGGAACAGCACGGCCCCGCAGTCCTGGCACTGCGAGCCGATCAGGCGAGGGTCGTCCGACGGCCAGGTGAACAGTCCTTCTTCGATCGGGATCTGGGTCCCCACGGCGCCTCCCTCGGCGGATTCACATATCAAGCGATCAATTTAGCCGCGACGCGCCGGTGACGCACTGGGCGAGTGCCCCACCGCGTCAGATCGAGCGTCCGGTGCCCGCCCAGTACGGTGCCCTGAGCTCGCGCTTGAGCACCTTGCCGGTGCCGGTTCTCGGCATCTCGGCGACGAAGTCCACGCTGCGGGGCCGCTTGTAGCCGGCCAGCTTCTCGGTGCACCGGCGCAGGAGCTCACCGGCCAGAGTGTCGGTGGCCTCCACCCCGGGGCTCACCTCGACGACGGCCTTGACCTCTTCACCGAACTCGTCGTTCGGCACGCCGATGATCGCCACGTCGGCCACGTCGGAGTGCTCGGCGATGACGGCCTCGATCTCGGCGGGGTAGATGTTCACGCCGCCCGAGATGATCATGTCGATCTTGCGGTCGGAGAGCCACAGGTAGCCCTCGTCGTCGAGATACCCCACGTCGCCGGTGGTGAACACCCCCGGCTCGAGGTGCGCCTCGGCGGTCTTCTCCGGGGCGTTGTGGTACTCGAAGTCCATGCCCATGGTGTTGCGGAAGTACAGGGTCCCCTCGTCGCCGACCCCCAGCCGGGTTCCCTCCTCGTCCACCACGATGACCTCGACGACCTCGAGCGGCTTCCCCACCGAACCACCCTTCCGCAGCCAGTCGTCCGCGCGGATGGTGGAGATGAACGAGCCCTCGGTCGAGCCGTAGTACTCGTGCACGACCGGACCGAACCAGTCGATCATCGCCTGCTTCCAGGCCGGCGGGCATGGCGCCGCGCCGTGCCAGACCGCGACCAGCGTGCTCGAGTCCAGCGCGTCGCGTTCGGCGTCGGAGCAGTCGAGCATGCGTTTGAACTGGGTGGGCACGAGGTGGACGTTGGTGATCGCTGCCTCGCCGATGAGCCGGACCGTCTCTGCCCCGTCGAACTTGTGACGCATGACGACCGACGACCCGTTGACCATCGGGAAGAACGTGAAGGCCCACTGCGCGGAGTGGTAGACGGGGCCGACGAGCAACGAGCGTCCACCGGAGGGCACGTACTCACTCATGCCCGAGGCGATCAGCTGCATCACCTCGGTGGGGATGTCGGCGTTGCCGGCGAGTGAACCCCGGACACCCTTCGGACGGCCGGTCGTGCCCGAGGTGTAGAACATCGGGCCGCCCAGCCGTTGCGCGTCGTCGTCGAGGTCGGTGTCGGCCGCCGACGCGAGCGCCTCTTCGTACGGTTGGAATGGCTCGGCCGCAGCGTCGCCCACCAGGAGGGCGAGTTCGACCCCGGCCGCCCGGTCGTCGCCGAGCGCCTCGCTCGCCAGGTCGGCGAAGCGGGACCCCGCCACCAGCGCCCGGGCGCCCGAGTCCTCGAGGACGTACGCCACCTCGTCGGCCACCCAGTGCCAGTTGATGGGCACGTAGGTGATGCCTGCGTGCGCGCACGCCTGGAACAGCTCGAAGCACTCGCGGCGGTTGCCCATGAGCATCGCGACCGTGTCGCCCGCGCCGACGCCGGCGTCGGACAGGACGTTGATCAGGCGTCGGGTGCGCTCGTGGAGCTCGCTCCAGGTCGTCTCGCCGTACTCGTCGGCAATGGCGACGTCGTCGGGCTTGTCTGCCGCAAGGGTGTCCAACAGCTTGGGCATCGTGGCCTCCGTCCGCATCCGGGTCGGGCGGACCCTATACGAACGACTCCGAGGATGGCGAGGGGGGCCGGGCAGCCTCAGTCGCCGAGTGTCCAGGGCCGCCGGTCGGCGGTGATGTCGACGAGCACGATGCCGTCGTCGGTCTGGACCGTCAGCTCCACCGTCTGCCCGGCGGTGGTGACCAGGTCGGCGGTCGTCAGCGCCGGAACGCCGTCGACGGCGATGATCAGATCGCCGGGGGAGATCGCCGTCTCGGCCGCCGGCCGGTCGGGCGGGGCGTTCAGAACCTCGAAGCCGCCGCCATCGAGGGGCTGGAGCTCCAGCCCGAGGATCCCGGACGGTGCTCGGCAGACCGTGCCGTCGTCGGGGACCGCCAGGTCGACGAGGTACGCGGCGACGAGCTCGTCGACGCAGCTGTTCCCCTGACCAGCGATGGTGTGGCCGTCGCCCACGTAGGTGACGAGGGCCGACCCGTCGAGCTGGTCGGCGAGGATCTCGGCCCATCGCAGCGGGGTGGCCGGGTCGTGGGTGCCACCGATCACCAGCGTCGGCGGGACCGGGACGCCGGTCGGGTCAGGGAGCGGCTCGCCTGCCACGGGCCAGCCCTCGCAGCTCGCGCCGGCCAGGAGGGCGCCGAGGACGGGCGCCACCTCCAGCGTCAGCTCCGCGTCGACCAGCGCCTGGTCCCGGTCAGCGGCATACGCCTGGTCGGCACACATGATCGCCAGGTTGGAACCGCGGTAGATGTCGCTGAAGTCGCCGGCGTCGTCGACGAACCACAGCTCCGCCAGGAACTCGACGAGTTCGATGTCACCGGCCAGGGCGTCGCCGAGGGCGTCGGTGAAGATCTCCCACGCGTCGGGGACGTAGATGGCGAACAGGGTGGCGCCGATCAGCGACGAGCGGTCGGTCAGCCCGAGCGGGCCGGTGGGGCTCGCGCTGTCCAGCTCGGCGAGAAGGGTGTCGACCGCATCGAGCACCCCGACGTCGCGGACGGCGCACGACGGTTCGAGCTCGCAGGTGCGATCGATCCGGCCCAGGGCGGCGTCGAAGTCCCGAGCGTTCTCGGCGAGCTCCGCCGACGAGAGTCCGGGTGGGAAGGCGCCGTCGAGGACGAGGGCCCGGACTCGGTCGGGGAACAGCGCGGCGTACACCGCCCCCAGCCGGGTTCCGTAGCTGTAGCCGAGATAGGTGAGCTGCTCGTCGCCGAGCGCCCGGCGGAGCAGGTCGAGATCGCGAGCCGTGTTCACCGTGCCCACCTCGCCCAGGAGGTCGGGGGCCGATGCGGTACAGGTGGCGCCCGCGTCGGCAGTGTCTGCGGCGTACCGCTCCAGGTCGTCGGCGAATCCGTCCGTGAGATCGACCACTTCGTTGAGGCCGGCGGCCACGTCGGTGATGCAGATCAGGCCGCTGCTGTCTCCGACCCCACGCGGGTCCCACGTGACGAGATCGAAGCGCTCGACGACCGTGGCTGGCAGCGCCGGTCCTCCGCCGGCGAGCCACTCGATGCCCGAGCCGCCGGGCCCTCCGGGGTTGAGCAGCAGGCTCCCGACCCGCAGCGCCGGATCAGCGGTGAGCACGCGGGCGACGGCGAGATCGACCCTCGGCCCCTCAGGGTCGTCGTAGTCGATCGGCACTGCGAGCGTGGCGCACTCCAGCGGGCCGCAGGGCTCCCAACTCAGCTCGTCGATCGGCACGGGCACCGCGGTGGGCGCCGCCGGCGCAGTGGCGACCGCGGGCTCGACGGTGGGAGTCGGAACCGGCTCGTCGGTAGCCGCCGGAGTGGCAGTGGCTGCGGGTGCGGTGGCGGTGGGCTGTGGGGCCGACTCGGTCGGGTTGCCGCCCGACGAGCATGCGGCTGCGACGAGCAGGGCCACCAGCGCGACCGCCAGGCGGCCGCACCGCTCAGCCACGAGCCCGTTCGAGTACGGCGCGCATGCCGTCGTGCACGGTGGTGGCCGCCTCGGCGACTGGCATCGCCCAGAGCGCCCGCGATGGCACCTCGAGACTGATGGGGCAGGCGGCACCCACGCGGTCCAGGTGCTGGACGATCGACACCAGATCGAACTCCCCAGCGCCCGGAGCGACGCGGTTGGAGAGGGTGTCGGTGTAGTAGTCGGGCTCGTCGGGGAGGATCGGCCCGTCGTTCAGCTGGATGCAGAAGATGCGGTCTCCTGGCAGCGTGAGGATGTCGGCAGGGTTGTTGGTGGAGCGGGTGAGGTGCCAGCTGTCCACGCAGAATCCCGCGTTGGGGCGATCCACCCGTTCGACGAGCTCGAGGGCATCGGCTGCCGTCTCGATGTCGGTCATCTGCGGGACGAACTCCAGTGCGACGTCGATGCCGTGATCGGCGGCCCGGTCGCACATGGTGCCGAATCCGGGCGCGGCGGTGGCCGGGTCGCCGACGCCGCGGCCGATGGCCTGGAGGTAGACACAGCCGAAGCGCTCGGCGAGGTCCCAGGCCGCCTCTTCGAACGCGAGCTGCTCTTCGCTGGGGTTCGGGTCGGGGGTCCATTGGGCCGCGACCTCCATGCCCCAGATCCGCAGGCCCGTGTCGGCCAAGGCCTGGTGGAGTCGCTCGACGTGCGCCGGATCGTCCCGGAGTGTGCGCCAGCGGCGCACGAACAGTCCGATGGCGTCGAAGCCGGCCGCCGCGGCGGCGTGGACCCGGTCGACGGGATCCTCGTCGGGGTGTCGACTCATGTGATCCCAGACCAGATCGGTCGGGCCGAGGCGGTCGGGGCTAGGTTGCAGTTCGCTCACGGCAGAGAGGGTAGGGGGTCACGGATGCGAGGGCTCGACGGCAAGGTCGCGGTGGTCACGGGGGCGGCTCGACAACGAGGTATCGGACGAGCGATCGCGCTGCGGCTCGCCGAGGAGGGTTGCGACGTGGTCGTCACCGGCTATCCGCGCGATCCGGCCAGCTACCCCGAGCACGAGCGGGCGCAGGGCTGGCGCGGAGTCGCGTCGGTGGCCGAGGAGATCGAGACCATGGGTCGCGGTGGTCTCGCGGTCGAGGGTGATGTCGCGGTGGCCGCCGACGTCGACGCCATGGTGTCGGCCACGGTCGAGCGGTTCGGTCGGGTCGACGTCCTGGTCAACAATGCGGCGCTCCCCAGCGAGGCCGGGAAGGCACCGATCCTCGACATGGACGACGAGAACTGGTTCCGCACCGTCGACGTGAACCTCAACGGGCTCTACCTCGTGACCCGAGGCTTCGGGCGGTTGATGCGCGACGGTGGCGACGGCGGCTGCATCGTCAACATCTCGTCGGCGGCCGGTCGGGTCGGGCTCGCCGCCTACGGCGCGTACTGCGCCACCAAGTGGGCGATGGTGGGCATGACCCAGCAGCTCGCCCTCGAACTCGCCGGCGACGGCATCCGCGTGAACTGCATCTGCCCCGGGTCGACCGACACCGACATGATGGACAGCACGTTCCGCCGCAACGCCGAGGTCGCGGGCGTCAGCTTCGAGAAGGTCAAGGCCGGCATCGGGCCCCGGCTCCCGCTCGGCCGCCAGGGCCGCGCCGAAGAACAGGCTGCGGCGGTGGCCTTCCTGGCCAGCGACGACGCGAGCTACATCACCGGTCAGACGCTCAACGTCGACGGCGGCATGCGCTTCGACTGACGCCCCGGGCTCAGGCCTCGGTGAGCTCGGCGGCCTCGAGGGCGTTGGTGACGAAGTCGGGCACGCCCTGATCGAGGCGACGCCGGTGGAACCCGGCACGAGCCACCACGTCGGCGCCCTGGCGTTCGGCCCAATCGGCCAGCTTGCTCAGCGAGCCGTTGGGGCTGATCTCATACGTCACGAACACCGCGGTCTTCTTGTGGGCGATCGACGGCAGCGTCGCCAGCTTGCCCAGCTGTGCGGGGCGGGCGGCGAGGCCGAAGAGACCGTCGGTCCAGGTGCCGATCACCAGGAGGTCGGCACGCAGGACGAACTGGGCGTCGAAGTTGGTGACGGGGTAGGCGCCGGCGTTGGCGCCCTGGATCCCGAACTCTTCGGCGATCTTCTCGGCGGCCCGTTCGGTGCCACCCCGGAGGCTCTGGTACAGGACTGCAACGTTCATGGTGCGCCGATGATAGCTCCCGTGGTCGGCCGCGCCCGCGCTGGAGCGGCGTCAGCAGGGGTCGTACTGGATGTAGCGGCGGGTGGCGGCCGCGTGTTCGTCCCCGTGGATGGCGCCGATCAACCACAAGGCCATGTCGATACCGGCAGAGACCCCTTGGCTGGTGACGACGTTGCCGTCCTGCACCCACCGTTGGTCCCGCACCAAGGTGCAGTCACCGCGAGCCGCCAAGGTGTCCTCGAAGCCCCAGTGGGTGGCGACGCGTCGGTCACGGGCGACGCCCGAGGCCACCAGCAACAGCGAGCCAGTGCACACGCTGGTGACCCACTCCGCAGGCGCTGCAACGCTGCGGATCCAGTCCAGGAGGTCATCGTTGTCGACCTCGCGGCGCGTGCCCATCCCGCCCGGCACGAGCACCACGTCCAGGTCGGGGTGGTCGGCGGTGGTGTGATCGGGCAGCACCCGCATGCCCTTGCCGCACGTCACCGGGTCGGGACGTTCTGCGATGAGGTGCGCCGAGTCGACCGGGCCGCCCGCCTGCTCCTGGAGCATGGCGGACGCGGTGATCACCTCCCAGGGGCCGACGAAATCGAGCTCCTCGGCCCCGTCGAAGACGAGCAGGCCGAAGGTGCGGGCGCGGTCGGGGTCGGTGGTCATCGCTGGGCTCCGATGGGTTCGGGGGTCGAGTCGTGGGTGAAGCGGCGCCGGTAGGCGCCGGGGGACGCTCCGAGTGAGCGGCGGAAGGCTCGGCGCATGGTCTCGGCTGTGCCGAACCCGCAGCGCTCGGCGATCACGTCGGTGGTGTCGTCGGAGGACTCGAGCAGCCGCCTCGCGGCCTCGACCCGGACCTGTTCGACGTAGCGGCCCGGAGGACACCCGACCTCTCGGGTGAACACGCGGGTGAAGTTGCGGGTGCTCATCGCCGCGGCTGCGGCGAGCGTCGGGACCCCGAGGTCGGCGCCCGGGTCGACGTGGATCAGGTCCACGGCGGCGCGAACGCCGTCGTGGACCGCCGCTCCGGACCAGACCGGCGCGGCGAACTGTCCCTGGCCACCCGGTCGGCGAAGGAACATGACCAGCCACTGCGCGACGGTCTGCGCGAGGTCGGCGCCGTGGTCGTCCTCGACGAGCGCGAGCGCCATGTCGATGCCGGCGGTCACGCCGGCGGACGTCCAGATGCGGCCATCGCGGATGTGAATGGGCTCGGGGTCGACGTCGACCTCGGGGTGGGTGGCGGCCAGCCGCGGGGCTCGAGCCCAGTGTGTGGTCACCCGGCGGCCCGTCAGCAGGCCGGCTGCGGCGAGCAGGAACGTCCCGGAGCACACCGAGGTGATCCTCCGGCACGCCGGCGCTGCCGACCGGATCCAATCCACCAGCGCGCGTTCGTCGCAGGCGTCGTGCACGCCGGTGCCACCGGCTACGACGAGGGTGTCGACGGCGGTGGGGTCGATCGCGGCCAACGGGACCGTGTCGCCGAGTGCCATCCCGCTCTCGGACGGCACGCTGCCGCCCGTCAGGCTGGCGACGACCAGGCGATAGGGACCCGTCGCCGCGGCCCCGGACAGCAGGGCGTTCGCGCCGGCGAAGACCTCGTGGGGTCCCGCGGCGTCCAGGACCTGGTGGCCGGGGTAGACGACCAGCACCACCAACGGGTCAGTCGAGGAGATCGTCGGATGCATGGCTTGATCGTCGTCCCCGGCAGTGCTGGCGTCAACGACACCGACCCCACGTATTGCGCCACCCCGAGGTCGGCGGGGCCCGATCGCTGCCGCTCGGCGCGTGTCGTCGGTCATCTCGCCGGCCGCGTGACCCCGGTGCGCTCGCGTGGGTCCAGGGCGCGCCGGCGTCGGGCGTGTCCGGATCGTTCGCGGTGCGTGGGTCCCGGGCGCGGCCGGGTGGTTCGCTGGCGCGCTGGTGTCAGGCGCCCAGTTCGGTGCCGAGGAAGGTCGCCATCGCCTGCTCGGCCGCCAGGCCGCCCTCGACCTCGGTGTCGGTCACCTTGCTCAGCCAGGTGCTGGACACGTAGCCCGCCTCGACGGCGCCGACGTCCTCGTCGATCGAGTACTCGTCGGTTTCCATCTTTCCCCAGTTGAACTTCAGGTAGTAGGCGTCCTCGTGGCCTTCCTTGGGCTCGACGTCCACGGTGGTCATCGTGCGGGGGACCCGCGAGCCGACCGTCGTCCGGCGGACGCCCTTGAGCTCGTCGAGTTCGAGGTTGGGCACGTTGATGTTCAGCGTGGCGGCCTCGGGCAGCGGGTTGGCAACGAGGTCCTCGACCGCGGCCGCGGCCACCGCGGCGGCGGTTTCCCACTTCTGGCCCTTGATCATCTCGTCCCAGCCCTGGCCCATCACCCCGCCCATGGTGACGGCCTGACTGACCGCCACGCCGGTGATGCCGCCGGTTCGTGCCGTGACCGCGGCCCCGATGGTCCCCGAGTGATACACGGCACGGCCGACGTTGGCGCCGGGGTTGATACCGGAGACGACCAGGTCGAACGGGTCGCCCAGCGCCCCGAGCCGGGCGAACATGACGCACAGGGCCGGTGGCCCCGAGATGGCCCATGCCTCCTCGATGCCCTCGATGTGGGCCCGATGCATCTCCGGTCGGATCAGATGCAGCGCACCGAACGCGGCGGAGGCGCCGCTGTACTCGCTGTCGGGCGCCCCCACCACCACGTCGCCGAAGGGCAGCATGGCCCGGGCGAGGACATGCAGTCCGATCGAGTCGATTCCGTCGTCGTTGGTCACCAGGATGCGCACGGCTCGCACCCTACACACTGAGCGTGAATGGCCGGTCAGCGCTGCGTGAACCGTTCCCCCCGGCCACCTCGCCTCAACGCGGCCGGTTTCGTGCCGATTGAACCGCGGTGAACAGCCAGGAAGCCACCACTGTGCCCAAGGGAGCCACCCCCGGACTCACCCCGGGCCTCCTGACCGTCGTCTGCGATCGCGACACGCGGATCACCGCGGTGTCGGGGACGTGGGCGGGCGGGGCCACGCCGGCGTCGTCGACGCTGCGTGACCTGATCCACCCTGACGACCACGACCTGGTCGGCAGCGTGATCGGCGGTCTCCGCCGGGGCCACACGGTCGACCACGCGGTCGACGTGCACATCGACGTGGGTGGCGCATGGGAACAGGCCGCGATGATCGCGGCCGCCCACGGTGAGGACCTGGTCTTCTCGTTCGTCGCGGTGTTGCCCGATCCTGCGCCGGCCACCATGGAGGCCGTCCTCGCCGAGCGCGAGTTGGCGGCCACCCTGGACGAGGCCCTGCACACATTCGTGGACATCGACCAGGTGTGGGTCACCGTCCATCACGGGCTCGACGTCGACGATCGTCGACGCGTCGTGACCGCCACCACTGGCATGGACACCTTTCGTCGGGCCGTCGAGGCGGCCGTGGCGGGGGAGGACCCTTGCCCCTGGGACAGCGAACTGCACGACGGCGAGCCGATGGTGATCGGCGTCGACGAGCTTCCCGACGGGCTCAAGATGGCCGGACGTCACGCCGGCGTCGGCACGGTGGTCCTGTTGCCGATCCAGTCGGTCCTCGGCGACGACGCAGGCTGTCTGGCCGTCTGGTGCGATGGTCCCCATCGCCTCGAACTCCCCCACGTGTCGGTGGTCGTCGAGCGCTCGATGCAAGCGATCACCCTGGCGTTCCAGATCGAGTCCGGTCGCGATGGCATCCGTCGGCTGGCGACGCGAGACCCGCTGACCGGCCTCTGGAACCGGCAGGCCTTCTTCGGTCAGCTGCGTGCCGCCAAGGCGCAGCGGGGGTGCACCGTGGCCTCCATCGACATCGACGACTTCGCCGACGTCAACGCCGGGTTCGGTCATGCGGTGGGCGACGAGGTGCTCCTCGAGACGGCCAACCGCCTCCGGGAGGCGATGCGTCCCGGCGACGTGATCGCTCGCATGTCCGCTGACGAATTCGCCGTGCTCTGCCCGGATGTGCGGACCGAGGAAGCGGCATCTGCGATCGCCGAGCGCATCACCGGCATCGCGCAGCGCCCGTTCTCGATGGCGGGGACACCCACCGAGTTGTCCTTGTCGGTCGGCATGGCCATCGCGCACGAGGCGCGCGGAGGCGTGGCGCTGTTCTCCGCTGCGGAGAAGGCGATGCTCGAGACCAAGGCGACCGCGCACGGGAGCTGGATGTTCGCCTGAGTGGCAGCCGGTCGGCGGTTACGCTCGCCGCATGCCGCTTGAGGTGCGATCGGGGCTCACGATCCCCGACGCTGAGCTCGAGGTGCGCTTCACGCCCAGCGGTGGGCCCGGAGGCCAGCACGCGAATCGCTCGAACACCCGCGTGGAGCTGGTGTGGGACGTGGCGTCGTCGATGGTGCTCGACGACAGCACCCGCGCCCGATTGATCGAGCGGCTCGGGGATGTCGTGCGGATCGTGGTCGACGACGAACGGTCGCAGCTGCGGAACCGTGAGCTGGCGCATCAGCGCCTCCGGGCGAGGATCCTCTCGGCGCTCCATCGCGACAAGCCTCGGCGCAAGACCCGCCCTTCTCGGTCGTCCCAGCGCAAGCGTGTCGAGGGGAAGCGCCGCCGCAGCCGGGTCAAGGACCAGCGCCGCCGGCCCCGCATGGACGACTGACGCCTGCGCTCAGCCCGTGGGGTTGCAGGGCAGGACGCCCAGCGACCACGTGGCCTCGGCTTGGTTGCCCCGAGTGTCCGTGGCGACGACCAGGATCTCGAGCAGCGGCACCGCGCCGCCCTGGATGCCGGCGATGACCGACGACCAGACGCCCTGCGAGTTCCCGTCGAGGCTGATCTCGGTGTCGGCGACGCCATCGGGGGCGAACGTGGCGGTGACCGACGCGAGCTCGGTGTCGTCGGTGACGCCCGCTTCGAGCACGGCCCGGTCCGCTGGACAGCCCTGGCCCTCGGCGCCGATCGTCGACACGTTGGTCGAGACGAAGTCGATGATCGGCGGGACCTCGACGGCGCCCGTCATCGTCACCTCCACCGGTGCGCCGTCACCGGTGACGGCGACCGCAGCCCCGTAGTCACCTTCGGCCAGACCCGCCCGGTCGAAGGTGACGGTGACCGTCTGACTCTCACCGGCGGCCACGGTGCCGTTCGCCGGGGAGAAGCCGAATGGTGCGCCAGGGCTGACGGCGCTCCAGGTCACGGGGAGGTCGCCCCCGTTGACCAGCGCGATCTCGCGCGCGGTGTCCCGGTCGCCGAAGTCCACCGACAGTGCGGACAGCGTGAGCTCGCCGCCGGCCGGTGCCGGGGTCGGGGTCGGAGCAACGGTGGGGGTGGGTTCGGGGGTCGGGGTCGGGATGGGCGTCGGCGTCATCTCGGGGTCGGGTGTCGGTGTCGGCGCCGGTGTCGCGGTGGGTGCGACCGTGGCGGTCGGTATGGCCGTGACCGTGGGGACCGGGGTGACGGTCGCCTCGACCACGATCGAGAGCGGCGGCTCCTCCTCAGCGCCCATCGACACCACGATCGCAACCGTCAACGGCACCAGGAAGAGCACGATCGCGGCGATCACACCCCACTTCGACACGATCGATCCACCGCTGCCGAGGCCGGCGATCGAGCGGCCGCCGTACGCCAGCGGCGCGGGGAATCCGTCGGGACCGAACGTCCAGGGGTCGCGGGTCGGGTGGCCGGCGCCGCTGCGGTTGGTACCTGATGCGGGGCCGCCCCACGCCACCGAGACCAGGGTGAGCTCGCGGAGGGTCGCCGGTGCGGCGAGGACAGGCATCGCGGCAGCGAGCGAACTGGGGGCCAGAACCGCGCCGCGGGTGCGCTGACAGGTGTCGCAGCCCTCGATGTGGCGGCTGACCTTCGATCGCACCTGGAGCGAGAAGGCCCCGTCCCAGCCGGCGAGGAGTCGCTGCAGTTCCTCGCAGTCGTCGCGGCCGAGCCTGGCGACGAGCAGCGAGCCCATCGCCTTCTCCATCCGGGTCCGCATCCGGCTCATCAGCACGTGGAGATGGGACACCTCCACGCCGAGCACGTCGGCGAGCTCCTGGCCCTCGAGTCCCTCGCGAAGGTGGAGCTCGAGCAGCTCGCGGTCGCGCGGTTGCAGTCCGGCGGCGGCGTCGAAGACCAACTGCTGGAGCTCCCGACTCGCCACGGCCACCGCCGGGTCGGTCCCTTCAGCCGCCACGTCGGGTACCTCTTGGTCGCTGTGTCGAGCTCGTCGGCGCGTGCGCGAGACCACCTCGTTGCGGGCGATGGCGAACAGCCAGGCACGCAGCCGTGTGTGGTCTCGGAGCTGACCCAAGCGTTGGCTGGCGCGGAGGATCGCGTCGTGGGTGGCGTCGGCTGCTTCGGCGCGGTCGCGCAGCATCGAGTAGCAGAAGCCGTAGAGGCGATCGGCATAGCGGTCGTAGATGTCGGCGAAGGCCTGGTCGTCGCCTTCGAGTGCCCGGGCGACGAGCTCGCTGTCCGATTGTTCCATCAACACACCTCGGCTCCCCGGTGACGACACGACCGTCCGACGCCGGGGGCTGACTTCGTCGCCCTCGAAATCCAGTGGGGCTTCGGCCGCGATCGACTGATGGCTGCCTCTGCCGCAGTGCTGGCTTGTTCCGGCTCGGTCTCACATCGGGGAGACGCGGGCCGGCCCGGATTCTTACACCCGGGACCGGGGGTTCTGTCCAACTGGGTAGATCGGCCTACGGGGACGTCCTCAGCCCGTGTTTCGCAGTCCGGCGGCCACGCCGTTGACCGTGAGCAGCAGCGCCCGGCGGATCCGTTCGGCGGCCTCCTCGTGCTGGTCGCCGCTCCGGGAACGGGCGAGCAGCTCGATCTGGAGCACGTTGATCGGATCGAGGTAGGCGTCGCGCACCGCGATGGTGCGCTTGAGCACTGGCAGGTCGTCGAGCAGGTCGCCGCTCTTGAGCCGGGCGATCTCGGAGACGGTCAGGTCGTGTTCGGCACAGATCACATCGAAGAAGTGATGCAGTGACGGATCGACCAGGCGGTCGACGTAGTGGCGGGCGATCGCGAGATCGGTCTTGGCGAGGGTCATCTCGACGTTGGAGACGAACGTGCCGAAGAAGCGCCAGTCGGCCAGCATCGCCTCGAGGTCCTCGCCATGGCCGGCGTCGCGGGCGGCGGCCAGCGCGCTGCCCACGCCGAACCAGCCGGGGATGATCTGGCGTGACTGGGTCCAGCCGAACACCCACGGGATGGCCCGCAGATCGTCGATGCCCGCCGTGGCGCCGGCGCGGCGGGCGGGTCTGGAGCCGATGTTCATGGCGGCCAGTTCCTCGACGGGCGTGGAGGTCTGGAAGTAGTCGACGAGCCCGGGCGTCTCGATGAAGGCCCGGTATGTGGCGAATGCCGATGTCGACATCAGTTCCATGATGTCGTTCCAACGCGACATCGTCGCGGCGTCGGTCCGGGGCTTGCGGTGGGCGAGCGACGCCTCGATGACCGCCGACAGTGCCAGGTCCAGGTTGCGGCGAGCCAGCGAGGGCAGCCCGTACTTGTCCGCGATGACCTCGCCCTGTTCGGTGATCTTGACCCCGCCGACGATGGCTCCCGGTGGCTGGCCGAGGATGGCGGCGTTGGTCGGGCCACCCCCACGGCCGACGGTGCCGCCACGGCCGTGGAAGACGATCATGCGGATGCCGGTTTCGGCCGAGACCTCGCTGATCTGGCGAAGCGCCTTGTGGATCTCCCACTGGGAGGTGGTGATGCCGCCGTCCTTGTTGGAGTCGGAGTACCCGACCATGACCTCCTGGACGTTGCCGCGGAGCTCCAGCAGCCGCCGGTAGTGGTCGCAGGCGAACAGCTCGCGCAGCACCCGACCGATCCCGCGTAGGTCCCCGATGGTCTCGAACAGCGGGACGAAGCCCAGGCGGGCCACACCGGCGGGCAGATCCACCAGGCCGACGTCGCGTGCGAGCACCGCCGGCGCCAGGATGTCATCGACGCCCTGGGTCATCGACACGATGTAGCTCTCGACGATCTGGTCGCCCGAAGCGTCCATCTGCTCGCGGAGGGCCCGCATCAGCGCCAGCGAGTGCGGTGCATCGGCCGACGCCGGGGGACCGAGCGGGCGCCTGCTTCCGAGCTCCTCGGCCAGGAGCGCGGTCCGTTCCTCTCGGTCCAGCGCCGCGTAGTCGACGCCGATGCCGTCGAACAGCACGCTCAGGGTCTCGTGGTGGCGGCGGGCATGCTCCCGGATGTCGAGGGTGGCCAGGTGGAACCCCACCAGCGCCACCGTGCGACGCACCCGGGCGAGGCGCCCGCGGGCGAGCAGGCTGCCCTGGTTCGCTTCGAGCGACGCTGCGAGTTGTGCGAGATCGGCCTGGAGCTCGTCTGGGCTGGGGTAGGCGTACGCCGCCGGCGGGTGCAGGGCCGCCCCGGCCAGGCGGTGATGGATGACGGCGATCCGCTGCCGGTAGGGCTCGCCGGCGCTGAGGGCCGCCGCCCGGGTGGTGAGACCGGGGAATCGCTCGCGATCGCGCTCCAGCGCTGCTGCCAGGTCGTCGGAGATCGTGGTGACCGCCGTGCTGACGGACAGCTCTGACGACAGTTCCTCGATCTCCGAGACCAGGATGCGAAGCGCTCGGGCCCGCTGGAACGCCAGGACCTCTCGAGTGGTGTCGGGGGTGACGTTGGGGTTGCCGTCGCGGTCACCACCGACCCAGGACCCGAATCGGACCGGCACCGTGTCGCCCCCGAGATCGCCGCCGATCGAGCGCAGGGCGGCGTCGACGTCCTCGAAGAGCTCGGGGACGCCGTCGGTGACGATCTCGCCGAGGAAGTAGAGGATCGAGCGAGCCTCGTCCACGGGATCGGGCTTCTCTCGGCGTAGCTCGTCGGTCTGCCAGATCGCGTCGATCAGCTCGTCGATGCGTCGATCGATGCGGCGCTGACGGCCGAGGCCGGTGGAACTCTCCCCCCGCTGCTCGATCAGGACGGCGATCTCGGCGAGCTTGTCGAGGATCGAGCGACGCGACGCCTCGGTGGGGTGTGCGGTGAACACCGGGCGGAGCTCGGTGGTGCGGACCGCGTTCACGATCTCGGTGTCGGCGATGCCCAGGCGCTGCAGCTTGGCGATGGTCTGGTCGAACTGGTTGTTGCTCGCCGGTGCGTTGGCGCGTAGGTCTTCGACGCGGTGCACCTGCTCGGCGGTGTTGGCCAGGTGGAAGTAGACGGTGAACGCTCGGACGAGGTGGATGGCGTCGACGACGTCGACGTCGGCGAGCGTGTCGGCCAGCGCCCCGGTGTCGGCGACATCGCGGCGCAGGGCCCGGGCAAGGCCTCGGACCTCCTCCACCTTGTCCAGCAACGACTGGCCGTGCTGGCGAACGAGCGCGTCGCCGAGCTGGGTGCCCAGGCGGCGGATGTCGTTGCGCAGTGCGGCGTCGATCTGGTCGAACTCGTCGGCGGGGGCGTCAGACGGGGGAGTCACGCCGCAAAACTAGTGGTGGGTCGCGCCGATGGCAGGCCGCTGCGGGCCCAGTCCCCGAGCTCGCGCTCAGGCGGACGGGATCACGCCGTAGCGCCCGAACGCGGCGAGCAGGTTCGCGGCGAGATGTGTGTGCGCCCGGTCGTTGGGATGGAAGTTGTCCTTGGCCCACATCCCGCGGAACGTGGGCCAGTCCCATGCCTCGTACAGGCGGACGTGACCGCGCTCGGACGCCGCGTCGAACGCATGGTTCAACGCCAGCCGGCGACGGTCGGGACGAGCCTCCGAGACCCGGCTGAGGATCGTGCCGGCCGGCAACGCGTCGACCATCGCTCGCGCGTCGGTGCCGATCGCCGCGACATTGCGGCGCCACGTGTAGTCGTTGGATCCGATGACGGCGGTGACCACGGCAGGCCCGAGGTCGTGGTCATCGAGGACGGGGAGCTGCGACTCCAACACGTCGCGGCAGCGGGCGCCACTCATCGACAGGTTGATCAGCCGCCACGGGCGACCGGTCAGTTCGCGGAGGTCGCGAAGTGCCAGGGCGGCGTACGCGGAGGCCGGACTGCTGGCGCCGACGCCCTGGGTCACGGAGTCGCCGAGCGCGACCCACAGCGGACCGTCGGCCTGGAGCGCGTCGTGGTTCCACTCGTCCCATGTCTGCGCGAAGGGTTCGATGGTCGCGTCGACCTCGGCGATCCCCTGATGGAAGCGCGCCGCGAGATCGGCGAAGTTCACGCGTCGACGTCGGCGGCGGAGTCGGGGCAGCCTGGCGGTCATCGAGCAGTCAGTGTGGCACCCTTCACGCGGATTCGGACGGCTCGACCGGTGGTGCCCGGACCTCGCCGACGACACTGGACCCATGGCCCGATACCTGACGTCCGTTCGAACCCCGATGGCGCCGGCCGCGGCGTTCGCCTACATGGCCGACCTGCGCAACTTCGCGGCGTGGGATCCGGGCGTGACCCGGGTCAGGCAGGTGATCGGGGACGGACCGTCCGAGGACGCCGTCTTCGACGTGACCGTCAGGAGCGTCCCGACACCCGTCACCCTCCGCTACGAGACGCGGCTGTACGAGCCCGACCATCGGCTGGTCGTGCGAGCCGACTCCCAGACCCTCACCTCGGTCGATGAGGTCACGGTGGTCCCGGACGGCGACGGCTCCATCGTGACCTACGACGCCGAGCTGACGCTCCGGGGATTCCTGGCCGTGTTCGACCTCGGCCTGCGGCTGGTGTTCCACCGGATCGGCGACCGAGCAGCAGCAGGGCTCCGCAGGGCGCTCGATGGTGCGGAGGTCCGGACGTGATCGCCGATGCCGTCGACCGCATCCTCGAGGTCCCGGTCGCGCCCAGCTTCACCCGCGTGGGCTTCGCCGCTCGGCGGTCGCTCGAGCACTGGACCAGTCTCGACGACTACGACCTGAACGGACGCACGATCGCGATCACCGGCGCCACCTCCGGGCTCGGCCTGGCCGCGGCACGTCAACTGGGCTCCTGCGGCGCCCGACTCGTGCTGCTCGGCCGCAATCAGGCGAAGACGCAGCGGGTGTGCGCGGACGTGGCTGCCGCGACGGGCGCAGAGGCGATCCCGGTCGTGGCGGACATGGGCGATCTCCCCGCCGTGCGGTCGGCCAGCGCGCAGATCGCCGAGCTCGCGCCCGCGCTCGACGTGCTGGTGCACAACGCCGGCGCGCTCTCGGCCGAGCGGCGCCAGAACGACGCCGGGGTCGAACAGACCGTCGCCAGCCAGGTGGTGGGCCCCCACGCCATGACCACCGCACTCCTCCCGGTCCTGCGGGCGGCCGCGCCGGGCCGGGTGCTGACGATGTCGTCGGGTGGGATGTACAGCGCGCCCCTGAGCGTCTCCGGGCTCCAGATGTCCGAGGACACCTACAAGGGCGCCGAGCAGTACGCACGAGCCAAGCGCGCCCAGGTGACGATCAACGAGATGTGGGCCGATCGGGTCCCCGTCGCCGAGGTGGTGTTCCACGCCCTCCACCCGGGTTGGGCAGACACCCCGGGCGTCGAGGAGTCACTCCCGACGTTCCGCCGCATCGTGGGTCCGCTGCTCCGCAGCCCGGCAGAGGGTGCCGACACGCTGGTCTGGTTGGCGGCCGACGACGGCGAGCCGCTGGCGACCAGCGGTGGGTTCTGGCTGGACCGCCGGCGCCGCAACATCCACAAACTGCCCACGACCAGGCGCACGGACACCGCCGAGCGGCGGCTCGCGCTCTGGGACTGGGTGGAGGCCGCCGCAGGCGCCTGAATCGGTCGTCGCCCGGGCGGTACCCTCAGGACATGGCCTTGCGGGTCTTCCTCATCGTCTGGGGCCTGGTGATCATCGCCGGCATGCTCTGGCAGACCGTCGGTCGCTGGAACCAGCGACGCGGTCGCTGACTGGGTCCCGGCCTGGGGTCAGCGCGAGATCTTTCGCATGAGACCCTCCTGGGCCACCGAGGCGATCAGGGTGCCGTCGCGGCTGTAGATCATCCCGCGGTTGAACCCGCGGGCCCCGGACGCCGACGGTGAGTCGGTGGCGTACAGCATCCACTCGTCGGCGCGGAACGGCCGGTGGAACCACATCAGATGATCGAGGCTGGCGTTCATCATGTCGTCGCGGTAGGGCGAGATGTGGGGGATGATCGCGGTGTCCAGCAGCGTCATGTCCGACATGTAGGCGAGCACACAGGTGTGCTTGACGGGGTCGTCCGGGAGGGTGCCGTCGGCCCGGATCCACACCATCTGCGCCGGAGCCCGGCCCTCCTTGAAGCGGTAGGGGAGGTCGGTCACGTACCGCATGTCCACCGGACGTGGACGGTCCCGCCACATCGTGGGGAAGGCCTCGGGGTTCTCTTCCATGAGCTGCGCCCGGCTCGGCAGCTCGTCGGGGTCGGGGACGTCGGGCATGGTGGCCTGGTGGTCGAAGCCGGGTTCGTCCCCGTGGAAGCTGGCCTGGAGGTTGAAGATCGCCCGGCCGTGCTGGATCGCCACCACGCGGCGGGTGACGAACGAGCGGCCGTCCCGGATGCGGTCCACCTCGTAGAGGATGGGGATCGACGGATCTCCTGGCCGCAGGAAGTACGAGTGCAGCGAGTGCACGGCGACGCTGTCGTCCACGGTGCGCGCGGCGGCGACCAGTGCCTGGCCGGCGACCTGCCCGCCGAACACCCGCTGGCGGTCCTCGTCGGGTTGCACCCCGCGGAAGATGTTGACCTCGATGGGTTCGATGTCCAGGAGGTCGAGGACGTCGTCGAGTGCTTCCTGTGGCATGGGGTTGGTATAGCAGCCCGTCTCCGGACGCCGGACCCGACCGCCGTTACGCTGTCGTCATGGCCAACGGACCCCCGATCTTCCAGTACGCCTACTTCGTGCAGTCGATCGAGGAGTCGGCCGAGCGCTGGGCCCGGCTCACCGGCGCGGGCCCGTTCTTCGTCACCGGCCATCACGTCGCGGACCGTTTCACGTACCGGGGTACCGACCAGGAAGCGGACGTCTCCTACGGGTTCGGGTACTCGGGCGACGTCCAGATCCAGCTGATCGAGCAACACGACGACACCCCGTCGATCTACCTCGACATGTTCCCCGACCACGCCGAGGGACATCACCACGTGGCCCGGCTGGTGGCCGACTACCACGCCGAGCGGGATCGGATCGTCGGAGCCGGCTTCGAGCTCGCCTGCGAGCTGGAGGCCAACGGCATTCATGCCTGCTACCTCGACACCCGCTCGGCCACGGGCGTCTTCACCGAGCTCCACTCGATCACCGATCGCATCCTGGCCACGTTCGCCCGCTGGCGCGACGCGCACGCGGAGTGGGACGGAACCGGTGACGTGCTGCGGGTCCACGTCTCGGGTACCTGACCCGTGGACCGCGGCAGCGTCGCCGCCCGTGGGCTCGAGCTGGCCTGGGACCGGGCCGGGGTCGGGCCCACCATGATCTGGGGACACGGTCTGACGAGCAGCCGCGCCAACGAGGACCTGTCCGGGCCGGTGGATTGGTCCGCCGTGAGAGCCACGGTCGACGTGACCCGGTACGACGCCAGAGGCCACGGCGAGTCCGGCTGGTCCGACGACACCACGACCTATGGCTGGGACGCACTGGCCGTCGACCAGATCGCGCTGGCCGACTCGCTGGGCATCGACACCTGGGTCAGCGGCGGCGCATCGATGGGAGCGGCGACCGCGCTCCACGTGGCCTGCGCCGCGCCGGAGCGCGTCCGGGCACTGGTGCTGATGATCCCGCCCACGGCCTGGGAGACCCGGGCCGCACAGGTCGACGTCTACGAGACGATGGCGTCGATCATCGAGCGCCGAGGCATCGAGCGGCTGGTGGCGCTGGGTGCGGATGCGCCCCCGCCGGACCCGTTCGTCGGCGACGAGGCGTGGCGCGCCCGGCGTGACGCCACGATGCGAGCGGCGGACCCGACCCGGCTGGCGGGGGTGCTGCGGGGTGCCACGGGGGCCGATTTCCCGTCACCCGACGACATCGCCGCCATCGCGGTGCCCACGCTGATCCTGGCCTGGTCGGGTGACCCCGGCCACCCGGTCTCCACGGCCGAGCTGCTCGGCGAGCTCATCGCCGACACCCGCTGCCAGGTGGCGACCACCGCCGCAGAGGTGGCCACCTGGACGTCCGACGTGGCGGGGTTCGTTCGCGAGGTGGGATGAACCGGCTTGCGGGCCTGCTGCTGGTCGGTCTGCTGGCCGCTTGCAGCGCCGACACCCAGGGCTCGGCGACCGTCCCGACGTCGCGCCCTGTCGTCGGCACGGAGGTGGGCCCGATCCCGACCGGCTCGCTCGAGCCCACACCGATGCCGGCCCCCGCGACCACGCCGGCAGACGAGTCGGCGATCTCGACCGCCCCGGTCGACCCCACCTCCACCTCCACCTCCACCCCGACCCCGACCCCGACCCCGCGTCCGACGGCCAGCCCGACTCCCACCCCGGAGCCCGCCTGGTCGCTGGAGATCCGGGAGATCGACGGCGAGGTCCGGGCTCGGATCGAGCCCACGTCGTGGCGCCCCGGGTGCCCGGTGGGCCTGGAAGACCTGCGCCTGCTGACCTTCCCGCACGTGACCTTCGACGGCGACGTGGCCATGGGCGAGCTCATCGTGGCCACCGAGGTCGCGGAGCAGATCGGTGCCGTGTTCCGCCGCCTCTTCGAGGCCGGGTACCCGATCCAGCGCATCGAGCTCGTCGACGCCTACGGCGGTGACGACCTGATCTCGATGCAGGCCAACAACACCTCTGCGTTCAACTGTCGAGAGGTCGCGGGCAGGCCGGGGGTCTGGTCGAACCATGCGCTCGGGCTGGCCCTCGACCTCAACCCGCTGATGAACCCGCTCGTCAGCGGGAACTTCGTCGACCCGCCCGAGGGCGCCGAGTTCCTCGACCGTGAGGATGGCCGCCTGGGCATGATCCTGCCCGGCGACGAGGCCGTACAGGCCTTCGCGGCCATGGGCTGGCGATGGGGCGGTGACTGGACCGGTCTCAAGGACTACCAGCACTTCTCCCACAACGGCCGTTGAGCCGTGGGTACGCTCCGGCGATGGCCAAGCGGTACTTCACCCCGGCGCTGTTCCAGTTCCTGAACGACCTGGCCCAGCACAACGAGCGCGAATGGTTCAAGGCCAACCAGGACCGCTACGAGGCGGTGGTCCGCCAGCCGGCTCTCGACTTCATCACCGACATGGTCGAGCCCCTGCACGACATCTCGCCGCACTTCGTGGCGGATTCGCGGACGGTCGGTGGGTCGCTGTTCCGCATTCAGCGCGACACCCGGTTCGGCAAGGACAAGACCCCGTACAAGCTGAACACCGGTGTGCACTTCCGGCACGAGCGGGCCAAGGACGCACACGCACCCGGCTTCTACATCCACCTCGAGCCGCGGCGCTGCTTCATGGGTGTGGGGCTGTGGATGCCCGAGTCCAAGGTGGCGTATCGGATCCGGCACCACATCGACGAGCACCAGGACGACTGGGTCGCCGCCACCCGTCGCGGCTCGTTCGCGGGCACGTTCGAGCTGGGCGGCGACTCCCTGAAGCGGCCGCCGAAGGGCTTCGACCCCGAGCACCCGTTGATCGACGACCTGAAGCGGAAGAGCTTCATGGCCACGGCCTCGCTCACCCAGGGTGACGTGACCCGAGCCGACTTCATGGACGGGTTCGTCGAGCGCTGCCAGGCTGCGGCGCCGATGATGGCGCTGCTGTGCGCGGCCGTCGAGATCCCGTTCTGAGGGCCCGGGTCACCGCACGCTGATCGTGGTCGCGGCCGTGTCGGCCGTCGGGCGGCCCACGCGGATGGTGACGTCGGAGCCGATGTCGGCCAGGGTGCCCACCGTCACCACCACGGTGTCGCCGACGGCCCCGGCGCCCTCGGCCGGACCGTCCACCCACGTCGTGTCGCCCGCGCGTCCACCCACCGAGAAGGCGACGAGGTCCGCCGAAACGATCGTGCCGGTGCAGTCCGCGTCGCCCGCCACGTCCACCACCGTGAAGGACACCGTGGCTTCGACGAACGCTCGACCTGCCGGTGCCCGGCGGGGGAGCCCGGCGTCGCCGACGTCGGCTGGGGAGATCGAACGACTGGGTCGCCAGCACCAGCGACGCCGCCAACCGGCTCGGCCCACACACCACGTTGCCGTCGACGGTCTCGTCCAGCGCGGCCGGGATCGCCCGGAGCACGGGCCCGCCGGTCGGCACGGGACCCGCGAGCGGGAGGACGCGCCTGGGTCGACTCCGGAGTTCCCAACACGAGCGTGCCGTCGGCGAGCTCGAAGGTCGGGTCGACCTCCCACGAGACCAGCATCGTGCCGGTCACGCCGGGGCGGATCGCCGATCGGGGCCGGATGTCGTCGCTGAGCAGCGGCGCCGGTGTGGTCGTGCCACCGACCCGGAGCGAGAAGAAGCGTCGGTCGTCGAGGGTCAGGGTGCCCGCCGACAGCGGATTCTCGACGGCGACGGTGAGGTGGAGGAACGAGCCGGTCGACGGCAGTCCCAGGCCGGTCGCGCGGCTGGTCGGGTCCTCGTTGGACAGCTCGGCCACGGTGGGGGCGAAGATCACGCCGCCGTAGGTGACCGAGCGGTCGCCGATCTCGATGACGTTCACCTCGACCGCGGGTGTGGTCGGCGTTGGAACGGCGTCGTCCGGGCTCTGTGCGGGCACCGCCGTGCGCGCGGGCGGTCGGGTGGGCTCGGGCTCGGTCGCTCCCTCGGAGCCACCGCACGCGGCCAGCAGGGCCCCGACGGCCAGGAGCAGGCGCCCGATCCGCATGGGGAAACGGTAAACGGGCGTCACCGACTGGTGCGGGAGCCCTCGGCTACTCCTGGAACGGGAGCGTGGTGACGACTCCCGTGCGCGCGCCCAGCTCGCCGTCGATGTCCAGCCGGGTCCCGGGCTCGGCGTGGGCCCGGTCGAGGAGTGCGAGACCGATGGCCCGGTCGAAGCGGTACGAGTGGCACACCGCACGGACGGCACCGACCGATCTCCCGTCGACGCTGGCCGGCCACGGGTGGGCGTTGGGCCCGGTCGGCTGGTCGTCGAGCCACACGCCGACGAGCTTGCGAGGCGCGGCGCCACTCTCTCGGAGGGCGAGGAGCGCGTCCTTGCCGATGAAGTCCACGTCGGCGTCGAGTGACATGAAGCGCTCGAGCCCGAGCTCCAGTGGCGTGCAGTCGTCCACGGTGTCGGCCCGGAACGAGAGGAGGTTGCTCTCGATGCGTTCGACGTAGTTGGGTGCACCCGGCCCGATGCCGTACGGCTCACCGGCGGCCATCACCAGGTTCCACAGATCCACCCCGCGGCTGCCATCGCGGAGGTAGAGCTCGAACCCGCCCTGTTTCGACCAGCCTGCCCGGGCGACGAGGAGGGGGATGCCATCCACCTCGGCGGGCCCGAACCAGAAGTACTTCAGCTCGCGGATCCAGTCGCCGAAGATCGAGGCGATCACGTCCTCGGCCTTGGGGCCCTGGACCGCCAGTGGCGACACATCCGGCTCGGTCACGCGAACGTCGAGGCCGCGCTCGGCAGCGATGGCCCGGGCCCACCACAACACGTCGCCGTCGGCGATCGAGAGCCACCAACGGTCCTCCTCCACCTTCAGGACCACCGGGTCGTTGAGGATCCGGCCCGCGTGGTCGCACACGGGGGCGTACTTCCCCTGACCGACAGCCTGGCTGCGGAGGTCGCGGGCACACAGCATCTGGGCGAGGGCGCCGGCATCGGGGCCGTGCATCTCGACCTGTCGTTGGCACGCGACGTCCCAGACGGCAACCCCTTCGGTGAGGCGGCGATACTCGGCCTCGGGGTCTCCGTAGAGGACTGGCATGTACATCTGGTTGTAGATGGACAGGTGGGTGACGCCGGCCGCGACCGTGGCATCGAAGAACGGGGACTTGGCCACGCGTGGCCCGAGCGCGAGCTCCATGATTCACCTCCGGACGGGGCGTCGCTCGATTCGAGCGGCGTGACATTACCGGCCGGTGGCCTGCTCGGCAGGTCCGCGCGGTGTCGCGAACGTGACGCCTCGTCATGGCGTCGATGTCGGGGGTGGTGAGGTCAGTCCTGGTGGTCGGAGAGTTCGCGGTCGCCGGTGAGGGCCGCCTTGACCACCTTGCCGCTCGCGGTGCGGGGCAGCGGATCGTTCCGGCGTTCCCAGATCGACGGAACCTTGTACGCGGCGAGTTCGTCGGCGCACCAGGCCGTCAACGAGTCCGGATCGAACACATCGGCGGCCGGGACCACGAAGGCCTTGACCTCCTGGCCGTGATCGACGTCGTCGACCCCGACCACGGCGACCTCGGCGACATCCGGGTGCGACTCGAGCCGCTGCTCGATCTCGAGCGGCGAGATGTTCTCGCCCGAGCGGATGATCATCTCCCGAGCCCGCGAGTTCAGGAACAACAGCCCGGCCTCCAGGCGTCCGACGTCGCCCATGGCCAACCATCGGCCCGGTTTCAGCGCGTCCCGTGTGGCCTTCTCGTCGCCCCAGTAGCGCAGCATCGTGTAGGGCGACCGGACGTGTACCTCACCGTCCACGCCGTCGGCGACGACATTGCCGAGCTCGTCACGGATCTCGATCTCGGCGCCCAGGCACGCACGGCCCGTGGCGTCGGGATTGGCCCGGAACTCCTCGCCGCCGATGCTGGTGACCACGGCACAGGATTCACTGGATCCGTACCCCTGCCCGATCGAGGCCGCGGCGCCTGGAAACGCCTCGCGGATGCGTTCCTGGAGGTGGCGGGTGAAGTGGGCGCCGCCGGTGCTCACTCGAGTCAGGCTCGACAGGTCTCGGGTCGCGAGATCCGGATGGTCCATCACCCGCGGCGCCATGGAGCCGATCGCCGCCCACGTGGTCACCCGCTCCTGTTCGATCAGTCGCAGGACGTCGGCCGGGTCGAAGCGGCCCGACCGGAAGACCACCGTGGATCCCGCCCGGAAGTGCATCAGGATGCCGGCGAGCAGCCCGGAGAGGTGGAAGAGCGGCGCGGTGTTCAGCGACACCTGCCTGGTGTCGGGAACCATCGCCGGGTCGATGCCCATCGCCGTGAGCGCGATCAGCTTCTTCTCCTCGGCGTTGTGGCTGGTCCCGTCGACGAATCCCACGAGTCCGCGGTGTGACAGGAGCGCGCCCTTGGCCCGACCCGTGGTCCCGGACGTGAACAGGATGAGTGCAGGGTCGTCCTCGTCGATCTCGACGTCGGGGTGCGGGTCGCCGTCGGGCCCGAAGAACTCGGGCTGCTGGTCGATGTCGACGACGGTCACCGCATCCGGGATCGCTGGCGCACGGGCCAGCCGTCGCGTGTCCCCGACGATCACGGCCGGCTCGGTCAGCCGGAGCGCATGGTCGATCTCGGCCTCGGTCCACCAGCCGTTGAAGGCGGCGACGATGCCCCCGATGCCCGCCACCGCGAAGAACGTGATGACCCATTCGGGGCTGTTCGCCGCGAGGATGCCGACGCGATCCCCCTTGGTGACGCCGAGGTCCGCGAGGCGCGCCGCGGTCGCGTCGACACGGCGTTGCAGCTCGGCGTAGCTGATGCGGGTGTCGCCGAGGACGAGACCGTCGAGGTCGCCGTGAGCGGTGGTGTCGGCGGCGAGCAGCGCGCGCAGCGACCGGTGCCGGTTGGCGAACACCAGCGAGGCGACACCGAGCACGTCCTCGACGGCGGTCTCCCACCGGCCGCCCGGGCCGCACAGCTCCGCGCGCACCGACGCCGCGATGGCCTCCTTCGAGGGCGCGTCGGCGTCGTGGTCGTCGTTTCGCTGCTCGCTCATGCTCCTGCCCTCTCGTCGCCGGCGCGACGGACCCCGCGGCCACGCTCGCAGCGCTCGCTCACGCCGACACCATGGCATACGGTTGCCGGACAACCGAAGCTGCGGGAGCATCCGGGGGGACCGAGCAATGGCAGTCATCGACGGAACCGATCTGGCCTCGATCGACGTGTTGTCGAACGTCGTCTACAGCGAGGGCGTGCCCCATGACCTGTTCGCCAAGCTGCGGCGCGATCGGCCGATCCACTGGCAGCGGATCCCGGACCCCATCCTGTTCGACGAAGCCTGGGTTCTGACCCGTCACGCCGACGTCCTCGCGGTCAGCAAGGACACCGATCACTTCATCAACGGCCACGGGCTCAATCTCCGAGGCGACTACTCCGACGAGGAGCCCCGCCATCTCCTCAACCTCGATGACCCCGAGCACCTGCGGCTGCGTCGGATGACCAACAAGGGGTTCACCCCGAAGGTCGTGCGGCGGTACGAGGACCACTACTCGGCCCTCGCCGGCCAGCTCCTGGACGAGGCGCTCGCGGCGGGCGACGAGATCGACGTGGTCGAACAGCTCGCGGTGGCGCTGCCGCTGCTTGCCATCTGCGAGCTGTTGGGCACGACCCCGGACGATCGCGACGCGCTGATCGCATGGAGCAACGCCATCATCACCAACGACGACCCCGACTACTGCGTCTCGCCCGAGGCGCGTCTCGAGGCCGGCGGGGAGATGGTGGCGTATGCGATGCAGATGCTCGAAGACCGTCGAGCGAACCCCAAGGACGATCTGGCCACCGTGCTCGCCCAGCACCTCGACCAGGGCGACATGACGGTCGAGGAGTACGGCTCCTACGTGATGCTGTTGTTCGTCGCCGGCAACGAGACCACCCGAAACAACATCAGCCACGGCCTCCTCCAGCTGGCGAGGGACCCGGCCCAGTACCGGCTGTTGCGGCAGGGCGAGGTCTACGACACCGCCGTGGACGAGATCACCCGCTGGGCCAGCCCCGTCACCTACATGAGTCGGACGGTGACCAAGGACGTCGACTACGCCGGCCACACGTTTCGTGAGGGCGACAAGGTGGTGTTGCACTACGCGTCGGCCAACCGCGACGAGACGGTCTTCGAGGATCCGATGCGGTTCGACATCACCCGCGACCCCAACCCGCACCTCGCGTTCGGGTTCGGCGCCCACTTCTGCCTCGGCATCCACCTGGCGAAGCTCGAGACCACGTGCCTCCTGCGTGAGTTCGCGGCGCGCATCGAGGCGTTCGAGCCGGCCGAACGCGAGTCCTACGTGCGCAGCAGCTTCGTCAGCGGCATCAAGAAGCTCCCGATCAGGGTCACCCGCCGTGCCTGAGGGCCCGAACCCTGCCCCGCGTCGGGACAGGCGGTTCGACGCTGATCACGACTGCAGGAACTGTCGGATGTTGGCGACGAGGATCTCGGGCGCGTCCTCCTGACAGAAGTGGCCGACGCCCGGGAGCTGCACGACAGGGGCGTCGGGCCACACGCCGCGGAAGTCGGCGATGGCGAAGTCGGGTGGGATGGCCTGGTCGGCCATCCCCTCCAGCAGGATCGCCGGCTTGGCCGCCAGCTCGGCCACACCCGCAGCGCCCTCGATGACGTAGTCGGCGATGCGGCCCAGATAGGCGTCGATGGGGAACTCGTAGGCCCCGATGGCGCTGTCCCAGTCGGGGAACTGCTCGGCATAGGCGCGGGTCCAGGTGTCGGTCATGGCCTCGGGGTTGTGGAACCCGATGATCCGCATCACCGAGAGGATGGTGGACCCCGCGTTGCGCAGCACCTGTTCGGTGCGTCCCGACTCCAGCCCCTCACCGATCCACCGGAACCAACGAGACTGGTTGATCGGGGTCGCGCCGTCGCCGGCGCCGCCGTAGCCGCTGACCGTGTTCATGTAGACCATCCGTGCCACTCGATCCGGGTGGCGCACGGTGTAGGCGGTGCCGATGGGGCCGCCCCAGTCCTGGATGACGAAGGTGATGTTCTGCAGGTCGAGATGCTCGATGAGCGCGGCCAGGTTCTCGGTGTGGGCCTGGAGCGTGTACTCGCGATCCTGCGGGGTCTCGCTCTTCCCGAACCCCATGTGGTCCGGCACGATCACGCGGTTGTGCTCGGCCAGCGGCGGGATCATGTGGCGGTACAGGTATCCCCACGTGGGCTCACCGTGCAGGCACACGATCGGGTCGCCCGCGCCGACGTCCACGTAGTGCTGCCGGAAGCCGCGGCCGTCGAAGAAGTTGGGGGCGTGGGGCCAGGTGCCGTCGAAGGTCTCGTCTGCCGGGATCATGGCGTCAGCCTGGCAGGTACGGTGCGGTCATGCTCGACCATGTCGTCCTGGCCACCACCGACGTCGATGCCACCGCAGCCGAGATCGCGACGGCCACCGGGGTGACGCCGAGCCCTGGCGGCCCACACGTCGGGCGCGGCACCAGGAACAGCCTCTGCGCGTTCGCCGATGGCAGCTACCTGGAGATCATCGGCCCCGACCCCGATCAGCCCGACCCCGCCGAGCCGCGAGCGTTCGGCGTGGACCGACTGGCCGTGCCCGGGATGGCTGCGTGGTGCGCCAAGACCCACGACATCGCGTCGTTGATCAGCCGAGGCGGCGCCGCAGGACTCCCGGTCGCCGGGCCGATTCCGATGCAACGGCAGGCACCCGACGGGCTCCTCAGCTGGGAGCTCGCCCTGCCGGAGTTCGACACTCGCCACGGCGTCGTCCCGTTCTTCATCGACTGGGCCGACAGCCCCCACCCCTCGACCGCAGCGGCACCGGGCCTCCGGTTGTCGAGGTTCGAGGGAGCAGATCCCGATCCCGCCGAGACCCACCGGGTGCTCGGGGCGCTCGGCGTTCACCTCCCGGTGCACCTGGCGACGCCGCTCGGCCTCACCATGACCGTGTCGGGCCCAGACGGCGACCTCACCGTCGGGCCGGCGCAGTTCCGTTGAGGCGCGGGCTCCGAGCTGGAACACTGTCCGCTGCTCGCGAGCGCGATCGAAGGAGTTGGCGATGAGCGACACACCCGATGAGGTCCTGGCCGGCCATCGCTCGCGTATCGACGCGCTCGACAACCAGCTGATCCGGCTGCTCGCCGAGCGGTTCGAGATCACCAAGGCCGTGGGCGCGTACAAGGCCGAGGTCGGCCTCCCGCCTGCCGACCCCGGCCGTGAAGCCGAGCAGGTGGCTCGACTGCGTGCGATCGCCGAGGAGGTCGGGATGGATCCCGCCTTCTCGGAGCAGGTGTTCCGACTGATCGTCGACGAGGTGATCCGCCACCACCTCAAGATCGCCGAGGGCGATTCCTGCTGACTGTTCCGCCATCTGATTCCCACAGTCGCGACGCGGGCCCCGCTTGCCCGCGCCGCGCTGTGGATCCGGTCACCCCGGAGAGAGAGTGAGGCGACCGATTGTGTGGACGCTGCCCGCCAAGTCAGCGCCCAGCCGAGAGAACCCTGCCCCTCGTCGGAACCGACGCCACGTCCCCCGCTGGACGTGTCTCGTTCGGCTCCGACGAGGGAAAAGCCAGGATTGACAACTCGTCGTTGTCGATGCGAACACCGTTGACGACCCGCCGCATCGCAGCCGTGAAGTTCCGCCACCGAAGTGACGTCACCTGACGGAGCTCGAAGCCCCGGTCGTCGGCTGCCGGCACCGCCATGCCATACCTGCTCGTGTGCAACGTGTGATCTCGCATCCCGCCTCCGCTATCGGGTTCCGCCCTCTCGGTGAAGATCATCCAAGTCGACGTCCGCGTCGGCTTCCGTCAGCGACCTGACACAACTCGAGAAATCTTCGAGAATCTCCGGATGCAGAGCACCGATCTCGTCGTCCCGGTCTCGGCGAAGGGGGTCGTGGGGCCGCCGGGGCGCGTGGTGCTGCTCCGCAACGAGCGCGAGGAGTGGGAGTTGCCGGGCGGTCGACTGGCGATGAGCGACGCCTCCCCCGAGGCGTGCGTGCGGCGCGAGATCGACGAGGAGCTGGGTCTCACGGTCGAGGTGGGCGATCTCGTGCGGGCGTGGCGCTACGAACCCGTGCCCCACCGACACGTGCTGGTGCTCGCGTACCGGTGCGAGCTGGTGGGTGCGTGGCCGAACGCGCTCCGCTACAGCGACGAGCACCGTGGTGTGGGACTGTTCGACGTGGATGCGCTCGACGGGATCCCGTTGCCCCAGGGCTATCGGGATGCGGTGGCGCAGGCTGTCAGGGGCTGACGATTCGGGTCTCGCCGAGGTGGGCGGTCTCGTTCACCGAACGGATGGAGCGGACCGACCGGGAACTGGAGGCCTGCACGCGGGAGATGCCGCAGTAGTCGACACGCAGCGCATGGATGTCCTGGTAGCCGAGGATGCGGCGCAGGAACTGCATGGTGACCATGCCGTGGCAGAAGACGGCGACCGTGCGGCCGGCGTTCTCGGCGATGACCTGCTCGAAGGCCGCGGTCACGGTGTCGGCGAACTCCTCGATGTCGACGCCGCCGTGGAGCAGTTCAGGGTTGTCGACGATGGCCTGCCAGGCGGCTCCGCCCTCGGCCTTGAGCTCCTCGGTGGGGATGTACTCGTTGGCTTCGGCGTCGATCTCGCGGAGGTCGTCGATGATCTGCGGGTCCATGCCGAGTGCGTCGGCGAGCGGCTGGGCGGTCTCGCGGGCCCGGCGCATGGGGCTGGAGACGACGTGGTCGACCTGCTCGCCCAACAGGAAGTGGGCGACGGCTTCGGCCTGTTGATGCCCGATGTCGGTCAGGCCCGGGTCAGCGGCGTGGGCGAGGTCTTCGACGCGCTCGGGGCGCCCGTGGCGGACGATGATGAGATCCATGGCGCAGGACTCTAGCGAGCGGTCTGGGCCGGCTCCGGGAGATGGGCCGAGCCGCCGCGGGTGGGCGGTCCCGCGATGGAGAGGAGACGATTTCCGAGCGTCTCGACGATGCGCACGCCCGACCGGACGAAGCGATCGGAGGCGCGCCGTCGGGGGCGCTCGGGCAGGAGCTCCATGAACGTCACGTTCGTGGACGGCGACGGGTAGATCCTCAGGCGCGCCCGCCGTCGCATCGGTGTGGCCGAGAGTCGGACCGTCGCCCGCCACGTGATCCCCCGGTGGTCGACGACCCTCGAGTCGGCATCCAGTCGGAGGCGTCCGATCGGCGGCGCGAGCGCGGCACCGTCCAGCAGCGCCGACAACGCGATCTCCGGATCGGCCAGGACCGCGTGGATGACGGTGTCCCCGGCTCCCTTCCGGTGCGACGCTCGGATCGCGGGCCCCGGCCGGTGCGCCGCGGCCAGCGCTCGGTCCGCGCGGGCCTGCGCCTGCACGTCGCGCGCGGCGTCCCGGACCATCCGGACGATCTCCAGCGCCGTCGGGAGCGTGTCCTGCTCCTCGCCGTGCAATCGGCCGTCCCGGCCGACCACGAAGACCTCGAGCTCGGGCAGGGTGTCGGTGGCGTCCGATTCGGCGCCGCGGTCCTCGGACATGGACCGAACGCTAGTGGCGGCCTCGCGACGTGTCAGGGGGCGGCGATCACGTCGCCGACCGCGACCGTGCCGGCCTGCCTGGGCTGGGCCGAGATGCCCGCGTTGCGCTCGTTGTCCTCGGCCAGGAACCGAAGCGCGCCGCGGTCCGGCTCGGCCCCGGGAAGCGCGCGGGTGATGAGCACGCAGCGGTCGGTCGGCTTCTTGACCCAGGCGGTGGCGGTCCCGATGGCCAGGGTCTGGTCGACCCAGCCCTCTTCGACGTACGCCGTGTCGGTCTCCACGACGATGTTCGGGCGGAAGCGCTCCACGGCGCCGGCGCCAGGGCCGACGTTCGCCTCGATGTGCGCCAGCGTGCCGGTCCCGATGATGTGGAGACTGGAGGTCGAGTCGTAGAACCAACCCGGCTGGGTGGCGAACTCGTGGATCGGGAGTTCGGCGGGCGGTTCGTCCTGGCCCTCGTCCCATGCGATGGCGATGGTCGACTGCTGCCCTTCGGCGGTGCGCCGGAGCTGGACGCCCCGTCCGAGCCACGCCGACAACACGTGGTCGACGTCGCCGGCGTCACTCGACGTCTCGCCATCGGGTGTGGTGATCACGCAGCGCTCGCCGTCGATCCGTGCCGACCCCAGGAGGAGGGTGGGGACGGTCTTGGCCGACAGCAGGTGGCCGGTCTCGACGTCGAAGACGCCCCAGTCGCGGTCGCCCGGGATCACCGCAGTGATCTCGGTCTGGTCGAGCTGTTCGCCACCCAGCGACTTGACGGGATACCGCCAGAGCTCGCTGATGCGAGCCGTCACCACGGGTGGTCCGTACCGTCCCAACGGATGAACCGACCCGAATCCTCGATGGTGAGCCCCAGGAGGGACTCGACGATGGCGGCCGCGGCCTCGGGGACCTCGAGCTCGGCGGCCTCGGTGCCCATGTCGGTCTTGACCCACCCGGGGTGGAGGGCGACGAAGCAGACGTTCTTGTTGGTCGACGCGGACATGACGGTGACCATGTTCACCGCTGCCTTCGACACGTTGTACGCCACGTCGAACGGCATCATGGCGCCGATCACCATGGACCCGAGCTGGCTGGAGGTGTTCATCACCACCGGGTTGTCGCCGGCCTCGAGCAGGCCGATCACGCCGCGGGTGACCAGCATCGGCCCCATGGCGTTGATCTCGGTCTCGCGGAGCACGATGTCGGGGTCGACCTGCCAGGGGTTGCACTCGCGGCGGTTGGCGCCCAGATCGTTGCTGGTGATGCCGGCGTTGTTGACCAGGACGTCGACGGCGTCGGTCTCGGCAGCGAGGGCGTCGGCGAACGCGGCGATGCTGTCGCGGTCGCCGATGTCGAGCTGGAGGATGCCGGCTGGGCCGGCGTCGCGCAGCGCGTCGGCCGTGTCGGGGTTGCGGGCGGTGCCGTAGACGGTGTGGCCGGCGGCGACCAGTTGGCGGGTCATCTCGAGGCCGATGCCCCGGGTTGCGCCGGTGATGACGATGCGACGTGAACTCATGGGGGCGACGGTAGCCGAGTGAGCCGGGTAGCTTCCGTTCGATGTCCTCGCCAGTGACCCCGGACGCCGTCGACCGTGCTGCTGAGGTGATCGAGCCTCACGTCCAGGTGACGCCGGTGGTGGAGGTCCGGGCCGCCGATCTCGGGCTCGAGGTCGAGGCCGAGATCGTGCTCAAGCTCGAACATCTCCAGCGGTCGGGGTCCTTCAAGGGGCGCGGGGCGACACACTTCGTGGCCACCCAGGAGATCGGCGACGCCGGGCTGGTGGCCGCTTCGGGCGGTAACCACGGCGCCGCGGTCGCGTGGGCCGCGCAGCGCTTCGGGCATCGGTGCCACATCTTCGTGCCGACGATCTCCGCCCCCGCCAAAGTGGATCGTCTCCGGCAGTTCGGTGCCGAGGTGCATCAGATCGGCGACGTCTATGCCGAGTCGCTCGCGGCGAGTGAGGAGTGGCGGGAGCAGTCCGGAGCCGTGGGTGTCCACGCGTACAACGATCCCGTCGTATTGGCGGGCGCGGGCACCTGCGCTCGTGAGTTCTGGCTGCAATCCGGCGGCCTCGACGCCGTCCTGTTCGCCACCGGCGGTGGGGGGCTCGCCGGCGGGGGTGCGGCCTGGCTCGGGGCTCGTGCGGAGGTCGTGTGCTGTGAGACCGAGGGGACGCGGGCCTACGCCGCCGCGGTCGAGGCGGGCGAGCCGGTGGCCGTCGAGGTCTCGGGCGCAGCGTCGGATGCGCTGGGCGCGACGAGCATCGGCCAACAGCCCTGGGTGCTGCTGAGCGACGTCGATGCCACCAGTGCGGTCGTGTCCGACGAGCAGCTCCTCGACGCGAAGGCGTTGTTGTGGGATCGCTACCGGATCGTCGTCGAGCCCAGTGCTGCCGCGTCGATGGCCGCGCTCCTGAGTGGCGCGTGGCGCCCCGAGCCGGGGAGTCGCGTCGGTGTCGTGCTGTGCGGCGCCAACACCACGATCGGTTGACGCCGGGGAATCGACGCGGTCAGTCGAGCCCCAGGCCGACACACAGGTCGTCGGCGTAGCGCTCGACATCGGAGAGCAGCATCCTGAGTTCGGTGCCGTCCTGCAGGTGACGGGGCGCGCGGGCCAGGACCTCGTGGTCGAACACCTCAGGGGGCCCCTCCAGCCAGCTCGCGGTGTCGGGCCGAGCTGACGGGAACATCGCCAGGTCCGCGAACTGGATCGCCTCGAGCAGCGGGTCGACCGTGCCGGCTGCAGGGATCAGGTGGTCGTGGTGATGCTCGACCACGTCGGCGACGGCGTCGGGCAGCCCCCAGCCGCGGCACGCCAGTGCGCCGAGCTCGGTGTGTGGAACGCCGCAGATCGTCCGCTCGGCGTCGACCAGTGCCGCGGGGGAGTCCCAGTCGCCCTCGTCCACCATGCGCAGTTGGTCATCGGCGACGTGGAACATGACGAAGCGGCCGATGTCGTGGAGCAGGCCCGCGGTGTACGCGGTCGCCTTGTCGACGCGCTGCTCGCGATCGGCGGCGACGACGGCGCGGGTGGCGACCGCGACCTGGATCGAGTGGCGCCACAGGCTCTTCTCCCAGGCATCCCGGGGGACGAACACGGTGGCAAAGGACAGGGCCATGACGATGTCGGCCGTGCCGCTGCTGCCCAGACGCGTCACGGCCGCTCCCACCGATGTGATCGGGTCGCGTGGTGCGCTGGAAGCTGCGTTCGCGGCCACCAGGACGCGGGCGGCGAACGCCGGGTCGGTCTCGACCAGGTCACGGACGTCGTCGAAGTAGGTCTCGGCGCCGGGATCGAGCGCCAGGAGCCGGACGAGCACCCCCGGGAGGACGGGGAGGTCCTGGACACGCTGGTTGAGCACGTCCTGCAGATCGGCCATGTCGGGCGCCTCCTCGGTCGGCTCGGTGAGCGGGCGCACCCCGTGCATGTCCTGTCGACTGCGACTCCGGCGAGTCCAGCGCTGGTGCGCTGGACGGTGTCCGGTTGACGGCGCCCGCGTGACGGGGACTGCGTGACGCCGCTTGACGAATGGTCGGGAATCACCGACCATTCGGGAATGGCCGACCGTTCCCGAACGACACCGGACTACGAGTTGACGGACCGCCTCGGCCTCGACGCCGACCAGCTCCGCATCCTGCTCGAACCAACGCGGTCACAGATCATCGACCTGCTCTCCGAACGAGCGGCAACCACCAGCCAGCTGGCGGATGTCCTCGGTCGTCCGAAGGGGACGATCGGGCATCACTGCAAACAACTCGAGGCCGCCGGGCTCATCCACGTCGTGCGGACGGCCAAGGTGCGTGCGATCGAGGAGCGGTACTACGGGCGCACGGCGCGGCTCTTCCTCCTCGGATCGTTCGAGGCGGCGGGCGTCAGTGTCGACGCGTTCCTCGACGAGGCCTACGGCGAGCTCAAGCAGGCGGCGACGGCACCGGACTCCGACGCGGTCCACCGAGCCTCGGTCCGGTACGCCCGCATCCCCCACGATCGCGCCGACGAGTGGGCAGAGCGGCTCGCGGCGCTGTTCGACGAGTTCGCGGCCCAACCGCGGGGCGGAGACACCACCTACGGGCTCCTGGTCGGTCTGTTCCACACCGACCGGCCCGGCTTCGGGGGCGACGATGGCTGAGGCGACGAAGCCGTTGGGTCCGGGCTACTGGAAGTTGTGGACCGCGAGCGTCGTCTCCAACCTCGGCGATGGCCTCAGTGTCGTCGCCTACCCCTGGCTGGCGAGTGCGCTCACCCGCAACCCGGTGGCCATCGCCGGCGTTGCGGTGGCCACCCGGCTGCCGTGGTTGGTCTTCACGCTTCCGGCGGGCGTGATCACCGACCGGGTCGACCGCCGCAAGCTCGTCATGGGGATGGACCTGATCCGGTTCGCGCTCACGCTCGGCGTCGCCTTCGCGGTGCTCGCAGCCGAGGGCTCGCTGAACGACCCGGGCGACATCGCAGACGGCCTGGCCTCCACCCCCGACAACGGCGCCGTGGCCCTCGTGCTGCTCTACCTGGCCGCCGTTCTGCTCGGGTCGGCCGAGGTGCTCCGTGACAACTCGGCCCAGACGTTGATGCCGTCGCTCGTCGACACCGAGCACCTCGACAAGGCCAACGGCCGACTCTGGGGCGCCGAGATGGTGATGAACGCGTTCGTCGGCCCACCGCTCGCGGGCCTGCTGTTGAGCGTCTCGTTCGCGCTCCCGTTCTTCATCGACGCCGGGACCTTCGCGGTCGCCGCCGGCCTGCTGTTCCTGATCGCCGGCGACTTCGCCCCCAAGGGCCGGCCGGTCGACGCTCCCCAGGCCTCGTTTCGCGAGGATCTGCGGGAAGGGGTCCGGTGGCTGTGGCAGCACCGACTGCTGCGGAGTCTCGGCATCGCCCTCGGCCTGCTCAACGGACTCGGCGCCATGCAGCAGGCCGTCGACGTCCTGTTCGCCCAAGAGGTCCTGGGGCTGTCGGCGGCCGGCTTCGGCGCGTTGGCCATCGCGTTCGCCATCGGCGGTGTGACCGGCAGCATGGTGGCGCATCGCGTGAGCGAGAAGCTCGGCCCTGGCAACTCGCTGTTCGCCACCATCATCGTGAGCGCGATCGGGCCCGCGCTGATCGGCTCGATGCCATCGGTGCCGCTGGTCTTCGCGGTGTTCCTGGTCGGCAGCTTCTTCGCGGTCGTCTGGAACGTGATCACCGTCGGGCTGCGCCAGACCCTGATCCCGGACCATCTGCTGGGCCGGGTGAACTCGGTCTACCGGTTCTTCGGCTGGGGCATGATCCCGATCGGCAGCATGCTGGGCGGCCTGCTCGTGGTCGTGGTGGACACGTTCGCGGAGCGGGAGACCGCGTTGCGGGTCCCGTTCGGCGTGTCCGCCGCCGCCCACGTGCTCCTGCTGGCGTGGGCGCTCCCGCGTCTCAACACGCGCGAGATCGACGCCGCGAAAGAAGCGCACGCCGAGCAGTCCGACGAGGCTGCCCCGGCCGACGACCCGCCCGAAGCCTGAGCGTCAGCCCTCCATGCCCTCCGGCATCGGGTAGTGAATGCCGGGGATCCCGGCGAGCAGTGGTTCGTACTCGGGTGGTTGCGGCACGAGACCGGGGTAGGTGTCGCCGATCACGTCGTCGTTCCACGAGTAGTGGAGAGGCTTGATCTGCCACCACCCGCGCCCTGCATTCGTGCCGCCATCGCACAGGAGATCGACACCGGTGATGTAGGAGGCGAGGTCCGATGCGAGGAACATGACCGTGTTGGCGACTTCCTCGGCCTCGCCCATGCGCCGCATTGGGGTGCGGCTCTGGATGTAGTCGCCGGTCGGCGTACCGACGATCCCGTCTCGGATCATGTCGGTCAGAATGAAGCCCGGCGACACCGCGTTCACCCTGACACCCCGATCGGCCCACTCGCAGCCCAGCTGACGAGTCATGTGGACCAGCGCACCCTTGGCAGCCGAGTAGGGGATCGTGTCGAGCTCGAAGCCGCCGCTGCCGCGGATCGATGCAATGTTCACGATCGAACCGCCTGATCCTCCGAGCATGTGGCGTCCGACCTCCTTCAGGTAGAGGTACGCGCCCCGCAGGTTGACAGCCAGGATCTGGTCGAACTCGTCCATCGGGTAGCCCTCGGCGGAGTACCCCATCACGCTGCTGATACCGGCGTTGTTGACGAGCACATCGATCCGTCCGTGCTCGGCCACCCCTGCCGCGACCACTGCCGCCACGTCGGATTCAACCGACACGTCTCCGGTCACGGTCGTCACCTTCGGCGAGCCGGCCGACCGGCACGCGTCGGCGACCGACTCGAGCAGGTCGCCCGAGCGGGCGGTCAGGACGAGTTCAGCGCCGGCCGTCGCGAACTGGTTGGCGAACACCTCGCCCAGGCCGTAGCTGGCGCCGGTGATGAGGACGGTCTTGCCGTTGAAGTCGAAGCTCATGGCATGGAAACCTAGCCGTCGGATCAGGCGCCGTCTCAGCCGCGGCCGACGAGATCGAGCGTCCCGAGGATCTCCTGTTCGGTGGCGATGCGCTGGTCGAGCAGGGTCTTGAGCTCGGCCACGCGATCGCCGTCGTCGGCCGCGAACGCGTCCTCGATGGCGTCGCCCAGCGCGGCCGACGCCGCGGAGTAACGCTCGAGCACGTCGGCGAGGTGCCAGCTGTCCGCGGCGTCGGGGGTGCGGCCCAGCGCCGCGTCGATGGCCGCGATCTCCTCGGTCATCCACGCGATCTCGTGGGCGGCGCGCCGCGCCATCCGGCGCAGGAGTTGGTCGACCTGGCCCAGCAGCACGGTGGCCGGCTCGTCCTGGGCGACGGCCGGTGCCACCACGGTGGCGAGGTCGTCGGCGATGGCCTCGAGGACCTGGGCGGTGTCGGGTCGGCTGAGCATCACATGCCTCCGTCGAGAGCTGCGGTCAGGGCGTCGGTGGCGGCCATCCACGCCGCCTGGCCGAACAGGATGTTGTCGTTGTTGAACGCGATGTTGGTCGAGCCACCGTCGCCGCGGGCCATGGCAGCGCCGGCAGCGCTGAGCTGGGACACCACGCCGATGACACCCAGCACCAGGAAGTACGTCATGACCGCGGGGTTGACCTGCTCCTCGGTGTAGCCCGTGATCTCGCGGTAGTGCTGGAGGAAGGTCTCGACGTCGGCATCGATGATGTCGGGCGGTGCGGCCTGTGCGTACGCCTTGAAGTAGCCGAGGTCCTCGCGGGGATCGCCGACCGTGGCCAGCTCGAAGTCGATCAGCACCAGGTCGCCGGCTTCGTCCACGAGCATGTTTGCGGTCGAGAAGTCGTGGTGGACCAGGCCCAGCGGCACCGGCGGGGGACGGTTGGCGTCGAGCCACGCGGCCACGTACCTGAAGATCGGCAGGGCTTCGACGTGGTTGTCGGCGGTCGCCTTCCAGACGGCGATCTGGTCGCCCATCGCGTCGCCCGCGGCGGGTCGGGGGAGCGACGCGGGAAGGACGTCGACGGGGACGGTGTGGACCGCGCCCGCGAGCTCGGCCAGCTTGGGCGGCAAGCTCCCCATGCCGTTGGCGTCGATCCACGGCAGGGTCGACGCGGCGGGGGAGAAGTCGATCACCAGCGCCGGTGTGCCGACATGGGTCCCGTCGGCGTCGAGGAAGCGGGCGTCGGGTGTGTTGAGGAACGGGGCCACCGCCCGGATGACCTCGAACTCCTGGGTGCGGTCGGTCTCGATGATCGCCTGCCCCGGCGCGGGATCACCCCGGAGCACGTACGTCCCGCGCTCGACGGCGCCGTCGAGGGTGTAGGTGGCGTCGAAGCGCGCCATCAGACGGGAGTAGCCGCCCGTCATCTTCTCGTAGTTCGTGACCGACACGTCGGTGCATCCGTTGGCTTCGAGGAGCGCGCGGACGCGGCTGGGCATCGTTGCTGGGTCGTCCATGGCTGGAACGTAGCCCAGTCGGTGCGCCGGACGGCGGGAACCGGTGGTGGCCTCAGGCCCCTTCGATGAACTCCTGGGCGCCGTGCTGGAAGATGGCGTCCTGGACCCGCTCGATCACGCTGGTCCACAACGCGATCGCCCGCTCACTGGAGGAGTCGAGGCTGCCGACGGCGAAGACCGGGATCACCCAGCCGTAGATCAGGCCGACCCGGTAGTCGTGGAAGAACTGGTCGAACTCGTAGCCGGTCACCCCGTTGGCGAGCAGGGTGTCGTGGTACACGTGCAACAGGTCGTCCTCGTGCTCGCGACGCAGCGCCGGGTCGAGGTTCTGGCCCAGCAGATAGCCGACGTCGGCCGCGCCGCCGCCCTGGCTGATCGACTGCCAGTCGATCACCACCACCTCACCGTCGTCCTGGAAGAACAGGTTGTCGGCTCGGAAGTCGAAGTGAACCAGCGTCGTGGGCATGGCCGCGAAGCGGTCGAGGAGCCGCGGATGGTTGCTGCCGTAGACGTCGGCGATCGGGACCATCTCGGGCTGCAGCGCCGAGCCGAAGACCTGCTTGAAGCCGTCGATCGACGCGTTGTAGATCCCCTCGCCGGCCTTGTTGAGCGCACCGTCGATCGGCGGGATGAACGTGGCCTCGGCCAGGCCGTTCCCGGCGTTCCAGAAGTGGGCGTGATGGGTCGCGAGGCCGCGGAGCGCCGATGCGGTCTGCTCGGGGCTGAGCCCCTCGAGCTGATCGCCGATGGTCAGGTCACCCAGGTCCTCCATCACCAGCACGTACTCCTCGGCCACCTCCGGGTCGTCCGACGTGTTGCAGGTGACGTGGAACAGCTCAGGCGTCCGGAGCGGGGTCTCCGCGGCCAGCTCGGCGTAGAAGCGGTGCTCGCGCTCATAGACCCGGGTGGGTCGCATCATCGCCATCACCTCGGGTGAGGCCGTCGGGAACTTCACCACCATCGACGTCGGCGCGCCGGCAGCGTCGCCGTCGTAGGCGACCCCCACCGTGCCCACCTCACCCATGAAGCCGATTCCGGCGGCGGCGGGGTCGATCGACACCTCGGCGATCGATGCGCCGGAGGGCAGCGTGCCCGAGGACTGGAGGGCCGTGGTCAGCCACTCGGCAGTCACCTCGGACGTGGTGGTGGGGAGGGAGGAGCTCATGGCCGGAAAGGTACCCCGTGGGGCTCGTCTCGGACCGGAAGCTGCGGACGACGTCCGTAGCGGAGTCCCTCAGGCCCGAGGTCAGTGGGCCGATCGACACAGAAGGGACAGGTCAGAAACCGATCGCGTTCGGCCCTCGGGCCGAGCTCTCTCGAAGGAAGTCACGCAATGCGACTCCGATCCGTCCTCCATCGCCTCGCCATCGGCTTCGGCATCGTCGTGGTCATCCTGGTCGTGGCCGCCATCTCGATCTCCAACTCGATCGGCGACGCCCAGAGCTCCAGAGAGCGCATCGGCGAGCTGAACGAGGCCGTGGAGAAGGCCATCCGAGTCGAGCAGAGCCTCGTCCTGCAGCAGGCGCTCCAGGCCGAGTTCGCGATCACCAGGGACCCCGAGCTCATGGTGATCTTCGAGGACACCGCCGTGACCGCGTTCGGGACCATGGACGAGTTGGAGGCCGAGTTCGCCGATAACGACGAGATCCAGTTCATCGCCGGCCAGCTGGAGGCACTCGACATCGAACACGACGCCATCATCTTCGACGAGATGGTGCCTGCGTTCGAGACCGGCGACGACGAGGCAGGTCTCGAGGCGCTGGCCCGGGCCCAGGTCGTGCTCGACGATCTGCTCGCCGTCGTCGCGCAGTCGAGCAGCGCCATCCGTGGCGAGCTCGAGGCCGAGATCGCACTGAACGAGGAGGCCCTTGCCGCCGCCAGCAGCACGACGGGTCGCATCGCCACCGTGGTCGTCGCCTTGACCGTCCTGATCGTGGTTTGGGTCGCCGTCTCGATCATCCGGCCGGTCCGCAGGCTCAAGGCCGCTGCCGAGGACCTGGCGAAGGGGGACGTGTCCAACCCCGTGGAGCTCGGCTCCCGTGACGAGTTCGGCCAGTTGGCCGATGCCTTCAACGGCGTCCGGACCTATGTCCGCCAGGCTGCCGACGTCGCCGCCAAGATGAGCGAAGGCGATCTCCGCCAGACCGTCTCCAGTCGAGGCGACTCCGACCAGCTCGGCCGAGCCTTCGAGCAGATGATCAAGGACCTGCGGACCGTGATGTCGGAGATCGACAGCGCCGCCGGTGACCTGTCCACCTCCTCCAAGGACCTGCTCGACATGAGCCGGGACCTGTCGACCGCCGCCGAGGCCACCTCCAGCGAGGCCGGCAGTGTGTCCGCGTCGACCGAACAACTGACCTCGATCATCGAGCGGGTCACCGGCCAGGCTGACGGCGCCGCCGCCGCCGCCGGGCAGGCGGTCGAGACCGTGGCATCGACCAACGAGGCAGTCGAGAGTCTCGCCGACTCCAGCCACCAGATCGGTGAGGTGATCTCGACCATCCAGGCCATCGCCGAGCAGACCAACCTGCTCGCTCTCAACGCCACCATCGAGGCCGCCCGCGCTGGCGAAGCCGGCAAGGGCTTCGCGGTCGTGGCCAGCGAGGTCAAGGACCTGGCCACCCAGACCTCGCAATCGACCGAGGAGATCGAGACCCAGATCTCCGCCATCCGCAGCAACACCAGCGGCACCGTCAACGCGATCTCGTCGGTCTCGGAGTCGATTCGGGCTCTGCACGAGACCTCGGTCGAGATCGCGGCGTCCACCCGCGAGCAGTCGCACGTCACCCACGAGATGCGGACGAATGCCGCCGCCATCGTCGATGCGGCCGAGTCGACGACCCGGGTGGCACAGTCGACGCTGGCCGCTTCCGAGAGCCTGTCCGAGCTCGCCCGAACGCTGACGGAGCACCTGTCGCAGTTCGTGCTGAACGAGGACGATGTGCGCCACGCGCCGGCCGCCGCAGCGCAGCACGGCGACCGCGAGCTCACGTCCGTCTGAGCTCCTGCCGTCGCCGGGCCGGTCTGCCGGGCCGTGGCCACGCCGCTAGCCTCGGCCCGATGCGGCGGTGGTTCGGGGTCCTGGCGGTGGTCGGTGCGCTCTTGGGAGCGTGCTCCGGTGGGGGCGACGGCGACAGCGGTGGCAACGTCGCGCTCGACGACAACCCGTTCCTGCCGGAGGCGTCCACCTCCGGCGACGAGGGCGGTTCCGGAGCCGACGACGATCCCGATCAGGACACCGCCCAAGGTCCGTCGGCCGGCGATGCCGGCAGCCCCCTCACACGGGTGGTGTCACTGTTCCCCGAACGGCTCGGCGAGCAGGTGGTCTACGTGTCCGATCTGGCATCGGCGGCCGACCAGGCGGGCATCGTGCGGCGGTGTGAGGACGACGACGCGGCAGCGTCGTCGGTGATCGCGCTCTCCGTTTCGCGCGACGACGTTCCTGCCCCTGGCGCCGTCGTGCCGCAGGTGTGGGTCAACGCGGCCACCGCCAACGACAGCATGCGGGAGGAGTTCGGCTTCGGGCCCTGTGACGTGGACGTCGTCGCCGAGGACCTCACGGCGGACCTCCTCGACAGCGTCGTCGTGGCCACCACGCCGCGCATCGAATCGATCGACGACGCCGTGCAATCGGACCCGCTGTGGTCCGACATGCTGCAGACGGCCGACCCCGAGCGGGCCGTCGCCGAAGGGTCGACGGCGGGAGGTGTCACCTACGTCTGGGGCGAGGACCCCCTCGCCTCCGACCCCCAGCGGAGGTCTCCCGCCCGGCGATTGGGGCGGGGTGGGGTGCTGCACGTGGATCAGGAAGCCGGGCTGGTGATCCGCGGCCTCGACGTGCCCGCCGTCGATGCCGCGCTGAGCACCCGAGCCGATGGATCCTCACTCGCCGCCGACGAAGACGTGGTCGCACTCATGGACGCCGCGGCTGCCCTCGAGGCCCACACCATCCTCCTCGCCCGGCCGACCGCGCGGGATCAGTGGATCGTCGTGTCCGGCGTCGCCGACATCGAGGACGCACCGACGATCCAGAGCCGGGTCGAGGCGATGCCCCTGCCCGCACGCGTCAACTGGATGGCTGCGGCCTGGTCGTTCGATGCCCGGGCTGCGGCCGACGAGGCCATCGTCGTGCATCTGCTGGCCGCGCACGACGACGAGGCTGCGGCAACCGGCGCGGTCGACGCCATGGAACGCTTTCTGGACGAGGCGGTGTCGATCCGCAGTCAGGAGCCGTGGAGCGAGCGGTTCGGGCCCACCACCGTGGAAGCGTCGGGGCGTCTGGTGGTGACCACCAGTCGGATGGGGATGTGGCCGTCCTTCGTGTTCCAGTCGATCTTCAGTCGAGATTCCCTGTTCGTCGTCGACTGAGGATCAGCCCTCCCCGCGCGCGGCTCCGTCCTGATGGCCGAGCCGTCGCCGCATCTCGGCCTGCTGTTCGAGCAACACGTCGACCTTCTCGTCGAGGTACTGGATCTCCAGTTCGGCCTTGAGGTTGATGCGGTAGTCGGCCCGGGCCCGGCGGCGGTCGCGTTCGCGCTGCTGTCGTTGGCTCATGATGATGATCGGGCCCTGGATCGCCGCGGCGGTGGCCAGCACGGCGCTGGTGACCGCGAAGATGATCACCGGGTAGGGCTCGAAGGGTTTGGCGGTCACGTTCCAGACGATCCAGACCACCACGAAGGTCACGACGAGGGCCAGGAACGGCCAGCTGCCGAACGTGCGGGCCAGGCGGAACACCAGCGGATCGGCCTCGTCCTCGGCCTCGAACGCCGCTTCGCCGTCAGCGCTGAGGATCGACTCGGTCCGGATGCTCTCGAGGACGTCGGATTCGTCCTCGGTCAGCTCGCCATCGGCCTCCAGCATCTCGCGTAGGTGGTCGACCTTGGCGTCGCCGATGCAGTCGACGCAGACCACGTCGGCCGGCGACCAGCCGGGTCGCACGCGCTGGAGGGCGGCCTGGACCGAACGCGGGAGGGTCTCGCCCAGGCGGAATCGCGACGGCGGCTTCTCGTCGCCGCACGCGGGACAGGCCCGACGGTCGTTCACGTTCACGTCATGGTGCGGGCGAGCGTCGGCGCCCGGACGATCACCAGGTGTCCCAGTGCGACAGCTCGGCGGCGGGGAGCCGCTTGGCGAGCTTGAAGTCGGTGCCCTGGGTGTAGGCGATCGGGAACAGGCCCGCCTGGGTCACGGTGTCGTAGGGGATGCCGAGGAGCTCGGCGACCTCCTTCTCGTTCGGGAGGTGCAGGGTGGTCCACGCCGACCCGAGCCCACGCTCGCGCAGCGCCAACATGAAGCTCCACACCGCGGGGAGGATCGAGCCCCATGCGCTCGCCTGGCCGAAGGTGGGCGTGCCCGTGTCCAGGCGACCGGCGCCCTGGATGCAGGGGATCATCATCACCGGCACCTCGTGAAACACCTGGCGGAGATAGGTCGACGAATCCAGGATGCGGGGCCGCTGGTCCGCCCGGGGGTCGCCCTCGGGGTACTCGACCGGGCGACCGGCGTAGGCGTCGTAGTTGGCGCCGTAGTAGTCGGCGATGACCTTCTTCTTCTCCGGGTCGGTGACGAACACCCACTGCCAGCCCTGGGTGTTGGAGCCGGTGGGGGCCTGGAGCGCGATGTCGAGGCATTCCTCGATCACCTCGCGTTCGACCGGCCGCTCCAGGTCCAGGCGCTTGCGCACCGAGCGCGTGGTGGTGAGCACTTCGTCAGCAGTGAGTCCGAGATTCATGGTCCCCGGTCTAGCGCGTCTCGCCCGTCCAGTCGGAGCCGAGTGCGTCGACCAGCGCCGGGACCGCCTCGGCGAGTCGCGCGGTGGCCATCCGCAGGTTGCGGGTGAACTGCTCCCCCGCCTCCTCGTGATGGTCGACGAGGTCGGTGATGACCTTCAGCGCGGTGAACGGCACGCCGAGGCGCTCGCAGGTCCACGCCACCGCGGCAGCCTCCATGTCCTTGGCCACGGCACCGCTGCCGTGCATCTTGGCCAGGTCCTCGTCGGGTGCATCGAGCGCGTTGCCGGTGGTGACGGTGCCCTGGTCGAAGCCCAGCTCTGCAGCGACGGCGGCGAGGTCGGCGACCGGGTAGTCACCGTCGCCGTAGCGGTCGAATCCGGGGATCGAGACCCGTCGATCGTGGAACACGCAGCGGTCGGCCAGATAGGTGGACGCGATGCGGCCGCCTCGGACCTCGAACCCGCCGGCCGTCCCCGCGGAGATCACGATGGACGGCTGCACCGCCTCGACGGCATGGAGGGTCGTGGTCACCGCGGGTTGCGAGGCGATCGAGTCCACCCCGAACCGTGGGTCGGCGCCGTTGACGGCCACCGCGACGTGGTCGCCCCGCCAGATCTTCGCGGGGAAGGCGGCGTGCAGCGCCGAGCCGGCGTCGTGCAGGCCGAGCGCGGCTCGGACGGGCGCCGCCTCGGCCTCCATCGCCACCACGACGAGTGGGACCGACACGACCTACTGGTCGCCGTGGTCGGCCACGAACTGCGCGGTGGCCTTGCCCATCTTGCGGCCGTCGTAGCCGATGCGCTGGGTGGGGGTGACCTTGAAGATCACGCGGCGGGGCGAGTCGAGGAACGCCGCGAAGTTGCGGGCCGCCTGCTCGTCGTTGGGACGGATCACCGAGGCGAGTTCGGGATAGAACCAGGCCTTGGTCTCGTCGTCGTCGAGGATCTCGCACGTGCCCTTGTAGGTCACGGTCATCGCACCCGGGATCCCCGAACCGCGCGACGTCACACAGATCGAGCACCGGTTGTCGCGGCGCATCGCCGGCACCCGGGCTCGCTGGCCCGACAGCGTCAGCCAGAACGCGCCCTTCCGCCACACGTAGGACATGATCACACCGACCGGCCAGCCCTCCTTGTTGGCCCAGATGAAGGTGCACTCGTTCTGCGCGAGGAGCATCTCCTCCTCGTCGTCCTCCTCGAGTGTGTAGACGGTCACGTCCTCGTAGTCGAACTTCTCTGCCATGGGGCCTCCCGTGTTGTGCTCGCACGAAACATATCGCACGGTTAATTTGCACGGTCGTGGACCTCTACGAAGCGATGTACACCACCCGTGCGATGCGACGGGTCCGGCCCGACCCCATCCCCGACGACGTCCTCGGGCGCGTCTTCGACGCCGCGGTACGCGGGCCCTCGGGAGGGAACTCGCACACCTTCCGGTTCCTGACGGTGACCGACAAGGCGATGATGGCCCGACTCAAGCCGATCTATCGCGACGCCTTCTGGGAGCTCCAGGAGACCTCGTACAAGGACCTGCGCACCCAGCTCGAGACCACCGACCCCGACGATCCGGCCATGGCCCAGTCCCGGCGCATCTCCAAGTCGGCCGAGGACTTCATCGAGCACTTCGAGGACCACCCGATGCTGATCTTCGTGTTCGGCAAGGAGCGCGGTGAGTCCACCACGTTCCCGGTCCTGTGGAACCTGTGCCTGGCCGCTCGTGCCGAAGGGCTCGGCACCTTCATCACCACCCTCCTCAAGCTCCGCAAGCGCGAGGTCG
>CBDHFJ010000164.1:0-15884 GCA_965262315.1 Acidimicrobiales bacterium
ACCGTCGCCGCCTCCCTCCTCGGCGCCGGCTTCGGCGCCGTCGTCCTCGGACCCACGCTCGCCGGCGCTCAGGAGGAGACCGACGCGGACTCCGAGACCGAAACCGCGGCCTCGCCAACGGGCCTGGACGAGGTCCTGGACGGACTGGTCACCGACGGCACGCTCACCCAGGAGCAGCGTGACATCGTCGAGGAGCGCCTCCGCGAGGCCCGCCCGAACCGGGGCCACGGTCCCCGAGGTGGCCACGGCTTCGGCCGAGTGCTCGGCGGCGACGTGCTCGGCGAGCTCGGCCTCGACGCCGACACCGTCCGCGACGGGCTGACCGAAGGGCTGACCCTCGGCGAGATCGCCGAGGCCAACGGCTCGAGCGTCGAGGCGCTGACCGACGCGCTGACCGAGCAGGCCGAGAGCCGCCTCGACACCGCCGTCGAGAACGGGCGCATCGACGAGGACCGCGCGGCCGAACTCGAGGCGGAGATCGACGAGCGCATCGAGGATCTGGTCAACGGCGAGGTCGACTTCGGCCGACATGGCGGTCCGAAGGGCCGCTTCGGCGGCCCCGGTGCCGAAGCGGCCGAGGACCTCGGCGCCTGATCGCCCCGAGATGGCTCGGGGTCGGTGGGCGTCTCCGTCAGCCCCCGGCCTCGAGCCAGATCTCGCCCATCTCGCGGAACAGGGCCATGACGTCGTCGACGACATCGGCGGCACCGAACTCTCGGTAGAGCGCGTTGACGTTGATGAAGACCCGCTCCGCCTCGCCCCATTCGGCGAAGGGCCCGAGGTCGATGTCGCGTGCCGCGTCGACGACCCCCATGCCGGCCTCGTACCTGGCCCGCGACTCCCGCTCGAGCAGACGCCAGTAGTCCGCAACGGCTCCCACGCCGGCCGCGTCGGTGATCGGTCCGTGACCCGGCACCACCGTGTCAGCGTCCAGCCCGGCGATCAGTTCACAGGCGGCGATCCAGTTGCCGACCGGGCCCGCCCACATGATTGGCGTGCCCTCGATGAACAGGATGTCGCCGGTGAAGACGGTGCCGTCGGCCGGTGAGTGGACGATGACGTCACCCCGGGTGTGGGCCGGCCCGACCTCGATGAGTTCGATCGGCTTGTCACCGACCTGGACGGTCTGACGGCCGGTGAAGGTCTCGGTGGGCGGCGTGTGTGCGATGCCGTCGAAGGTGAAGGCCCCGAAGGCGTGGCGGACGTAGCGCCCCAGCGCAGAGTCGTCGTCGGCCACCACGTGCATCATGGCTGCGAGGGCAGCGGGTGGGAGCTCGTCCATCTCCTCGGCCGCCGCGACCGACGCGATGATCCGATCGGTCGGCACCAACTCGTTGCCATGGCAGTGATCGCCGTTGGCGTGGGTGTTGACCAGCACGTCGACATGGGACGTGGCCGCCGGCGCCACCCCGTGCATCGCGTCGAGCATCTCCCGGGTGAGCGCCAGATCGAACAAGGTGTCGACCACCATCGACTGGTCGCCGGACACGATCAATCCGGCGTTGCTCCACCCCCACGACCCGTCCGGCGCCAACCAGGCGTATGCGCCCTCGGCAAGCTCCGTGATGCCCTTGTCGAACGGTTTGATTCCCAAGCCCATGCGGGAAGACTACGCACAGACGCCGATGGAGACCGGGCGTGGACCGAGAGAGTAGGGAGCCAGACACCCACCCGGTCTGGCTCCCTACGCATCTCAGGCTCCCGCCAGTTCGACCGGAGCTCCCCGGCGGGCGAGCCGGGGTTTTCGGCTCCGTCGAACGTGACACGAACTCTGCCACAAGGTCTTGCGGATCGCAGCACACAATGCGAGAGTTGCCTGCACAACTTGTGAAGGGGGACACGCCGTGCCAGAGGTGCCGTCACGAGAAGACCTGGCAACCATCTCCGATCCCGCAGACCGTCTCGTCCACGCTGGCGCGCGGTTGCTCGTCGACGACGGCTTCCGGATCTTGGCAGCCGGCCTCAGCCCGGACGTGGTGACCGGCCTCGCCGGCCGGACCCGTCGGACGTTCTACGACCACTTCGAGACGAAGGAGGACTTCACGCGGGCGGTCTTCGATGCCTACCTCCGGCTCGAGGACCACGCGAACCTCACCACCGTGTTCACCGACGCCTTCGACGAGCTGATCATGGCCGCAGAGGGCGACATCATCGAGGCGGTCTCGGCGATCAGTGCTGCCCTGTTCCCTGCGAGCACCACGTCCGAGGAGAACATCGTCCAGTCCATCGCGTGGTCGGCTGCGGTCGACGACGAGCAGGTTCGCGCCATGCTCGACGACTATTTCGTCGCCGTCGACGGCCTCTACGAACACGTGGTCGAGCGAGCGCTCGACGAGTGGGGACAGAAGCTCCGACCGCCCTGGACGGTCCACGCGCTCACCCTGCTGTTGCGCGCGATCATCGACGGCTTCCAGGTCAGGAACCGCGTGCAACCCGAGACGGCCGATCACGAGTTCTTCGCCCGCTGCATCCTGGCGATGGTCACACCCCTGGTGCAGCACGACCACGAGGCCGAGCGGCCGTTCGGCGACGAGCTCCGTGGCTTGTCACGCCAGAACGTCGCCGCCTGGCGAGACCGCCACGATCGCGACCTCATCGCCAACACCCGCCAACGCGTGCTCGACAGTGTGGGGCCCGCACTCCGAGAGGCAGGCCCCGGACCCCTCACCCTCGATGCCATCGCCCGATGGGCCGACGTCGGCATCGGTGCGCTCCGGCAGGTCTTCGCATCGGCCGACGAGGTGGTCGCCGCCGCGATCCTCGACAGCCTCCCCGGGTTCGATCGCGAGATCGACTTCGACCTCGCCAGCGACACGATGGACGTGCGGAAAGTGCTCCAGCGCCACCTGTTGCGGCTGGCGCAGTGGACAGCCGACCACCCGGGACTCGCGCACGCCGCGCTGACCCTGCCGCTGCTGGACCGCAACCGGTTGCCGGACGACCCGGCCTCGCGGCTGACCGGTTCGCTCGCGCGCCCGGCAAGCAGGATCCTCGAGCTCGCCGCCGCGACCGGTGACCTCCGAACATCGGACGACCAGCAGGAGCTGGCCGGCATGTTGACCCAACACCTCCTGGCGCGCTCGATCCGACCACAGGGCAGCGACCGAGCCGCGGTTGCCTGGCTGACCGAGCTCGCGCTCGGCCCCGAGGAGGCGTGATGCAGCGGGTCCCGACGTCCGAGGAGATCCAGGCCATCGCCGAGCCGCGCGAGCGGTTGACGATGGCGGGCGCCCGAGCGGTCATCGACCACGCGTTCGAGATCTTCGCTGCGGGCGTCTCCCCTGAGCTGGTGACCAACGCCGCCGGGAGATCCCGACGCGTCTTCTACGACCACTTCGACGACAAGGAGGACTACCTCCGAGCGCTGTTCGGCGCGGTCTACGACACCGGCCTGCATCATCTCGTGACCCAGGCGTCGGCGGAGGAGGTCGTGGCCCTGCTCCAGCTCGCGGAAGGCGACCTGTTCGAGGCGGTCCAGCGCATGGCCGCCGTGGCCTTCGAGGGGGTGCTCGACTCCGATGCCGACCGGATGCAGATCATCGGCTGGGCCATGGCCAAGGACGACCCGAGCATCGAGTCCATGCTCCGCGACTACTACCGGGGTGTCGACGCAGCCACGATGCGGATCATGGAGGCCCTGCTCCAGGCCTGGGGTCTGGAGCTGCGATCGCCGTGGACCGCCGAGCGCGTGGCCGCGGTCCTGCACGCCATCGGCGAGGGGCTGTACATGCGAGCCGCCGTCGATCCTGATCTCGCCGACCTCGAACTCTTCGAGCTCGCATGCCTCTCGATCATCCCCATCGTCAGCGCTCCGAGCGGGACCGGGCCGGCCGACGTCCGCCAACACCTGGACGAGTTCGCCGGCAGCGTCGCCGATTCGTGGCGACGCCAGGCGACCACGCCGACCGACCAGGCCGGCTACGAGCGCGTCGTCGCGAGCGTCCGGGACCAGCTTCGGGCCGGGGGTTTCGCCTCGTTGACGCTCAGCGCGGTCGCCCGTCGGTGCCGACTCTCGCCCACGCTCGTCGAGCGGAACTTCCCCACCGTCGCGGCGCTGCTCCGGACCGTCGTCTCCGACAGCATGCCCACCCTCCAGAGTGAGGCCGACTTCGACCTCGCAGACGGCGACATCTCCATCCGGGACGCGCTGCGCCGGCACCTCCACCGTGTCGGGGCCTGGGTGCAGGGCAACCCGGACCTGGCGATGGCCGTGATGGCCTGCGGGACATCGGATCCGCGCGACCCCGAGCGGACCACGCTGGCGCTCGAGGTCGTCCGAGAGTTCTCCGAGCCGGCGACGAGCATCCTCGTTGCCGGCCTGGCCCGTGGTGAGCTCCGCGAGGACGCGGCGATCGTCGAGATCGCCAGCATGACAACCGAGCTGATGTTGGGTCGAGGTGCCTCGATGCCCGGCTTCGCCATCGAGACCACCGCCGCATTCATCGAGTCGATGGTGTTCGACGGAGCCGGCGCCACCAGAGCCGGAGGCGGGGTCGCGCACTAGGGTGCCGGCCATGCTCTCGCCGGGACACGAAGACCGATCGCGCACGACCGGGCGCACCGTCATGGCCGGGTTCGGCGCATGAACGGGACGGTCACGGTCCGCACCGAGGGCCGGGTGGCGACCCTCCGTATGGACAACCCGCCGGTCAACGTGATCACCCGCGAGTTGCTCATCGACCTCCTGAAGACCACCGAAGACCTGCTCGACGACGACCGCAGCACCGTGCTGGTGCTCGAGAGCGCCAACCCGGAGTTCTTCATCGCGCACTTCGACGTCAGTGCGCTGTTGCACGGTGCCCGGGCCGAGCCCGTCTCACCGCCGGAGGAGCTGAACGTCTTCGATCAGCTGTGTGAGCGCCTCCGGACGATGCCCAAGGTGACGATCTGCAAGATCGCCGGCCGGGTCGGCGGAGGCGGGTCCGAGATCGCGATGGCGTGCGACATCCGCTACGGCGCGCTGGGCCACGCCGTCGTCAACCAGATGGAGGTCCCGATCGGCATCCTGCCGGGTGGCGGCGGGACCCAACGGCTCCCGGGGCTCATCGGATGGGGCCGGGCGTGCGAGGTGATCCTCGGCGGCTTGGACCTCGATGCCGAGACCGGTGAGCGCTGGGGCTACTTCGACCGGGCGCTTCCCTCGGAGGAGCTCGATTCGTACGTTGACTCGGTCGCGCGGCGGATCGGCTCGTTCCCGCCAGGGGCGGTTCGCAACGCCAAGGCCGCGATGCTCGCCGGCGCGTCCGACCCTCGTCCGGGCCTCCTCGCCGAGAGCCATCTCTTCAATCAGCTCATGGCCACCGACACCGCCGGTCGCGCCATGCAACGATTCCTCGACCTCGGAGGTCAGACTCCCGAGGGCGAACGACACGTTGACGAGCTCAGCGCTCGTGTCGCCCGAGAGATCGACGACTGACGGAGACCCAGGCGACCATGAGTTCGTTCACGCGAGCCCACTGGGCAGCGCGCCCCAACACGCGTGAGATCCCCCACGCCGACTACATGTTGCGCCACGGGCGACTGATGCATCGGCTGTGCCGGGTCATCGCCCGGGTGGAGTTGCCGGTGGTGCCCGAGCTACCCGCGGACGAACCCATCGTGTTCGCCGCCAATCACCGCAGCTTTCTGGACATCGCCGCGGCGCTGGCGGTCTTCGGCGAGCTGTCGCTGTCGTGCCGCATGCAGGTGCGCGCCGACATGTTCGACATGCCGCTGGTCGGAGGTTGGCTGCACCGACTCGGGTGCATCCCCACCTCGACAGCCGTCCGGGCCCAGGCCGAGGACACCGCGGTGGCCACGCTCGGCGCGGGCTCGACGGTGGCCATCATGCCCGAGGGTCGACTCGTTCCCCCGAAGGACCGCCCGAATGGCGTCGGCCAGGGGCGGACCGGCATCTCCCGCATCGCTGAGCGCACCGGCGCCAAGGTGGTTCCCGTCGCCATCCACGGCAGCGACCAGATCTGGCCGGTGGGACGACCGATCCCGAAGCTCGGTGTCTTCCGTCGCCGACAGCTCACCGTCCGGCTGGGGGCACCCATCGAGTTCGTCGACGAGGACCACCAACGGAACGCCGACATCCTCATGGACGCCATCGCCACCATGCTCCGCGAGATCGAGGCCGACGTCGAGCGCTGAGCGTCAGCGGTCGGCGTCGACCAGGCGCAGGTGAGCGGTCAGCTCGTCGAGCTGCTGCTTCAGATCCGCGTCGATGCCGTGAGCCTCGGCGGCGATGGCAGCGTCGAGCTGGTCGGGCCGGGTGGCCCCCACGATCGGCGCGGTGACCGCCGGGTTCGCCAGAACCCACGCGATCGCGAGCTGGGCCATCGATTGGCCGGCATCCGCGGCGAGGGGCCGGATCCGGTCGACGACGTCGTGGAGCTCGTCCTGCCAGTACCGCTCCATGTACCGGTCACCCTGGCCGCCCTCCAGCGTGAACCGGCTCCCGGCGTCGGGGGCTTGTCGTTGGTGCTTGCCGGTCAGCAACCCGCCGGCCAGCGGGTTGTACGGGATCACCGCCACACCGTCAGCCTCACAGAGCGGGAACAGATCGCGCTCGAACGCACGGAAGGCCAGGTTGTAGCGCGGCTGGACGCAGTCGTACCGGGCGAGCCCGAGTGCCTCACTGCGACCGATCGCCCGGGCCAGCACCCATGCCGGGAAGTTCGAGCAGCCGATGTAGTGGACCTTGCCCTGCCGGACGAGGTCATCGAGCGCTTGCAGCGTCTCGTCGGTGGGAGTCGCCTGGTCCGGAAAGTGGATCTGGTACAGGTCGATCCGGTCGGTGCCGAGACGGCGCAGCGATGCCTCCGCCGCCTCCATGATGTGGCGCCGACTCGCGCCGCGCTGCCAGGGCTCGGGCCCGGTCGGCCCCCAGAACTTGGTCGCGAGCACGACCTCGTCGCGGCGGCCGGCAAGCCAGCGGCCGATGATCTCTTCGGTCAGACCGATCCGGTCGGGACCGGTCGCCGGGTACATGTCGGCGGTGTCGATGAACGAGATGCCGTTGTCCAGCGCGTGATCGAGGATGGCGTGGGACGTGGCCTCGTCGCACTGGTTGCCGAAGGTCATCGTGCCGAGGCACAGCCGGGACACGGCGAGGCCGGTCCGACCCAGACGTGTGTGCTTCACGACGTGACGTCCACTGGCTTGCAGTCACTGTCGCACGCGCCATCGGTCGGAGCGCTGGCGGTGCGATGAAGGATCGCGTGGCTCACGGTGATGACCCCGGCGGCGTCCTCGCCCGGCGTACCGGTCACCTCGATGTCGCCGTCGACGATCAGGCTGTAGTCGCCGATGTCGTCAGGCGACCACAACAGTGAGACGGCGGGGTGGGCCGTGGCGTTGCGCGCGGTCCGGCGACCAATGCCGCAGCGGATGGTCGAACCGTCGACCTCGACGACCACGTGGGTGGCATGGGGACGGAGGTCGTCGCCGGTGGTCAGCAGATACGCCACGGGCCCATAGCGATCGACTGCGTGGTGGAGCTCTTCGACTGGCACGGGAACACTCATGCCTGGACCGTACCCGGCGGGCCGCACGGGGGGCGAGCGTCCCCGTGTCGAGCGGTCGGCGCACCGGGAGGGCAATAGAACCCAATCGACGTCGTGACCTCACCGGCGGCGTCGGCCCGCCGATGGCCGATCGATGACCACCCTCGACCCGCTGGTCCCGGCCTGGGGGCCCGTCCGCCCCACCACTGCCCTGGTGGTGGCATCCGACTCGACGGAGCGCTCGACCCTCGCGTCGCTGCTGCTGGAGGGCGGCTACGACGTCGGTGTCGCCGCCGCCGACGATGCGCCGGCCCGAATCGAGCGAGATGATCCCGATCTCGTGGTGCTGTCCGTCGGAGCGTCGAATACCGCGGCGGTCGCGCTGTGTGGTCGGATCCGCGAGCTCAGTGACGCCTACGTGGTGATGATCGGCGGCCGGGACGAGGAGTCCGACACCCTGGCCGGGCTCGCTGCCGGCGCCGACGAGTACCTCTCGGCGTCGTGTTCGACGCGAGAGCTCATGGCGCGGGTGCACGTGCTCACCCGACGGCCGCGCCGACGGGGTCGACGTGCCGCTCGGGCACGAGCGCCGCGACGTCGCGGCGACGTGATGCTCGACCCGTCGTCCCGACAGGTCACCGTGAACGGGCAGCGGATCCACCTCACCAAGCTCGAGTTCGATCTGCTGGCCGCCCTCACGGATCAGCCCGGAAAGGTCCTCAGCCGACGAGCGCTGCTCGACCGGGTGTGGGGCCCCGACCGGGCCGGCGACGACCACGTCGTGGACGTGCACATCGCCAACCTGCGCAAGAAGATCGACATCGGCGAGCACCGACACATCGCGACCGTCCGCGGGGTCGGCTACCGGTTGAACTGAGACGTCAGCGGTTGCCCGGGACGAGCTCGAGCCGGGTCCTGAGCTCGTCCAGGAGTTCGTCGATCTCGGGCCACCAGTCGAATTCGGTGTGGTTGCAGATGAGATCGACCATGCCATGGATCCATGTCCACACCTGAACGGCGACGAACCGAGGATCGCGATCGTCGTCGAGCGCCCGCAACACGTCGGCCATCAGATCGACGAGATTGTGGAATGCGTGGACACCGGCGGGCTCCTCCCGGGGCGGCAACTCGACCCGGTTCGAGAACATGACGCGGTACTTGCCGGTGTGCTCGGTGGCGAACCGCACGTACGCCCGGCCGCTGGCCTCGAACTGTTCGAAGACATCGTCGGACACGGTCCGTGCCTCGAGCATGGCCGCCGCGAACTCCTCGAAGCAGTGGTTCACGGCGGCCCACAGCAGATCCGCGTGGTTCTCGAAGTGCCGGTAGACGGCGGTGGGGCTGACGCCGACCTGGGCGGCAACGGCACGCACGCTGACCCTGTCGATGCTCCCGTGCCGGGCCATGAGCTCGGCTGCCGCGTCGAGCAGGTCGGTCCTGAGGCGCCCGCCCTCGCCGCGGGGGTTGCGGGCACGCGACGGCCGGCTCGTGGTCTGCGCCATGCGCCACGAGGCTACCAGAAGGGTTGACAACCGTACGTGCACGGGCGTTAACACCGAAGATCGCGTCAACACCGAAGACGGCCTCAGCGCAGTTCGGCCAGGATCTCCCCGAGCCACCCGTCCACATGGGGCGCCTTCTCGATGGGTGTCTTGCCGAGGCGGACCACGACGGCATCGGACGAGGGGTCGACCAGGATGCGTTGGGTCTCGTATCCCTGGCAGGCGAACACGTCGGCCTCGGGGTCCCAGATCCACCAATGGGCGCCGTAGACGTTGCCCTCATCGTCTGCCGCCCGGGGCGTACGTGCGTAGTCCACCCACCCCTCGGGCAACAGTCTGGTGCCGTCCCACACGCCGTCCCGCAGGTACAGATGACCGAACTTGGCGAAGTCTCGAGCGGTGGCGTGCAGGAACGACGACCCCACCCACGTACCGGCGTCGTCGAAGGTCAGGCGAGCCGAACGCATGCCGAGTGGGTCGAGCAACTGCGACCGCATCCAGCGCTCGAAGTCGTCGCCGGCGCCCACCAGGTCGGCGAGGATCCGACAGATCACGTTGGTGGTACCCGACGAGTAGTTGAACACCTCGTCGGGTGCCGCAACCGCAGGAAGCGCAGCCGTGTAGGCGGCCATGTCGCCATTCCCCTCCCCGAACAGCATGTCGATGCAGTGGCTGACCTCGTCATCCACGTAGTCCTCGACGAACAGCGTGCCGCCGGCCATCCGGAGCAGCTGGTCGAGGGTGATCGCCGCCCTGGGATCACCGGGACCGGACCACTCGGGCACCGGCGCCGGCTCGTGGATGTCGACCAGGCCGTCGCGAACCGCGACACCGACCAACGCCTGGGCGATGCTCTTGGCCATCGACCAGGAGATGAGTGGCTCCTCGGCAGACGCGGTGGGCCCGTACCGTTCGAGCACCAGCCGTCCGCCCTGGGTGACCACGAGAGCCAACGACATGCCCCACGGCCCGTCGTCGGCGGCGTCGAACGCTTCGTCTGCCAGCGACACGAGTCGAGGCGACGCGGCACCGGGAGCCGACGGCCAGTCGTCGGTGGGCCATGACACTCCGGCGGCCTGCGCCCGCAGCGGGGTGGCGACCGGTGACGAGGGTTGGGGGTGAACCGGCACGGGGGCTCAGGCGAAGACGGTGCGGCCGATCCATTCGGCGATCAGCGCCGGCTTGTCCTGACCCTCGATCTCCACCGTCATCAGGCGGGTCTGGTCGACCGCGTTGCCCTTGAGCTCCACCCCCACGGTCTGCGCCGTTGCGCGGACCCGGGCCCCGGCCGGGACCGGGTTGATGAAACGGACCTTGTTCATGCCGTAGTTGACGCCCATCAGCACACCGTCGAGCTTCAGATCGGCCGGGATGGTGGTCGACAGGTGCACGAGCATCGACAACGTGAGGAACCCGTGGGCGATGGGCCCACCGAACGGGGTCTGCGCGGCGCGCTCGGGGTCGATGTGGATGAACTGGTGGTCCAGGGTGGCGTCGGCGAAGTCGTTGATCCGCTGCTGGTCGATCTCGAACCAGTCGCCGGCCACCGGATCCTCGCCGATCTTGGCGGACATCGCGTCGTAGGCCTGCTGTGCGTTCTCACTCATCTGGACACTCCTGTCGTTCGCTGGCAGCGGGGATGGTACTTGCTCGGCGTCGGGTGGCCTTCCTGGGTCCGGGGATCGGACGGGCCCCACTAGTCTCGGAACGGTGAGCGCTGCGTTCCTGGACCTGACCGACCCGCCGGCACGTGTGCTGGTGGTGGTGGCCCACCCCGACGACATCGACTTCGGCACCGCCGGGACCGCGGCGCGGCTGACCGATGCGGGGAGTCATGTCATGTACTGCCTGCTGACCTCGGGGGAGGCCGGCATCCCCGAGGACATGGATCGCGAGGAGCTGCGGGCCACGCGAGTCGCCGAGCAGACTGCCGCCGCGGCGGCAGTCGGGGTGACCGAGCTGCACTTCCTCGGTCTGCCGGACGGCCGGCTGGAGGCCAACGTCGAACTGCGCGGTCACATCAGTCGCATCATCCGCCAGACCCGTCCCGACCTCATCATCACCCAGTCCCCCCACCGGTCCTGGGACAGCATCTACCGAGCCCATCCGGATCATCTGGCGGCGGGCGAGGCCACGATTGCGGCGGTGTACCCGGACGCGCGCAACCCGCACGCACATCCGGAACTCCTCGAGGAGGGCCTGGAACCGCACACCGTCCCCGAGGTGTGGGTCACCGGGCTCGAACCGGTCGATGTGTTCATCGACATCACCGATGCCATCGAACGCAAGAGCCGCGCCCTCGCCTGCCACGTGAGCCAGGTCTCGGAACGGTTCGACGTCGACGACCTGCTCCGGAGCTGGGGCACCGACACCTCGAAGCGCAACGGCCTGCCCGAGGACCGCATGACCGAGGCGTTCCGACGAATCGCGACCGCCTGAACCACGTCACCGCACGGCGTCGGGCCGCCATGGCAGGATGAGGACGTGAGCGAACCCCGACCAGACACCCTCCGCATCCTCGATCTGGCCCAGACCACGGCCGCGGCCGTCATCGCCCGGGTCGACCAGGACGACCTCGAGCGGCCGACGCCGTGCGACGAGTGGAGCGTCCGGAACGTCATCGACAAGATGACCGCCTCCACGATGGTCTTCACCTCGTTCGGTCTGCGCGAACCCGCCGACCCCACGCTCGACCTGGTCCACCCCCGTGACGTGATCGGCGAGGACCCCCTCGGTGCGTACCAGGAGGCAGCGAGCGCCTGTCGAGCGGCGTGGCGGCGACCGGGCGCGTTGGAGGGGATGGCTCCGTCGACGATCGGCGAGGCCAAGGCCCGCGCCGTGCTCAACGCACGGATCTTCGACACCACCATCCTCACCTGGGACGTGGCCACCGCCTGCGGCGTCCCCCACGGGATCGACGACGAGCTGGCCTCGTACGTGTTGCGGGTGGCGCGCGCCCTGGTGCCGGCAGTTCGCTCGCACAACGAGGCGCGGTACAAGCCGCCGGTGGAACTCGACGACGACGTGCCGGTGGTCGAGCGCCTGATCGCCGCGACCGGCCGTGACCTGGCCTGGCAGCCGCCTGACTGACACCGAGGGCGATGGGCGCCTCGGTCACCGCACGTGAGCCCAGTCCGGGCCGGATGACCCACGTTCAACCGCTCCCCGTCTCGACCGCGCCACCGTGGGCGGCGGGAGTGGAGAAACAAGGGAGCGGCGCAGCCGGGCGGCGCTGCGCCGCTCCCCTGGAAAATGTCAGCAGACTCCCTGGCCGGAAGCAAAACCCCTTGCCCCGGAATCGCCCCAGAAGCCGGGCGTCACGGGCCGATCGGCGGCACGATGTTGCTGTTGTGGCTGGTCAGGTCACTTTTTTCCTGCCACCTCGTTATCCACAAGAATTTTCCGAAAAGTTGCCATCGGTGGGCAAAATCACCCAACGCGCGCAGATCTCGGTCGTTTGCCCTATGAGATCTCTCCCTGCGTGGGCCCTGCAGCTACTCGTAGTGAGAAAGCAGCAGGCTGCCCGGGTTCCCCCGGTGCTCAGACGATGCGCCGATCGTTGGCCCAGCGCGTCAGCTCATGGCGATTGCTGAGCTGGAGCTTGCGCAACACCGATGACGCGTGGGACTCGACGGTCTTGATCGAGATCGACAGCCGTCGGCCGATCTCCTTGTAGGCGTAGCCCCGGGCCAGGAGTCGCAGCACCTCCTGCTCCCTGGTCGTGAGCTGATCGAATTCGCTGTCGACCTGCGCGGTGGGGATGTCGCCGGCGAAGGCGTCCAGCACGAACCCCGCGAGTCGGGGCGAGAACACGGCGTCGCCGCCCGCGACCCGCTGAATGGCGGCGATGAGCTCGTCGGCCGAGATCGCCTTGGTCACGTACCCGCGTGCACCAGCCCTGATCACTGCGATCACGTCCTCTGCTGCGTCGCTCACCGACAACGCCAGAAACGTGGTCTCGACGTCCGCCGCCCGGACGCCGGCGATGACCGCCGGTGCGTTGCCTCCCGGAAGATGGACATCGCACAGCACGACGTCGGGCCGGGTCCCGACGATGACATCGATCGCACCCTCGACGTCGTCGGCCTCGCCGACGACGTCGACCGCCTCGGCGATCTCGGCCTTGACCCCCGCACGTACCAGCGCGTGGTCGTCGACCACCACGACCCGTGTCAGCCCCATCGAACCCCTCCTCGTCGCTCGCGGCTCATCCCCGAACCAACCGCATCTCGACCTCGGTGCCCTCGCCCGGAGCCGTCTCCACCACCACCTCGCCCCCGAGCCGCTCGACCCGACCCCGGATCGAATCGGCGACCCCTCGGCGATCCTCGGGGACCGCCGCCACGTCGAATCCGCGACCGGTGTCCCGCACGAAGATCTCGCACGACGACGGTGCCAACTCGGCGAAGACGTCGATCGAGGCTGCGCCCGAGTGGACCGCCGCGTTCGTCACCGCTTCGCGCGTGGCCGCCAGCATCGCGGCCAGGTCGTCGTCGACGGGCACGTCACCCACCACCACCACGTCCACGGGAACCTGGTAGCGGTCCTCGACCTCGGCCAGCGTCTGCTCCAGCGTCGCGCGGAAGGACTCGGCGCCGACCTCGGACGGGCGGCCGTACAGCCAGCTGCGAAGTTCCCGTTCCTGTTGACGGGCCAGGGTGACCACGCCGGGGTCATCGGCCCGCCGCTGGATCAACGACAGGGTCTGGAGCACCGAGTCGTGGAGATGGGCCGCCACCTGCGCTCGCTCGTCGGAGCGGATCCGAGCTCGCCGCTCCGAGGTGAGATCGGTCACCAACCCGGCGATCCAGGGCCCGAGAACCAATCCGAGTCCGGCGATCACGACCGCCGCGACCAGGAGGGTGTCCCGGGCCGTCGAGAAGCTGAAGTTGAGCGACACCGCGAGGATGATTCCGGCGGACACCAGCAGGGCCCCGCCGGCAACCCGCACGAGAAACGCCGACCGGTCTCGCTCACCCACCAGGCGATCCGCTCGGCCGGCGAGGTCGAAGCCCTGCTCGTGGGCCACCGCCACGCCGGCCCCGAACAAGGCCAGCGGCCACACCAGGGAGTCGACGAACCCGCCCCCGATCGTGCGGAACAGCAACAACAGACCCAGCACGACGAGGCCCAGACCCAGCAGGCGGTTGGCCTCGCTGCTGCCCTTCGGTTCGGATCGACCGGCCGGAGCCTCGACGCCGGTCATCTGCATCAGGCCGAAGGCGGCCGCATACAGCAGGACACCCCACCCACCGGCTGAGGCGAGCAACAGGAAGGCCACCCGCAGCACGAAGGGATCGACCCCGACCTCGCCGGCCAGGCCCGCAGCGACGCCACCCACCATGCGCCCATCCTCCGCGGGCCGCGGCAGCAACCAGCGCGGCGCTGAGGTGGTGTCCTGACCGGTCACGCTCCCATGTTCGCACGCGAACCGACCCCCACGGCTCGGGGACCACCCTGAATCGACCCTGACTCCCCGGTCGGGTGTGTCGGGGGTCGATCCTGGTGCCTCCCGATGGCGGGATCGCCCGACGACCAGGACCATGGGACCATGAACACCGACGCCGAGACCCACGAACCCGGCACCACCGGCATGGCAACCGACCACGAACCCCGCTCCAGTGACGGTCAGCGCAGCTCGCTGCCCCCGCCCCCACCCGCGTCGCCCCGGCGGCTCGTCCGAAGCGACGACCGGCGGATCGGCGGGGTCGCCGGCGGGGTCGCGGCGTACTTCGACATCGACCCGGTCATCGTGCGGTTGGCATTCGTGATCGCCGTCTTCGCCGGCGGAACCGGACTGATCGCCTATCTGATCGCGTGGATGGTCATCCCCGACTCAGACGGCGAGCCACAACGCGGGAGCGCTCGGGGCGTGGATCGCTCCACGATTCTGGCGTTGGCCCTGTTGGCCGTGGCCGCAGCGATCGGGATCAGTGACTTCTTCGACGGCGGGGTCGTGACTCCGCTGGTCCTCATCGCCGCCGGCATCTACCTGCTGCACCAGCGCCCGCTCGATCGAGAGCCGCAGTCGGCGGCCGATGTGGCTGCCCCTGCTCGGGACGACACGACGATCCTCGTGTCGGACACAACCGGAGGGGCCGACGACCAACCGATCCCGGCGTGGCAGCCAGGCGACGGCCGACCGCCTCCCCCGCCAACCGATCCACCGGCGAGGCCGAGCGATGGTGAGCAGCGCGAACCCGCGATCATCACCCGGTTCGCCCTCTCGCTGGTCTCCCTCTGGCTCGCCGCCGCCATCGCCGCCGACGCGCTCGACTGGCTCGAGGCCGACGCCTCGACCGTGGTGGCCGTCGCCCTCGTGATCGTCGGCGTCGCGGGCATCGCGGCCGGGCTCTTCGGCGGCGGCCGCGGGCTCATCCCGGTCGGCATTCTCCTGTCGCTCACGTTCGCGGCCGCACTGGTGATCGAACCGGTTCTGGAGAACGGCGTGGGCGAACGTGAACACGCCATCGCCGACCCGACCGAACTCGAGCCGGCCTACCGCCTCGGGATCGGCGAGTTGATCGTCGATCTCAGCGAACTCGACCTGGCACCTGGCGAGACCGCCACGGTGGAGGTCGAGCTGGGCATCGGGCGTGCTGAGGTACTGCTGCCACCGGACGTGGACGTGCAACTCGAAGGTGACGTGGGCATCGGCGAGCTCGTGATGCTCGACCAGACCGAGAACGGCATCCGAAACGAGCTCGACGTGGATCGGGACACCACCGACACGGCGCCAACCGTCATCATCGACCTCAGTGTGGGCATCGGCAGCGGGGTGATCGAACGTGGGTGAGCGATGGCTGGGCCTGCGGAGCCGACTCGGGTTGCGTCCGACGCCGTTGATCTTCGGGGTCGCCTTCCTGACACTGGGGATCCTCGGTCTCGACGG
>CBDHFJ010000165.1:0-90470 GCA_965262315.1 Acidimicrobiales bacterium
CCCCACCCTGGTGATTCCCGAGCTCGAGGTGGCCCGGGTCACCGAACGCCCCGACGTGTTCGGCCTGCGGCCGTGGGGCGAGACCGAGGATCCCATCGAGATCGTGGCCGGCCTCATGGGTGCTGCGACAACCGCAGCCATCGGCGACCAGACCTGGTCGCGCTTCACCGTCGATCTCCTCGCGGCGTCGCCCGGGCTGACCCTTCGCCGCGCCAGTGAGGTCACGTCACCGATTCGAGCGGTGAAGTCCGCCGAAGAGATCGAGCGGCTCCGGACCGCGGCCGCTGCCGTCGACCGGATCGCCACCCGCCTGCAGGCGGGCGAGATCCCGCTCGTGGGCCAGACCGAGGCGGCGGTGTCGGCCGAGCTGAGCCGCCAGATCGTGGCCGAGGGCCATCATCGGGTGAACTTCGCCATCGTCGCCGCCGGCGAGAACGCGGCGAGCCCACACCACCACGCGGGTGATCGGATCATTCGGGAGAACGAAGTGGTGCTGTGTGACTTCGGCGGCACCTGGATCGGCGACGACGGGGTGGGCTACTGCTCCGATCTGACCCGCTGCGTGTGGACGGGCTCGCCGGATCCCGAGTTCGCCGAGCTCTACGAGGTGCTGTTCGCCGCGCAGGCGGCCCAGGTCGATGCCGTCGCGGCCGGGGTCGCCGCCCAGGACATCGACCGCATCGGCCGGGGCATCATCGCCGATGCCGGATACGGCGAGTACTTCGTGCATCGAACCGGCCACGGCATCGGGGTCGAGGAGCACGAAGACCCGTACATCGTCGAGGGCAACGACCAGCCACTCGTGGCCGGCAACGCGTTCAGTATCGAGCCGGGGATCTACGTGCCCGGCAAGTGGGGGGCGCGCCTCGAGGACATCGTGGTCGCGGCCGAGACCGAGGCCGACCCCATGAACCGCGTCGACCACCATCTCGCCACATTGGGCTGATCGGCGTCACCAGCCCGTGATCGAACTCGACGCCGCCACCGTCCTGCTCCAGTGGGCCACGGGCGGGCTGTTCTTCCTGTGGGTGACCGGCCGCCGCCGACTGGTCGGCATCGGTTACGGCTGGACGATGCGACTGTCCTTCATGGGCATCGCGGCCATCGCCCTGGTCGTGGGGCTGAACTTCGAGACCCTGTGGATCCGCGAGCTGTCCACCATCGGCGTGCTCGTCGCCACGTCGGCGGCGATGGTGGTGTCGTGGCAGCGGCGCAAGGCCGGTGTCTCCGGTCAACGCGAGGTCGTGGAACGACGGTCCGCTCGGGTGGCGGCGATGACGGGCATCGACAAGGACGAACAGCGCTTCGACAAGACGGTGCCCGAGTTTCCACCGAACCTCGACCTCGTCGCACCGGCCATCGGGATGGTGGGCCTCGTCGCGGCCGGCCTCGACGCCGGTGACCCGGCGCTGCTCTCGCTGGCCCGGGTGATGGTGGGCACGTTCTTCCTCGGGGCGGTCACCGACGCCATGCTGCTGGGCCACTGGTACCTGGTGCAGCCCGGCCTGTCGCGGGAGCCCATCCACGAGCTCGTGCGGTGGACCGGTGCCCTCTGGTTGCCCGAGCTGATCGTGTTGCTGTGGCCCACCGGCATGGTCTCGGTGCTGAACGGCACGATCGACGACGGCTACAACGGACTGCTCGGGTGGTTCTGGCTGGCGTGTGTCATCACCACCATCGCGCTGGTCTTCGTCACCGTCGCCGCGTTGCGTGAGAAGCAGTACTCGGCGGTGATGGCCGCCACCGGCCTGCTGTACCTGGCGATCCTGACGGCGTTCGGCATGGATCTGGTCGCTCGCGTCCTGCTGGACACCTGATCTTCCCGCGTCCACGCGTGTCGGGTTGCGGACTGCCGGCGTCCCCCCCACTGTGGACATGCGAATCGCCGCCGGTGCCGGTCCCGCGAGAATTCGATCGAGAATCGCGAACCGTGGTCGGGGGACGTGGCGTAGAGGTGGGAGAATGCACCCGACCCCACCCGAGGCGGTACAGATGACCACCACCCAAACCCCCCGACAGCCCGGCACCGATCGGCGCAACAAACTCATGATCGGCGGCGGCGTCGCCGTCGTGCTCCTCGCCGTGCTCGCGTTCCTCGTCTACTGGTTCGTGTTCCGCGATGACGCACCGGCCAGCGTCGACACCCAGGAGGCAGCCGACGCCCGCCAGGAAGCGCTGGCCGAGGCCCAGACCGACGAGCCGGCCACCGAGCCCGCCACCACCGACGGCGCGGCAGCGGGCACGGACGACATCTCGGGCACCTGGACGATCGACACCTCCATCGGCACCTTCGACGAGCGCTGCCTGACCGAGGTCTGCGACGCCACCTTCGTCGGCTTCCGCATCGACGAGGAACTGGCCAGCATCGGCGCCAAGACCGTGGTCGGCCGCACCCCTGGTGTCACCGGCACCATGACCGTCGACGGCACCACCATCACGAGCACGGACATCCTGGTGGACATGACCGGCCTCATCACCGACGACGGCTCCCGAAACGCCGCGATCCGGAACCAGGCCATCGAGACCGCGGCCTTTCCCGAGGCGTCGTTCGTGCTGACCCAGCCCATCGATTTCGGTTCCGTCCCCGGTGATGGCGAGTCCGTCGAGGTCCAGGCCACCGGCGACCTGACCATCCACGGCGTGACCCGAAGCGAGACGATCCCGCTCACGGCCGAGCGCGCCGGCGACATCATCGTCGTCTTCGGCCAGCTGGGGCCGATCCTGCTCGCCGACTACGACATCAGCGAGCCCCGGGCCGCCGTGGTCCTGTCGGTCGAGGACAACGCCACGATGGAGCTCCAGCTCTTCTTCCGCAGGGGCTGATGTCGTCGCCGAGGGCGGTGACATCAGCTGATCCGGTGTCCTCTCTTCCCGCAGCCCGACGCGTGTCGGGCTGCGGGCGCGTCTGGCGGGGGTTCGGCATCCGATGGCTCAGGAAATAACACCGGGCCGCGTTCTGCCGACATACTTGATGGGACTGGAGGGCCACGGCGGCGCGGTTCCGGCGCCTGTCGCGCCACCCCCTGACGCAGGAGTTCGCCATGCCCAGAGCCATATGGAGCGGGTCGATCAGCTTCGGACTGGTCAACATCCCGGTGAAGCTCTACACGGCCGTGAGCCGCAAGAGCGTGCGGTTCAATCAGCTCGACCGCGAGACCGGCACCCGGATCAAGCAGCGCCGGGTCAACCCCGACACCGGCGAGGAAGTGCCCAACGATCAGATCGTGAAGGGGTACGAGCTGGGCGAGGGGCGCTACGTCACCGTGTCCGACGAGGAGCTGGCGTCGCTGGACCCGGTGGCCAGCCGCACGATCGACTTGCAGGAGTTCGTGCTCCAGAGCGAGATCGATCCAGTGTTCTACGACTCGGCGTACTACCTCGTTCCCGATCCCGTCGCCAAGAAGGCCTATGCCCTCCTGGTGCACGCCATGGACGAGGCCGACCGGGTCGGTGTGGCTCGGTTCGTGATGCGGACCAAGCAGTACATCGCCGCCATGCGGGTTCGTGACGGCAAGCTGATGCTGTCGACGATGGTGTACGCCGACGAGGTCAACGACGCCTCCGACCTCGAGGGCCTCGACGACCTGGACGAGGTCGAGCTCACCGATGCCGAGTTGGCGATGGCCGAGCAGCTCATCGAGAGCCTGTCGCAGCCGTTCGAGCCCGAGAAGTACGAGGACACCTACCGCAACCAGGTCCTCGACCTGATCGATCGCAAGGCGGCCGGCGAGGAGATCGTCATCGCCGCCGACGGCCCCAGCCAGGAAAAGGTCGTCGACCTCATGGCGGCGCTCGAAGCATCGGTCGCGGCGGCCAAGGAGGCGCGCAAGCGGCATCCGTCGGCTGCGGCCGACAAGGCCAAGAAGCGGTCGACCAAGAAGAAGGCCCCGGCCAAGAAGGCCGCCGCAAAGAAGGCGCCTGCGAAGAAGGCCGCGGCCAAGAAGGCCAGCTGACTGCGGCCGACGAGCCCTTCCCGTGCCCGACAAGGTTCCGGTCGAGATCGACGGCCGCATCATCGCGGTCTCGAATCTGGACAAGGTGCTGTACCCCGCGGTCGGCTTCACCAAGGCGCAGGTGATCGACTACTACGTCCGCATCGCGGCGACGATGCTGCCCCATGTCGAGGGCAGAGGCATCACGCTGCGCCGCTGGCCCGACGGTGTCGACGCCGACTCTTTCTTCGAGAAGCGCTGCCCCTCGCATCGACCCGACTGGGTCGGGACCGTGGAGGGGCCCGGCGATCGTGGGGGAGCCATCAGCTACTGCTGCCTGCAGGAGCCGGCGGCCCTGGTCTGGACCGCCAACCTCGCGGCGTTGGAGATCCACGCCCCGATGGCCACCGGCGCCGACCTCGACTCGCCGACGATGCTCGTGTTCGACCTGGATCCCGGGGCACCGGCGACGATCGTCGAGTGCTGTCAGGTGGCGCTGCGGATCCGCGAGCTCCTCGCCGGTTTCGAGATCGAGGCGTTCCCGAAGACCTCGGGCTCCAAGGGCCTCCAGGTCTACGTCCCGCTCAACACCCCGCACACCCACGACCACTGCTCCAACTTCGCCCTGGCCGTCGCACAACTGCTCGAGAAGCAGACGCCCAAGGCGGTCACGAGCGTGATGAAGAAGAGCGTTCGGGGCGGCAAGGTCTTCGTGGACTGGTCCCAGAACAGTCGGCACAAGACGACGATCGCCCCGTACTCGATGCGGGCCAAGGACCGCCCGACGGTCTCCACGCCCCTGTCCTGGGAGGAGGTGGCGGCCGGCGCCGAGGGCGCCGACCTGGTGTTCGTCACCGACGACGTCCTCGTGCGCATCGACGAGTTCGGTGACCTCTTCGAACCGACCCAAACCCTGGAACAGTCCCTGCCGAACCCCCAGGGGTAGATCACCAATGAAGGGAGCCCAGCGATGATCGAGCCACAACCTCGCCCCGACTGGTCGCCGGTCCCGAGGGAGGGATGTCTCGGTGTTCAGGGTCGTATGCTGTTGCGCAACGAACAGACGCTGCTCGCAAATCTCCGCTTTGCCGAGCACGCGACCATCGACGAACACTCAGCGCCCTATGGCATGGACGTCGTCTGCCTGGACGGACGCGGCTTCGTCTCCGTCGGCGAGGAGACCGCTGCGCTCCGGGCAGGCGAGACGGTCCACTGGCCCGCCGGTGTCGACCATCGGCTCTGGACCGAACAGTCGACGATGGAAACCCTCATGGTCGAGCACGTGGGCTGACCGCCGCGGCCCGAGAGTACGCCGCGGAACAAGCGTTCCGGTGCGGGAGAAGGGTGCGTTCCGGCGCCCGTGTTTCGGTCCCAGGGACCGAAACAATCTGGTCAGTTGAGGCTGGGGTCCCACTGGGAGCGGAGGTCGGTCTCGCGTTCGATGCCGGCGACGGCGTAGGCATCGACCTCGTCGAGGGTCTCTCGGTCGAGGAGGGCGCTCGTGAGCGCATCCAGCTTGGTCGCGGTGCGGCGGTCAGCGTCTGCCTTCGCTGCGGCATACTGCCTCGTCGATGATCCGCCGCACCTCGGCGTCGACGAGCTCGAGCGTCGCCGGGGAGGCGTCGCCGATCCGGCCCAGCAGGAGATTCCTGGCCCGGCGGGGGCATGGTGGTGACCAGTCCGACCGCGTTCGACATGCCCCACCGGCCCACCATGTTGCGAGCGATCTGGGTCGCCGCTGTCGAGGTCGGATGCTGCGCCGGTGGTCACGGTGCCGTAGACGATCTCCTCGGCGGCGCGGCCACCGAGGAACATCTTGATGCGGCCCAGCAGATACGGCGCATCGTGGGAGTAGCGATCGGCGTCGGGCGCCGACAGGGTCACGCCCAGGGCGCCGCCGCGCGGGATGATCGAGATCTTGCGAACCGGGTCGGCACCGGGTTCGAGCATGGCGAGCAGGGCGTGGCCGGACTCGTGGTAGGCCGTGCGCTGCCGCTCGACCGGGTCGAGGGCGATGTTGCGTTCGACGCCCAGCAGGATCTTCTCGAGCGCACCGGTCAGATCCGCCATGCGCACCTCGTCGTGGCTGTTTCGGGCCGCGCTGAGCGCCGCTTCGTTGACCAGGTTCCGCAGGTCGGCGCCCACCATGCCAGGGGTCGAGGACGCGATCCCCGCGAGGTCGACGTCGTCGGCCAGCGGCACCCCCTGGGTGTGGATGGCCAGGATGGCTTCGCGTCCGGCCTGGTCGGGGGCGTTGACGACCACCTGCCGGTCGAATCGACCAGGTCGGAGGAGGGCCTGATCCAGGATCTCCGGCCGGTTGGTCGCCGCGAGGACGATGACGCCCTCGCTGCCGCTGAAGCCGTCCATCTCGGTGAGGATCTGGTTCAGGGTCTGTTCGCGTTCGTCGTTGCCGCCGAGTCCGGAACCTGCACCCCGAGCGCGGCCCACGGCGTCGAGCTCGTCGATGAAGATGATCGACGGCGCGAGCTTGAGCGCTTCGGCGAACAGGTCCCGGACCCGACTGGCTCCGACGCCCACCACCATCTCGATGAACTCCGACGCCGAGCTCGAGAAGAAGGGCACGTCCGCTTCGCCGGCGACGGCCCTGGCGAGCAGGGTCTTGCCGGTTCCGGGAGGTCCGCTCAGCAGCACCCCGGTCGGGATCGTCCCGCCCAGGCGTGCGTACTTCTCGGGATGGCGCAGGAAGTCCACGAGCTCGGCGAGCTCGCCCTCTGCTTCGTCGATGCCGGCGACGTCCGCGAACGTGACGCGCCGGGTGGTGGAGTCCTCGTAGCGGCGGGCCTTCGAGCGGCCGAGGCCGCCGATCCCGCCCATGCCGCTGCCGAGGCGGCGGAAGATCAGCACGAACAGGCCGACCAGCAACAGGGTGGGCCCGAAGCTGAACAGCGCGATCTGCCACAGGGGTGCAGGCTGTTCGACCGGGTTGGCGTTGACGGTCACGCCCGCCGCCCGCAGGAGCTCGAGGAGTCCGTCATCGCGGGCGAAGGTCGGCCGTTCGGTGACGAACTCCACGGCCGGGTCGACGTCGTCGGCGGGGCTGACCGCAGTCTCGAAACGGCCCTGGATGGTCTCGCCGCGCGACTCGACCTCGATCACGTTGCCGGCCTCGACCTCGGTCAGGAAGGCCGTGTAGGGCACGTGGAGGCGCTCGGGGCCCTCGAGGAACGACGCCGCCACGACCCAGTTGACCAGCAGGAGCGCGGCGACCAGCAGCCAGAACGTCCGGCGTCGCTTCATCGGCTGGAACCAGCGTTCGCGCGTCTCGTGTTCCTCGTCGACGCCCTCGACCCGCCACTGGGGCGCGCGATCCTCAGCGCTGTCGGCGCGTTGGTGATCGGGGGAGGGGTCGGACAAGGTCGGCTCCGGAGTGGCGGTTGCAGCGGACTCGATTCCATCGGCAGATCGCGGCCCGCCCTGAGCCCTGGGATGTCCGGCCAACCCGGGCACCGGACCTACCCTTGGGTCATGCCCGCTCCCGCTCCCCAGGCCGTTCGGGCGAGGTGTCGGCGGTGACCTCGGGACTCGAGCGCCTGGCCCGCTTCTGCGCCGACCACCGGCGTGCCGTCGTGGTGGTCTGGGTGCTCGTCGCCGTCGGCGCCACGCTGGCGGTTCGCGCCGCCGACGTGGAGGCCAGGAGCGAGCTCCGGGTGCCGGGCAGTGACTCGCAGGTTGCGCTCGACCTGTTGGGAGATCGATTCCCCGCGTTCGCCGGAATCAGCGCCCAGGTGGTCTTCCACGACCCCGATGGCGTGGAGCGCCACGAGGACGAGATCGTGGCGACGCTGCGCGAGGTGAGCGTGCTCGACGACGTGACGCTCGTGAGTGCCCCGTTCGGGCCCGGTGTCATCTCGCCCGACGGCACCACCACGATCGTGACCGTCCGCTACAGCAAGGGGCAGTCGGACCTTCCCGGTGAGGCCTACGGCGAGCTGGTCGACACGGTGACCCCCATCGCCGACGAGAGTCTGGTGGTCGAAGTCGGCGGCGCGCTCGGCTTCTTCGACGCCCAGGAGACGTCGACGGCCGAGCTGTTGGGTTTCGTCGCGGCGGTGGTGATCCTGTTGCTGGCGTTCGGCAGCGTGATCGCCATGGGCCTGCCGTTGGTGTCGGCCGTGGTCGGGTTGGGTGTGGGCTTGGCGGCGGTCAACGTGCTGGGCGCCAGCGTCGACATGCCCAGGCTCGCCCTGACCCTCGGCACCATGATCGGGATCGGGGTGGGAATCGACTACGCCCTGTTCATCGTGACCCGCTACCGGGAGGTGCTCGGGCACTACCGGTGGGAGCAGAACGCCATCGCCGTCGCCGCACGGACCTCGGGTAAGGCGGTGGTCTTCGCCGGCGGCACCGTGGTCATCAGCATCCTCGGACTCGTGATCTCCGGGGTGCCATTCGTGTTCTGGCTGGGCGTCGCCGCGGGCATCGTGGTGCTGGTCATGGTCCTGGCCTCGGCCACCCTCATTCCTGCGTTGCTCGCGTTCTCCGGCCGGGGAATCGATCGGTTCCGGGTCCCGGTGGTGGGGCGCGTCGACAAACCCATCGACCAGCGGTTGTGGGTCCGATGGGGGCGCCACATCTCGGCGCATCCGTGGCCCTGGATGCTCGCCGGAGTGCTGGTCCTGGTGGTGTTGTCCCTCCCGCTGTTCTCGATGCGACTGGCCCAGAGCGACGCCGGCAGCCTGCCCGAGGAGACCAGTCACCGCCGGGCGTACGACCTCATCGCCGAGCGGTTCGGCCCGGGGGCGAACGGCCCGTTGCTCGTCGCCGTCGATCTGCGGGGCGGGGGCGACGTGGCCGCCGTGGAGGCCGACGGCGCGGTCCTGGCGTCGAGGAGTGACGTGGCGTCGGTGGGGCCGGTCCTGGTGAACCCCGACGGGGACGCGGCCGTGTACCAGGTGATCCCCGTCGATCCACCCGATGCCGAGGCCACCGAAGCGCTGGTGGGGGCCGTGCGGACCGAGGTGCTCCCGTCGGGCGTGGAGGCCACCGGTGCCTCGGCCCACGTGGCCGGCACCACGGCCAACTTCATCGATCTGGCCGACCGGATCGGGCAGCGGCTGCCGTGGTTCATCGGTGCCATCGTGCTCGCGTCGTTCCTGCTGTTGGTGGTGATGTTCCGTTCGCTGCTGGTCCCGCTCAAGGCGGCCGTCTTGAACCTGCTCTCCATCGGGGCGGGCTACGGCGTGATCGTCGCGGTGTTCCAGTGGGGCTGGGCCAAGGGACTCGTCGGTCTCGAAGACACGGTCCCCATCACGTCGGTCATCCCGATGTTCATGTTCGCGGTGCTCTTCGGGCTGTCGATGGACTACGAGGTCTTCCTGCTGTCCCGGGTCAAGGAGGAGTACGACCGCACCGGCGACAACACCGAGAGCGTGGTGCACGGGATCGCGTCCACCGGCAGAATCATCACGTCGGCTGCGGCGATCATGGTCTGCGTGTTCTTCGGGTTCGTGCTGTCGGACGATCCCATGGTGAAGATGGCCGGCCTGGGCCTCGGGACGGCCATCCTGGTCGACGCCACCATCGTGCGGGCGATCCTCGTGCCATCGACGATGCGATTGCTGGGCCACGCCAACTGGTGGCTTCCGGCGTGGCTGGACCGGGTCCTCCCTGCGGGTGACCCGCCCGGGCCCAGAGTGGTGGACGTCCGTCAGCCGTCGGCCTCGTCGAACACCCACGGAGTGCTGGGGATCGACCTGGCGTCGAACGACCCGATCAGCTCTGCCGGTGACGGTTCCGCGCCGACGGCCAGACCCATCGAGGCGGCCAGCAGCCCGCGGAGCTGAGCCGGCGTCTCACCGATCGCGAGTCGGTCCGACATCGTGACCGCGCCGTCCCGCTTGGCCAGCCGGGCGCCCGTGGGCCCGAGGACGAGCGGGACATGGCTGTGCACCGGGTCGTCCCGGCCGAGACGGCGGCCCAGGTGGAGTTGCCGTGGTGTCGACAGCAGCAGGTCGTCACCCCGCACGATCTGCTCGATTCCCTGTGCGGCGTCGTCGACCACCACCGCGAGGTTGTACGCGGGCATCCCGTCGCGGCGCGCCAACACCATGTCGTCGAGACGGGCCGAGGCGTCACCGCGGACGGAGTCGACGAACGAGACCGTGGAGCCGTCGGTCCGGAGGCGGATCGCCGCGGCCCTGCCCTCGGCGACGCGCTCCCGGCGCTCGCTGTCGGTCAGGTCACGGCAGGTGCCGGGGTAGGCGCCCTCGGGCAGGTCGCCATGTGGAGCGGCGGCGGCCTCCTGGATCTCGCGGCGCGAGCAGAAGCAGGGGTAGGTGAGCCCGTGCTCGGTCAACTGCTCGATCGCTGCTCGGTAGGGCGACAGGTCGGTGGACTGCCGGGCCTCCGCGTCCCAGTCGATGCCGAGCAGCTCCAGGTCGCGGCGCTGGGTGTCGTAGTGCTCGGCTCGGACCGCTCCCGGGTCGAGGTCCTCGAAGCGCAGGACGAAGGTGCTCCCGGCCGATCGCGCGAACAACCACGCCCACAGGGCCGTTCGGAGGTTGCCGATGTGCAGTTCGCCGGTCGGGCTCGGGGCGAAGCGCCCTCGCACTTGGTCCTCCGTCGGTCGGGAAGCTCGTCGGTCGATGCCGCCGCTGGCGTGGCCGCACCGGTAGCCTCTGGCCCAGGATGAAGGTCTACACGAAGGACGGCGACGACGGCACCACCGGCCTGTTCTACGGCGGGCGCGTCGCGAAGGACAGCGAGCTACCGACGGCGTACGGGTCGGTCGACGAGGCGCAGGCGGCGCTCGGAATGGTTCGCGCCGCGTGCGACGACGACTCCGAGCTCGGTGCGCTGACCATCGCCATCATGCGCGATCTGTACGTGCTCATGGCAGAGCTGGCGACCGCGCCCGAGAACACGCACAAGCTGAGCCCGGGGGCGACCCTGACCACCTCGGAGATGGTCGACGCCCTCGAGAGCCACATCGACGCCTTCACCGAGCGCTTCGAGATGCCCACCGACTTCGTCGTACCCGGCCAGACCGAGGTCGCGGCCCGTCTCGACGTGGCGCGCACGGTCGTGCGCCGAGCCGAACGCGACGTGCTGCCCGCCGTTCGCGAACGCGAGTCTGAAGCGCTCCGGTACCTCAATCGCCTGTCCGACCTGCTGTGGACGCTCGCCCGCTGGCAGGAGGGCGACTCGCTCATCACCAAGGAACTCTGAGCGCTCGCCGCTCGACGCAAGACCCCCGACCCTGGAGTCCCAGAACCATGTCCATCGAGATCACCCTCGCTCGAAAGGCCCCGGCTCGTGCCGAGCTGGTTGGCATCGCGATCACCAGCGACGAGGTCGCGGACAAGCCCCACGACCTCGACTGGGCCGTGCTCGAGGCCCGGGGCTTCGATGGCTCCATCGGGCAGGCGCAGATCGTCGGCGGTCCCGATGGTCCGGTCGTGGCGCTGGGCATGGGTGCAGCCGACAGCATCGACACCACCGCCTTCCGGCGGGCCGGGGTCGCGCTGGCCCGCTCCGGCAAGCGTCTGCAGCGCCTGGCTGCCGACGTCCTGGGGGCGGCGGGCGATGCGGTCTCCAAGGAGGACGCGGCCCAAGCCTTCGCCGAGGGCGTCGACCTCGGCGCCTACGCCTATCTGGAGCAGAAGAGCAAGCCCAAAGCCGCCACACTGCAGTCGATCGCGCTCGTGGGCTCGGGCAAGAAGCTGACCGATGCGGTGGCGAAGGGCCAAGCGGTCGCTGCCGGCGTGAATCTGGCGCGGGACCTGGTCAACGAGCCGGGCGGGTCGCTGACGCCGGTTGCCTTCGCCCGCAAGGCCACCGCCGTGGCCAAGGCCGGCAAGCTCACCATCAAGGTGCTGGACATGGCCGCCATCAAGAAGGCGAGGCTCGGCGGTGTCCTGGGTGTGAACCGAGGCTCCACCCAGCAGCCACGGTTCGTCGAGATGAGCTACCGCCCCTCCGGCCGCGCCACGGGCCACGTGGCCCTGGTGGGCAAGGGTGTCACCTTCGACGCCGGCGGCCTTTCGATCAAGACCGCGGCGGGCATGATGACGATGAAGTGCGACATGGGCGGCGCGGCGGCGGTGTTGGGCGCCATGTCCACGCTCTCGGTCGTCCAGCCGAAGGTCAGGGTCACCGCCTACCTGCCCCTGACCGACAACATGCTCGGTGGCGACGCCACTCGGCCGGGCGATGTGCTGAAGATGCGCAACGGCAAGACGGTCGAGGTGCTCAACACCGACGCCGAGGGCAGGCTGATCATGGCGGACGCCCTGTCGCTGGCCACCGAGGCCAAGCCCGACGCCATCGTCGACCTGGCGACCCTCACCGGGGCCTGCATGGTGGCGCTCGGACCCCGATACGCCGGCGTGATGGGCACCGACGGTGATGGCTGGGTACAGCAGGTCCTCGATGCCGGCGGCCGGACGGGGGAGCGGGTGTGGCAACTGCCACTGCCCCCCGAGTACCGGACGATGCTGGACTCGAACGTCGCCGACGTGAAGAACATCGGTGGTCCCCACGGCGGCGCCATCACCGCCGGCCTGTTCCTCAAGGAGTTCGTCGGCGAGGACATCCCATGGGCCCACATCGACATCGCGGCCCCTGCATTCCTCGATGCCCCCTTCGAGGAGCACCCCAAGGGCGGCACCGGCTACGGCGTCCGCCTGTTGGTGGACCTGCTCGAGACCTTCCAGAAGCCGAGCTGAGAGCGACGCCCCGCTCGGCCACGGGCGTCGACTACAGGGGATCGATCGTGACGGTTCCCAGGGCTCGGTTGAGTTCGGGGACCAGGACAGTCCGCATCGCGTAGTTGCCCAGGACCGCGTAGACACAGAACGCTCGGCCGCCGCTGGAGCAGAACCGCTGCGCGCCTGCCTGGCCGGGCAGCGGACGCTGCAGGTTCGCCGGGCCGAACTCGCGTTCCTCCAGCCGGCTCGGGAACTGATTCCGGAAGAGCTTCTCGTTCGCTGATGCGTGCTCGTACTCGAGGACCGCCAGGAACACGCCGGGTCGGTCCATCGCCTCCACCGCGATGGATCCGAAGTCGCCGCGGCCGGGCGGCAGCGGGAAGTTCGCCGCGTGAAGCACCGGCTTCAGGTCCACGATGTCGTCGGTGGGGTCGCCGTCGAGGTCTCGGACGTAGATCTCGGCATCCCAGCCCGCGGGGAGGTGGATCGAGATGCCATGGGCGCTGACCTGAGCGAAGCGGGCCATCGTGTGGACTCCTGGGTGGGGCGGATCAGGCGATCAGGCCGGCGGTGGCGGTGATCGCGGTGAGAGCGGCAGCCAGGCGGGCGAGGCGGTTCACCCCGGGCGCCTGGGCGGCGATGGTGCGGAAGAGGCGGCGAAGGGCGGCTGGGTCGTCGATGCGAGCCGTGGCCAGGATGAGGCCGCCGCGGGCCAGGCCGAACAGGCCACCGATGAGGAGGGCACGGGGAAGCGAGCCCGTCATCGCCGCGGCGATGAACGTGAGCCACACGGTGGACGTGGTCACGATGGTGGCGAAGCCCAGGCCCAGCTGGAAGCCGAAGCCGGCGCCGTAGACCCAGCCCCGGTAGGTGGTGAGCCAGTCTTCGTTGACCTGCCGGTGGACCGAAGGGACACGAAGGCCGCCCAGGCCGAAGTCGGCGGCCAGGCCCAGCGTCGCGGCCACGGCGACCACGAGCAGCCCGATCTCGGCGTCGATCCCGGTGAAGACGATCTCGCCGAGCAGCCCGGCGACTGCACCGGTGGTCAGACCACCGGCAACCGAAGCGATGAGGTACGCGGTGACGGTGAGCCACCAGCGGCTGTTGCGGCTCCGTTCTCCGAACGGAGAGATGCTCGAGAGCATCGATTCGCCTCAAGGAGACCAGGTCGAACGCACCGCGGCGACGACCGCCAGGATCAGCCCGAGCCAGGTGGTCAGTGCCAATGCGGTCACGCGCCCTCCCGGGGCTCGTGGTGGAGCCGGGGGTCGTCGGGTTCGATGCCGGCCGATGCCAGCGCCTCGTCCGTGTCGGCTTCGCGGATCGCTCCCCGCGCTCGTGCTCGAGGGGTGCTGCGGCCGGCGCGGTTGCGTCCGGTGTCGGCGAGCGCCTGCTCGAGCAGGCCCACGACCGAATCCCAGGTGGAGGCCGCGCCCTCGCCGATGATCTCGCCGGTGGGCCCGTCGACGAGCAGGAAGTAGGGCGACACGGGGACGCCGTAGTCCGTCCAGGCCTCCGACGACATGAGCACGGTCACGTCGCGGGGTGCCAGGCCCGCCACGGCGCTGGCCGACTCGGACTCGGGCCCCTGGGTGACGATGACGAGCCGGGTGTCGGTGCCGGGCAGGTCGAGATCCTTGGCGAAGGCGTCCCAGAAGTCTCGACAGGTCAGGCACCCCGAAGACAGGAACGCCAGCAGGGTGGTGTGGCGGGTGGCCACCACCGCGGCCCGGGCGGTGCCGCCCGCCGGGGTGACGCCGGTGATGTCGTGGGCCGCACCCTCGATGCCGCGAGGCTGGGGAACGCCGGCCTGGGTCCGGAAGCTGGCCCCGTCGCTGTGGTCGTGCTGGTTCAGCTCTTCCTCGGTGACGCCCAAGGAGTGCAGGGCCCGGAGGATGTCGGCGTGGCTGCGGAGGAGCCCGGCCACCAGGACGGCCAGGAGCGCCACCACCACGGTCAAGGCCACGACCAGCGCGGTCATGGCTCAGCCCACCGTGACGGTGGAACAGCCCAGCAGGGGGCCTTGCGCGCCGTCGCTTCCGAACGTGTACACGCACACATTGTGCTCGCCCGGCGCCGCGGGGAGCTTGATGTCGAAGCCACCGGCTGCGTCGGCGGTGGGATAGACGGCGGTGAGGTCGGGCCGCGGCTGCGAGGCAACGCCGCGGGCGAGTTCGACACCGTCGAGGAACACGGCGACTTCGACGTCGCCGCCGTCGGGATCGAAGGCCCAACCGACGACACGGATGTCCTCGGTGCGGCCACGCACCCGGTCGAGGCTGCCGATCGGCGCCTCGGTGACCGGAGCCTCGACGACCATGCAGCCCAGCTCGATGCGTTCGTCGGTCTCGGGGTCGACCACCGAGGCACAGATCTGCTGGGCACCGGCACCACGGCGGACCGTGGTGGCGAAGCCGTGGTCGACACCGAGCTCGCCCAGGGTGTCGGCCAGGTCTTCGCGCGCACGATCGGCGGTGACCGTCTTCACCATCTCGCCGTCGACGACGAGGTCGACGTCGACCGGCTCGGCCGAACCTTCGAGAACCGCCCAACCGCGGACGCGGACGCCGCCGTCTCGACGACTGCGAGCGGATTCGATGACACCGGTGGCGGTGCCGGCGGTGACTCGCACCCGGGAGCATCCGAGCAGCGTCGCGGAGCCGCCGTCGGCGTTGGCCGCGTACACACAGACCTCCTTGGTGCCGATGGTGGACGGGAACGAATAGTCGAAGCCGTGGTTCTCGCCGTAGGAGCGGAACGCGGTGCCGATGTCGATTCGGGGCCGATCGGCGGTGATGGTGGCCACGACGTCGCCGTTCACGTGGATGTTGACCACGATGGGGTCGACGACATCCGGGTCGATGGCCCAGCCCTGCACTCGGATCGTGCCTGGCTCGTCGGCATCGACACTGTCGAGTTCGCCGATGGGCACGTTGCCCGAACTGGTCAGGCACGCCCGATGGTGATTGCGGGTGGCATCGTCGGTGCGCACCGACGTGCTGCACGTCGGTTCGAGCTGCCAGGGCGGGGTGCAGGTGATGACCCGGCACACGATGGGGCCGAGGCAGTCGATCTGCTGGTTGCACTGGCCGTACCGGAAGTGGGTGCAGCCGGCCTTGCGGTTGCGGCAGGATCCCAGCGCGCAGCCGCACGCGGTCCCGTTGCAGGAGCCGCTGCAGATGCCGTTGGCGCCACAGGAGCAGCCGTTGCAGGGGTTGTGGCAGTCGAGGTAGTAGCGGTTGTTGCCGCCGCAGTAATTCGACCCGCTGACCCGCCACCAGCCGCCGTAGAGCGACCCCGGTGGGCAGCCGTTGGTGCCGTAGATCGTGCAGCAGAACTCCGTGTAGCCGTCGCAGCACAGCGACGAGCAGCCGCAGTCGGAGCCGCTGCAGTTGCACACCTGGGCGTAGGCCGTGCCCGGGCGGGTGATGAAGGCCTTGGGCGTGACCGCGAGGGCCGAACCGACGACGGCGGTCTTCGCGAGGAAGCCACGGCGGGGGCTGCGGCGTGCCAGGAACCGGGTGGCCGCCGCCGTGAAGCGTTGGCTCATGGGGTGGGTGCCCCCCGGTCGGCGGGGTCGACGAGGGCGAACGCGGCCACGGCCCGCTCGGGCGGGGCGAGGACCGTCGGGAGCGCGGTCAACAGGAGATACATGACGTAGGCGCCAACCAAAACAAGTGCAACCAAGGGGAGTCCCGCGCCCGCCTGATCGCCGAGTGTAGTCACCAGCCCGTCGACGCCCGCGGCACCGAACGCTGCCGCGGCCGAGACGATGTTGACGGCCACGTGGAGGCCGGACGGAGGGGTCGAGGCGCTCCCGAAGCAGCCGCAGGAGGTGCCCGCTCCGGAGCGGAGCATGAGGAGCACGAAGCCGGCGAACGCGAGATATGCCATCCCTACCGCGATCGGCAACACCACGCCGCCCTTGAGCACGGCGACCGCCGCCAGGGCCACCTCGGCCACGCCCAGCCCCCGGACCGACCACAGCGGGACGTCGACGCCGACGGCACGGAGGGCCCGCCGGGCCTGCACGGGGGCGGCGATCTTCGCCCCGCCGCCGAGCGCCAGGATCACACAGACGATGAGGAAGGGCCCCACGAGTGCGGTCATCGGGGCGTCAGCGTAGCGGCGCGGCGCGCGCGGGTGTCGGTCCGGGGGCGCGGTGCTAGCGAGCGGCCTCTGCGGCCGCCATCGCCGCCCGGTGGCGGTCATGGGCCCAGGCCAGCGCCCGCTGGGCCATGGGCTCCTCGACCCGCCAGGTGCAGAGCTGACGTTCGGCCGCATCGATGTCCTCGCCGAGCTCGAGCAGCGTCAGCGCGAGCCGACGGGCCTTGCGCTCGGCCTCCTCGCCTGCGGCCACCAGTTGGGACCGCCGCCATGCGTCGTGGCTGCGCTGAAGGTGGTCGGGGAGGCGTTTGAGCTGCCCCTGAGTCACCGGCGGGATGCGGCGACGGACGTGGAACTCGCTGGCGCCCACCCGGCGGGCGACGGCGAACTGGCAGGCCCGGTCGACGGCCCGCATGAAGGGGGAGTGGCGCCCCTGACGCATCCCCAGGCCGAGGGCATAGGCGGTGGCGTGGAGGTCGAGGTCGAAGCCCTCGGGGTGTCGGTCGAGTCCGTCGGCGATCCGCCGCAACAGCCAGGTGGTCGTGGGACCGAGGACTCCGAGCCAGTAGGTCTCGACGTAGCGGGACCGGGGGTCGTGGCCCAGGTTGTCGACCACGGGGTCGTCCCAGGCCTGGATCCGGAAGTGGGTGGGGAGGTCGGTGCGCTCCCGGTTGTGTGCAGTCGATGTCGCCGATGTCGATGACGCCGATGTCGATCTCGGTGTCGCTGGAGTGGATGGGGTCATTGCTTGTCCTCACGATGTGAGCAGGTTCCGCCGGGGGAAGGCTCGCGGTCGCATCGTATGAGTGCGTTTCGATGTATTTCAAGTTTTCCTGTTGGTTCCGGTGGATCCGACACCCGCCCAGCCGCGCCGCTAGGGTCCGAGCCATGGACTCCGACGACGTTCCCGTCGAGCACGCCGAGGTCCCCCTCGAGTTGCTCGATCGAGCCCGCGAGTTGATCGACGCCTCCGAGCGGATCCTGGTGCTGACCGGGGCCGGGATCTCCACAGACTCCGGGATCCCGGACTTCCGGGGCCCCAACGGCATCTGGACCAAGAACCCCGAGGCCGAGAAGGCGTCGAACATCCGTCACTACGTGAGCGACCCCGAGGTTCGGAAGAAGAACTGGGCGCTGCGGGCCGAGGGTCGCCTGTGGGCCAACGTCGAACCGAACTGGGGTCATCACGCATTGGTGGCGCTCCAGGAGCGCCAGATCCTGCACACGCTGATCACGCAGAACGTGGACGAGCTCCACCAGCGCGCCGGGATGGATCCGGCCAGCGTGGTCGAGATCCACGGCACCACCAGGAAGGCCGCGTGCCTCGAATGTGAGTACCGCGACGACATCGAGATCGTGCTCGATCGGGTACGGGCAGGGGAGGAGGACCCGATGTGCACGTTCTGCGGTGGCCTCTTGAAGTCGGCCACGATCTCGTTCGGCCAGAACCTGGTGTTCGAGGACCTCCAGCGGGCCGAGATCGCCGCCAACGAATGCGACCTGATGCTGGCCGTGGGGTCGACGCTGTCGGTGTATCCCATCGCCAACGTCGTGCCCATCGCCGCGTCGCACGGGGCGCCCGTCGTCATCGTGAACGGCGACGCCACCCAGTTCGACGCCATCGCCGAGGTCGTCATCAACGGCGGCATCTCCCAGACGCTCCCGTACCTCTGCCGAGCGGAGGTCGGCTAGGACTGCGCCGGGTCCAGGCCGTGCCGATAGGCGGAATATCCGATCAACTTGGTAGGGTTTCGGGGAACGTCAACCGAACGCCGATGAAGGACGTCCCATGGCCAGCTTCCGCGAACTGCTGAACGAGGCGAAGAGCCGCATCAACGAGGTCACCACCGCCGAGGCCGAAGACCTCCTGGCGCAGGGTTGGACGCTCCTCGACGTGCGTGAGCCCGATGAGTACGAGCAGGGTGCCATCCCCGGCTCGATCCACATTCCCCGCGGCCAGCTCGAGAGCAACGTCGAGAATCGGATCCCCACCAAGGACACCAGGATCGTGGCCATGTGCGCCGGTGGCGTGCGCTCGGCCTTCGCAGCCGAGACCCTGGCCGCGCTCGACTACGCCGAGGTCGTCTCCATGGATGGCGGCTTCAACCGCTGGAAGGACGAGGGCCGGGACTGGAAGAAGCCGCAGGTGCTCGAGCCCGCGCAGCGGAACCGCTACCAGCGCCACCTGCTCCTGCCCGAGGTGGGCGAGGAGGGCCAGCTCAAGCTGCTCGACGCCAAGGTGCTCTGCCTCGGTGCCGGCGGCCTCGGGTCACCCGCCGCGCTCTACCTGGCCGCGGCCGGTGTGGGCACCGTGGGCATCGTCGACATGGACATCGTCGACGAGTCCAACCTGCAGCGCCAGATCCTCCACAACATCGATCGCGTCGGCGACCGCAAGGTGGACTCGGCCAAGAAGACGCTCAACGCGCTGAACCCCGACGTCAACGTGGTCACCCACGACGTCCGCCTCGACGCCTCCAACATCGTCGACATCATCAAGGAGTACGACGTCATCGTCGACGGCGCCGACAACTTCCCCGTGCGCTACATGCTCAACGATGCGTCGGTGAAGCTCGGCATCCCGGTGGTGCACGGCTCGATCTTCCGGTTCGAGGGCCAGGTCACCGTCTTCGACCCGAAGAACGGTCCCACCTACCGGGACATGATCCCCGAGCCGCCTCCCGCCGAGCTGGCCCCGAGCTGCGCCGAAGCCGGCGTGCTCGGTGTGCTGCCGGGCATCGTGGGCAGCATCCAGGCCCTCGAGGCCATCAAGCTCATCCTCGGCCTCGGCGACTCGCTGGTCGGCCGGCTCCTGGCCTTCGACGCCAACGAGATGAGCTTCCGCGAGTTCAAGCTCCGCAAGGATCCCACCCTCGAGATCACGTGGGAGAACCGGGACAAGATCCAGGTCGTCGAGCTCGACGGCCTCTGCCAGCCGGCGCCCATCTCCTGACCGGTCTCGCCCGGGGACGCCGCGGGCGTCCCTTCACGTCCACGGACGGTGTCGGCCGACCAGCCGGGCTTCAGACCACCTCGCAACCGAGGAGGAGGCGGTCGCCGGGGCCGATGTTGTCGGCGTAGACGCAGAGCTGGCGGGCAACCGCGTTGTCGAGGGTGATCGACGTCGCGAAGCCGCGGGCCGAGCCTGCGTCGTACACCGCGTCGATGTCGGGGCGGCCGGTGTTCGCCGACACTGTCGAGACGAGCTCGCCGTCGACCCGGATCTCGACGCCGACGGCGGCGACGCTGTCCGGGTCGAACACCCAGCCCTCGACCAGGATGGTGTTGCCGTTGCGGCGGACCTTGTCGACGTGGCCGATGGGCTCGGCGCCGCCGAGCACCGTGACGTCGTAGAGCGTCGACAGCACCTGCCTGCTCAGGCCGCCGCCCTCGGACGCGACACCCTGGTTGATGACGTTCCGGAAGCTGTTTCCCGAGACCTCCCGGGTGCGCTCCGTGCCGATGACGGTGACCGTCGCCCGATCCTTGCGGCCGGACTGACCGATGTTGCCGCCAACGGTCACGTCCAGGACCGTGCCCACGCCACCGATGGAGCTCTGGCCGAACCAGCGGCCGATCTCGGTTCCCGTGTAGTCCCGCGACCAGGCGCCGAACGGGTTGCCGAACGAGTCGTACTCGTCGGGCTGCGCGATCAGGTAGGGGAGCGAGGTCACGAACACGTAGCCGCTGTCCTCGGTCCAGCCGCCGTTGGACGACGAGTAGAACGCGGTGATCGGATCCCCGTCGTAGAGCATGACCCGGTCCGACGAGGCGTCCACGGCGGCGACCCAGTCCTCGCCGAAGGCACTGCTCTCCTTGTCGTACCCGTGGTACACCTGGTCGTCCACGGTGGAGTACACGTCCCAGGGGAAGGTCCAGCTGCCGGACGCACGTCGGCTGATCGTGCGGTCGTAGGCGTAGGTTCGGCCGGCGGTCGCCTGGGCCTGCAGCACCGCGGACGGCCACGACGCCGGGACCTCGGCGAGGCCGTAGATGTACTGGTCCATCGTCAGGTCCTCGAGGACGACCCACATCGTGGAGTCCGGCCGGAACGCTCGGGCGTAGATCGCCAGCTCGCCCCACTGGTAGTGGTTGCCGGTGGTGCCGATCGAGATCTGGTCGATCACGCTCACCTGGGTCGGCGAGCCCTGCTGGAAGCGGAACCGGACCTCGTCGACCTGGCACAGGTCCGAGCCGTCGTCGGCGATGCAGAGGTTGCGGGTGCCGGTGCCGTTGTTGCGGTGGATCTCGAAGCCGCCGGGGACCTTGGTGACCGTCAGCCGGCGGCCATTGCGGTGATTGAAGATCAGGTTGCCGTCGCCGTCGACGATCTCGATGTTGTCGGCGTCGCTGTCGCTCGGGGCGTCGACCGGATCGATCCGGGTGCCGGTGCCGCTGTGCAGGTGCACGTTGATGCGGGGCATCTCGGTCTGGGTGAACTCCGCGCCCGGGTAGTAGAACTCGAGGATCTCCTCGGCGCTCTGACCGTCGTTCGCCCGGCCGTAGGCGCCGTACTGACTCATGCCGACACCGTGGCCCCAGCCGCCGCCCGAAACGGTGATGACGGAGTCCGGATCGGTGGTCTGGGCGCCCGCTGGGACGAGGCCGGCCACGACCACGATCGCGCAGATGACGGCGGGCCCGATTCGACGCCGCAACGTGATGAACATGTCCACCTCGGATCTCGTTGCCCGCCGAACCATGGTGGCGGGTGTGCGCTCCCGGTTCAAGGCAGGGGGGTCGCCGGTCTCGGACCTCACGACGGAGCGTCCGACTCGACCGGTGTGGGGTCGTCGCCCTCGGTGTGGGCCGCCATGCGGCGGGCCCGACGCTTGTCCTTGCCGCGTTCGAGCTTGCGTTGGCGGCGTCGGGCCTTCCTGGCGTCCTGCGCCTCGTCTTCGGGGAAGGCGTTCCGGTAGGCCTCGATGATCTCCTCGGTGGGGCCGTCCGCGACGGTCTTGCCCTGGTCCAGCCACAGGACCCGAGTACACATCTTCTGGATCTCGGCGAGGTTGTGCGACACCACCACGATCGACGCCGCTTCCGCGGCCATGTCCTGGATTCGTTGGGTGGCGCGACCGCGGAACGTCCGGTCGCCTACGGCGAGGGCCTCGTCGATGAACAGGATGTCGGGATCGAGCTCGGTGGCGATCGTGAAGACCAGGCGGGCCCGCATGCCCGACGAGTAGGTGTTCATCGGGAGGTCGATCGCCTCCTCGAGGCCGGTGAAGTCGACGATGTCGTCCATGCGCTCGGCCACCTCGGCCTTGGAGAGGCCCAGTGCCATGCAGCCGATCTGGATGTTGCGACGGCCGGAGACTCGCGGGTTGAGGGCGGCGCCGACACCGAGCAACGACGGGCGGCTGACCGCCTCGACGTGGCCACGGTCCAGTTCGATGAGGCCGGCGAGCCCGGTCAACAGGCTGCTCTTGCCGGATCCGTTGGAGCCGATGAGGCCCACCGCCTCGCCCCGGTACAGCTCGATGTCCACGCCGCGGACGGCGTGCACGTCCCGGTACCGCGGGGCACCGGACCGAAAGCCGCGTCGAACACGAGTCCGCAGGCCCTGTCGGCTGTCGAGGTTGGTGCGGTAGGTGACGTGGACGTCGGTCCCCCGCAGCAACACCTCGCGCGGCTGGTGGCCGCCGTCGGGCGTGGTGTCGGTCATGACCGCGATCCGTACGTCATCTCGGCCCGCCAGAAGTAGACGAAGCCGCCCACCAGCGCAGCGAGGGCGTAGGCCGGTGCCGTCAGCCAGAACCACCAGTTGATGTCGATGTCGAGGATGCACCAGCGGGCCAGCGTGATGAACTGGTAGAGCGGGTTCAGGTCGAAGACCAGCAGGGCCCAGGTGTTGTCGGTGAACCGCTCCGGGTCGTACAGGACGCCGGAGCCGTAGAAGCCCATCCGGGTGATGTGGGGCAGCAGGGTCGAGAGGTCTCGGAACGTGTGGCCGAGCCTGGCGGTGAAGAACATCGAACCCTGCGTGAACACGGCCAGGACGAGAAGCGGGATCGGGAGCAGCAACCACTGCCAGTCGACGGTCTCACCGGTCACCAGGGCGACGACGAGGAGGACCGCCACGCCGGGCAGGAAGGTCAGGACCTCGGTCAGTGCCGAGGCGATCGGCAGAATGGCCCGCGGGAAATAGAGGCTGCGGACCAGTCCCCGGTTGCGCCACATGACCCGTGCGCCGGTGGTGGCGCCGCCGGCCCAGAGTCGGTAGAGCATGACCCCACTCACCAGGAACGGGATGTAGTTGTCGGCGCCGCGGTCGACATCGAGGAGCACGCCGAAGATCAACAGGTACACGGTGCTGAGCAGGATCGGGTTCAGGAGGAACCAGAGATTGCCCAACACGGTGTCGAGGTTCTCGGCATGGAGTTCGTGCTTGGGCATGGTGACGATGAACTCGCGACGCTCGCGCAGCTGACCCAGGTAGTCGCGCAGGCTGGCTCGGCCCGTGATGGGTTCGAGCGTGGTGGTGTCGTGCACGGTCATCAGTGTTGTCCCTCCGAGGAGGGAAGCGGTGGTTCCGAGGTGGAGGGCGGACCGCAGAGGAAGCCGACGCCCCAGCTCAGGTGCATCGTGGGGTACACGCCGAGGAGTCTGGCGGCCTCGGCCGGCGAGGCGGAGTCCGCGGCCGACGCCGTGACCACCGCAGCGGCGTAGACCGTCGGGGCGGCCAGCATCCACCGTCGGCCGGTCATCGCTCCCACCAGGCCCGCGGCGACGCCGAGCACCGTGATCGGTGCCACGAGTTGGCGGGCCTTGAGTGAGCGCGGGTGGCGGCGGACGACCTCGCGCTTCCAACGGCCGTACTGGAAGTACTGACGGGCGAGCCCCCGCGCGGTCGACCGGGGTCGATACCGGACGGCCAGCTCGGGGTCGAACCAGATCTCGTGCCCGGCTTCGCGGAGGCGCCAGTTCAGCTCGTAGTCCTGGTTCCGGACGAGCTGTTCGTCGAATCCGCCGACCGAGTGCAGCGCGTCGGAGTCGAACACGCCGAGGTACACCGTGTCGGTCGGTCCTTCGGGGCCGCCGAAGTGGAACTGGGAGTCGCCGACGCCGAACCGCGAGGTCATCGCCCGGGCGACGGCCCGCTGGTAGGGCGTCACCCCCTCGGCCCGCTGGATCCCGCCCACGTTCGCTGCACCGGTCCGCCGCAGGGTCTCGACCGCTCGGGCGACGTAGCCCGGTGGCAGCTCGCAGTGCGCGTCCACCCGGACGACAACCGTCGCGTTCACCGCGGCCAGCGCCGCGTTCAGGCCCGCAGCCGTGCCGCCGGAGGGGTTGCCGACCACGACGACCCTGGGGTCCGCTTCGGCGATGCGGCCGACGACGACGTCGGTGCCGTCCGTGGACGGTCCGAGCCCGATCGCGAGTTGCAGGTCGCCGACCCCGCGCTGGTTCAGGAAGGAGTCGACCGCCGCCTCGATGTGCGCGGCATCGTCACGCGCCGGCATGAAGCCGGCGACCGTCGGGGCGTCGGCCGCGCCGTGCGGGCGGCTCTCGCTCGGCTCGGGGCTGGTCATGGCGGTCCGGCTCAGAGCCGGCCGGTCAGGATGACCCACACGGTCCGGACCATGATCTGGAGGTCCAGGATCGGGGACCAGTTGACCAGGTACTGCAGGTCGTGACCGAGCTTGAACCCGGGGTCGGTGTGATAGTGCCCGTGCACCTGGGCGAGCCCGGTGAGGCCGGGCGGGATGTCGTGGCGCCGCCCGTAACCCGGGATGATCAGCTCGTACTGCTCGGCGAACTCCGGGCGTTCGGGGCGGGGGCCGACGATCGACATCTCGCCCTTGGCCACGTTCCAGAACTGCGGGAGTTCGTCCATCCGGGTCTTGCGGAGCCAACCCAGGCCTCGGACGACGCGGGGGTCCGAGGCGGACGCCTTGATCGCTCCGGTCTCGAACTCGGCGCCGTGGCGCATCGTGCGGAACTTCACCATCGTGAACGTGGAGCCGAACCGGCCGACGCGCTCCTGGCGGTGGATGACACCAGGTCCCGCCAACAGCCGCACGTAGAGGGCGACGAGGGCCGTCGCCACCAGGATCAGTGGCGACAACACGAGGAGCCAGCCCAGATCGGTGACGCGCTTGAATCGTGCGCGGTGGGTGGGGAGCGCGTGGGCTCGCAGCGCCACGAACGGCATGCCGGCGATCTGTCGCGAGCGCTGCAGGCCCAGGAGGGTGTCGGCCGGGCTGATCCGATGGAACACGCCGATGCGGTGTGCCTCGAGCTCTTCGAGCGGGTGCGGGTAGATGTCGCTGAGCGTGCCGCCGCTGAGCAGCAGTGCGTCGGTGGCCTGCACCCGCTCGATCGCCTGCTCGAGATGGTCGAGGTTGGCGACCTGGCCGGCGATGCGGACTCCGGGTTCGGAGATCTGCAGGTGAGCCCGGGCCAGGTTGATGTCATCGGGAGTCCCGACGAGCAGCACGCGCGGGTTGCCGAAGCGGCGGTTGCGCAGCGCCATGGCGACCCAGCGGTTGAACGCGATGCCCAGCGAGCCCAGGACCAGCAGGATCAACAGGTTGCCTCGGGGCATCAGATAGCGCCCCGTCAACAGGGCTGCCGAGGCGTCGAGGAGGACCGCGGCGAACGTGAGTGCCGTGGTGCGAGGGAGCCACATGCGGGCACCGAGCCGTTTGAACGGCTCGTAGAGACCGCCGAAGTAGTAGACGGTCATGTGGATCGCGGCCGCCGCGGCGAATCCGGCCACGTACTCGCCCATGGACTTCGCGCGGAAGCCGTCGTCCCACCAGACACGGGCGAGGACCGACCCTGCGAGCACGGCGATCAGGACCACCAGGTCGGCGACGTGCAGCCAACGCATGCCCAGCGGGAGGCGTCGGTGCCGCTGGCGTGGTGCGTCCGCCGGCGCGTGGACCGTGGGATCGTCGTGGAGGCGTGTGTCGACCATGGTGCTGTGGGGTTCGGGGCGTCTCGGGTGCGAGACGACACGGCCGACAAGTGTAGAGCGCGCAGCCCCGGTGGAGGGGACGGGTGCCATCTGCCACGTCGGCCACCCGCTCGCGTCCTTCCGGCTCCGCCGGTCGGGGCCGGCGCCTTCCTAGGCTCCTGGCGTGCCGACGTCGCCTGTTCCGACCCTGGTGAGCTGGATCCTGTTGACCCGTGGCGACCGCCCCGATGACCTGGCGGCCGCCATCGACTCGATTCGCCGGTCGGCTGGGGCCACGGACATCGAGGTCATCGTGGTGGCCAACGGCGCCGAGGCTCCGGTGCACGTCGATGCCGACGTGACGTTGATCGAGACCGGCGAGAACCTGGGCGTGCCAGGTGGGCGCAACGTGGGCGCCGATGCCGCCGGCGGGGATCTGCTCGCGTTCCTCGACGACGATGCTCGCATCGTGGCCGACGACCTCGGTGACCGGATGGTGGCGGCGTTTGCCGGGGACCCGACCCTGGCTGCGCTGTCGTTTCGGATCGTCGACCCCGAGCAGGGGAGGACCGCCCGACGCCACGTCCCCCGGATCGGGGGCGACCCGCTCGAGTCGGGGCCGGTGACCTACTTCCTGGGCGGCGCGAGCGCGTTGAGGACGTCGGCGTTCCGGGACGCCGGTGGACTGCCGGAATCGTTCTTCTACGCGCTGGAGGAGAGCGACCTGGCCTGGCGCCTGTTGGACCGAGGCTGGGGCATCCGCTACGACGCCGAGCTCACGGTGGCGCATCCGTGGACGGTGATCCAACGCCACGACTTCGCCGAGCGGCTCACCGCACGCAACCGCGTCCTGTTGGCCCGCCGCCGCCTGCCGTGGCCGCTCGTGCCGGTCTACATCCTGGTGTGGGGCGTGGTGACGGTCGGCCGGAGCCGGAGGATCGGTACCTGGCTCCACGGCACCAGGCAGGGGCTCGCGGCGCCGGTCGAGCGAGCCCCGATGCGGTGGCGGACCGTCTGGCGCATGGCTCGCCTCGGCCGACCTCCGATCATCTGACGAAAGCCCGTGGAGCGTTACGCTCTGGGCATGACGAACCGGGTCGTGATCATCGGCGGTGGCCCCGCCGGCAACTCCTGTGCCACCCACGCCGCCCGTCTCGGGGCCGAGGTCACCCTCATCGAGCGGGACCTCATCGGCGGCGCCGCACACCTCCTCGACTGCATCCCGTCCAAGGCGATGATCGCCACGGGCGGCGCGATGTCGTTCATCAACCGTGCGCAGGGCATGGGTCTCGGCGACACCGAGGCCCAGATCGACGTCGTCAACCTCAAAGAGCGCGTCCACAGCATCGAGACCCGGCTGCGCACCCAGATGGAGAGCCTGCTGGACTCGCAGGGGGTCGACCTGGTCAAGGGCACGGGGGCGTTGAAGGGCCCCCACGAGGTCGTGGCCGACACCGATGACGGCATCCGGGAATTCGAGGCCGACGTGGTGGTGCTGGCCAGCGGCAGCCGTCCGCGCGTCCCCGACTGGGCACAACCCGACGGCGAGCGACTGCTGACCACCCGCGACGCGTACCCGCCCCCGGAGATGCCGTCGCATCTGATCGTGGTCGGGTCGGGCGTGACCGGCGTGGAGTTCGTCCACATGTTCAAGTCGTTCGGTGCCGACGTGACCCTCCTGGTCAGCCGCCAGCAGGTGCTGCCGAACAAGGATCCCGAGGTCGCCGCGGCGCTCGAGACCGACTTCCTCCGGCGAGGCGTGAACCTCTTCAAGGGCGCTCGCGCCACCGGCGCCGAGGTCGACACCGACGGCGTCCGTGTGTTGTGCCAGGACGGACGGGTCGCCGAGGGCAGCCATGCCTTGTTGGCCATCGGGTCGATCCCGAACTCGGACCTCCTCGGGCTCGACAGCGCCGGTGTCGAGGTCGACGACGGCGGCTACGTCACGGTCGACCACAACCTCAAGTCGTCCGTCGGACACATCTATGCCGCCGGTGACCTGTCCGGAAAGCTGCCGCTGTCGTCGGTCGGCACCATGCAGGGCCGCAAGATCGCCGAGCACGCGCTGGGCGTGCACGGGCACGGTCGCACCCACCGGCACATCGACTACGACAAGGCGGCCTCGGCCATCTTCACCGAGCCGGAGATCGCCGACGTGGGCCTGGCCGAGGCCGACGCGTTCGCCGAGGGCCGCAAGGTGCGGGTCACCAAGGTGCCGTTCACGGTGTCGGCCAAGGCGATGATCAACGACGACCCGCGTGGGTTCGTGAAGATCGTCTCCGATCCGGCCACGGGAGAGGTCCTCGGCGGATCCATCGTGGGCCGCCATGCGGCCGAGTTGATCTCGGTCCTCGCGCTCGCGGTGAACTCCAGCCTGACCGTCGGCGACATCGCCGAGAGCCTCTTCGTGCACCCGACGCTGGCCGAGGTGTTGACCGAGGCCGCCGAGTGACCGACCCGGTCCCGGGGGCCGATCCGGACGAGCCGGTCGAACCCGGACGCGACGAGGTGGCGGGTCTGGCGCAGCGCGCCCTGGCCCGCTCGATCGACCTCATGGTGGTCGGCATCATCTCGCTGGCGTTCTTCGCTCCCCAGCTCGTCCGCGACCCCGACGATCAGTCCGCGCCGCGATGGGTGCAGTTCGCGGTGTTCGGTCTCTGGCTCGCCTACGAGGCCGGCACCACCACCTACCTGGGGCAGACCATGGGCAAGCTGGCCACGGGGTGCCGGGTCGCCGACCGTCGCACAGGCCGCCGACCCAACCTGGCGCGGAGTGTGGTCCGCGCGGCCGTCATGCCGGCCCTGTTGGCGTTCTTCGCCTTCTTCGGGCTGCTGGGCTATGCCACACCGGCGCTGGACCAGCGCGAGCGGCGCGGCCTGCTGGACCGCCTGTCGGGGACGGTGGTCGTCAAGGCCGTGCCGGGCGAGCGCCGGTAGGCGCCCCGGTCAGTCCGGGGTCACCACCACGACGACGTCGCCACCGCCCACGGAGTCACCGGGGGCCACCTTGATCTCGGCGACCGTGCCGGCCACGTCGGTGGCGATGTTGTTCTCCATCTTCATCGCCTCGAGGACCACGAGGGTGTCGCCCGCGGCCACGGTCTGGCCGACCTCGACCTCGACCTTGACGATGGTTCCCTGCATCGGCACGGCGATCTGGCCGTTGCCGGCGCTGCCACCGCCGCCACCACCCGAGGCGGAGCGGCGCTTTGGCTTGCCGGCGGGCGCCGCCGTGCCGACGACCTCGGGCACCCACATCTTCACGTCGAACTTCTTGCCATTGACTTCGACGTCGATCGTGCGGCGCACCAATGGCTCGTCGCTCTCCGGCGCGACGGCGTCGCCCATCGGGCCCGCCACACCGGTGAGGTCGAGGACGTCCTCGACCCACTTCGTGGAGATGTCGAGCGCGGCGAAGTCCTCGTGGTCCAGGATGGCGATGTCCGCCGGGATGGTGGTGGCCACGCCGGTGATCTCGAACTCGCGCAGGGCCCGGAGCGTCCGTGCGATGGCCCGCTCCCGATCGCTGCCCCAGCAGATGAGCTTGCCGACGAGGTTGTCGTAGTACTGGCTGATCTCGTCACCGGCCTCGTAGCCGCCGTCCCATCGCGTGCCGTAGCCAGACGGAGGGCGCAGTGTGGCGATGGGGCCGGGGCTGGGAAGGAAGGCCCCCTCGGCCGGGTCCTCGGCGTTGATGCGGATCTCGATGGCGTGGCCTTCGATGGTCACGTCGTCCTGGGTCATCGTGAGCGGCTCGCCCGACGCGATACGGAGCTGTTGTTCGACGAGGTCGACGCCGGTCACGATCTCGGTGACCGGGTGCTCGACCTGGAGCCGGGTGTTCATCTCCAGGTAGTAGAACTCGCCGTCCTCGTAGAGGAACTCGACCGTGCCGGCGTTGGTGTAGTCACAGCCCTTGGCCACGGCGACGGCGGCCTCACCCATCTTCGCCAGGATCGCGGGGTCGATGCCCGCGGCGGGGGCTTCCTCGACCAGCTTCTGATGGCGGCGTTGGGCCGAACAATCGCGCGTCCCGAGGTAGATGGCGTTGCCGTGCGTGTCGGCCAGGACCTGGACCTCGATGTGGCGAGGCTTCACCAGGTACCGCTCCATGTACGCCTCGTCGCGGCCGAAGTAGGCCAGCGCCTCGCGCTGGGCGGACTCCAGCGCGGATTCGACGTCGTCTGCCGAGTTCACGACCTTCATGCCTCGTCCGCCGCCGCCGTATGCGGCCTTGATGGCGATGGGGTAGCCGAACTCTTCACCGAACGCATGCACGTCGGCGGGCCCGGTGATGAAGTCGGTGGTGCCGGGCACTCCGTGGACCCCGACCTGCTCGGCGGCCTTGCGGGCGGAGATCTTGTCGCCCATGACTTCGATGGCCCCGGGCGGCGGCCCGATGAACGTCACGCCGCGCTCGGTGATCGCTCGGGCGAAATCGGCGTTCTCGGAGAAGAACCCGTAGCCCGGATGCACGGCGTCGGCGCCGGACTGCTCGATGGCTCCGAGGAGGGCCTCGGTGTTGATGTAGCTCTCGGCCGCCGTCTGCCCGCCGAGCGCGAAGGCCTCGTCGGCGAGGCGCACGTGGAGGGCGTCCCGATCGAGCTCGGAGTACACGGCCACCGTGGGGATTCCCAGTTCCTGGCACGCCCGGATGACCCGGACGGCGATCTCTCCACGGTTGGCGATCAGGACCTTCTTGAACACGGCAAACCTTCGGGTGGGTGGGTCGTTCGGGCCGGCTGCCCGCATGGCGGCCCCAATGGTGGCAGATTCGAACGGGCGTCGTGAATGTATCGGGTCGGGGCCGGTCGACTCGCCTGATCGGCGGTCGAGCGGACAAGCTGCTCCGATGGACGATCCGCTCGCCGTCGCCCGACTCGACCCCCGGGCGCAACGGGTCAGCGAAGCGCTCGCGGGCACCCGGTTCGGCACGGTCGGCTGGGTCGCCGAGACCGGCTCGACCAACACCGACCTGTTGGCTGCCGCCGACGCCGGTGCCGCCCCGGGAACCGTCCTCACCACGGACTACCAGTCCGCGGGTCGGGGCCGTCGCGACCGGAAGTGGGACAGCGCTCCCGGCGACGCGCTGATGGTGTCGATCCTGCTCGAGCCACCTGACGGGGTGGCCGGATTCGCCACGGTGACAGCGGCCGTCGGCGTGGCCGCCGTGGATGCCTGCCATGCGCTCGGCGCTGCGTCGGTCGCCGTGAAGTGGCCGAACGATCTGGTCGTGGTCGATGGTGACGGCCACCGCAAGCTGGCCGGGCTCCTGGCCCAGTCGTCGGTGTCGGCCGACCGGGCGGCCATCGTCGTCGGGCTCGGGCTGAATGTCCGCTCCGGCCGTCTCGGCGCACTTCACCCCGGGGCGGCAGCGTTGGACCAGCTGGTTCCCGAGCCCGATCGCGTGGACCTGCTGGTCGACCTGCTCCGGCGGCTCGACGGACTCCTCGCACTCGGTGCGAGCGAGGTGCGCGCGCGATATCGCGACCGGTGCGCCACCATCGGCAGCATGGTCCGGGTCACCACCGACGACGACGTCTTCGTGGGCTCGGCGGTGGACGTGACCGATTCCGGCGCCCTGCTCGTGGACACCGAGGCCGGTCGGCGCGAGGTGGTGGTCGGCGACGTGGTGTCGGTGCGGGCCGACACCGGCGCCTGAAGGGTCCCGCCGGCACCGAGCCGCCTGTCCGAATGTCCGCCGTGGTGCGCGCTCATCGCTCGGGCGCGCCACTACCGTTGTGCCGATGACCCGGACCAGGCGGCCTCGGCCGCGCCGCACGTGGCCGCAACGGCTGATGCTCGCGCTCAACGTGATCATCATCTTCTCGGCACTCGGCTCCGCGGTGGTCCTGGCGTACACCCGCGAGACGGTCTCCTCCATTCCCCGGATCGGCTTCGGGTCCACGCTGACGACGCCCGAGGAGGAGCGCGACGTCGAGGGTGTGCCGATCCAGCCGGCGCTGAACTTCCTGCTGGTGGGTGTCGACTCGATCCAGGGTCTGCCGCCGGACCACCCCCTCCGGGTGAGCCGGGATCTGACGACGCTGACCGACACCATGATCGTCCTGCGGGTCGAGCCCGAGACGGGGGAGGCCCATGCGGTCTCGATCCCACGAGACCTGTGGGTGCCCATCGCCGATCCCGTGGGCTACGAGAACAAGATCAACGGTGCCCTCGCACTCGGTGGCCAGGTCGGTCGGGAGACGCTGGTCAACACCATCCAGGACTTCCTGGCGATTCCCATTCACCGGTACCTCGAGGTCGACTTCAACGGCTTCCTCGGGCTCGTCGAACAGATCGGCGGGGTCGAGGTCTTCATCGAGTTCCCGCTCCGCGACCCGAAGGCCCAGCTCGAGATCCTCGAGACCGGGTGTGTCCGGCTGACGCCCGAGCAGGCGCTCGGGTACGTGCGCTCGCGCACGCTCCAGGCGCTGGTCGACGGCCAGTGGCGGGTGATCGACGGTCGAGGTGACCTCGGCCGCATCGAGCGCCAGCAGGACTTCCTGGTCGTGGCGCTGAACCAGGCGTTCCGGGCCGGCCTGTCGAACCCGGCCACCCTCAAGGGCATCATCGACAACGTGGTCACCCAGGGGTATCTGACCCTCGACGACGTCACCACACCCAACGACCTGGTCGACCTCGCCCAGGAGTTCTCCGGGTTCGACGCCGACGAACTCAACCGCCTGACGCTGCCGGTCGTGCTCGGCACGGTGGGCGAAGCGTCGGTCGTGCGGCTGGTCGAGGGCGAGGCCCAGGACGAGCTGGCGATCTTCCGGGGACAGGGAGACGAATCCCGGCAGTTCCGGGTGATCGTGCGCAACGGCAACGGCGACGCCGGGCTGGCCCAGGAGGTCCAGCTCGCACTGGAACTCCTCGGATTCCGTGTCCAGGACACCACCAACGCCGACAGCTTCCTGTACGAGCAGACGGTGATCCGGCACGATCCGGCCCAGCTCGACGCTGCGCTCGAGCTCGAGCGGTGGCTCAGCTCCGGGGCGATCCTGGAATCGAGACCCGACGACGCCGGTCGTGCGGTGGAGCTGGTCGTGGGGGCTGACTGGGACGGCGTGTTGAACACGCCGCGCGACACCGCGGAGCCCACCGCGGTGGCGCCGCCGGTCACCAACACCGAGCCGGAGGGATCGCCGGCCGAGGAGGTCACGGGCGATGTGGTGGACGAGGCCCCGCCTGCACCGACCCCGACCCCGTCTCCGACCCCGATCCCCGCAGCAACCATTCGCGGGTGCGGCTGAGCGCTGCCGCGGCGGAATTCCCGCGGTCCACGACTAGCCTCGGGCGCATGGGAAAGGCTTCCTCCGCCAAGAAGATCGCTCGTGCAGCTCGTGTCGGCGCCAGCTCCGGTCCGACCGAGCGTCGCCAACTCGGATTCCCGGCCCTCGTGGTGGCCATCGTCATCGCCGGTCTGGCGCTCGTGGCCTTCGCCCGGGAGTCGCGTGACGCCCAGGCCCAGCCCACGTTGCAGGACCACTGGCACAGTGCCTACAGCATCTGGGACTGCCGGACCGAGTCGTTCCTGCCGCCCTTCCAGTCCCAGCGGGACCCGAACGGCATCCACAGCCACCAGGACAGCCTGGTCCACGTCCACCCGTTCACCGCGTCGGTGACCGGCCGCGAGGCCCAGTTCGATGTCTTCCTCGAGAACATGGGCGCATCGCTCACCGACAGCGAGCTCACCCTGCCCGGCGGGGAGACGCTGACCGAGGGTGTGGAGTGCAACGGCGAGGAGGCGATCCTGCAGATCGTGCGCTGGGACCAGGCCCTGACCGACGGCCAGCCCGTCGAGGTCATCACCGAGGACCTGGCCGACACCCGCTTCTTCAAGGACGGCGAGGGCTTCGTGATCGCCCTGGCCCCCGAGGGTGCGGACATTCCCGCTCCGAACTCGCTCGATCAGCTCGCCGCCGTGCTCGGCCAGTCCCGCGACGAGGGCATCGAGCCCCCGAACACCACGGCCATTCCCGGCCCGCAGGACTTCGGCACCAGCCAGGACGACACCGACACGGACGAGTGAGCGGCCCCGCACCCGGCGCCCCGATGGACCAGCCGACGCTGGTGATCGTCAGCGGGTACTTCAGTCCGCTCCACTGCGGCCATCTCGACTACATCGAGGCCGGTGCCGCCCTCGGCGACAAGCTCGCGGTGATCGTCAACAACAACGAGCAGCAGATCCTGAAGAAGGGCAAGCTGATCCTCGACGAACAGGATCGGCTGCGGATCGTCAGGGCGCTTCGGGTGGTCGACGAGGCCATGGTCGCGATCGACACCGACGGCGCGGTCAGCGCCTCGATCGAGGCGATCGCCAAGCGCCATCCGGATCACCGGATCATCTTCGGCAACGGAGGGGACCGGAACCCCGACGCCGACATGCCCCCCGAGGGTGACGTGTGCGAGCGCTACGGCATCGAGATGGTGTTCGACATGGGCGGCAACGACAAACGGGACTCGTCCAGCCGCATCAACCAGGCGCTCGGCCTGGAGGACTAGCAGGGTGCTGAAGTTCTCCAGCGCCCTCAGGACGACCATGCATCCACCCACGCGGCGTCCACCTCATCCGCCATTACGCTCACAAGTAGTGCCGGAATCGGTGTCCTGGCGTGGGCGGCGCCTGGCCGCCCTGAGAACACTACCGAACTTCAGCAACCTGCTAGCGGAAGAGGTCCTCAGCGGGATCTCGGACCAACTCGTCCACCGTCGATCCATCGCGGAACCAGGACGGGTCGCCGCCGCGGACGATCGCGACCGGTACGCCGGTCGCCTTGCCCATGACCAACTCGGCGGCGCACGCGAGTTCGTCGACCAGTGCGACCTCGGTGACCTGCATCTCGCGGCCCAACGCGTCAGGTGTGCCACGAAGATCGAGGATCGGCGCCACCCCGGCAGACCCGATCGACACATCGGTGAGGCCTCGACGCCACGGCCGCCCGAAGGTGTCCGAGATGATCACCGCGGCGTCGATGCCGTGCTTGTGCTTGAGCGAGTCGCGGATTCGGCGCGCCGATCGGTCGCTGTCCTCGGGGAGGAGGGCTGCCTGGCCGCGCTCGACGTTGGACAGGTCGATCCCGGCGTTGGCGCACACGAAACCGTGCTTCGTCTCGCTGATGATCAGGTCGCCGCGGCGTCGCACGATGCGTACCGACTCCTGCTCGACGAGTGGTTTGTGGCTCAACGGGTCGGAGGCGTCGATCTCGACCAACGCGTTCTCGGCCTTGGACACGATCTTCTGGGTGACCACCAGCACGTCGCCGTCCTGGACGACGCCGGTGGCCGCGATCATGTCGCCGAGGTCGTCGCCGGGTCGGACCTCGGGCATACCTTCGATGGGGAGGATCTCGAGTCTCACGGGGTCAGTGCTCCTTCGATGACGGTGGTCGCGAGCGCAGCGGCCACCTCGGGGTCGCGCATGATGGTGTCGGTGACGAGGCAGCGGACGCCGGTGGCCTCGACCGCCCCCGTCTGGCCGGCGTCGACCTGGTCGATGACCAGCGTCGCGGCCAGTTCCCGGTAGGCCTCGGCCACGCCCACGACCGACGGTTCCATGCCGAGCTCGCGCATCAGCCGATCGGCCGGGCCCTTCAGCGCCTTGCCGCCGACGATGGGGGAGATACCGACCACCCGGTCTCGCCGAGCGAGGATCGCCTCCCGGATGCCGGGCACCGAGATCACGGGACCGATGGACACCACCGGGTTCGACGGGGCGATCACCACCACGTCGGCATCGGCGATCGCCTGGAGCACCCCGGGCCCGGGCACGGTCTGGTCGATGCCGGCAAAGCGCACCGAGCTGACGGGGACGGCGTGTCGATGCCGGACGAAGTACTCCTGGAAGCCGATCTCGCCGTGGTCGGCGGTGGTCACCCGGGTCTCGATCCGGCCGTCGGTCACGGGGAGCAGGGTGGCCTCGATGCCCCAGCCTGCGGTGATGGCAGCGGTGATGGCCGACAGGGGCTCGCCGGCCTGGAGTCGTCCCGTTCGGAACAGGTTGGTGCCCAGGTCGCGGTCGCCGAGGTTGAACCAGGTCTCGCCGCCGTACCGACGCATCGTCTCCATGGCCTGCCACGTCTCGTCGGCGACACCCCAGCCGGTCTCGGTGTTGTCGACCCCGGCGAGCGTGTACGTCACGGTGTCGAGGTCGGGGCTGACGTGGAGGCCGTGCACGACGGTGTCGTCGGCGACGTTCACGATCGCCGTCACCCCGGCGGGGTCGACCGCGCGCACGAGTCCTCGGAGGAAGCGGGCCGCTCCGACACCACCGGCGATCACCGCACAAGTGATGCTCATGCCAGAGGCCGGAGCCGGCCCTCGAGCAGCGCCATGTCGGCGTCGACCATCCCCACGACGAGCTGTTCGAAGGAGGTCTCGGGGCGCCAGTCGAGCTCGGTCTCGGCCTTCGTGGCGTCGCCGACCAGCAGGTCGACCTCCGCCGGTCGGAAGAACCGTTCGTCGATCACGACGTAGTCCTCGTAGTCGAGACCGAGATGGCCGAACGCGACCTCGCAGAAGTCCCGCACGCTGTGGGTCTCGCCCGTGCAGACCACGTAGTCGTCGGCGACGTCTTGCTGCAGCATCGTCCACATGGCTTTGACGTAGTCCCCGGCGAAGCCCCAGTCGCGCTTGGCATCGAGGTTGCCGAGCGCCAGTTCGTCCACCATGCCGAGCTTGATCTGGGCCGCGGTGTGGGTGATCTTGCGGGTCACGAACTCGTGCCCCCGGCGAGGGCTCTCGTGGTTGAACAGGATGCCCGACGACGCGTGGAGGTCGTAGCTCTCGCGGTAGTTGACGGTGATCCAGTGCCCGTACACCTTGGCGACGCCGTACGGGCTGCGCGGGTGGAACGGCGTCGCCTCGGTCTGGGGCACCTCTCGGACCTTGCCGAACATCTCGCTGGACGACGCCTGGTAGAAGCGGATCGACGGATCGACGATTCGGATGGCGTCGAGCAGGCGGGTGACGCCCAACGCCGTCGTCTCACCGGTCAGGACCGGCTGGCTGAACGACGTCTGCACGAACGACTGAGCGGCGAGGTTGTAGACCTCCGATGGCTCGTGGTTCTTCAGGGCGTCGATCAGCGACACCTGGTCGAGGAGATCGCCGTTGACCAGCTCGAGCCGGTCCTGGATGTGGGCGATGCGCTCGAAGTTCACGGTGCTCGATCGACGCACCATGCCGACGACGGTGTAGTCCTTCTCGAGCAGCAACTCGGCCAGGTACGAGCCGTCCTGGCCGGTGATGCCGGTGATGAGTGCGGTGGGCATGGGTTCGGTCTCCTAGGAGGAGGTGAGGGCCGCACGTGCCGCCTCGACGACGTCGTCGAGGGTGGTGCCCAGGTCGATGGTGGGTTCCCAGCCCGTTGCGGCGCGGATCGCGGTGTTGTCGCCGCGCAGGACGGGCAGGTCCGACGGACGCTGGAGTTCGGGATCGGGGACGAGGGCGATGGCGGGGTCGGTGCGATCGAGCAGCATGGCCACCAGCTCCGCAACGGCGTGATCGACACCCGAGCACACGTTGTAGGCCCGGTCGGGTTCGGCCGCGGTCCCGAGCAGCCGGTAGGCGCGCACGACGTCTCGGACGTCGGTGAAGTCGCGTCGGGCCTCGAGGTTGCCGACGCTGATCTCTCGTTCGCCGGCCGCCGCGGCACGGACGAGCCGACCCGCGATGGCCGATGCCACGAACCGCTCGCTCTGGCCGGGGCCGAGATGGTTGAAGGCCCGCGCCACCACGACCTCGAGCCCGGTTCGACTCCATTGCATCGCCGCCATCTCCGCCGCAGCCTTGGACGCTGCGTACGGGCTGGCCGGATGGAGTGGTGCGTCCTCGGCGATGGGCATGGCCTCGGGGGCCACCAGGCCGTAGACCTCGGCGCTGGAGACCACCACCACCCGGCGCACGCCGGCTTGGACCGCTGCGGCCAACACGGCCACGGTGCCTTCGCCGTTGGCGCGAAAGGTTCCGGTCGGGTCCCGCCAGGACGCGGCCACATCGGCTTGGCCGGCGAGGTGGTAGACGACCTCGGCGTCGGTGAACACGGCAGCCAGGGCCGGCTGATCCGTGATGTCGGGGCCACCATCGGCGCGATCGGTGGTGACGACCTCGTCTCCGCCGGCCTCGAGATGCCGGATCAGGTGGGGGCCGACGAATCCACCGGCACCGGTGACGGCGACCTGCACGTCAGCGGGCCTCGAGTCCCAGCGCGGCTCGCAGCTGGGAGAGGTGGTCGTCGGCGACGACGCGGAAGGCACGGGACAGCTCCCGGAGTGGCTCGGGAAGGTCCGGCTCCAGGTCGGCCAGGATCGCTCCGATCCGATGTTCGACCCCGTCGAGGCGGTCGTCGAGGTCCTGGAGTCCGTCCCGGAGCTTGGCCGCGATCCGCGTCGCCCGTTCTGGGTCGTCGGCGAGCTCGCCGAGATCCCCGAGGAACGAGATGTCCGGCAGCTCGAGTTCGCCGGCCTCGACCTGCTTCTGCAGGTCCCGCCTGGCCACCTGGAAGCGGTTGACGGCGAGGACGCCGAGCCCGACCCCGGTGTAGAGGAGGTCGGTGACCCAGGCCACAGCAGGGTCCTGGGACTCGTTGTCGGGGGCGGGCACCGCCTCACTGTACGTGCGAGAAGGCCGGCCTCACCAGCCCGAACGAACCCGATGGAACGGCTGGTGGGCGGGGTCCGAACAGCGTTGGTTCATGCATCGGGGGGTACGTCTCAGGAGCCGTTTTCGGGGCTAGCGTCTGTCCGTTGTGGATTCGCCCGATCAGCCCCCCGGCCCGGAGGGGCGGACCTCCGTCACCGCGCCTCGGGTGCAGATCGTCGTGGTCGCCCACGAGCCCGGTCCGTGGTTCGCGGAGACCCTGATCTCGCTCGCTGCGCAGGATTATCCCCGCTTCGGCGTGACCGTCGTGGCCGGCGGCCTCTCGGACGAGCACGAGGCCGATCTCGCCCGGTCGCTGCCCGATGCGGATGTCCAGGCCATTCCCGACGGTGCGGGCTACAGCGAATCCGCCAACGCCGTCCTCGCCGACTCGGCGACACCCGCCTTCTACCTGTTCTGTCACGACGACGTGGCGTTGGCATCGGACGCGCTGCGGCTGCTGGTCGAGGAGGCGGTGCGCTCGAACGCGAGCATCGTCGGTCCGAAGCTCGTCGCCTGGGACCGCCCCGAAGAGCTCCTCGAGGTCGGGCTCGACGTCGACAAGATCGGCCACCCGCGCTCCCGAGTCGAGCGAGGTGAGCTGGACCAGGAGCAGCACGACGCCGTCACGGACGTGTTCGCAGTTCCTGGCGCGGTCCAGCTCATTCGCGGCGATCTCTTCCACGCGATGCGGGGGTTCGACACCCAGATGGGGGTGACGGGCGAGGACGTCGACTTCTGTTGGCGAGCTCACGTCGCAGGTGCCCGAGTCATGGTGTCGCCCTCCGCGGTCGTGCGCCATCGGGCGGCGCTGCCGGAGCGCCGGAGATCAGCCGAGCTGGAGCGGCTCCGGGAGCGCCACCGGATTCGCACGCTGCTGAGCGTGTACGGCATCGGCCACAGTCTCCGGGTCGTCCCTCAGGCGATCGTCTACAGCCTGTTGCGCGTGCTCGGTGCGCTGGCTGTCGGCCAGTTCTCGACGGCGCGCAGTGCCGTCGGGGCATGGCTGTGGAACCTCGCCCGGCCGGCGTCGCTCCTGCGCCGCCGCCGCCTCGTCCGCCGCACCCGAAAACTGTCCGACTCCGAGATCCGGCCACTCCAAGTCGGGGGATTCGCCCCGCTCACCACCTACCTCCGGGGTCAACTGGGAGACGACAGTCGGGGCTCCCTCGGCTCCCGAATCCGTAATCTCATGCAGGCCGTGCGGGCCGGCCCCTCGAGGATCTCGCTCGGCTTCTGGGCGCTCGCCGTCGCGGTCCTGGTGTTCGGCAGCCGCCATCTCATCACGCGGCGGGTGCCGGTCGTGGGCGATCTCGTCCCGTTCGATCTCGGCCCCGGCGAGTTGCTCGGCCGCTGGTTCTCGGGCTGGTCCACCATGGGGACGGGTCACGAGGCGGCGGCGCCGACCGCCTTCGGCCTGACGGGGCTGTTGGGCGTCGCGTTCCTCGGCTTCATGGGTCTGCTCCGGACCGCCATGACGGTGGGCATGCTGCCGCTGGGGGCGATCGGGATGTGGCGTCTGCTGCGGCCGTTCTCGTCGCCGTGGATCAGAGTCATCGGCACCCTGACCTACCTCGTGTCGCCGGTGCCGTATGACGCCATGGGCAACGGAACCTGGGGTGCCGTGCTCCTCTACGGCACCCTGCCCTGGGTGGTGGCGTCGCTCGGGCGCGGCGGCCGGATGGCACCGTTCGGTCGGCTCGGCGGATCGGTCGGCGAGGGCGTCCTCGAGCCGGGGTGGATCCGAGAGGTGCTGCTCCTCGGCCTCGTGCTGGGCGCCATCGCAGCCTTCGAACCCTTCGTCGTGGTCCTGGTGGTCGCGATGGCGATCGCCATCTCCCTGGGCAGCCTGTTGGCAGGGTGGCCCGGCGGCTCGGCTCGCATGGCGTCGGTCACCGCCGGCGGACTGGTGGTCGCGGCTGGGCTCAACGTGGCGTGGCTGGCCCACGCGATCTCGGGTGACCGCGATCTCGACTGGTTCGTCGGCACCAGACCCGAGGACGCTGCGGTGCCGGACCTCGTCGACCTGCTCCGGCTCGACACCGGGAACGTGGGTGGCGGCCCCCTGGGGTGGGCGCTGCCCGTGGCGGGAATCGTGCCGCTGCTGCTGGCCCGAGGCCCTCGGTGGGCCTGGGCTGTGCGTGGCCTCGCCATGTACCTGGCCGCGGTGGCCGGCGTGTGGGCCATCGGCAACGGATGGGCGCCCATCACCATGCCCGCGCCCGAGGTGATGCTGACCGTGGGGTCGTTGGGCCTGGCGCTGTCGGCAGCCATGGGTGTCGCGGCCATCGAGCGCGATCTTCGCACCTACGGGTTCGGCTGGCGCCAACTGCTGCCCGTGACCGCCGTCGCGGCGTTGGTGCTCGCGGTGCTCCCGGCTGCCCGAGCCTCGTTCGACGGCGCATGGGAGATGCCCGACCAGGACTTCAACCGGCAGTTGGCCGAGATCAACGGCGATCGACCCGAGCGGGTGCTCTGGATCGGTCACGACGACGTGCTGGGCGTGAGTGGCCGGAGCTTCGGTGACGGCCTCACCCTCGCTGTCAGTGGCTCGCGTGAGGTCGGCTTCGTCGACCGCTGGGCGGGTCTCGCTCAGCCGGCGGACGCATTGCTCGCCGATGCCGTGCAGCTGGCCATCGACGGTGGGACGTCGCGGCTCGGGCGGCTGCTCGCCCCGTTCGCGATCGGCGAGGTGATCGTGCTGGAACAGGCGGCACCCACCCCGGCGATCGGGGTCACCCGCTCCGTGCCCGATGCGCTGCTCGCCGCGTTGACCGAACAGCTCGACCTCGAGCAGGTGGAGATCACCCCGGGCGTCGCTCGTTATCGCAACACGGCCGCACTTCCGGTCGCTGCGGTGTTGCCCGAGGGCACGACCGCCGAGGTCGGGCTTCGCGAGTTCGCCGCCGACCGGTCACCGGTCGCATCCAGACCGCTCGTCGCCACGGGCGCGGTCGAGTTCAGCGGATCGGTGGCGGTGGGCGAAGAGGTCTACCTCGCCACGCCGGCCGGCGATGGCTGGGAGCTCACGGTCGAGAGTCGCGCTGCAGAAGCCCGATCTGCACTCGACTGGGCACAGGCGCATCGGGTGGGGCTGACCGGCGAGGCCACGCTCCGGTATCGGACGCCGTTCTCACACCGCCTGCTGATGGGCGGTCAGCTCGCGGTGTGGGTGATCGCCGTCGTGGCGCTGCTCCGGGTGAGCGGCCGTTCCCGGCAGGAACGCGCATGATCGCGCCGTCGACTCCCATCGACCGGTCGCGAGTCACCCGATGGCCCGCGATCATCCTGCTGGCCGCGGTGATCGCGCTGATGGCCATCGTCGATGCCGGCGACGAGTCCGCGGCCGGTGACGCGGACCTCGAGCGCGCCATCGTCCCCACAGCCGGCCGGGCCGAAGCCTTGTCGAGCGCGTGGTACTGCGCTGCCGGCACCATCGTCGAAGGGGACTTCGCCGATCACACCGTCGTCATCGCCAACCCGTCGGGCACCGATGCCGAGGTGGTGCTCACCGTCCATCCGGTCCTCGCGCCCCAGCCCCTCGCCATCGATCTGGATGCCGAGGACCTGGCGGAGGAGCTGGAGCTGGTGGCTCCCGAGGCCGTGGACCTCGGACGAGTGCTGACCACCGTCACCGTGCCGGCCCGGTCGGTGGAGCGGGTGCTGGTCCGCGACCTCGACGGCGTGGGGGGCGAGCACGCCGCCGTGCTGGTCGAGTCCGGCGTCGGCCAGATGGTCGTCGAACACATCGTGCGCGGGCCGAGCGGGGCCTCCTTGGCCCCCTGCCTGTCCACGTCGGCGTCGCAGTGGCACTTCGCCGCCGGCACCACGCGCAGCGGCGCCCGGCAGGTCATCTCGGTCTTCAACCCGTTCCCGGGTGACGCCGTGGTCGACCTCACGTTCACCGCCGACGGATCCGCTCGCGCACCGCAGATCTACGAAGGGCTGGTGGTGCCGTCCGGGACGGTCCTGCCCATCGACATCACCGACGTCGTGACCCTGTTCGACGTCGTCAGCGCTCGACTCGACGTCCGGACCGGCCGGGTGGTCGCGGACCGCCTGCTGGCGCTCGACGGCGACGAGGGCCTGCTGGGGCTCTCGGTCTCGCCGGGGTCGTCCGCTCCGGCACCGCAATGGGTGTTGCCGTCCAGCGGGCCGGCCGGCAGCGTCGACGCCATCGCCATCACCAACCCGTCCGACGTCGAGGCCGAGGTCGACCTCGAGGTCCGGCTGGACGTCCCCGAGCTCAACGGTGTCGTGGAGCCCATCGGCGTCCGGATCCGTGAAGGCAAGACCGTGGTCGTCGTGCTCCGGGGCGGGGCCGACCTGGTCGGCACCGCGTCGGTCGTCGACGCCTCGGCCCGCGTCCTCGACGACGTCGGGTACTGGGCGCTCGTTCGGTCGTTGAACGGGGTCGAGGTCATCGTCGACCGGTTCACGCTGTCCGCCGAGGCCGATCCGGCGACATCGGCCTCGCCGGCGCTGCCGGTGGCCGCCACCGGGCATCGGCTCACCAGCGCCGACGGTGGTGGCGAGATCACCATCGTGAACCCCGCGTCGGACCGACTCGTCACCGCCGACATCGCCGCGACGTTCGACGGCAACCGGTTCGAGGTCGCGACGGTCGAGATCGGACAAGCGGCTCGCCTCGTGGTCGACCTGGAGGCGCTCGGCATCCCGGCAGACGCACTGGTGTCGGTCGAGACCAGCGACCCGGTGTTCGTCGAGCGGCGGTACCGCCTCGACGGCGCCGGACAGGGAACGGCCACGTCGATCCCGGTTGCGGGTACCGAGGCCGTTGTCGAAGTTCCCTTCGGCTGACGCTCGGCCGCCCGATCAGGGAAAGTCGACGGCGGTTCCGTCGTCCGGCGTGATGATGCCGGCGTCGACCAAGGCGTCGCGGACCGCTTCGGGAGGTGGTGCGCCGAGCCACGACCACCGTACGACCCCGTCGTCATCGGCCAGAGCCACGATGGGCACGGCGTCAACGCCGTAGCGGTCGTGGACGGCTTTGGTCGATTCGACCGGGAGGTCCTGTACCGCCACCGACGCGAAGGTCACGTCCGCCAGCACGGCTCGGGCGTCGTGACACGACAGGCAGGTGTCGGAGCTGAAGAGCGCCAGCAGCCAAGGGAGTTCGGGCTGGTCGAAGTCCGCACGATCGAGCTGTTGTGGAGCCGCGAACTGGGGCGTCGATGGGGCATCGGGGGCGCGACCGTTGACCACGAAGGCGACGCCACCGGCTGCGGCGGCCACCAGGAGGACGATGACGAGCGTGGTCATCGTTCAGCGTCGCCGGTGACGGAGTCGAGCGGCACGGCGGGGGAGCGGCCCTACTCGGACTGCTGCGTGGGGTTGATCGAGCTGTGGAGCTGGGCGGCCTCGCGGGGGCCCTGCGCGGTGGCGGCGTCGGCCGCACCCTGCGGGGCCGCGCCGGGTGGGCGTGATGCCTGCGCTCCGATCTCCAGGAGGCGACCGACCTCGTTGCCGTCGATGGTCTCGTGCTCGAGCAGGGACCGGGCGACGAGGTCGAGGCCGTGACGGTGTTCGGTCAGCAGATCGCGGCAGCGCTGCTCGGCCTCACGCAGGATCGACTCGATCTCCTCGTCGATCACGCTGGCCATCTCGTCGCTGTACTCGCGGGGCCGACCCATGTCCTCGCCGAGGAACACCTGGCCGTTGCCGCTGCGCCAGGCCATCGGCCCGACACGGTCGCTCATGCCCCACTCGCGCACCATCTTGCCGGCCATCTCGGTGGCTCGGGCCAGATCGTCGGCGGCGCCGCTGGAGACCTCGCCGAACACGAGCTCCTCGGCCATCCGGCCGCCGAGCAGTTTGACGAGTTCATCGGCGATGTAGCTCTCGCGCAGCAGGTAGCGGTCCTCTTCGGGCAGCGTCATCGTGACACCGAGGGCCATGCCGCGGGGGATGATCGACACCTTGTGCAGCGGATCGGCGTTGGGCAGCAGGGCGGCAGCCAGGGCGTGGCCAGACTCGTGGTAGGCCACCCGCTCCTTCTCTTCGGCATTGAGCACCGTGGCCTCGCGCTTCTGACCCATGAGGACGCGGTCGCGGGCCTGTTCGAGGTGGTTGCCGGTGATCTCGCTGGCTCCGCCGCGCACGGCGATCAACGCCGCCTCGTTGATGAGGTTGGCGAGGTCGGCGCCGGCCATGCCCGGGGTGCCACGGGCCACGACGTTCAGGTCGACGTCAGGAGCCATGCGCTTGGACTTGACGTGGACGTCGAGGATCTCGCGCCGGTCGTCGAGCTCGGGGAGCGGCACGATGACCTGGCGGTCGAAGCGGCCCGGACGAAGCAGCGCCGGGTCCAGGATGTCGGGCCGGTTGGTGGCCGCCATCATGACGATGCCCTCGGTGGCCTCGAAGCCGTCCATCTCGGCCAGCATCTGGTTCAGCGTCTGCTCACGCTCGTCGTGGCCACCGCCCAGACCGGCCCCGCGCTTGCGGCCGATCGAGTCGATCTCGTCGATGAAGATGATGGCTCGCCCCATCTTGCGGGCGGACTGGAACAGGTCGCGGACACGGCTGGCGCCGACGCCGACGAACATCTCCATGAAGTCCGAACCGGTCACCGACAGGAACGGCACGCCCGCCTCACCGGCGACCGCACGCGCGATCAGCGTCTTGCCGGTCCCGGGGGGACCGACGAGCAGCACGCCCTTCGGGATGCGGGCGCCGATCTCGGCGAACTTCTCGGCGTCCTTGAGGAAGTCGACGACCTCCCTGATCTCCTGCTTGACGCCGGCGTAGCCCGCCACGTCGTCGAACGTGGTCCCCGGGCGCTCGGTGGTGTAGGTCTTCGCCTTCGAGCGGCCGATGGACATGATGTTGCCCATCTGTCCCTGGGCACGGCGCTGGAACCACAACAGGATCAGCACGATGAACGCGATGGGGAGCAGGAACGGCAGGATGAAGCCGGTCAGGATGTTCGTGCCCGGTGTCCGGAACGTGAGGTCGGTGTTGTCCCGCAGGAAGGTCTCGTCGGCGTCGGAGAGGTCGAGCGGACCGTTGGTCTGGACCCGGGTCTGTTCGGCGTCGGCGCGGACGGCCTTGATCTTGCCCGTGGTGTTGTCGAACTCGGCCTCGGCGATGCCACCGGCCCCGACCTCCTGCAGGAAGTCGTTGTAGGCGAGCTCCTCGCCATCGCCCGACCCCAGGATGCTGGGGAGGATGAAGGCCGCCAGGATGGCCAGTACCAGAGCCCAGATCAGCCAGCGGTTCCAGGGGCCATCGGAACGCGTGCCGTCTCCCTGCTCCGGTGGCGGCGGCGGTGGTGGGGGCGGGCGATCAGCCATGGTCACTCATGGTAGTGGGCCTCCGGCGGGTTGAATCACCAGGTGGACGTCGATCAACCACGGTCCCACGCCGCACATTCCCCGACCCGGTCGAGCGGCGACCGACTCGCGATCGCGGCCTGCTCGCCTTCGATGCCGACCGGGGGACCGGTACCATCCGCACCGTGAGCTCGCTTCCGCCACCCCCTCCGGCGCCGCCTGCCGGCGACCCGACGGAGCCGGGGCCACCGCACGCGTCTCTGGACATCCCCGTTGCCGGCGAGCTCGGGCCCGCTGGTCCGCTGCCCGGCGATCCACGCCGGTGGGGGCTCTGGGAACCCGTCCTCGGCGTGCTCTTCGCCTTCACGCTGGCCACACTCGCGGTCTCGGTCGCCTTCGCGGCCACCGACTACGCCGAAGCCGACGACTTCCCGCTGTGGCTGACCTCCCTGGTCAACCTGCCCCTGCAGATCGGGCTCATCATCGCTGCGGTGGTGGCCACGCGCGTCAAGGGCCAGGGCGTCATCCGCGACCTCGCGGTGAGCATGCGCTGGAGCGACATCCCGAAGGGCTTCGGGATGGGGTTCGTCCTCCAGGTCGGGCTGGGTCTCGGCATCACCGCGCCGTTGTTCTGGCTGCTCGACCGGGACGTCGAAGAGGCTGGGAACGTCGCGCGCGAGCTGACCGACCGGGCGTCGTCGCCGATCGCCGTCATCTCCCTGATCGTCACCGTGGCCATCATGGCCCCGATCAGCGAAGAGCTGTTCTACCGGGGCCTTCTGGTCGGCGCGTTCCGGAAGCGCCGCAACTTCCCGTGGCTCGAGCGAGTCCTGCCGTCGGCCATCCGCCCCGACACCACGTCGCACCGCTGGAACGTCTGGGTGGCGGCGCTGATGAACGGCCTGCTGTTCGCGGTCGTCCATCCGGACCCTTGGCTGTGGCCGGCGCTCGGTGTGCTCGGCGTGATCCTGGCCATCATGGTCGAGCGCACCGGGCGACTCGGCACGGCGATCTGGACCCATGTGGGGTTCAACACCGTGACCTTGTTGAACCTGCTGCTCCTGAACTGAGTCGGGCGGGAAGTTCGCCTCCGATTGCCCCGGTGTTCACGGGCCCCTTGGCTACCGTCGAGGTCATGGGTGATCTCGACGCAATCTTCAAGGCCTACGACGTGCGTGGCACGTACCCCGACCAGATCGACGCCGACGTCGCTCGTCGGACAGGGGCCGCCTTCGTCGAGGTCATGCGGCGTGAGTCACCCGAGTTGACGAGCGTGGTCGTCGGCCAGGACATGCGGCCCTCGGGGGTCGAGCTGGTGGCGGCCTTCACCGACGGCGTGACGTCCCAGGGGGTCGACGTGGTGAGCCTCGGTCTGGCCTCCACGGACATGCTCTACTACGCAGCCGGTGTCCTCAACATGCCCGGTGCGGTGTTCACCGCCTCCCACAACCCCGCGCAGTACAACGGCATCAAGATGTGCCGGGCCGGTGCCGCACCCATCGGTGAAGAGAGCGGGCTGGCCGACATCAAGCAGTTGGTGGTCGAGGGCGTGGCCGCATCGGAGCGGACCGGCTCGGTCAGCGAGCGCGACATGCTCGCCGACTTCGCGGCACACGTGCACTCGTTCATCGACCCCGCCAATCTGCGGCCGCTCAAGATCGTGGCCGACACGGCCAACGGCATGGGCGGGCTGGTGGTCCCGGCGGTGTTCGAAGACCTGCCCGTCGAGCTCGAGATCATGTACCCCGAACTCGACGGCACGTTCCCGAACCACCCGGCCGACCCCATCAACCCGGCCAACCTCGAGGACCTCCGCGCCCGGGTGCTCGAGACCGGCGCCGACGTCGGCCTCGCGTTCGATGGCGACGCCGACCGCGTCTTCCTCGTGGACGAGCAGGCCCAGCCGATCTCGGGATCGCTCACCACGGCCATCGTCGCCTCGGGCATGCTCGACAAGCACGAAGGTGCCACCGTCATCCACAACCTCATCTGCTCGAAGGTGGTGCCCGAGATCGTCCGCGAGAAGGGCGGGACCCCGATCCGCAGCCGGGTGGGTCACTCCTACATCAAGCAGCTCATGGCCGAGGAGTCGGCGGTGTTCGCCGGTGAGCACTCGGGGCACTACTACTTCAAGGACAACTTCCGGGCCGACTCGGGCCTGATCGCGGCGCTGGTCATCCTGGAACAGCTCAGCCTGGCCGGCACTGCCCTGTCCGAGCTGTGCGCGCCCTTCCGGCGGTACTCGGCGTCGGGCGAGATCAACACCACCGTCGACGACCAGGCTGCGGTCATCGAACGGGTGTCGACGCACTTCTCCGACGCCGAACAGGACCGCCTCGACGGGTTGACCGTCGACCAGGGCGACTGGTGGTTCAACCTCCGCGCCTCCAACACCGAACCGCTCCTGCGGCTCAACCTCGAGGCCCGCACCGACGACGATGTCGTGGCCCGCGTGGCCGAGGTGCAGGCCGTCATGGCCTCTTGATCGAGCCGCGGCGGCGCTAGCATCCGGTCCATGGCACTCGACGCGACCCTGCTCGGCATCCTGGCTTGTCCCGAGGACAAGGGCCCGCTCCTCTACTTCGAGGACGAGGCCGTGCTCTACAACCCGCGGCTCAAGCGCACGTACCGTATCGACGACGAGATCCCCGTGATGCTCATCGACGAGGCCACCGACGTCGACGACGCAGAGCACCAGCGGCTGGTTGCGAAGGCCGAGGCCGAGGCCATCACGCCGACGTTCTGACACGTCGACCGGCGGCTGCAAGGCCGGTCGGCGCTCACGGGTGGAACGCCGGTCGCAGCGTCGGACAGCGGCCTGGGGCACATGACCCAGTGGAACGGTTCGGGCGACTCAACATCGGATCTCCAATGCCGATGGTTCCGCCATGGCGATCACGATGGCCTCCAACCTGGGACTGGTGCCGCGCAAGCGGCTCGGAGCGCTCCTCGCCGAGCGACGCGAGCTCTATGGGTACACCGTTGCCGACATGGCACGGCGATCCATGGGCCGCTTCACCGAATCCGACCTCGATTCGATCGAGTCGGGTGTCGTGTCCCTGGACGACGTGGCGATCGAGGCGCTCAGCCTGCTCTACGAGTTCAACTCCACGCCCCCGACCCAGCAGCGCTCCAGGCTGATCATCGCGGACGACGAGGACTTCCCCCTGCCGATGGGGCCGGAGTCCTTCACCGACGACGTGATCGACTCGGTGCTGCAGCGCTACACGGCGCTCCTCTATCTGCTGCGCAACGCGCCGGTGGGGGAGCCGCTGGCGCTGCGCGGTGATGACGTGGTGATGCTCGCTTCGGCGTTCAACCGCACCGAGGACGACATCGCCGAGCGACTCACTCGGCTCATGGACGAGGACACTGAGATCCTCGGCGAACTCGCGGAGCGCATGCGGCGGCGCCTGGTGGTGCCGGCGGCAGGACTTCTGGTCGGACCGACCCCTGCCGGCATGCTCGTGCTGGTGAAGTGAGCCAGGACGCGTCGCTCGTTCCCCCGGCACGGCTCGGGGCATTGCTCACCGACCATCGGACCCGTCGCGGTCTGACGGTCGACGAGATCGTCACCGTCGCCGACATTCCCTTCTCGGCCGACGAGCTCCGGCGTATCGAGCAGGGCCAGGTCGGTCTCACCGATGACCAGGTCCATCGCCTGATGGCCGCCTACCGCGCGTACAGCGGGCCGGTGGTGCCCGAGCGTTCCGAGCTCGTCGTCGACATGGACCACGGCGCACTCTTCGCCGGTCAGAAGACACGCCTGCTCCCGGCCGAGGCCACCTTCGACGACATCCTCGGCCGCTACCTCTCCCTGCTCTATCTCATGCGGGGGCTCGAACCCGGGCGGAAGCTGGCCTTGCGAGGCGACGATCTCGAGGTCCTGTCCGGCGCCCTCGAACGAAACATCGCCGAGATCGAGGGTCGGCTGTTCGACCTCATGCTCCCGGGCCAGGTCGGTCCCTGGTATCGGCGCGTCCGACACCGGCTGGCCATCCCGGCAGCAGGCATCATGGTCGGGCTCACGACCGTGGGCAGCCTGGTGTTCGTGCAGTTCCCCAAGGGCCAACGCGCCGACGTCGGCGGCGAGGCCGAGGCGGCTGCGGTCGGGGTCGGGGGTGCCGAGGTCGCGTTGGCGTCCAACGTCACCATCGGCAACGCGGAACTGGCGCCGGCCGTGGCCATCGCCCGGCCGGACGTCGATGCCACGCCCTCGACCTACTCGCCGGGGGACCCGGTGTCGGTCGGGACCGCCGCGGAGGCGTTGATCGACTACGACTATCACCGCGTCCTCGACGGTTGGACCATCGAGTACCTCGGGCCGCGTGACGGCTACCGCGGCAACACCAACACCGTGTCGCGGACCATCAGCATCTTCGTCGGTCAGCACGACACGCCGCAGCTGGTGGCAGAGGTGATCGCACACGAGGTGGGCCACGCCATCGACGTGATGTATCTCGACGACGACACCCGGATCGAGTGGATGGCCATGCGGGGCATCGACGAGGGATGGTGGCCCCACAGCGGCGCCAGCGACTTCCACGTCGGCGCCGGGGACTACGCCGAGGCGGTTGCCGCCGTCCTGGTCTCGTCGCCGAGCGACAGCGAACACGGCGGATTCTCCGCCGACGAGCTCGAGTTCGTCGCCGCAACCCTTCCCGCCAGCTGAGGACGAGCGCTCCTCGGCCCCGCCCACCCACCACCGGCGCAACGCGGCCCCCGGATAGACTCGGGGCCCTGCAGGGCTGCTCGAGCTCGGGTCAGACGGCCCCAGCCCTCCGCTTGCACCAGCAATTCTTCCAACGGAGGTAATCAGCCATGCCCGACCACGATTTCAAGGTCGCGGATCTCAGCGAGGCCGGCTTCGGCCGCAAGGAGATCCAGCTCGCCGAGAACGAGATGCCCGGCCTCATGGCGCTGCGCGCCGAGTACGGCGACGAGCAGCCGCTCGCGGGTGCCCGCATCGCCGGGTCGCTCCACATGACCGTCCAGACCGCGGTGCTCATCGAGACCCTGACCGCCCTGGGCGCCGACGTGCGCTGGGTGTCCTGCAACATCTTCTCCACCCAGGACCACGCGGCCGCGGCCATCGCCGTGGGGCCCGAGGGCGCCGTCGACAAGCCGAACGGCACCCCGGTCTTCGCCTGGAAGGGCGAGACCCTCGAGGAGTACTGGTGGGCCACCGAGCAGTTGTTCCACTGGCCTGACGGCGAAGGCCCGAACCTGATCCTCGACGACGGCGGCGACGCCACGATGATGGTCCACAAGGGCCTAGAGTTCCAGCGTGCCGGCGCCGTCCCCGAGGCCGAAGAGGACGACCCCGAGGAGTGGGGCGTGTTCCTCGACCGGCTCCGAGACATCCAGGCCGAGGGCCGGATCGACTGGGAGAAGATCGGCACTGGCATCCGGGGCGTCTCCGAGGAGACCACCACCGGTGTGCACCGGCTCTATCAGATGATGGAAGCCGGTCACCTGCTGTTCCCTGCCATCAACGTCAACGACGCCGTCACCAAGTCCAAGTTCGACAACCTCTACGGCTGCCGACACTCGCTCATCGATGGCATCAACCGCGCCACCGACGTGATGATCGGCGGCAAGACCGCGGTGGTTCTCGGCTACGGCGACGTCGGCAAGGGCTGCGCCGCCTCGCTGCGCGGCCAGGGCGCCCGCGTCCTGGTCACCGAGGTCGACCCCATCTGCGCGCTGCAGGCCGCGATGGAGGGCTACCAGGTCGTCCGTCTCGAAGACGTCATGGAGACCGCCGACATCTTCATCACCGCCACCGGCAACAAGGACATCATCTCCGCCGAGCACATGTCCCGGATGAAGCACCAGGCGATCGTGGGCAACATCGGCCACTTCGACAACGAGATCGACATGGCCGGCCTGTTCCGCATGTCGGACGTCCAGCGCGTCACCATCAAGCCCCAGGTCGACGAGTTCGTGTTCCCGGACGGCCACTCGGTGATCGTGCTGTCCGAAGGCCGCCTGCTGAATCTCGGCAACGCCACCGGCCACCCGAGCTTCGTGATGTCGTGCTCGTTCACCAACCAGGTCCTGGCCCAGATCGAGCTCCACAAGGCCGCCGAGTTCATGGAGCTGGGCGTGTCGATTCTGCCCAAGCACCTCGACGAGAAGGTCGCCCGTCTCCACCTGGACTCCCTCGGTGTCCGGCTGACCGAGATGACCCAGGACCAGGCGGACTACCTGGGCATCCCCAAGCACGGCCCCTTCAAGTCCGAGCACTACCGGTACTGACTCCTCGGTTCGGCTCGTCCTGACGAGGGCTCGTCGGCGGTTTCGGCCGCCGACTGTGGTCTCGACACCGCTCGGGCCACACGTCGCCGAACGGTGTCGGCGGACCGTCCCTCAGCGCCGCGGCGGCTTCGCCGCGACCGGGCTGTCCGCCGACCTGTGTCCGGGTTTCTCTGCTCGGCTCGGCCTGACGGCGGCTGCCTTTGTCGATCGACCGGCGAAGCCGGATCGATCGAAGGTGGGGCCCGGCCCCACACCCCGTTCCGCCGGAGGCGCCCCTCATCGCGGGCGCCTCCTGCGCGTTCCCGGCGGGCGCTAGGTACAGCTAGGCGCCGGGCTTGAAGATCATCAGGTAGAGCATCACCAGGAGCAAGAGGGTGAGGATGCCGCCGCCCATCTGGGCCTTCTGCTCGGCCGAGTCGTCGCCGGCGGCCCAGGCCTTCTCGGCGGGGATCTGGATGGCATGGAGGACGCCGTTCATGGCCACCCAGACCAGGATCGACGCGATGAGCCAGCCGTCACCGAGGCTGTAGACGGGGTCGGACATCCCGGCCACCCCGAAACCGAGCAGGCCGGCAAGGATCAGGGCGATGCTGTAGATGCGCTGGCTGTTCTGCGCGATGTAGCCGAGGACCCTTCCCTGCTCGCTGGTCATGGCCTTCGTCTGGGTCGACAGCACGGGGTGCACGAATGCGGGCGCGAACGCCGCCATCGCGAAGAGGATGTGCAGGAAGAGCATGATGTTGTAGCCGGTGTCACCGGGTGCAGCGAGGATCATGGCCGCGCACACTAGCGGTCCGGATGGCAGGCGGGCGATCCTGTCGGCGCGGCGTCCTACGGTGGCGATGTGGCCTTGTCGGATCTCTTCCTGCCCACCCGCTGCGTCGGCTGCGGGCGCCAGGGTGCGTCGCCGTGCGAGGCCTGCCTGGCGTCGTTGCACCCCGCACGCCTGGTTCGCATCGGCGCCGAGACCGTCGTGGCCGCGACGGTGTACGACGAGCTGTCCCGGGCGTTCGTGGTCGACCTGAAGACCCGGGGGCGCCGGAGCTCGGTGGCCTGGATCGCGGCCGCGGTCGCCGGGACGGTCCGCTGGGCCGCGGTGGACGCCGACGTGATCACGTGGGTACCGGCCTCCCACGAAGGGCGGCGCCGGCGAGGGTTCGACCAGGGCCACCTGTTGGCTCGGGCGGTCGGACGTGAGCTCGGGTTGCCGGCGGCACGGCTGCTCGCCCGTCGCCGCGGTGGACGCCAGGTCGGTGGCGATCGGGTCGAGCGTCTCGCGGGCGCCGCCGGCGTTCGGGTCGCATCGCGAGCGGGCATGCTCGCGGGGGCGCGCGTCCTGGTGGTCGACGATGTGGTGACCACCGGCGCGTCCATGCGCGCCGCCATGCGGGCTTTGTCGGAGGCCGGGGCGTCGGCCACACCCGGAGCCGCGTTCGCGCACAAGGAGTGATCGGCGACGGCGCATCGACCGATCGGGACCGGACGGTGTCCGGCCCCGGTTGGCCGCCAAGTGGACACCAATTGACTGTCAAGTGACCAAAGGCCCTTCCCTGTGACGCAGGTCACCCTCTATGGTTGGGTCACGACAACCGAAGAGCCCTGGAGGTAACTGCCCGTGAATGTCACGATCAGCAGCCGTGGAGTGCGAGTGACCCCTCATCTGGAGGAGCAGGTCCTGGCCAAGGTCAACCGGCTGGAGCGGCTCTTGTACGGGCTCGATCGGGCAGAGGTCCACTTGTCGGAGGAACGAAACCCTCGGATACACGACAAAGACGTGTGTGAGATCCACGTCGAGGGCAAGGGCCGCAGCATCCACTGCAAGGCGTCCGGGCCCGATGAGCTGACCGCAGTCGAGCGGTCCATCCACAAGGTCGAGCGCGGCCTGCGCAAGTTGAAGACCAAGGAAGTGAATCGGCACCACCACACCGGTGGGCGTCACGACAAGCATCAGGAGGCAGCCCCGATCGTGGTCCCCGAAACCGCCGACATCGAATTCGTTCGCCAGAAGCAGATCGTCAGCGATCCGATGACACCGGCCGAGGCCGTGCAGCAGATGGAGCTCATCGGTCACGACTTCTTCCTGTTCACCAACGCCGAGAACGGCCAGTCCTCGGTGGTCTACAAGCGCCGGGCCGGCAGTTACGGACTGCTCGAACAGAACTAGCGCCGGACCGGCGTCGCCGGCGCCACCGACCGCACGTCAGGGGCCGCAGCTGCAGCTGCGGCCCCTCGTCGTGTGCCGATGTTGCGCGGACCCGCCTCGGTAGGCTTGAGGGTCCATGGCGAAGAATCCTTTCAAGACGCTGCTGCGGTCCGGCGAGGGCAAGAAGCTCCGCGCGATCGAGGCACTGGTGCCCGACATCAATGAGCTCGAGCCGTCCATGAAGGCGCTGTCCGACGCGGATCTCCAGGCCAAGACGCCGGAGTTCAAGCAGCGCCTCGACAACGGCGAGGATCTCAACGACATCCTGATCGACGCGTTCGCAGTGGTGCGCGAGGCCGCGTGGCGGGTGATCGGTCAGCGTCACTACGACGTCCAGCTCATCGGCGGTGCCGCGCTCCACTTCGGGTGGGTCGCCGAGATGAAGACGGGCGAGGGCAAGACCCTCACCTCGACGCTCCCGATCTATCTCAACGCACTGTCCGGCAAGGGGGTGCACGTCGTCACCGTCAACGACTACCTGGCCGCCCGAGACGCCGAGTGGATGGGCCAGATCTATGGCTGGTTGGGCCTCAAGACCGGGCTGGTCGTGCCGGGCAACCGCGACAGCGCGTTCAAGCGCGAACAGTACGACTGCGACATCACCCACGGCACCAACAACGAGCTCGGGTTCGACTACCTGCGCGACAACATGGCCATGTCGATGGACCGGAAGGTGCAGCGGGGACACAACTTCTGCATCGTCGACGAGATCGACTCGATCCTCATCGACGAGGCTCGCACGCCGCTCATCATCAGCGGCCGTCTCGCCGATGCCGCGAAGGTCTACTACCAGTTCGCCTCGATCGTCCGTGGCCTCCAGCGCGACCTCCACTACGACGTGGACGAGGAGAAGCGCACGGTCGCTCCCACCGAGGAGGGGATCCACGCGGTCGAGAAGTCGCTCGGGATCGAGAACCTGTACGACTCGGTGTCGGCCAACCTCGTGCACCAGTTCCAGGTGGCGCTCAAGGCCAAGGAGCTGTTCCACCGCGACAAGGACTACATCGTCGCCAGCGGCGAGGTGAAGATCGTCGACGAGTTCACCGGGCGCATTCTCGACGGTCGTCGCTGGTCCGACGGACTCCATCAAGCGGTCGAGGCCAAGGAAGGGGTGAAGATCAAGGAGGAGAATCAGACTCTCGCCACGATCACCCTCCAAAACTACTTCCGTCTCTACGACAAGCTCGCCGGCATGACCGGCACCGCCGAGACCGAGGCCGCCGAGTTCTTCAACACCTACGGCCTCCACGTGGTGCCGATCCCCACCAACAAGCCGGTCGTCCGGGACGACGCAGTCGACCTGGTGTACCGCTCCGAGGCCGGCAAGTTCGGGGCTGTCCTCGACGACATCGTCGAGCGCAACAAGGCCGGCCAGCCCGTGCTGGTCGGCACCATCTCGGTCGAGAAGTCGGAGCTGGTCTCGAGCCTGCTCGAGAAGAACGGGATCGAGCACTCGGTCCTCAACGCGAAGCTCCATGCGCGTGAGGCCGACATCGTGGCTCAGGCGGGTCGGCTCGGTGCGGTCACCGTGGCCACCAACATGGCGGGCCGTGGTGTGGACATCGTGCTCGGCGGCAACCCGGAAGGGCTCGCCGAGCGCGACGTGCTCGCCGAGGGGCTCGCCCTCGAGACCGAGGACGGCCAGGCGAGGTTCGACGAGCTGGTCGCGAAGTACGCGCCCCAGTGCGAGGCCGAGGGCGAGCAGGTGAAGGAGTTGGGTGGCCTCTACGTGGTGGCCACCGAGCGCCATGACTCCCGCCGCATCGACAACCAGCTCCGTGGTCGCTCCGGGCGCCAGGGCGACCCGGGCGAGTCCCGCTTCTACCTGTCGCTCGAGGACGAGCTGATGCGCTTGTTCGCCACCGGCGCCATGGACTGGGTGATGAAGCGGGCCCTGCCCGAAGATGTCGCCATCGACTCCAAGATGGTCACCAAGGCCATCGAGCGGGCGCAGAACACCGTCGAGCAGCGCAACGCCGAGACCCGCAAGAACGTCCTCAAGTACGACCAGGTCATGAACGAGCAGCGCCGGGTGATCTACGCCCGGCGCAACCAGATTCTCGAGGGGGCCGATCTTCGCGAGGAGGCGCTGGAGTACCTGGCAGAGGCCGTCGACTCCGCCATCGGCACCTACTGCGTCTCCGACTTCTCCGAAGAGTGGGACGTCGAGGGCCTCGCCACCGAGATCAACACCCTGTGGCCCAACGAGCTCGTCACCGAGGACCTGGGTCACGCCCAGACCACCGACCAGATGTACGAGAAGGTCATGGCCGAGGGCGTCGCCTACTACGAGCAGCGCGAAGAGGAGATCGGCGCGGACGTCATGCGCCAGATCGAACGCCAGGTGATGCTGCGCATCATCGACCAGCGTTGGCGCGAGCACCTCTACGAGATGGACTACCTCAAGGAGGGCATCCATCTGCGGGCGATGGGGCAGAAGGATCCGCTGACCGAGTGGCAGCGCGAAGGCTTCGAGATGTTCGGCACCATGATGTCGTCGATCGCCCAGGACTTCGTCAAGTACGTGACCCACATCCAGGTCAACGAGCAGGGCCAGGAAGGCCAGCCGGGCGACGAGGAAGCCGCGGCCACCAACGTCGAGGAGTCGGGCCCCGATGACTCCGCCGGCGCCGATCGTATGGCCGCCGCCGCCAAGGCCTCACCGGTCGACGACGGCGACATGCCCGAGGTCGTCGAGGAGAACGAGGTCCCGTCGAACACCCCGGTCGTGAAGTCGGACTTCGAGAAGACCCCGCGCAACGCCCCGTGCCCCTGCGGTTCGGGCAAGAAGTTCAAACAGTGCCACGGCAAGTGAGTCGGCCCGGAAGCGGAGCTCCCGGACCGAGTGCTTGGTGCCGCCTGACGCCGTCACTCGCGAACAGGACGTGCTTCGCCATGGGCGGGACCTTGCTGCGTCAGGCTGCATCCTGCCATCTGGGGAGCCCCCAGCGACCTTTGGGGGATTCCCAGGGCGGACGGGGCCCGGCGCGTTCGGTTCCATGGACCGCATGGACGCAACGACCACACCCTCCCGCTCCAGCTTGCCGGCGCCGCCCCCGCGGCCACCCCGACCGGAGGATCGGACCGACCTCGGAGCCCCGACGACCGGCCCCGGTTGGTGGGCCGTCGGAGCGGTCGTCATCGGTCAGATCCTGTGGCTCGGCGTCCTCTTGTACGCCTGGGTGATCGGGATCCTCGTGCTGGCGTGGACGGGCGGCGAGGGCTTGCTCGGCGCCGGTGGGGAGGACGCCGGCCGATGGATGGCGCTCGCCACCGTCGCGGCACTGACCGCGGCGCCGATCCCAACCGTGGCGTTCATCGCATCGAGGAGACGGCGATGAACGAACAGCGGCGACCCGACGACGACATCTGGGCCGGCACCTACGGCGACCTGTGGAACGACGACCTCGCCGATGGGTCAACCGAAGCTCGAGGGGACGACAGTCGGATGCCGTGGACGCTCGTCGTGTGGCAGGTCATCTGGGGAGTCCTGGTCCTCGCGGGATGGCTCTTCGGCGCCATGTGGGCCTACGGCCTGGCGGGCGGCGAGATCATCGGCGACGGCGGTCCGAACGCAGTCCTCTTCGTCCCGATGCTGATCATCGTCACCCTTCTGGCAGGGGCGGTCGTGGGTGAGCCCACGATCCGCTTCCGCCGTCGGCAGGGTCGCCGCTGAGGCATCACGTGTCGTCGCCGACCCTCACCAGGGAAGCCGACCCTCGCCGGTAGCATTGCGTCGCTATGGCTGACGTCACCGACGAGCTCGCGAACGCCAGGAAACGACTGGCCGAGGCCGAGGGTTATCTCCGCATCGATGAGATCCGGGATCGCCGCATCGAACTGGAGGACCAGGCCGCCGCGCCCGACCTCTGGGACGACATGGAGCGAGCCCGCAAGGTCAACCGCGAACTGGCGGAAGTCACCGAGGACACCGATCTGTTCGACCGCCTGACCCAGGAGGTCGAGGACGTCGAGACCATGGTCGAGCTGGCCGCCGAGGACACCGACGCCGGACTCGACGACGAGATCGCCGAGGCGCTGGCCTCGCTCACCAGGGAGTTCGACGACCTCGAGCTCCGGGCCCTGTTCACCGGCGAGTGGGACGAGAAGGACGCGGTCTGCCAGATCCAGTCGGGCGAGGGTGGCACCGACGCCCAGGACTGGGCCAGCATGCTGTTGTCGATGTACAAGCGCTGGTCCGACGCCCGAGGGCTGGACTTCGAGGTGATCGCCATCTCCGAAGGCGCCGAGGCCGGCATCACCTCCGCAGAGTTCATGGTGAAGGGGCGCATGGCGTACGGGATGTTGCGTTCCGAGCACGGTGTCCATCGCCTGGTCCGGATCTCGCCCTTCAACAAGGAAGCCAAGCGCCAGACGGCGTTTGCGTCGATGAGCATGGTGCCCTTCTTCGAGGAGATGGCCGACGAGGTCGAGATCGACGAAGGTGACCTGCGTATCGACACCTACCGCTCGTCTGGCGCCGGCGGTCAGCACGTGAACGTGACCGACTCTGCGGTCCGCATCACCCACCTGCCCACGGGCGTGGTGGTGAGCTGTCAGAACGAGCGCAGCCAGCACCAGAACAAGGACCGCGCCATGCAGATGCTGGCCGCTCGGCTCCTGGACCTCGAACGACAGAAGCGCGAAGACGAACTCGCCGCCATCAGCGGTGAGGCCAAGAACGTCGGGTTCGGCAGCCAGATCCGCTCGTACGTGATGCAGCCATACCAAATGGTGAAGGACCTGCGGTCCGAGTACGAGACCGGCAACGTCGACGCGGTGCTGGGCGGCGACATCGACCCGTTCATCGAGGCCTACCTGCGGTGGATGCGGGCGTCGGGCGACGCCGACGCCGAGGAGTGAGTCGCACCGTCCCCGCGACGGGATCGACCACGCGCGGTGGTACCGTTGAGCTTCCTGTGGCGGGAGTCCGCGTCCCCGTCACTGCGCCCTCATGATCAAGCTCGAGAACGTCACCAAGGTCTACAAGGGCGAAGTGCTCGCCCTCCACGAGGCCTCCTGCGACATCCAGAAGGGTGAATTCGTCTTCCTCGTGGGCCCGTCGGGCTCCGGGAAGTCCACCTTCCTGCGCCTCCTGAACAAGGAGGAGGACCCGGACAAGGGCAAGATCTTCGTTGCCGGCAAGGACATCGGCAGCCTGAGTCGGTGGCGGGTTCCGTACCTGCGACGCAACATCGGGAGCATCTTCCAGGACTTCAAGCTCCTGCCCAACAAGACCGTGGCCCAGAACGTGGCGTTCGCCCTGGAGTGCATCGGTCGGCCCAAGCACGTGGTCAAGACCCAGGTCCCGGCAATCCTCGAGTTGGTCGGTCTCCAGAAGAAGATGCACAACCTGCCCCACGAGCTCTCCGGCGGCGAGCAGCAGCGGGTGTCGATCGCTCGGGCCTTCGTGAACCGGCCGCTGATCCTGCTGGCCGACGAGCCCACGGGCAACCTCGACCCCGCCACGTCGGTGGGCATCATGCGCCTGCTCGACCGCATCAACCGCACGGGGACCACGGTGGTCATGGCCACCCACGATCGTGGCATCGTCGACACCATGCGACGACGAGTCGTCGAGCTCGACGGCGGACAGATCGTCCGTGACCAGGCCCGGGGCGTCTACGCCTAGGTCGCTGCTGCCATGCCACTGAAGATCGACTACGTCGTCCGCGAGACGGGCCGCAACCTGCGGCGCAACCTCACGCTCACCGTCGCGTCCGTGCTGACGGTGGCGGTGTCGCTCAGCCTGCTCGGGGTGGCGCTGCTGCTCCAGAAGGGCGTGGCCAACGCCACCGACCGGTGGGAGGACGGCGTCGAGTTCATCATCTTCCTCCAACCCGACATCACCACGGCCCAGCAGGACCGGATCCAGGGGTTGTTGGACGAGGCGTCGCCGTTGCGGATCGAGGACTACCGCTTCGTCAGCCAGCAGGAAGCCTTCGACGAGTTCCGGAACGATCTGTTCGCCGGCCAGGACGAGATCACCGAGCTGGTCACGCCCGAGATCCTGCCGCCGTCGTACCGCGTGGTGCCCACCGAGCTCGACGCCGATCAGGTCGAGGTCCTGGCGTCCTCGTTCGAGGGTGAACCCGGCGTGCGCAAGGTCATCCGGGCCACCGAGGAGATCAAGAAGCTCGAACAGGCCACCGACTTCGTGCGCTGGATCGTGCTCGTGGCCGGCGTGGTCCTGTTGGGCACCGGTCTGTTGCTGATCCTCAACACGATCCGGATGGCCATGTTCGCCCGGCGGCGCGAGATCGAGGTCATGAAGCTCGTCGGTGCCACCAACTGGTTCATCCTGGTGCCGTTCATGCTCGAGGGCACGATCGCCGGGGTGGTCGGTGCCGGCCTCGGCACTGGCGCGGTCTACGGCGCAAACCGGGGGTTCGAGCGGTGGCTGGCCGACGACGACGTCCTGGCCATCCTGCGATCGTTCGCCGTCGACCAGGGTGAGGTGTGGGGGATCGGCCTGCTGTTGTTGGTCCTCGGTGCTGCTGTGGGCGCCGTCGGTTCCGCCATCGCGGCCTACCGTTTCCTCGACGTGTAGCCGTCTCTGGGCCGTTCGGCCCAAGCACATCGGCCCGGGTGCCGAACGGACCATCTGGCGGTGTGGTGCCGAAGCGGGCATGGCGGGATGCCGATGGTGCACCCGATGAAGCCCGACCGACCGACCCGCCTCCGCGCCGTGCTCGCCGCGTTGGCGGTCCTCGCCCTGTTGTCCGGCGGGACCGCAGTGGCGCAGGAGGAGCCGGCCGGCGACGACCCGGCAGCCGAGGCCGAGGGCGATGGCAATGGTGCCGAGGACAGGCCGAAGAAGAAGCGGAAGAAGAAACAGGACGAGGTCGAGTGCGAGGCGCCGGCCGGCGACGACCAGGACGCGGCCACCGACGAGGGGGGCAACGGCGGGAACCGCAACAACAACAACAACAACAACGGCAGCAACAACAACAACGGCAACGGCAACAACGGCAACGGCAACGGCAACAATCGGAACAACGAGGGCAACGGGGTCGCCGAGGGCGAGGACGATGAGGGCCAGTCGTGTGAGCCGCGTTGTGACGATGACCAGGTCGATCTCGCTCCCGAGGAAGACGAGGCGAACTGTGTCGACCAGGCCCGCCTGAACCAGCTTCTCGCCCAGTTCGAGGCAGCTGCGGCCGAGGAGGCCGAGGCCCTCGAAGAGCTGAGCACCCAGCTCGACCACCTCGAGGAGCTCAACAGTCAGCTCGACACCCTCCGCGGTGTCCTCGGGGACGTCCAGGTGCGACTCGGCGCGGCCCGAGCCGACGTTGGCTTCGCCGCCATCCGCGAGGAGATCGCTGCGGAGGGCCTCGCCGACGTCGAGGCCGCCCTCGCCGACGAGGAGGACGAGCTCCGGCGCCAGGCGGTCCAGGCGTACATGGGGGGCGACGAGGTCGAGCTCGCCGCGTCGGCGGCGCTGCTGGAGATCGACAACTACGTCGACATGGAGACCGCCCGTGAATACGCGTCGGTCGTCATCGACGATCAGCTGGCCACGGTCGACCGGGTGGATGCCCTCCGGATGGCGGTCGAGACCCTGACCGAGGTCGTCGCCGACGTCGCCGAAGCCACCGACGTGCGCGCCGAGCAGGTCGCCGAGATCGAGAAGCAGGTCGATGACCTCATCGCCCAGCAGCGCAGCCTCGTCGCCGCGGCCGAGATCGAAGCGCAGGAGATCGCCGAACGCATTGCCGCCATCCAGGCCCGGAAGCAGGAGTACGCCGAGGAGCTGCGCGTCACCGGTGCCGGCGGCGGCGCCATCGGGGAGCTCCTCCGGGAGCGGACCCGCCTGCTCGAGTACGAGGCGCCCGACAACCCGTTCGAGACTCTGGCGATGCCGCTGGAGAACACCCGGCTCGGTTCGCCATTCGGCCCGAGGATCCACCCGATCTTCAGCGACACGAGGCTGCACACGGGCATCGACATGTCCGGCGCAGCGGGGGAGCAGATCTTCGCCTCGGCCGACGGGATCGTCGTGTACGCCGAGGAGGCCTCGGGGTACGGCAACGTGGTGGTGGTCGACCATGGGAACACCTTCGCCACCCTCTACGCGCACATGACCGCGGACGCGGTGTGGGTGGGGCTCGAGGTCGAGGAGGGGGACCTGCTCGGCTACGTCGGTTCGACCGGATTCTCCACCGGCCCGCACCTGCACTACGAGGTCCGGATCAACGGTCAGCCTGTCGATCCCATGCCGTATCTGAAGCTGTCTGGCTGAGGAACCAGAGGGTCCTCAACCATTGCCTGGTGCCGCCTGACCGCGGGTGTCCTTGTCGGCCGGCCGAGCCAATCGCTCAGCCGGATGTGGGGCCTGGCCCCACACCCCGCTCCGCCGGAGGCGCCGAGCCCACTGCGCCACCACACGCCCGCTCCGGCGGCACATCACGGCCCGCCCTGCGCGTGCCCACCCACCTCCTTCTCCTGGGGAACGGGTCGAACTAGTCTGCGCCGGAACTTGGTTGGACTGTCGGAAGGACGGGGACATGCCGCAGGAAGTGCGTGGGGTTGTTGCGAAGGCGCAGGGAGCACCGGTCAGTGTGGAGACGATCGTCATCCCCGACCCGGGGCCCGGCGAGGCCGTGGTGGCCATCCAGGCCTGCGGGGTCTGCCACACCGACCTCCACTACCGCGAGGGCGGCATCAACGACGAGTTCCCGTTCCTGCTCGGCCACGAGGCCGCCGGCCTCGTCGAGTCGGTGGGCGACGGGGTCACCGAGGTCGCCCCGGGTGACTTCGTGATCCTGAACTGGCGGGCCGTCTGCGGCGAATGCCGGAGCTGTCTGCGCGGCAAGCCGCAGATCTGTTTCGCCACCCACAACGCCACCCAGAAGATGACCCTGACCGATGGGACCGAGCTCAGCCCTGCGCTCGGCATCGGAGCGTTCGCTGAGAAGACGCTCGTGGCCGCCGGGCAGTGCACCAAGGTCAACCCCGATGCCGGCCCGGAAGCCGCGGGCCTGCTGGGCTGTGGTGTCATGGCCGGCATCGGCGCCGCCATCAACACGGGCGAAGTCGGTCGAGGTGACTCGGTTGCCGTGTTCGGCTGTGGCGGTGTGGGCGACGCGGCGATCGAGGGTTCGCGCCTGGCCGGTGCGCACACGATCATCGCCGTGGACATCGACGACCAGAAGCTCGAGTGGGCCAAGGAGAAGTTCGGCGCAACCCACACCATCAACTCCAAGCACGAGGACGCGGTCGAGCGCATCCGCGAGCTGACCGGCGGCAACGGCGCCGACGTGGTCATCGAGGCGATCGGGAAGCCGCAGACCTACGAGCAGGCCTTCTACGCCCGTGATCTCGCGGGCACGGTGGTGCTCGTCGGGGTGCCCACGCCCGACATGACGATCGAGCTGCCGTTCATCGAGATCTTCGGTCGCGGCGGGGCCCTCAAGAGCTCCTGGTACGGCGACTGCCTGCCCAGCCGGGACTTCCCGATGCTGATCGACCTGTATCTGCAGGGCCGCCTGAACCTCGACGGATTCGTGTCCGAGACCATCGATCTCGACCAGGTCGAAGAGGCGTTCCACAAGATGGAGGCGGGCGACGTCCTCCGGAGCGTGGTCGTCCTCTGACGGAATGATCGGTTCGGGGCGCACGGTTCCCGGTTCATGACCATCGAACTGCCTCGGCCCATCGGCTTCGCGTTGACAGGCGGGGCGTCCAACGGCGCGGTGCAGGCCGGGATGCTCCGCGCACTGCAGGAGGCCGGGATCATCCCGGATGTGGTGGCCGGCACGTCAGTGGGGGCGCTCAACGGTGCAGTGGTGGCCGAGGACCCGGACCTCGGGGCCGCGCGTCTGCTGGGTATCTGGCGAGAGCTGGAGACGCAGGACGTGTTCACCGACGGTCTCCTCACCCGGTTGCGGAATCTGGTCGGCGCTCGTCGGTACCTGTACTCGGGGCGTGGGCTGCGCAAGTTCGCGGCGGGGCACCTTCGGGCCACGACGTTCCAGGACCTCCGTCTGCCCTTCACCGCGGTGGCCACCGACGTCTTGGCGGGCGATGCGGTGGAACTGCGGTCGGGTTCGCTCATCGATGCCGTCGCCGCATCCGCAGCGATCCCCGGCGTGCTGCCAAACGTCGAGGTCGACGGTCGCCTGCTCATGGACGGTGGGGTGGTGGCCAACGCGCCGGTCCACGCCGCCCTGGCGCTCGGCGCGCGATCGGTGGTGGTCCTCGATGCCGGGTACGCCTGCGACCTTCCCGAGCCGCCACGCCACGCCGCGGCCCGGATCCTGCACGCCACGTCGGTGATGATCCGCCGCCAGGTCGAACGGCAGGTCCACGACGTGGCGGAGCAGGTGCCTGTCATTGCGATGCCGGCGCTGTGTCCGCTCCGGAACAACCCGCTGGACTTCAGCCGCTCGGGTGAGCTCATCGATCGGGCACACGAGACGAGCCGCGAGTTCCTCGCTGGGCTCGAGGTCGCCGGGGTCGGACTGCACGGCCACATCCGCCAACTGGACCGTCCCGACCTGGTCGACCCCGTGGGTCGGGGCGAGGCGGGTTGATCGGTCCCGTCCGTGGGTCGGGACCGATCAGGGCTGTCAACCCTGTCGATCCGGGCCGGCTCGGTCGATCGTGAAGCGGACGATGCATCGCTGGTCGTCGACCATGGCCTGGCGGTACTCGTCCCAGTCGGGGTGCTCACCCCGCAGGGTTCGGTAGTACTCGACCAAGGTGTCGAGTGCATCGGGCAGGTCCACGATCTCGGCGGTGCAGTCGAGCTGGATCCAGCGACCGAGCCACTTCTCGGGGAAGACACACAGGTGGCAGGTCGGGTCGCGTCGGAGCTGCCTGACCTTGAAGGCGGTCTGGCGGGTGCTCATCACCACCGTGTCGTCGACGACGGCCAACGTGACCGGTGACATCTGGGGCGAGCCGTCGGCTCGTCGGGTCGCGATCACGGCACGGTCGTTCTCGCGGACGTAGCCGATGCCCTCGCTGATCTCCATGGCGGCACCGTAGTGGGTCGCCCCGATCAGAGCAGGTAGTCGGCGATGACGGCCCGGAGCGTCCGACGTAGCAGCGGCTCACGGGCGATCGGCCGCGTGAGCGCGTCGGCCGTGTCGGCGGCCACGCCGTCGTCGTCGACGGCCGCCCACAGCGTGGTGCTGGTCAGTTCGGCCGGCACGGCGTCGGGTGGCCGCAACGCCAGCACCAGGAACCCGCCCACACAGATGAGCAGCGCGCGGAGAGCGTCGCGAGCTTCGTCGCCCGACAGACCCGCAGCCGTCAACTCTCGGGCCAGCGCGATCTCGAGGTGCATCTCGAGCGCCGAGGTGGCGCCACTGGCATGGGCCAGTCTCATGACCTCGGGATGGGCGAGGGCGGAGTCCCAGACCGCCATCGCGGCGGCAACGACCCGCTCAGCCGGGTCGTCCCCGATGATCGGGCGGGCGGCGAGTTGTTCACCCTGCCGCTCGATCAGCGCCAGGACGACGTCATCACGATTGCCGACGTGCCAGTAGATCGCGGTCGCGGTCACGCCGAGTTCGGCGGCCAGGCGCCGCATCGTGAGCGCGGCAGCACCTCCGTCCTCGACGAGGCGCAGGGCGGTGTCCACGATGTCGTCCCGGTCGATGCCGGCATGGCGTGTGCTGCGGCTGGTCTCGGTCATGGAAGACTCGGTCGATGGCTTGCCTCGCAAGGCCCGTCATGCAACAGTGTTCTCGCGCGAATGTAACACTGTTGTAGAGACCGTCGTCAACAGCGTGACGTCGCCCGGAGCGCACGCAGAAGGGGGAGCAGTGGCAGGGGCCTCGACCGGTACTCGGCACTACGCGGCCAGGACCGTGACCCACCCCGACCTGTTCGCCGGCGCGCTGGGCCCCATCTGGCGCGACACGATGGAAGGCCGGTACCGCACCGACCCCGATGCACTCGCCGCCGTCCTCCCACCGCCGCTGGAGCCGACCGAGGACGCTGACGTCCGGCTCTCCATCGCAACGGGGACCAACCCCGACGGCACGACCTTCGGCGAGGGCCGGATCTCGGTCCAGGCCCGTCATGGCACGATCGTCGGCGACTACCCGCTGCTGGTCGTGTACACCGGCGAGCACGACGCCATCGACGCCCGCGAGCGGTTCGGCGAGCCCGCACACGTCGGGAAGATCAACGGCAGCATCAAGGTGCGGAGGGTCGAGAAGCGCATCACCCGCTTGGACCACCACGTCGCCCACCTCGTGGGTGTGGTCGAGGGCCCCCAGCCCCCGGCCTCCACCAGCCGGACCGAGTTCACCTTCCGGGTGAGCCGCGCCATCGACGGGGCCCGGGCGATCGAGGGTGATGCCGAACTCCTCGTGGTGACGCGGACCATCGAGGAACGCAAGGCGGCCAAGGTCGGCGGGATCGTCCGACTGGGCGCCAGCCCGTTCGACCCGATCCGTGAGTTGCCCCTCCGACAGACGCACGGCGTGCGCATCGCCCAGCAGTTCATCACCGTGTCCGCTCGTTCCGCCGGCCGCATCCCGGCCGACGACATCGTCCCCTTCCTTCATCACCGCTACGACCCACCACCGGTCGCCGACGACGGCGACTGAGCCCGACCGAAACCCGGAGCAGCCATGACCACCGGCCTCAACACCAGCAACGACCCGTACATCATCGTGTCGTCCGACACCCACGCGGGGCTCCAGTGCGAGGAGTACCGCGACTATCTCGACCCGTCCTTGCACGACGACTTCGACGTGTTCCTCGCCGAGAAGGAGGCCAACAGGCGCCTCCAGGAGGAGACCAACGGTGAGTACATCGCCGAGTGGGAGGGCCAGAACGCGGAGGGGCTCCGGGGTGCGTACGACCCTGACGTCCGCGACAAGGAACTCGACGCCGACGGCATCGCCGGCGAGATCATCTTCGCCGACGGCGACGCGGTCACGGGTATGGAGTCACCGCCCTTCGGTGCAGGACTGGCTGCGGGCCAGATCACCGATCCACGTCAGGCCTTCGGCGGGGCCCGGGCGCACAACCGCTGGCTGGAGGAGTTCTGTGCCACGAACCCGCCGCGCCGGGCCGGCGTCGGGCTCGTCCCCATCACGCACGACGTCGACGAAGCGGTGAAGGAGATCGAGAGTCTCGCCGGCAAGCCCGGCATCAAGGGGATCATGATCCCGACGATGTGGCACGACTTCCCCAACTACGGGTCTGAGCACTACGACAAGGTCTGGGCCGCGTGCGCCGAGACCGGCCTGGTCGTCCACACCCATTCCGGCGAGGCCGACTTCGCCAGCTACGGCGACAACGTCGCCATGTACGTGGCCGAGGTGCCGTTCTGGTGCCACCGGGCGCTCTGGCAGCTGCTGTTCAGCGGCAAGTTCGACAAGTTCCCCGGCCTCAAGTACGCCGTCGTCGAGTGTGGCAGCTGGTGGGTGGGCGACCTGCTCTGGAAGGCCGATGTCAACTTCGGCGCCAGCAAGAAGATCAAGAAGATGAGCAGCCGCATGAAGGGTCTGTTGACCAAGCTGCCGTCGGAGTACTTCGGCGAGAGCGTCTTCATCGGCGCCTCCACCATGAGCAAGCACGAGATCCGCGAACGCCACCGCAACGGCATCGACGCCCTGATGTGGGGCACGGACTATCCGCACCCCGAGGGTTCGTGGCCCCACACCGTCGAGCGTCTCGAGACCGACTTCCGCGACGTGTCGATCGAGGACACGCGCCGCCTGCTCGGCCTGAATGCGATCGAGTGCTACGACCTCGACGTCGAGGGTCTCACCGAGATCGCCGCCAAGGTCGGCCCCACGCCCGAGCAGCTCCACCAGGACCCGGATCTGCGCACGTCGCCCACCGCCAAGCGCGATGCCCGCTGGTGGTTCGACGAGTACAACATCGAGTGGCGGGGCTCCGAGAGCGGCCACTGAGCACGCGCTGCCACCGAACGACCGGACAAGGAAGACCGATGACCAGCCATCTCACCGACGCCGAGGTGCTCGACGAGCACCACATCGTCATCTCCGCCGACAGCCACTGCGGAGCGGACGTCCGCGACTACAAGCCGTACCTGGAGGAGAAGTACCACGCCGACTTCGACGAGTGGGCCGACGACGTCGAGGCGGCCATGGCCCGCCAGGCCGAGCAGATGAAGAGCGCCGGCCGCACCACCCGCAACGTGGGTATCGACGGCGACCCCGAGGTCGATGGCGATCGCAACTACAGCTCCGAGCGGCGACTCCGTGAGCAGCAGGAAGACGGGGTGGTGGGCTACGTGCTGTTCCCGAACACCCAGCCTCCGTTCGCGCCGCCGTCGTCCACGCAGTTCGAGGCGCCGGCCTACAGCGACAACTTCGAGCATCGGTGGGCCGGCCTGCGCGCGCACAACCGCTGGCTCAAGGACCTGGTCGACGAGGCGCCGGTCCAGCGGGCAGGGATTGCCCAGATCTTCCTGGGGGACGTCGAGGGGTCGGTGGCCGAGATCGAGTGGGCGGCCGAGAACGGCCTCCGAGGAGGAATCCTCGTCCCGGGTGCACCGCCGGACTCGCCGTTCGAGCCGCTCTACTCCAAGAGCTATGACCCGATCTGGGCCGCGGCCGAGGCCAACGGGATGGTCCTCAACCACCACGCCGGCGGAGCGACGCCCAACTTCGGCAGCTACTTTCCGGCCTCGCTGGCGGTCTTCATGCTGGAGGTCACCTGGTGGTCCCAGCGAGCGCTGTGGCACCTGATGTTCGCCGGGGTGTTCGAGAAGTTCCCCGAGCTCAAGTGGGTGAACACCGAGACCGGCACGGCGTGGGTGCCCGAGACGCTCGAACGCCTCGACAGCTTCTACCACCGCATGAAGTACTCCGAGTTCGGCAGCGAATCGATCTTCGGCGGCATGGCGGTGGCCGGCATGTCGCTCAAGCCCAGTGAGTACTGGGCACGCAACTGCTATGTCGGCGCCAGCTTCTTGCGCCCCACCGAGGCCGAAGTCCCGCGCGACATCGGGATCGACAACGTGATGTGGGGGAGCGACTACCCCCACATCGAGGGCTCGCACCCGCACACCCATGAGCATCTCCGGCTCACCTTCGCGGGCCTGCCCGTGGAGGAGACCACCAAGATGCTCACCACCAACGCGGCGCGGGTCTACGACTTCGATCTCGAGGCCCTCGCACCGCTGGCCGAGCGGTACTGCCCGACCAAGGGCGAGGTGGCCACGCCGATCGACTACGCCGAGATCCCTGATCGGGCGAAGGGGTGTCCGGGCATGAACCCGCTCAACCAGGTCCAGGACGTCGCCTGATGGCCGAGGGAGGGCCAGCTCCGCTGGAGATCGAGGGGTCGGTCTCGGTCGTCACCGGCGGGGCCAACGGGATCGGCAAGGGCATCGTTCGGGCACTGCTCGAACGGGGCTCCACGGTGGTGATCGCCGACATCGAACAGCCGGTGATGGACGCCGCGGTGGCCGAACTGGGCGGGCTGGGCCCGGTGTCGGGGTTCCGGACCAATGTGGCCGACGACGCCTCGCTCGAGGAGCTCGCCGCCCACGTGTTCGACACCCACGGCACGTGCAACATCCTGGTCAACAACGCCGGGGTCGGTTCCGGCGGTGGCGGCAAGGTGTGGCAGAACGAGCCGAACGACTGGAAGTGGTGCTTCTCGGTCAACGTCTTCGGCGTCGCCAACGGCGTGATCGCCTTCGTGCCGAAGATGATCGAGTCGGGCGAACCCGGCCATGTCGTCAACACCTCGTCGGGCGACGGCGGGTTCGCCCCGGTCCCCATGGCTGGCGTGTACGCCTCGTCGAAGGCGGCGGTCAGCTGCTTCACCGAGGCCCTGCATCACCAGCTGCTGGCCGAGACGGACACCATGGCCGCATCGGTGTTCTACCCGTCGGGTGGGTTGATGGACACGGGGCTGTTCTCGTCGCAGCGCAACCGCCCCGACGACCTCCAGCGGGTCCGAGGCGGCACCGGACGGGCCAGCATGACCTTCGAGCAGATGAAGGAGATGCTGGAGCAGGCCGGCCGTGACGTGAAGGTGGCCGACCTGGACGAGCTCGGCCACTTCGTGGTCGACGGCATCCGCGACCGCACCTACCTCCTCGGACGAGACCTCGACGACACCGTTCGTCTGCTGCACGACCGCGCCGACGCCATCGGCCGCCACGAGTGCCCCCCACACCACAAGATGTTCTGACGCTCACTCGTGCTGTGAGCGCTGCTGGACGCCCGCTTGGGTCGATGGCCTCAGGCCGGCTCAGCGAGAGCTCGCCGCTGCCGATGCTCACGGGGTGACAGCTCTCGCGCCATCCGTCGCCGCCACGCCGTGGCTGCGCAACCGGAACTTCGACCTCACCTTCGTGGTGGGCACGGCGGCGGTGGCGCTGGCATCGGGCATGATCGTCGTCGCCCGACCATCGCTGTTCGGGTTGATCCTGTTCCTCGACATCTGGCTGCTGGGCTACCACCACATCTTCTCGACTTACAGCCGTATCGCCGACTCCAGGGCCTCGCTGCGCGAACACCGGTTCCTGACCCTGCAGCTGCCCTTCCTGGTGCTCGGCGGTGTCGGCCTGCTGGTGGGCATCGGCGGGACGGCGGCGCTGGCGGCGGTGTACTTCTACTGGCAGTGGTTGCACTACACCCGCCAGTCCTACGGCGTGGAGCGCATGTACGGCCGCAAGGAACACGGCGGCCAGGCGCCGCCGTCGGACCGCCTCATGTGGTCGGTCATCTACGTGGTGCCGTTCGCGGGCTTGCTGCATCGGTCGGCGCAGGCGCAGGACGAGTTCCTCGGCGGTGAGTCGTGGTGGATCCCGGTCCCGTCGGCGGCCGTGGTGGTCGGCGTCGCCGTGGCCGCGGCGATCGCGCTCGCCTGGGTGGGCCGGGAGTCGATGCGAGCCATGGCCAGCCGCACGATCTCACCGCACACGCTCTACGTGGCATCCCACCTCGTGATCTTCTCGGTGGGCTACGGCCTCATCGAGGACGTCACCCACGGCTGGCTGGTCATCAACGTCTGGCACAACGCCCAATACGTCCTGGTGGTCTGGATGTACAACCGGGGTCGGTACAAGAACGGCGTCGACCCCGAACACTCCTTCGTGTCGGGCCTGAGCCAGCCGGGTCGGGTCGTGCCGTACTTCGCCATCAGCGTCGGGTTCGCAGCCATCGTGTATCTGTTCCTCGGTTTCGGCACGGCGCTTCTTGCCGGCACCGCCGCCCCGGCGCTGGTCTACATGTCGATCAACTTCCACCACTACATCGTGGACAGCGTGATCTGGAAGACCCGCAAGGCGACACACCAGCAACGCCTCGGCCTGAGCAACTGATCAGCCTTCGCGTCCCTGCCGAAATTGGGCGGGTTCTGCACGTGTGGGGTGCGAGGGTGGCCCGAATTCGGTCGGGTGGGGCGGTGCTTGCCGAAATTGGGCGGGTTCTGCACGTGTGGGGTGCGAGGGTGGCCCGAATTCGGTCGGGTGGCCGCGACGGTCAGCTCTAGGCTCGCCGGGTGCGTGTGGACCCGGCCAAGCTCTTCGTCGCGTCAGGGCTGCTGCAACGCGCATGCATGCGCGGCTACTGGGTGGCGTTCGCCACCTGGGTGACGATCGACCTCGGCCTCTCCCCAGTCCAACTCGTAGCCCTCGGCACGGTGATGGAGCTCACGATCCTGGCCACCGAGATCCCGACCGGCGTCGTCGCCGACGTGGTGTCGAGGCGCCTGTCGGTGATCATCGCCTTCGCGGTCATGGGCAGCGGCATGATCCTGGCGGGGCTCACCGAGACGTTCTGGGTGCTGGTCGTCAGCCAGATGGCATGGGGCCTGGGCTGGACGTTTCTGAGTGGCGCCGAGACCGCTTGGGTCACCGACGAGCTCGGGGGAGCGGTGCAGGTCGAACGCCTGATCCTGCGACGCGCTCGGCTGCAGTTCGCGTTCTCGATCGTCGGGATGGCGGCCGGAGTGGTCCTCGCTGCGCTGACCTCGCTGCCGGTCACCGTGGTGACCGCCGGCGTCCTCATGGTCGTCTGGGCGGTGGTGCTGTCGTTCACGATGTCGGAGCACGCGTTCGAGCGCCGGCGGGGCGACAGCTGGGCCCAGTTCCTCACCACGCTTCGTGCAGGTGCCCGTCGCACCAGGAGGGTGCCGGCGCTGAGAATCCTGGCGCTCGTGGTGGTGTTGGGCGCCTTCGGCGGTGAGGTGCTGGATCGGCTCGACATCCGACGCCTCGACCAGATCGGGCTCCCCGATGACGTCGACGAGATCCTGATCGTCGGCGTGATCGCCAGCCTGGAGGCGGTCGCCGGCTTCCTGTTCGTGTGGCGGGTCGAGCGACGACAGTCCGGCCCCGGGCTGCCGACGGCCGCAGCCGTGCTGATGCTTGCCGCGGCGACCGGTGCGGCGTTGCTCGGCCTGGTGGCGATCCTGCCGATCGCTGCCGCGGGCCTGGTGCTGCAGGGTGGCCTCCGCTCGTCGCTGGAGCCCGTGTACACGGCGTGGGCCAACGCTCACACCCCTCCCGAGACCCGCGCCACCGTGCACTCGTTCATCGGTCAGGCCGACGCGGGTGGCGAGATCGTGGGTGGGCTGGCGTTGGCTTGGGTGGCCTCGGCGGCGACCGTCCCGACCGCCATGACGTGCTCGGTGGTCCTGTTCGCCCTGGCCGCAGCGATGGCACTCCGGGGCAGGAAGGCCTGGGACGCCACCTGACCCCACCCCGAAATCGGGCCAGTTGTGCACGTGTGGGGTGCAGATCCGGCCCAATCTCGGGACTTCCGGGGTGACCGTGGCGACATCGGGCACCCGGTGCACGTGTGGGGTGCAGATCCGGCCCAATTTCGGGGGAGTTCGGGGTCAGTCGGGGAAGACCGCACCGCGATCGGTGAGGCCGTACTTCTCGAACCGGCCCCAGAAGCCGTGCTCGTAGAGGCCGTAGCCGACCTGGTCGTCGTACTCGAAGCGGCCCACGTGATCCACGACGCCGTACTGGCCGATGCCCGCCACGTCGGCGATGTCGGACTCCTGGGTCTGCACCACCAGCTCGGGGCCCTGGTACATGCCGTGGCGCCAGTCGGGTTCGATGCCGTAACCGGTCCCCATCGCCACGTAGTTGGCCAGGAGGGGAGTGCAGCGCAACTCGATGCCGGCGTCCGGGAAGGTGATGGTGGAGCCCGCCAGCATCCGGGTGCCGGGGATGCGGTCGTGGTCGTACGACGGGGTGCCGAGCCACTCGTTGGGCCGGTCGGGATCCGCCCAGACCCGCATGGCTTCCTCGATCTCGCGGACGCCTTCGTTGGTCTCCTGGAGCATGTAGACGATGGCGTGGTCGCCGAAGTCGATGGGGAAGTAGTTCCAGAGCCCTTCCATGACCGACACGTCGGCGCGAATCCCGTCGGGCTCCTTCTCGCCGACCGGACGCACGCCCCACGAGCGGTCTCGGCTGCCACCCCAGCGGTCGGGGGTGACGTCCCAGGTGTGGCCGCCGGCGGTCAGCGAGCCCTCCCAGCGGCCCAGTTGTGCGAACCGCATGGTGTCGAACACGACCTTGCCCTGTCGGCGCAGGTACTGCCGCGGCTCCTCCAGCGGTGGCTGGCTCGCAGTCCAGGTGACGTCCATGGCCACGCCGATGTCGTTCTCCTCGCACACCACTCGCAACCGCGTCAGCGGCTCGACGACCTCGATCCGGATCGGCCCCACCTGGAGGTCGGCCCGGTCGGTCAACGGGCGAGACGCCCGCACCACTCGGTGTTTGTCCGGGGTGCCCACCGCGATGAACGCATCGGTGACGCCGAGGTTGGGGTACTGCCCGAGGCCGAAGATCGTCATGACCTCGTCACTCGACCCATGCAGATTGAAGTAGTAGCGGTCGTAGAAGTTGCGATCGCTGGTGGCCACGTGGCGGACGTACTCCGACGTCTGGTGGACGGGGAAGTCGTCCCAGGACGAGATGGCCATGTGTGCCTCCGGGGCGGGTCTGACGGGTCGTCAGCACAGTAGCGGCGGGGGGTGATTGACGACGGGGTCCGGTGGCGGGCAGGGTTCGGGCATGAGCGATGACCTGGAAGCGCACACCGCCTTCGCGAAGGCCGCCAACAACGCGACCTATGGCCTGCTGGACCGGGACGATCGCGGTCCCGACGAGGACGCGCTGATGATCCACCAGGCGCACGCAGCGGCCTACCACTGGAGCCGTGCGGGCGGCCCGACACACCTGGCTCGAGCCGAGTACCTCGTCTCCCGCGTGTACGGCTTCCTGGGTCGAGCCGAGGCGGCGTCGTACCACGCCGGCCGGTGCATGGGCTGGGTCGCCGAGGCCGGCCTGGGCGATTTCGACATGGCCTACGCCCTCGAGGCCAAGGCCCGTTCGCTCGCGGCATCGGGGGAACTCGAGCGCGCCGCAGAAGTGCTCGCAGAGGCGCTGTCGGTCCCCATCGCCGACGCCGAGGATCGCGAGCTGGTGGTGGCCGACATCGAGGCCGGACCGTGGTTCGGCGTGGAGGTGCCGTCGTCATGAGCGAACAGCCACTCGTCTATGTCGCCGGGCCCCTCTTCGACGAGGGGGAGCGTTGGTGGATCGAGTCGGTCGAACAACGCGTCGCCGCCGTGGGGTTCGCAACGTTCCTCCCGCATCGGGACAACCCGCCCAAGACGGTCGAGACCGTGACCGAGATCTTCACGAACAACCGCGATGGCATCGATCGCTGCCGGGTGGTGGTGGCCAACCTGAACGGCGTGACCACCGACGACGGGACGGCGTGGGAGATCGGCTACGCCCACGCCAGAGGCAAGCACATCATCGGCATCCACACCGACTGGCGCCGCCGGTTCGACGACGAGGTGGTCAACCTGATGCTGGAGCGGTCCGTCGACCGGATGGTGCGGTCGCTGGACGAGCTCGATGCGGCGTTGGCGGCCCTCTTGGCCCGCTGAGTCACCCCGCGTCGATCCAGATGTGACCGTCTCGTTCCTGGCACGCCACGACGGTCGTGTTCGCCTGTGGTTCCCGGGTGCCGTCGGTGCGAAGACGACAAGCCACGCCGTCGGTGGTGAAGCGCCACCAGTGGCTGGTGCAGACGATCTCGTCGCCGTCGACCGCTCCCTCGGCCGCCAGGTGGGACCACTGGTGCGGGCAGCGAGCGTCCATCACGCAGGCGACGCCGTCGGCGGTCCGCCACACCACCAGCTCCTTGGCGTGGTCGGCGTCGATGATCTGGCCCGGCCCGACGTCGGCCGAGGCGGCGACGGAGATCCAGCCGCTCACGCCGCCATGGGCAGCGCGATCGTGGCCACCACCACGTAGTGGACGGCGATGGCGGCGACCACGAACACATGGAAGATCTCGTGGAAGCCGAACCAACGAGGCCACGGGTCTGGTCGTCGAGTGGCGTAGACGACTGCACCGACGGTGTGCAACAGCCCACCGGCCATCAACAGGATGAATCCTGCGACACCCAGGCTGTGCCAGAGGTCGTCGATGACCAGCAGCGCGGCCCAGCCCACCGTGATGTACAGGGTGACCAGGATCGGCCGGGGCGCGTCTGGCCAGAACAGTTGGGTGACCACCCCGGCGATCGCACCGATCCACACGATTCGCAGGATCAGCGAGCCCGGGCCGTCGGGAAGCGCGACCACGGCGATCGGGGTGTAGGTGGCCGCGATGGCGATGAAGATCATCGAGTGGTCGAGGCGCTTCATGACCGCCTCCATGCGGTCGCCCCAGTGGAAGCGGTGGTAGGCGGCGCTGATCCCGAACAACCCGATCGTGCCCGCGGTGTAGATCGACGCTGCCGCCCTCGCCCCCGGGGAGAACACGATCACGATGGGACACAGCGCGATGGCGGCCACGCAGGCGGCCACGTGGGACCACCCGCGAAGGTGGGGTCGGGGGAGCGCCATCGACAGGTTCACGAACCCGATGGTAGAGGCAGGGTCGGTCGGGGACGGGTCAGGCGGCGCGGTTCGGGGGCCTGCGCCGGTCGAGGTCAGTCGACGCGGTCGTCGACGATCGGGCCGCCCACGCGAAGAGTGTTGCCGCGGAACAGCGCGATCAACGTGCCGTCGTCGGCGGTGACCCGGGCGTCGTAGATTCCGGCGCGGCCACGCAACGACTGCTCCTCGGCGACGGCGGTGAGGATCATGCCCACGGTCGCGCCATTGATGAAGTCGATCGACGCCGCCGAAGCGAACGCCATCTCGTTGGCGCCGTTGGATGCGTAGGCCATCGCGGTGTCGGCCAGCGCGAAGATCAGCCCGCCGTGACACACGCCGTGCTGGTTGGTCTTCTGTCGGTCGACGGTGAACCGGGTGACTGCCCGACCTGGCCCGACGTCGACGATCTCGATGCCGAGGTCGCGCACAGCGTGATCGCCCTCGTACATGGCGGCGGCGACGTCCGCGGGTTCGATCATGGCTCCTCCTGGCTCGACGGCGGGCAAACCGTACCCGAGGCTGCGCACCGCTCGGGGCCGCCGCGAGATCGGGGGCGAGGGCAGGCTCGTTGCGCGCACCCGACCTCGTATCGTTGTCGTCGATGCTTCCCCCTCCTGAGCACTCATTCGCCAGCGACAACACCGCGGGCGTCGCCCCAGCGGTCCTCGAGGCCATGGCGGCGGTCAACCAGGGCCCGGCGATCGCGTACGGGTCCGACGCGGCGACTGAACGGTTCCAGGCGCAGGTGCGCGATCTGTTCGGCGACGACGCCACCGGCCTGCTGTGCTGGGGCGGCACCGGCGCCAACATCGTGGGTCTCTCGACGCTCGTGCGGCCGCACCAGGGCATCGTCTGCCCGGCATCGGCGCACATCAACGTCGACGAATGCGGCGGCGTGGAGCGGTTCGTCGGGTCGAAGTTGCTCGACGTTCCGACGCCCGACGGCAAGCTGCGCCCGCACGACATCGAGAGCCAGGTGTGGGCGCTCGGCGACGTGCATCACGTGCAGCCCGGTGCCATCTCGGTCACCCAGACCACCGAACACGGCACCCTCTACTCGCTCGACGAGCTCCGTGCCGTCTGCGACACGGCTCGGCAGTACGGCATGCGCATCCACATGGACGGCGCTCGGTTGGCCAACGCTGCGGCGGCGTTGGACGTACCTGTCCGCGCCTTCACCGTCGACCTCGGGGTCGACGTCCTGAGCTTCGGCGGCACCAAGAACGGCATCGCCTACGGCGAGGCGGTGGTCTTCTTCGACCCCGAGCTGGTCGAGCTCGGGCAGTTCAACCAGAAGGCGGCGGCCCAGCTGCCGTCCAAGATGCGGTTCGTGGCTGCGCAGTTCTCGGCGTTGCTGGCTGACGACCTCTGGCTGCACCACGGCCGCCATGCGAACGCCATGGCACAGCGCCTGGCAGCGGGAGCCGGTGCCGTCCCGGGCGTCGAGATCACCCAGGAGGTGGCCGCCAACGCCGTCTTCGCCAAACTCCCGCGGGACAGCGTGAAGCGACTCCAGACCTGGGCGCCGTTCTACACCTGGGCGGCGGCACCTCCGGGCGGCGACCGGGTCGACGAGGTCCGCTGGATGACCAGTTTCGAGACCACCGAGGAGAGCGTCGACCGGTTCGTGGCCGGCATCGCCGCCGAGATGGCGAACAGCTGACGGGCGATCGGCCTCGGCCTCGTATGCTCGCAGCATGCTGAGCTCGCAGATCTACACCGACGCATTCGACGCCGACGGCGCCCGCCTGCTGGAGGTCGCCGCCGGCGCCCTGGACGCAGATGTGGCCGCGTGCCCGGGCTGGGACGTGAGCCAGCTGCTCGTGCACGTCGGGCAGGTCTACAACTTCATCAGCAGTGCCCTCGACACCGTCGGCACCACCGATCGGCCGTCGCCCTCTCCGGTCGACGTGCCCGACGGTCAGGCTCGGATCGAGTGGCTGGCCGGCCTCCATGCGGACCTCTCGGCCAAGCTGCGCGCCACCGACGCCGACGCTGCGGCGTGGAACTGGGCCGGCACCGGCACCGCCGGGTTCTTCCACCGCCGGATGGCACACGAGACCATGGTTCACCGGTGGGACGCCGAGCAGGCCGCCGGCGTCGAGTCCGCGCTCGACAGCGACCTGGCCACCGACGGTGTGGACGAGGTCCTGTTCGTCGGCATGCAGCACTCGACCAACCCCGACAAGGTGTTCGAGTATCCCGAGGGCTCGCTCCATCTGCATCGCACCGACGGCGACGGTGAGTGGCTCGTGGTGAACGACGGCGGCTCGTTGGTGATCACTCGCGAGCACGCCAAGGGCGACGCCGCCGTTCGGGGCAGTGGTGGCGATCTCCTGTTGTGGATCTGGGGTCGCGGCGGCGACGTCGAGATCTTCGGCGACGAGGCGGTCGCCGCAGCCTGGGCGAACGCGACGCCCTAGTCGGCTTCAGCCCTCGATGAGGGCTCTCGATCCGAGGTCGACCGCCGCGGTGAAGTGACGCTCGGCCATGGTGGCGATCAGCTCGAAGCCGCGGTCGTTGGCGAGGTCCAGCGTGGCGCCGCTGAACACCGAGGTGGCGGCGCCGCCGACGGACTGCCCCATGCAGTAGGCGGTCCAGGTGTCGTCGAGCGACACATCGATGCCGTGCCCGACGAGACGCCGGTGGTAGGCGGCGACGAGGTCGCGTTCGTGCGCGCGGCGGTCCTCGATCTGCATCGACCCGCTGAGCGTGTAGGCCAAGTCGTAGGTGCCGACGCCCCGTGCCATACCCTGCCAGTCGATGATCACGGCGTCGCCTGCGTGGCCGAACATGATGTTCTCGACCCGGTAGTCGCTGTGGATCAGCGTGGTCTCTGCCGTGCCCGCGAGGGTGCGGAAGCACGGGAGCACGTTGGCGATGAACCACTCGGCATGCGCGGCGGCTTCGGGGCCGAGTCGGTCGCCGAAACGCTCGAGGAAGACGGGGCCCACCTGCGGCAGGAGTTCGGCCACCATCTCGATGCGCGGGCCGGCGCTCACCGGAATCCAGTCGAGCTCGTCGACCATGACCTTGCCCCACCAGGCAGCGTGGACGTCGGCGATGGCCTCGACCGCGGCCTGGGCCTGGTCGGCCGACATGCCGGTGGCCTGATCGACGAACGTGAGGTCGCTCAGGTCCTCCATCACGATCACGAAGTCGGCGGTGCCGGGGACGATCTCGGACAGGTGGACGTGTGGCAGTCCGGTCGGGGTGTGCGGCGCCAGCTCGCGGTAGAAGCGAACCTCGGCCTCGTACATGCCGAGGTCGATGCCTTGCTGGCGGTTCTCCGCGAACGGCGACGGCATCTTGACCACCACGCTGTCCGGGGCGTCGCCCTGGTGGCCCTCGTAGGTCAGTGCCGCGAGGTGCAGCTCGCCCATGATGCCGACGCCTTCACCGACGCGGCGCGGATGCAGCGCAACCACGGCGCCGTCGTCGGCCAGCGCGCCGTCGGCCTGGAGGACCCGGGTCAGCCAGCGAGGCGAGACCTCACCCAGGTGCGCTGGGATGCCCGTTGTCATGCGGCCGCCGTGACCGAGGCCGACAGATGCTTGACCCCGTGGATGAAGCTGGACGCCAGGGGGTCGGGGTCGCCGGTGGCGACAACACCCGGTGCCCGCTCGAACAGCTCCCGGAACATGACCGTGATCTCGCGTCGTGCGAGGTGGGCACCCAGGCAGAAGTGGGCGCCCGGACCGCCGAACCCGGCCTGGTTGTTGGGGGAGCGGCGGACATCGAACGTGTGGGGGTCGTCGAACACCTCGGGGTCCCGGTTGCCCGCCAGGTAGAACATGCAGACCTTGTCGCCGGCGGCCAACTGCTGGCCGCCGAGTTCCACGTCTTCGGTGACGGTGCGTCGCATGTAGGTGACGGGGCTGGCCATCCGCACGATCTCCTCGATCGCGCTGGGAGCCACCGCTTCGAAGTCCTCGGCCCAGATCGCCCGCTGGTCGGGGTTGTCGGTCAGGTACGTGAGGCCCCACGAGATCGCGTTGCGGGTTGTCTCGTTGCCCGCCACGACCAGCAGGTTGAAGAAGCTGGCGATCTCGGCGTGCGTGAGCTTGTCGCCCTCGACCTCGGCGTTGACCAGGACCGAAGTCAGGTCGGTGCCGTCGCCGCCTTCTTTGGCCTGCGCGACCTCGGTCATGATCCCGGTGAGGGTGGTGCCCGCGCCGAGGATGGCAGTGAGGAAGTCGGTGGCGTCCTTCACGTACTCGGGGTCGCCGGCGCCGAGGATGACGTTGGTCGCGTCGAAGACCGTCTCGTAGTACGACTCGGGGATCCCCATCAGATCGCACACGATCTTCAGCGGGAGACGTGCCGCGACGTCGACCACGAAGTCCACGTCGCCCTTGTCGAGGAGGTCGTCGACGATGGTTGCGGCGATGTCCTGCACCGAGTCCTCGAGACGCCCGAGCATGCGCGGCGTGAAGCCGGCGCTCACGATCCGGCGCATCCGAGCATGACGCGGATCGTCCATGGCGATCATCGAGTTGAAGAACTCGTTGAGCTCGGGCGGGTTGTCGAGCGTGGTGACGCCTTTGGCCGAGCTGAAGACGTCGGAGCGGCGCGACACCTCGAGGATGTCGGCGTGTCGGGTGAGGATCCAGGCACCCTCACCCTGCGGGAGTGGCACCTCCGGCGGCATCTCGGGTTCGTCGATGAACACGACCGGGTGTTCGGTGCGGTAGCGATCGAGGTCGGCCTGGATGTCGTCTTGGGGACGGAGCCAGAACTCGTTCTCGAGGATGTTGCCGAGGCCGGGTGCAAGAGAGGACATGACCCGAGCTTACGTCGTAGGCATCGGCGAGTCTGGAGCGTGGTCAACGGCTGTGGTGGCGCGTGCGCAGCCGGGGAGTGGAACCCTGCGGGTTCCTGCCCGAGCGAAGCGAAGCTGCGATTGCGGTTGAAACAGTGGAGCTGGGGGGAATCGAACCCCCGTCCGCCATGGGAGCGACGCTCACGCTACGACCATTCCCGCGGGTGTGACTTCGCGGCCGTCACATCGCCGGGTCGACTGAGCCGGATGGCTCGCCGCCGGATCTGTTCTCCGATGTCAGCGGTCTTTCTCGCCGTCAGCGGTCTTTCCCTGCGGTCCACCACTGCTTCTGTTGCCGGGCTGCAGTGATCTGGCCCCGGGAGCCGTTACCGGTCCCTATGACTCTCTGCTACCTGACTAGATCAGGCGGCGAGAGCGACACGCTCGTTGCCGTGTCTTTGGTTGCCCCGTTTTAGGAGTCTGAGCAACTCCGGTCGCATGATGCGCTGCTCGATCCACAACGTCGAAACCGATCAGCCCCTTGTCAAGTAGCACACCGGCCGAGGCCGGCTTCTCAAGGGTAGCGGGGCGCCGTGACGACGCAGCAACGGTTCGACCGAGCTGGCAAGCTGGCGGCGCAGACCGAGGGAGGCACAGGTGACGGAGACGTTCGACGTCGTGGTGATGGGAAGCGGCGCAGCCGGCATGAGCGCGGCAGTCGCCGCCGCCGACGAGGGGGCCTCGGTGGCGCTGCTGGAGAAGGCCGGCATGATCGGCGGTACGACGGCGATGTCGGGCGGGATCGTGTGGATGCCCTGCAACCACCACCAGGAGGGGGCCGGCGTGGTCGACACCCGCGAGATGGCGCTGTCCTACCTGGAGTCGCTGTCGCTGGGGCAGATCGACTCGGACATGGCCGCCACCTTCGTCGACGAGGGCCCCCAGGTGATCCGGTCGCTCGAGGAGCGCACACCGGTCTCGTTCCACCTCCTGCCGACCTATCCCGACTACCACCCCGAACACCCCGGCGGCCTGCCCGGCGGCGGGCGGTCGCTGGACAACGACCTGTTCGACTACGGCGAATTGGGGGACTGGGCCGGACGGGTGCGCAACCACCGCGGGCACGCTCCGCTGATGCTGTCCGAGACCCCGCTGGGCGGAGCGACCGAGATGCCGCCGGCCGAGGTGATCGGCGCCCGGGTCCAACAACAGCAGTTCGGCATGGGGATGTCGCTGACCGGCGCGTTGCTGCGCGCGGTGCTCGACCGCGGGATCGAGCCCCGGCTGGGTTGGCGGGCCCGGCGGCTCGTCGTCGAGGAGGGCGCGGTCACCGGCGTCGAGGTCGATGCCCCTGGCGGTTCGCACACGATCGCCGCCCGCAAGGGGGTGATCATCGCGAGTGGCGGGTTCGAGTGGAACGAGGAGCTCGTGCGCACCTTCCTCCGCGGCCCGATGACCGCACCGGCTGGTTCGCCCGACAACACCGGCGACGGCCTGGAGATGGCGATGGCGGCCGGCGCTCGCCTGGGCAACATGCGCAACGCCTGGTGGGTGCCGGTGATCCGGGTGCCGGGCGAGGAGCTCTGGGGCGCGCCGTCGGTGCACCTGGTGCTGCTCGAGCGCACCCGCCCCCGATCCCTGATGGTCAACGGTCAGGGGATCCGGTTCACCAACGAGGCCGGGAACTACAACGCGATGGGCGGGGTGCTCCACGCGTTCGACGCCAGTCGGTTCGAGTACCCCAACCAGCCCTGTTGGCTGGTGTTCGACCACGAGCACAAGCAGCGCTACGACGTCGCCGGGTGTCCGCCCGGCGACGACGCGCCGGACTGGATGCTGACCGCCGACACCGTCGGGGAGCTCGCCACGGCGATGGGGGTCGACGGGTCGAGGCTCGACGCCACCGTCGGCCGGTTCAACGAGTTCGCGGCTCGCGGCGAGGACCCGGACTTCGGTCGGGGCGAGTCGGCCTACGACACCTTCAACGGCGACCAGACCCTCCCGGGGGTCCAGGCCACACTCGGGCCCCTGACCGAGGCACCGTTCCATGCGGTGCCGGTCGAGGCTGGTGCGCTCGGCACCAACGGTGGCCCCAAGACCGACACCCGCTGCCGGGTCCTGTCGTCGGAGGGTGGGGTGATCGACGGTCTGTACGCCGCCGGCAACGCCATGGCAGCGCCGACCGGGATGGTCTACGGCGGCGCCGGAGGCACGCTGGGCCCGGCCCTCACCTTCGGTTGGATCGCCGGCCGAGAGGCCGCGTCTCGCCCGGTGTGAGCATGCGCTGAACCGGTAACGGTCTCAGAGACCGTTACCGGTTCGAGCACGTCACGACGAGGCGAGGAAGGCCCCGATCTCGGGGGCGTCGAGGTACCAGTTGTGCTCGTCGAAGGGGCTGTCCTGCACCGGCACCCCCAGGTTGGCGGCCATGGCGTCGATGCCGATGATCTCGCCCCCCTGGCACGTGTAGCCGTTGTCGGCGCAGTCGGTGCCGGGAGCGCTGTCCGCGTCGAGGGCGCCCGTCCAGTACAGCGCGATGCTCACGTCGGGGGCAGGGCTGCAACCTGCGGTGGCGGTGTCGGCCACCGGGTCGTCGATGACCGCGCCCACCAGGGTGCCGCCGAAGTCTTCGCCGGCACAGACCAGCGAGGCGACGAACGCGGCACCGTTCGAGAAGCCGTTCAGGAAGACCCGGGAGCATTCGTGCGCGTCCACGGCGTCGGCGACGATGTCGCGGGCCTCCGCGTAGCGGGCTTCGGGGAAGTAGATCCACACCCGGCCCGCACCGAACACGTCGTTGCCGGAAGGCCAGATCTCGGCCGTGTCACCGGTCAGTTCGGATTGGCGGCCGTTGTCGGTGCGGCCGTGTACCCGCACCAGACAGTCGTCGGCGGGGATGGGCTCGGAGACCACCGGCTCCGACGACCCGCCGTCATCGCCGCCACACGCAGCGGCGAACAGGACCACCGACGCGAACAGTGCAATCAGCCGTCTCACGATCGCCGCATCCCTCGTGCCATCTCCCGCTGCGCTTCCCGATCGGCTTCCCGCTGCTGGATGGTCTGGCGCTTGTCCACCAGGCGCTTGCGGCGGGCCAACGCCAACTCCACCTTCGCCCGACCGTCCTTGAAGTAGAGCGACAGCGGGACCAGCGTGAGACCCTTCTGGTCGATCTGGCTCTGCAGCCGGTTGATCTCGCTGCGGTGCAGGAGCAGCTTCTTGGGCCGATCGGTGTCGTGGCCGAACGCCAGGCTGGAGTGCTCGTACTGCGAGATGTGCAGCGCGTTCAGCCAGGCTTCGCCCTCGTGGATGCGTCCGAACGCCTCGGCGAGCTGTGCCTTGGAGTTGCGGAGCGACTTGACCTCGCTGCCGCGCAGGACGATGCCGGCCTCGACGGTGTCGAGGATCTCGAACTCCCGTCGGGCCTGCCTGTTGGTGGCGACGATCTTCACGCCCGGCGGTGCCATGGGTTCAATGTACCGACGTGCTCACCCCGCCGGTGCGGCTCGACGGCTGGCGGGGTCGTCGTGGGGGAGGAACGTCGCGATGACCGAACCGGTGGCCATGACCCCAGCCGACAGGAGGAACACCGGCGTGAACGAGCCGCGCCAGTCGGCGATGGCCCCGCCGACCTGGGGGGCCATGACCTGAGCCAGCCCGAACGCGAACGTGGCCGCGGCGTAGGACGGGCCATAGGTACTCGGCTCGGTCCGGTCGATGATGTAGGCGGCGATCACTGTCGGCAGCCCCGAGAACAGGACGCCGGTACCGAGGACGCCGATCACGACCCACAGCGTCTCGCCGGTCAGGATCAGCAGCGCGCAGCCAGAGAACGACAGGTAGCCCACCATCAGGGTGCGTCGGCGCCCAGCCCAGTCCGAGACCCGCCCGGCCCCGATGCCACCGACCAGGGTGCACGCGCCCAGCAGGGTGAACATGGCGCTCGCCCGGTCGTTGCTCCAGCCCGCGTCGTCTTCCAGCCTGGCGACCAGAAACGCCACGATCAGCAGGTAGCCGAACCCGTAGACGGTGTAGCAGAGGGTGATCGGCCGCCAACCCTCCATGCGGGACAGGACACCGAACCCGCCGAAGCCGCCGGATGCCGACAGCTCGCCGCGGTGGTTGCGCAGCACGGTCCAGACCAGCACCAGCGCCACGGCGGCGATCACCGACTCGATCCCGTAGACGGTGCGCCACGAGTCGCTGTCGTCGCCGACCAGGTTGCCGAATTGGCCGGTGGACACGATGCCGACGCCGACCCCGGCCCCCATCATGCCGACGGCGAGCCCCCGCCACCGCGGGGACACGACGGTCGTCGCGATGCCCGGCGATGGGATCCAGATGGAAGCGCCACCGAGCCCCATCACGATCAGGCACAGCGCCAGGACGAACCCGTTCGGAGCCAGGACGGCGCCGATGATGCCGGTGGTCGACAACACGATGCCGAGGCGTAGCCAGCCCGCGGGTCTGATGCGTCGCCCGAGCGAGCCCACCAGGAGCGCGCCCGCGAGGTAGGCGAAGGTGTTGGCGGTTCCGAGGAGGCCGGCGAGGGTGTTCGAGCCGTCCAGCAGGTCCTCGCGCACGTCGGGGAGGACCACCCCGTACGTGAACCTGCCGTAGCCCTGTGCGACGGCGGCAGCCAGCATCACCACCGCGAGGGTGGCGATCGTGGTCGCCCGGCTGGGCGTTCGAGCGGGAGGGGAGGGGTGCATCGCGCTCCGGTGATGTGGGCGGCCAGGCGACGCTACCGTTACCGGCGATGTTGGTCCTGCACCGCCGTGTCCACGACGAGATGATCGCCCACGCACTCCGCGGTCTTCCCCACGAAGCCTGTGGGGTCTTCGCTGCCGATGCGGGGTCCAGCGAGGTTCACACGTTCTTCCCGATGGTCAACGCCGCGGCGTCGAGTGAGATCTACCAACTGGACAACGCCGAGTGGATGGCGGTGGAGCGCGAGGCCGACGACCAGGGCTGGGGGATCGTGGGCGTGATGCACAGCCACACGCACACCACGGCGTGGCCGTCGCCCACCGACGTCGCCGATGCGTCGGCGTTCGATCCCTTCGGGGGTTTCCGTTACGTGATCGTCTCACTGAAAGACGCCACACCGGTGCTGCGGAACTACCGAATCGTGGACGGGGAGATCACCGAGGAGCAGGTCCGGATCGTCTGATCGGGCGCTGCGAAACCCGGTAATCCCGCAAATACCGGTAATACCTATCAACTAGGTCGACATTTGGCTCGGGTCCTGCGATACTGAGGGGGCTATGTCCGTACATTCCTCGGTTCTCGACCTCATCGGCAACACCCCCGTGGTGGACGTCAGCCAGCTCAGCCCCAATCCGAACGTCCGCATCCTCGCCAAGCTCGAATCCCAGAACCCTGCCGGTTCGGTCAAGGACCGGATCGCCAAGGCCATGATCGACGACGCCGAGGCCGACGGGACCCTGACCCCCGGCGCCACCATCCTCGAGCCCTCATCGGGCAACACCGGCATCGCCCTGGCCATGATCTGCCAGCAGCGCGGCTATCACCTCAAGATCGTCCTCCCCGAGAACGTCTCACCCGAACGCCGCCAACTCCTCCAGGTGTGGGGTGCCGAGATCATCGACTCGCCCGGTTCCCAAGGCTCGAATGGCGCGGTGCGGCTGGCCCAGGAACTGTCCATGGACCATCCGGAGTGGGTGTTCCTCTACCAGTACGGCAACAACGCCAACCCCACGGCGCACTTCGACACCACCGGGCCCCGAGATCCTCGCCGACGTGCCCGAGATCACCCACTTCGTGGCCGGCCTCGGCACGTCCGGCACCCTGATGGGCGTCGGCACGTACCTGAAGGAACACAAGCCGGATGTGAAGATCATGGCGGTCGAGCCCCCGTCGGGTGAGATCGTCGACGGCCTTCGCTCGCTCGACGACGGCTTCATTCCGCCGGTGTTCGACAAGTGGGGCGGTCTGGAACTCCTCGACGGCAAGCGCATCGTCCGCCCCGTCGAGTCCATCGAGTTCACCCGCCGCCTCGCCGCCGAATGCGGCATCTTCGCCGGGCTGTCCTCGGGCGCTGCCGCCGCCGGGGCCGCCCGCGTCGCCGAGCGCGTCCCCGAAGGCGAGACCGCCACCGTGGTGTTCATCGTCTGCGACGGCGGCTGGAAGTACCTCTCCACCGGCGCCTGGACCGACGACATCGACGAGGTCGCCAAGCGCGCCGACGAGATCGTCTACTTCTGAGTTCTCCCGCAATCGCAACGCTTGTTGCGCTGCGGCTGCGCCGGAGGCGCTGAGCCGCTCCTCGTCCCTCGTCGCTTCGGTGCTCTCCCGCAGACGCGGCCCGGTCCCGCCCCGCGTTCCAGCGGATCCGCTGGCGGGCTACGGTCTGCCCATGGGCGGGCGGGGTCGAGGTGTTGTCCGATGTCTTGGTCTTGGGTTCGGCTTCCTGACCGCCTGCGGCGGGTTCACGGACAGCGGGGTGCGTCAAGTGCAGGTCGACGAGTCGCGCTCATCACTCTTCTTCGAGGTGGGGAACTGCACCGCGGACACGCGGATCGACGAGGTGGTGCAGGGCCCCGATGCGGTCGTCGTCAGACTGTCCGAGAAGACGAAGAACAACGACGACTGTGGCGGCAAGGTCGTCACCGTCGAGCTCGAGGAGCCGCTGGGTGAGCGAGTAGTCGTGAACGGCCATACGGGAGTCGTTCTGACGCAGACGGGTCCAGGCGCAGCCACAGACGACCAGTCGGACTGAGAGGGCGGCGGACGGCTTAGGCTTGCTGGCCGTGGATTCGCGTGCCGTTGGCATCTTCGATTCGGGGTTCGGAGGGCTCACCGTTGCGCGTGCGGTGATGGATCTGTTGCCGCGGGAGGACGTCGTGTACTTCGGCGACACCGGGCGCTACCCGTACGGGCCGAGACCACTCGACCAGGTGCGGGACTTCGCGCACGAGATCGCGGCGATGCTCGTGCGCGAACACGACGTCAAGGTGGTGGTGGTCGCCTGCAACACCGCCGCAGCAGCCGCCCTGGGCGAACTCGAGGACGCGGTCGGTGTGCCGGTGATCGGGGTCATCCGGCCAGGGGCCGAGGCGCTCGTCGAGGTCACCGAGACCGGCCGGGTCGGCGTGATCGGAACGGTCGGCACCGTCGCCAGCGGCGCATACCAGGAGACCATCGCCTCGCTCGCCGGTGACAGCGTCGAGCTGAGCTGCATCGCGTGCCCGGGGTTCGTGGAGTTCGTCGAGCGGGGCGAATTCGACGGCGATCAGGTCTCGGTGCTGGCGGAGCGGCTGCTGGCTCCCGTCGTCGATGCCAAGGTCGACTCACTGCTGCTCGGCTGCACCCACTACCCGTATCTCGCCCGAACGATCGGCCGAGTCATGGGGGAGGGCGTGGTCCTCGTCTCGAGCGCCGACGAGACCGCATTCGCACTGGCTCGCCTCCTCGATGCCACCGATCTGCACGCCGACGTCGAGGGGGTGCCCCGCCGCCGGTTCATCTCCTCGGGCGACGTCAGCTGGTTCGCCGATCTCGGGCGTCGACTCCTGGGGCCCGAGCTCGCCGCCGCAGAAGCCCACCGCTGGGCCTGACGACTGCCCGAGGCGCGCATCGGCTGCCCCGAGCTGGCAAGCTGGGAGCGGCGGCACCCCCGGGTCCGGCGCAGCCGGACTGCCGCCATGGCGAGAGGACACCCCTTCGATGACCGATGCTTTGACCGTGACGGTCTTGGGCGCGAGCGGCAGCTACGCAGGGCCGGGCGGCGCCTGTACCGGCTTTCTGGTCCGCAGCCCCGGCGCCAACGTCTGGCTCGACGCCGGGCCCGGCACCCTCGCCAACCTCCAGGACCATGTGACCCTTCGAGATCTCACGGCCATCGTGTTGACCCACGAACACCCCGACCATTGGCTCGAGATCCCGGTCGTCTACTCGGCGGTCCGACACTACGAACGCCGCAAGCCGGTGCTGGTCTACGGCACGGCCGGCACCCTCGCCATGGCCGAGGACCTCTGCCCGGCACTGCCCGAGGCGTTCGAGTGGCGGGTCATCTCCGACGGCATGACGGCCACCATCGGTGATCAGGACTGGCGCTTCGCCCGGACCGATCACTACGTCGAGACCATGGGGGTGCGCATCGACGCCGCCGACCGCAGCCTCATGTTCACCGCCGACACCGGACCCCGATGGGAATTCTCGACCCTGGGGGCCGACATCCATCTGGCCATCTCCGAGTCGACCTTCCTCTCGGACACCGAGCCCGAAGGCATCCTGCACCTGTCGGCCCGCCAGGCAGGTTCGCTCGCCGCCGAGGCGGGCATCGAACGGCTGGTGCTGAGCCACTTGGCTCCGGGGCAGGACCCCGCGGCACACTTGGCCGAGGCCGAGGCGGCGTTCGGTGGACCCGTGTCCATCGCCGCCATCGGCGACACCTACTCCGTCTGACCCCGAGGAATCCGTGCGCCCCGACAACCGTCAACCCGACGAGCTTCGACCCATCACCTTCGTCCGAGACTTCACCACGATGGCCGAGGGCTCGGTGCTCGCGAGCTTCGGCGACACCAAGGTGCTGTGCACCGCGTCGGTCGACGACGACGTGCCCCGCTGGATGCGGGGATCGGGCACTGGCTGGGTGACCGCCGAGTACTCGATGTTGCCCGGCTCGTCGCCCGAGCGGGTCCGCCGCGAGACCAAGGGCGCGAAGGGGCGGACCCAGGAGATCCAGCGGCTGATCGGGCGCAGCCTTCGTGCCGTGTGCGACATGGAGAAGCTGGGTGAGGTGCAGGTGACCGTCGACTGCGACGTGCTCCAGGCCGACGGCGGCACCAGGACCGCCTCGATCTGTGGTGGCTATCTGGCGCTCCACGACGCGCTGACCCGGCGCATGGAGGCGGGCCTGCTGGCCGACCACCCGCTGACCCAGGCGTGCGCCGCGATCTCCGTGGGCATCATCGACGGCGAGCCCCGGCTCGACCTGCCGTACGTCGAGGATTCCCGCGCCGAGACCGACATGAACGTGGTCATGACCGAGGCCGGATCCTTCGTGGAGGTCCAGGGCACGGCCGAGGGCGCCGCGTTCTCCCGATCGGAGCTCGACGCGCTGCTGGGGCTGGCGGAGAAGGGCATCCGCGAGATCATCGAGCTGCAGCGAGCGGTGGTGGCGGACGCTCCCGAGCCGCGGTGAAACCGACGCTGGTCACGGCCACGGCCAATCCGAACAAGGTCGCGGAGATCGCGGCCATCCTCGGCGACGCGGTCGAGCTGCTGCCTCGGCCCGCCGAGGTGGGCGACGTGGTCGAGGATGCGCCGACGCTCGAGGGCAACGCACGCCTCAAGGCGGTGGCGATCTGCGAGGCCACCGGTCAAGCCGCCGTGGCGGACGACACCGGGCTCGAGGTCGACGCGCTCGGCGGCGCCCCGGGCGTGCACTCTGCCCGCTACGCCGGCGAGGAAGCAGACGCCGCCCGAAACCTCGCCAAGCTGCTCACCGAGCTCGACGGCGTGCCGCCCGAACAACGCACGGCGCGGTTCCGTACCGTCGCGCTGATCCGGCGGCCCGACGGCTCCGAGGTCGTCACCCACGGCGTGGTCGAGGGCACGATCATCGACACGCCCCGCGGCGTCGGCGGGTTCGGCTACGACCCGGTCTTCGTGCCGGTCGACAGCGACGGTTCGACCTTCGCCGAGATGACCGACGACGCGAAGAACGCGATCAGCCATCGAGGCCGGGCCTTCCGCGCCCTTGCAGTCCACCTCTCGAGCTGACCCCGCCCTGCCACCGGCCCGCTGCCCTCGGAGCGGACCCGTGACTGGCGCAGCTCAGAGGAAGAGACGGT
>CBDHFJ010000166.1:0-33022 GCA_965262315.1 Acidimicrobiales bacterium
CGCTCACCACCACCAGCGAGCGCCTCAGAGACGCACTGGATCCCAGGCCACTCGCCAAGCGCTGACGTTTCTCGCACTGCGTTTCTCGCGCTGCGCACTGCACAGCGCGCGGCGGCGAGATCAGTTGGCCGAGGGATCCTCGTCGTCGTCGTCCTGACGACGGAGTCGATCCCGAAGGCCACCCTGGCTGCTGCCCTCGGCGCCTCCCACGATGGTGCGGAGGCCACCACCACCACGCATCGACTGCGACAGCTGCTGGAGCCCGGCGCGGCCGAGCCGGCGGGCGTTCTGCTCGAAGTACAAGGCTGCCGCCAACATGATGGCGAAGCCCACGAACGCCAGCCAGAAGCTGGTGGTCAGGGTGAAGATCATCACCGCGAGACCGACCAGGAACCCCAGGATCGCCCATCGCAGATTTCGCGATGCATGCGAGTAGAACCGTGGTGGACCCGACCTCGCGAGCGAGCGCAGGATCGCTCTCGTAGAGCTGCTGCTCGATTTCGCTGAGGATGCGCTGTTCGTCCTCTGAGAGTGGCACACCACCATCTTCGCACAGCCAGACCCCTTCAACAACGCGCTCCGAGGTCCACATCCAAAGTTTTTTCCTGCGGGTCCGGCCGCCGTCAGGGGCGATCTCCGGGCCCCCACTGCTGGTCACCGGACCGTTTCACCCGGAGTTCGCCGTCCCGGATGGCGCTGGCCGGACCGATCACACCATCGCCGAAGCGGTCCCGGATGGCGTCGATCGCGTCCTCGGCATCACGCCACTCCGGCTCGCCGGCCGCCAGATCCTCGAAGCTCAGCTGCTCGCCGTCGGTGCTTCGGGCGATGCCCGTCACCCCCACCCCGAGGAGCCGTACCCCCGGCGTGGGGTCGATCGCAGCCAGGAGGCGCTTGGCCTCCCGGGCGATGGTGGTCCCGCTGTCGGTCGGGCTGTCGAGGGTCGCCGCCCGGGTGATGGTCTGGAAGTCGCCGAAGCGGACCTTGATCGTCACCGTGCGGCCGCGCCGGGCGGCGTTGCGCAGGCGCGTCCCGACCGCGTCGGCCATTCGAACAGCCTCGACCTCCAGGCGCCGCGGCTCGAACAGATCGACCGCGAAGGTCTCCTCGTGGCTGATCGACTTCGCCTCCTGGTGCGGCTCGACACGTCGGGCGTCGATGCCACGCGCCAACTCGTACAGGTGAGCCCCCTGGGCCTTGCCCAGCGACGAGGTCAGCGTCTCGACCGGGAGTGTTCGGAGCTCGGCGACGGTGGCGACGCCGAGACGATCCAACCGGGCGGCGGTGGCCCGGCCCCACCCCCCAGATCGCACGGATCGGGAGTGCGTCGAGGAAGTCCTGGACCTCGTCGGCATCGATCACCCGGACCCCGGGGCCCAACACCGGACCCTTGGCGCTCGGCTCGGGCTTGGCCTCCTCGGTGGCCAGCTTCGCCAGGAACTTGTTGGGTGCGACACCGACGGAGCACGTGAGGCGCTCCTGCTCCCACACCAGACGGCGGATCGACCGAGCGATCACGACGGGCTCGCCGTGCAGGCGTCGGGATCCGGCGACGTCGAGGAAGGCCTCGTCCAGCGACAACGGCTCGACCAGCGGAGTGAACGAGCGGAAGATCTCCATGACCCGGCGGCTCACCTGGCCGTAGTGCGCGTGGTCGCCGGGCAGGAAGACCGCGTCGGGGCACAACCGGCGGGCATGCTCGGAGGCCATAGCCGACCGGATCCCGTACACCCGGGCCTCGTAGGACGCCGCGGCCACCACTCCGCGCTGCCCGTCGCCGCCGACGACCACCGGCTTGCCCCTGAGCTCGGGACGACGGACCAGCTCGACGGACGCGTAGAACGCGTCCATGTCGACGTGGAGAATCGTCGATGGCCCATGTCCGCCGGTCATGGCTGCTCAGCGGCGCTCGACGGTGAAGCCTCCGGCCAGGTCCCCGCGCACCACGTACCGGAATGGGTCGGCAGTCACGCCGTCGGTCAGCCAGCTGGTGAACGGCTCGGCCACCCAGCGTGGGGCGTGCACCATCCGAGCGTGCGCCTCCGCGGCCTCGACGAAGCCCGCATCGACCACGATGCCGTCCGGGTCGTCGACCACGAGGTCGCCCGTCCAGGCGGCGGCCACGTGGGCCTCGACCCGCAGGTACATCTCCCGCTCGACGAAGTCGACCTCCACCTCGTAGGCGCGGTGATCCCACGCGGCGACGGTGAGGCCGGTCTCCTCGTGGACCTCGCGGGTCAGGCCCTCGAGCAGGGTCTCGCCCTCGTCGATGACGCCGCCCGGGGTACTCCAGTCGAGCGATCCGTTCCGACGTTCGTTCTGGACGAGCAACACCCCGTCGGGGCCCTGCAACAACCCGCCGGCAACCAGCCAGTCACGCATGCGGACAGTATGGCGCACCGGCCGCTGCGTACGGCTGGCCGCGGGGCGGCGACGGCCGCATACGCTGTGGGCGATGCAGGACCCGGAAACCGACGCGGACACGCCGGAGCCGTCCCCCGACGAGACCGACATCGTGGACGATGCCGACGGGCACGAGCCGTCCTCGAACGAGATCGAGATCGCGAACGAAGCCGGCGAGATCGAGCGCGTCGATCCCGAGGGGCTGCCGTTGACGCGGCTCGCCGCGGCTGCGCCGTCGGCCCCGGCGCGGGGGCTCGCCTTCGGCTCGATCGTGGTGGGCGGCGTGTGCGGCGGCCTGATCGGCTTCGCCTTCACCGACCTCCAGTGCGACGACGGGTGTACGGCATGGGCGGGCGTGTCCGGGATCATCGGGGCCATCGTCGGCGCTGTCGGCGTGGCCATCGTTGCGGTCCTGGTCCTGCGAGCCATGGATGAATGGGAATCCGTCAAGGACGAACACCCCGAGAACCACCCGGCCCGACGGCGCCCGAATCGATGAGCGGCCGCCCCTCCCCCATCGAGCTCCGGGATCTCGCCGCGCGCATCGCCGACGACATCTCGGCCTTCCTCCGAGCGGAGGTCGAGGTCGGCCACGATGCCGAGACGAAGTCGTCCGGCACCGACTTCGTGACCGCCATCGACCGGGAGTCCGAGGAGCGCATCGTGGCGGCGATCACCGCCGTGCGCCCGCACGACGCCTTCATGGGCGAGGAGGGCACCGACCGGCCCGGGACCAGCGGTGTCCGCTGGATCATCGACCCGATCGACGGCACCACCAACTTCGTCCACGCGCATCCCGGCTTCTGCGTCTCGATCGCGGCCGAGGTCGATGGCGTGGTGGTCGCCGGAGCCGTGGCCGACCCCGTGCACGATCAGCGGTTCGACGCCGCCCTGGGTCATGGCGCTCGGTGCAACGGCGAGCCCATCGAGGTCAGCGGTCTGACCGACCTCTCCAAGGCCCTGGTGGCCACCGGGTTCAGCTACGACCCGGAACGTCGACGTCGCCAGGCGACCGCGCTGGCCACCATCCTGCCCGCCATCGCCGACATCCGACGGATGGGGTCGGCGGCCACGGACCTGTGCGGGGTGGCCATCGGCCGCGTCGACGCCAGCTACGAGGCGGGGCTCAACCCGTGGGACCTCGCGGCCGGTGCCCTGATCGCGTCCGAAGCCGGCGCGGTCGTGCGCCTGCCCGACGGTGATGGCCTCACCATCGCCGCCGCGCCCGGGATCGCGTCCGAGTTGCTCGCGCTGATCGACGCCGCCGACCCGACCTGATCGCACCGTTCGCGTCGTCCCGCGGCCCTGTGCGTGCTGTCTGGCCGAGTTGGGTTACCGTTGGGCCCACCACGGCGGCGGCCAACTCGACGGCGTCCCCCGTCTGACCCCGCCCGATCAGCAGAGAGGACGACGTGGGTACCCAGATCCTGACGGTCGAAGACGACGAGCGAATCCGGACCGCGGTGCGGCTGGCGCTCGAGGACGAGGGCTGGGACGTGGTCGAGGCTCGGAGTGGCGAGGAGGCACTGGACCTCTTCAAGCGCACCGAGGCCGACGTGGTGCTGATCGACATCATGCTCCCCGGCATCGACGGCTTCGAGGTGTGCCGCAGCATCCGTCGGAGTTCCGATGTCCCGGTGGTCATGGTGACCGCCCGTGACGACACCCACGACGTGGTGGCCGGTCTCGAGGCCGGCGCCGACGACTACCTCACCAAGCCGTTCGCTCCCAAGGAGCTGAGCGCCCGAATCCGGGCCCTGCTCCGTCGGGTGCGATCCACCAGTCCCAGCACCAGTCAGCTCGAGTTCGGCGATCTCCAGATCCTCCCCGACCAGGGCGTGGTCATGCTGGGCGACGAAGAGGTCCACCTGACCAAGACCGAGTTCCGGCTCCTCGTGGAGCTGGCATCGAGTCCCGGTCGGGTGTTCTCCCGCGAGGTCCTGTTGGAGCGTGTCTGGGGCTACGGCTACTTCGGCGACGGTCGTCTCGTGGACGTCCACATCCGCCGGCTCCGGACCAAGATCGAACCCGACCCGGCCAAGCCGCGCTACGTGCTCACCGTCCGCGGGCTCGGGTACAAACTCCAGGCTTGACGGACCAACGGCGGCCCAACCGGCTCCGGCTCCGGACCCGTCTGACCCTGGCGTTCGGGCTGGGTGCCTTCCTGCTGTCGACCCTGTTGTCGACGGTCACCTATGGCCTGACCCGCAACAACCTGCTCGAGCGCCGGGAGACCGTGGCCGCCGAGACGGCCCTGTCCAACGCCGAGCGCATCGCCCCGCTGATCGCCGAGGACACCGACGAGGACGGCGTACGCAGTCTGCTGACCGCCCGCGCCACCATCGCCGATGCCACGGCCGTGCTGCGGATCCGGTCCGACGCCGGACTCGACTGGATCTCGGCGAACCCCAACGCGTTCTCCGTGCGCGACCTCAACACTCCGCTCCGGTCCAGGTTGGCAGGCGACGACACCGAGCCGTTCGTGATGCGCTATCTCGTGGGCGGCGAACCCACCCTGGTCACCATGGTGCCGATCGGCGTCCGCGACGGTGTCTACGCCGAGGCGGTGCCGCTCACCGACATCGAGGACACGCTGCAGTCGATCGGCCTGGCGCTGCTGGGCGCCGGTCTGGTCACCACCCTGTCGGGTGTGGCCATCGGCGTCTACGCGGCACGCCGAGTGCTCTCACCGCTCGAGGACGTGTCCCGGATCGCCGAGGCGTTGGCCCGAGGCGACCTCAGCGCCCGCCTCGACGTCGGCGGCGACGCCGACCTCACCGCCCTGGCAGCGTCGTTCAACGAGATGGCCGGCAACCTCGAGGAGCGGATCGAGCGCGACGCCAGATTCGCGTCCGACGTGAGCCATGAGCTCCGATCCCCGCTCATGACCATCATGGCCAGCGCCGAGGTTCTCGGCGGGCGCCGCGACGAGCTCAGCGAACGCTCCGTGACCGCACTCGACCTGCTGCAGTCCGACCTCGAGCGGTTTCGCCAACTCGTCGAGGATCTGCTCGAGATCTCCCGCTACGACACCAGCGGCGGTCAGATCGAGCCGGACTACTTCGGCATCGCCGAGTTCGTGCGCCGCGCCGCCGCCGAGGCCGGCTATCCCCTGGTGCCGGTCAGCCACGCCGAGGAGATCAACGAGACGGTGGTGTCCGCGGACAAGCGTCGCATGGGGCGGGTCATCACCAACCTGTTGCAGAACGCCTCCAACTACGGTGGCGGCGCCACCGGGATCGAGCTGCGGCAGTACGACGACGTGATCGAGATCGCGGTCGAGGACAGCGGCCCCGGTGTTCCGGTGGACGAGCGGCAGCTGATCTTCGGGCGGTTCGCTCGAGGCTCCGAGGGCGGCCGTCGCGGCGCCGGCACCGGGACCGGGCTGGGGCTGGCGCTGGTGGCCGAACACGTTCGACTGCACGGTGGGCGGGTCCGGGTGGACGACCGTCCCGACGGGTTGCCCGGCGCCCGGTTCGTGGTGGAGTTGCCGGTGGTGGTGCCCACATGAAGCCGCTCATGAGACTGGCCGCTGTCGCGCTGACCGTGCTGGTGCCGCTTGCTGCCTGCGGGGTCCCGCTCGACGGCGAGCCGCGCACCCTGGTGGTACCGACGCCAACACCTGAACCCGAGACCCCGACTGCGACCCCGCGAGCCACCCAGCCGTTCACGATCTACCTCACCGACGCCGAGGGTCGTCTCCGTGCGGTCGAGCGTGAGCTCCCCGACCCGCTGACGATCACGGCACTGATCGAGGAGCTGCGGGAGACGCCCACCGAAGAGGAGACCGAGGCCGGCATCGTGACGCTGATCCCGGCGGAGACGGCGCTCTTCGCCCAGCCCGAGACCCCCGCGAGCGGCACGGCCACGATCGATCTCGCAGCCGGCAGCCTCGACACCCTCCAGGACGAGTTCCTGCGGCTCGCGGTGGCCCAGATCGTGTGGACGCTCGCCGAGAGCCCGTCGATCGACCGGGTGGTGATCAGGATCGACGGCGAGCCGGAGTTCTGGCCCACCGACGGCGAGGACAAGCAGATCCTCGTGCCCGACGACTACGCCAGCGCGGACCCCGACTTCGTGCCGCCCACTCCCGAGCCGGTCCCGTCCGAGCAACCCTCCGAGGACGACGGCGGCGGCTGATCCGGACCCGAGGAATCGGATCAGGCGAAGAAGTTCTTGGCCGCGGCGTAGAGGTTGGGGTTGACGGTCTTGAGCTCCGAGGTCGCCTCCGCGAGCGGCACCCGGACGACATCCGCGTTCTGGAGGGCGACCATCGTGCCGTAGGCGCCGTCGTGCACGGCGTCGATGGCGGCGACCCCGTACCAGGTGCACAGCACCCGATCGAAGGGCGAGGGCGTGCCGCCGCGCTGCACGTGCCCGAGCACGGTCACCCGAGCGTCGAACCCCGTCCGGGCCTCGATCTCGGCGGCGACGACGTTCGCGATGCCTCCCAGCTTCTGGTGGCCGTAGATGTCGACCTCGGGCTCCGGCACGTCGAGCGTGCCCTCCTTGGGCCGGGCCCCCTCGGCCACCACGACCACCGAGGCGAAGCGTCCGGCCTCGTGGCGTCGCCGGATGGCATCGGCGACCTGCTCGATGTCGAAGGGTTCCTCGGGGATGAGGATCATCGTGGCACCGCCGGCGATACCTGCCCAGAGCGCGATGTGACCCACGTGGCGACCCATGACCTCGACCACCATCACCCGGTCGTGCGACTCGGCGGTGGTGTGCAGGCGGTCCACGGCCTCGGTGGCGATGTCCACCGCGGTGTCGAATCCGAAGGTCATCTCGGTGGAACCGATGTCGTTGTCGATGGTCTTGGGGACCCCGACGATCTCCATGGCGCCGTCGCGCCAGACCTCGAGGCCACACGACAGCGTGCCCTCGCCCCCGATGACGATCAGGGCTTCGATCCCCAGCTCGTCGCGACAGGCGCGCACCTTGTCCAGGCCGCCCTCGACCATGTACGGCGTGATGCGGGTGGTGCCCAGAATGGTCCCGCCCCGGGGCAGGGTGCCCCGCAGCCGGTCGATGTCGAGGAGCTCGTACTTCTGCTCCATGACGCCATGCCAGCCGTCGTAGAAGCCGTAGACCTCGTCGCCGTAGACCTTCTGCGCCTTGCGGACGATGGCGCGGATGACCGCGTTCAGTCCGGGACAGTCACCGCCGCCGGTGATCACGCCGACCTTCATTGGTTCCCTCTTCGGATCGAATGCGCGGAACAGGGGTGGCACCGTTGCCACCGGACGGTCGCATCATAACGGTGGCGGCGGGACCTCCTATACGCTCGCCGACCATGCCGATCATCCTCGCCATCGACGCCGGGACCACCGGCGTGCGCACCATCGCCATCGACGAAACCGGTCGAGCGGTCGCCTCGGCCTACCGCGAGTTCACCCAGTACTTCCCACAACCGGGCTGGGTCGAGCACGACGCCGCGGAGATCTGGGACGCCGTGCAGGTCACCCTCGGCGAGGTGAGCGCCGCCCTGCACGAGCCTGCGGCGGCGATCGGCATCACCAACCAGCGCGAGACCATCGTGGCCTGGAGCCGAGCCACGTCCGAGCCGGTGCACCAGGCGCTCGTCTGGCAGGACCGTCGGACCGCCGAGCGCTGCGAGCAGCTCGAGGCCGACGGGCACCTCGACCTGGTGCGGGACCGCACCGGACTGGTGCTCGACCCGTACTTCTCGGGCTCCAAGATCGAGTGGTTGCTCACCGAGGGGGGTGTCGAGGCCGGCCCCGACCTGGCCATCGGCACCGTCGACTCGTGGGTGGTCTGGAAGCTGACCGGCGGCGCCGTGCACGCCACCGACGCCACCAACGCCTGCCGCACCCTGTTGTACGACATCCGGGACCTCCGCTGGAGCGACGAGCTCGCCGCACTGTTCGGCGTCCCGCTGAACGTCCTTCCCGAGGTCCGCCCGTCGAGCGGATCCTTCGGCTCCACCACCGCCGACGCCGCGTGTGGCGCAGGGATCCCGATCACGGGCATCGCCGGTGACCAGCACGCGGCCCTCTTCGGCCAGACCGCGTTCGCGCCCGGGGACGCCAAGAACACCTACGGCACCGGCTCGTTCGTCCTGATGAACGTGGGCGATACCTGCCCCGAGCCGGTCGAGGGACTGCTGACCACCGTCGCCTGGTTGCTCGACGGCCCCGATGGCCCGGTCGCCACCTACGCGCTCGAGGGCGCGATCTTCGTGACCGGTGCCGCCGTCCAGTGGCTGCGTGACGGTCTCCAGATCATCGACGCCGCGCCCGAGCTCCAACCCCTCGCCGAGCAGTGCGACGACACCGGCGGCGTGTATCTGGTGCCGGCCTTCACCGGCCTGGGCAGCCCCTACTGGGACCCCTACGCTCGCGGCACCATCGTCGGACTGACCCGAGGGACCGGTCGACCCGAGATCGCCCGGGCGACCATCGAAGCGATGGTCTTCCAGACCCGCGATGTGGTCGACGCCATGGCGGCCGCATCGGGAGCGCCGCTCCAGAGCCTGCGCGTCGACGGGGGTGCGTCGGCGATGTCACTGCTGCTCCAGCTCCAGGCCGATCAGCTCGGCGTGCCGGTCCAACGACCCACGATGCAGGAGACCACCGCGCTCGGCGCGGCGTACCTCGCCGGCCTGGCCGTGGGCGTGTGGCCGTCGCTCGACGCCATCGCTCGGCACTGGGAACTCGACGTCGAGGTCCAGCCGGGCGGCGACCGGGGCGAGCTCGATGCGGCCTACGCCGACTGGCAGCGGGCCGTCGACCGCAGCCGGGACTGGGCCCGCGACTGACGCCCTACTCCTCGGTGGGGGTCAGCTTCGTCAGGGTGGTCTTGAGCTGGCGGATCGCCTGCGCGGTCCGATGCTCGTTCTCGATCATGGCGAAGCGCACGTAGCCTTCGCCGCCGGGACCGAAGCCGACACCCGGTGAGGTGGCCACCTTGGCCTCTTTGACCAGCCACGACGCGAACTCGATGGAGCCCATGCCCTTGTAGGGCTCCGGGATGGGCGCCCAGGCGAACATGGTTCCCTGCGGCGGCTCGATCTCCCAGCCGATCCGGTTCAGACCGTTGCAGAGGGCGTCGCGGCGGCTCTGGTAGATGTCGTTGACCAGCTTGGGGTGGTCCGGCGCCTCGTTGAGGGTGACCGTGGCCGCGATCTGGATGGGCTGGAACGTGCCGTAGTCGAGATACGACTTGAGCTTGGCCAGCGCCGCGATCACCTCGCGATTGCCCAGCATGAACGCGACCCGCCACCCGGCCATCGAGAACGACTTGGTCATCGAGTACAGCTCGACCGCCACGTCCTTGGCGCCGTCGACCTGGAGAATCGAGGGCGGCGAGTAGCCGTCGAAGCCCAGATCCGCATAGGCGAAGTCGTGCACCAGGAGCACGTCCTTCTCCTTGGCGAAGTCGACGACCTGGGCCATGAAGTCCAGGTCCACACACGTGGTGGTGGGGTTGTGCGGGAACGACAGCAGGATGACCCGCGGCTTGGGCCAGCTGTACTCCCAGCGCTCCCGCATGGCCGTGAAGAAGTCGCTGCCGGTTGACAGCGGGATCTCGCGCACCTCGGCGCCGGCGAACAGCGGTGAGTAGAGATGGATCGGGTACGACGGCGACGGCACCAGCACGGCGTCGCCGGGCTGGGCCAGCGTCCACATCAGGTGCGACAGGCCTTCCTTGGCGCCGATGGTGTTGATGGCCTCGGTCTCGGGGTCCAGCGTCACGCCGAAGCGTCGCTCGTACAGGTTGCAGATCGCCTCACGCAGCTTCGGGATGCCCTTGGAGGCCGAATAGCGGTGGTTCTTCGCGTTGTGCGCCGCTTCGGTGAGCTTCTCGACCGCGATGTCGGGCGACGGCAGGTCGGGGTTGCCGAACCCGAAGTCGATGATGTCGTCGCCGTTGCGTCGTCCCTCGACCTTCAGGTCGTTGATGATCGTGAAGACGTAGGGCGGCAGGTTGGTGATCCGTCGGAACTCCATCCGGCCGATGTTATCGGCGCCCAGAGGTGGCCCCGTGGAGGATTCAGCCGTCCACGTCGGCGGCCAGCACGGCTGCGCCGATGGCGCCGCTGCGGCCGCCGAACATGGAGCGCTCGATGGCGACCGGATCCCGGAGGTCGTGGTCGATCATGACCTTGGGGTAGGCGTCTCGGATGGCTTCGATCAGCGGGTCGCCGATGTCAGCCAGGCCGCCCCCGATGACGATGATCGACGGGTCGAGGACGTTGACGAGATTCGCCAGGCCGACGGCGGTCCAGTAGCCGAGCTCGGCCAGGATGGCGAGGGCCTCGGGGTCTGCCTGGGCCACGAGTTGCGCCGTGTGCTCGCTGGTCACGTCGTCGACGTTGCCGCCGGCCAGGGCCAGCACCGAGTCGGCGCGGCCGGCGGCTGCCGCCTCGCGGCTGAGCCGGTTGAAGGCCGTACCGGACGAGTAGCGCTCCCAACACCCGCGCCGCCCGCACACACAGGGCAGCCCGTCGTGGACGATGGTCATGTGGCCGGACTCTCCGGCGAACCCGGTGGCGCCGCGATGCAGGCGCGAATCCAGGACGAAGCCGGTGCCGACACCGGTCCCGAGCGCCACGAAGGCCACGTCGGCACAGCCGCGGGCCGCGCCGAGTCGGGCCTCGGCCCAGGTGGCGGTGGTGGCGTCGTTGTCGACCACGGTGTCGAGGCCGAGTCGGGCCTCGAGCTGTGCCCGCAGCGGGAACTGCACCAGCGAGGGGATGTTTGGCGACGTGCGCACCACACCGTCGCCGTCGACGATGCCGGCACAGCCGACCCCGACTCCGGCCACCTCGGCACCTTCGGCCTCGGCGATCCGGGCGACGAGCATGGCCACGGTCTCGACCAGCGCTTCCGGCTCTTCGGGCCGTCGCATCTTCACCGTGTCGCCCACGGAATCGTCGGCGCGCAGCGGAACACCCCGTACGTTCGTGCCTCCGATGTCGAACCCGACGTAGACCGGCGCGTTGGCGCCGTCGCCGGTCACGAACTGACCGTGGCTTCGACCCGTCGACGGAGATCCTCGAGCGCGGTCCGGATGATGCGGGTCTCGGCCCGTCGCTTCACGAAGCCGGGGATCGGGACCACCAGGTCGGCCTCGAGGTGGTACGTCACCTCGGTCTGAGTTCCGGCCTCGTCCGCGGGCACGAACTCGTACTCGCCGTCGAGCTTGCGGGTGATGTCACCCTCGAGCTGCTTCCAGGCGATCCGGAGCGGGTTCGAGCCGTAGTAGTAGCGCAGCGTGTAGGTGGTGCTCCGCCCCATCGCCGCGGCGCGGAACGTGACGTCGCCGCCCCGGCCTTCGTCGTCGGCGTTCAGGACGGCGGCGTGCTTCACGTCGGTCGCCCACTCGGGGTAGCGCGCGAAGTCGGCAGCCACCTCGAAGCACTCCTGGGGGGTGGCGTGGATGATCGCCCGCTGGGTCGCATGATCAGTCATGGGTCACCTGATCTTCTTCGGTCGAAGGTTCCTCCGGTCCGGGAACTCGCCGTGGCGAGCGGCCCACAGGCCGGCCATCCCCAGACCGTACATGGGGACGAGGATACCGAATGCCACCGCCGTGAACGGTCGCACGGATGCTGTGGCGAACGACACCACGACCTGGACCGCGGTGCTGCCGAGCAGGTGCCAGCGCACCGCCTTGGGCGCCGAGCCCGACAGGAAGTAGAGGTTGGAGACCGCGATCTCCTCGGTACGGCTGCGTTCGACGGCCTCGAAGAAGGCTTTCAGGAACACGACACATCCCACGGCGAACAGCGCCAGGGCAACCACCACGCCGACCGCTCGCATGGCGCTGGTGAGGACCGACAGGACGGCGGAGACCGTGAAGACGGCGGTCCCGATCCAGGACGCTGCGATGAGCGGTCGACCGGTCTCGGGGAGACGTTCGAACATGGGTGTCGATGATGCCATTGTCGCGGCCAAAATCACCCGCCGAGCGCCGGTGGCGAGCTGACGGTCTCCTCCATGGCCTCGTGCAGGCGGCGGGCCAGCAGGTCGTAGCGGAACTCCTCGACGGCGCGCCGCCGGGACGCCTCGCCCATCCGGGCTCGCAGGAGGTCGTCTTCGAGGAGCCGTCGGAGCAGGTGTGCGACCGCATCGGGGTCCGACGGATCGTCGACCACGAACCCGGTCTCGCCGTCCTCGACCGCTTCGGCCGACCCCCCGCTGCGCCCGGCGAGCTGGGGCACGCCCGAAGCCGCGGCCTCGAGGAACACGATCCCGAAACCCTCCTGTTCGAGCCCGCCCAGGCGGACCCGGCACAACATCGCGAACACGTCCGCCACGCCGTAGAGCGTGGCGACGTTCCTCCTCGGGCACCCGGTCGAGGAAACGCACTGGAGCACCGGTCCGGCCTGCGATGCGTTCGAGACGGATCCGGTCGCGGCCGCTGCCGGCGACGAGCACGGTCAACGACGGGAACTCGTACTGCAGCGTGGCCGCCGCCTGGATCACCACGTCCATGCCCTTGCGGGGCACGAGGCGGCTCAGGGTCAGCACCACCAGCGCACCCGGATCGAGGCCGAAGCTGCGGCGGGCGGCTTCCCGGTCTGGTGCTCCCAACGGGCGGAAGCGATCGGTGTCGACCCCGGGTGGCACCTCCACGATGGGCAGCGCCCGCCCGGCGGCGTGTTCGGACTCGGAGGTCGAGTACTCTCCCGCGGTCACCACCAAGCGACGCCTTGCGGAGTACGTCACCCATGACCTGGCCCGTGACGGGTAGTCGGCCGGGAATGGTCATCTCGGCCCCGTGGACGATCACCCCGTATGGCACGTCGAGGCGGGGGCCCGAGGGGACCCACCAGGAAGGCCGGGTCGAACATCACGATGTCGGCGTCGATGGCCGCAGCCTCGGCGCGCACCCGGCGGAGCAGCCACGGCTCCGGTGTCAGGACCGGCTGAGGCACCCGGACGATGCGGTGGTCCTGGTCGGCGTCCCACGGCTCCCAGGCCCGGATAGCGCCGAGTGAGCACGGCGAAGTCGTCGGCTGGCAGCCGCCGGTACAGCTCCCAGAGGTAGTTCTGGATGCCGCCGAATTTGGGCGGGTAGTCGTTGGTGACGAGCAGATGCCGCATCAGGGCGCCATGGTGCCCGATCCCGCCGCGGGCGACACATCGCCGGCCAGCTCGGTCTGCACGGCCGGCTCCGGGTCGTCGGCGAGGGGCCCCAGGAGGTCCGGGCGGCCGAGGCGCTTGGCGGCCCAGACCGCATGGCTGCGGAGCATCGGGTCGGGGGCACCCAACGCGGTCCGAAGCGCCGCTTCGACGGCCGGGTCGGCGCCGTCGGCGCTGTTGCCCAGTGCGATCAGCGCGTTCCGCCGCAGGTATCTGGCTTCTCTCCCCGGGATGTACCAGACGCCATAGCGCTCGAGGAGGGTGTCGTCGTCGGCCGACAGGATGTCGAGCAGGGGAACCCAGGGCCGCCGGCCGGGCGAGGTCACGTGGACGGCCTGCCGGGCCTGCCGGCGGTTCGGCGGGCACACCTCCTGGCAGTCGTCGCAGCCGTACATGCGGTCGCCGAGCGCCTCGCGGTACTCGACCGGGAAGGTGCCCTTGGCCTGCACCAGCCAGGCGAGGCAGCGGTTGGCGTCGATGACACCGGGGGCGCACGATGGCGTCGGTGGGGCAACCGGCGAGGCAACGGGTACAGGTCCCGCAACCGTCTTCGAGCGGTTCCGACGGGCGGCAGTGGCGCGTCGGTCAGGACACTGCCGAGCACGAACCAGCTTCCCCGGCCGGGCAGCAGCAGGTTGGCGTTCTTCCCGTACCAGCCGATGCCGGCGCGGTGGGCGGCTTCGCGGTCCACGAGCGCGTTGTCGTCAACGAGGATGCGGGTGCGCCACCCGGCCTCGTCGAGGGCAGCCGCCACCACACCGAGCTTGTGCCGGAGCTCGGTGTAGTGGTCTTCCCAGACGTAGCGGGCGACTCGGCCAGCGGGCCCGTCCAGCTCGGTGCCGGTGCTGTCGCGCAGGTACGAGAGGGCGCCCACCACGAGGCTGCGGGCATCGGGCAGGTGCCGGACCGGGTCGGTCGAGCGCTCGGGGTTGCGGTAGGTGAACTGCATGTCCGCGTGCAGGCCCTCGGCCTTGCGGTTCACCAGGTCGGCTCGCGTGGACGCGAACACCTCGGCTGCGGCGACCCCCACCGCATCGAGCCCGGCCGCGGCCGCCACCTCCTGCAACCGGGCCCAGAGCCCGGTGTCCGGCGTCACGAGAACGTCGCCAGGCGGGCCCAGGTGCCGGGTGCCTCGGGGCGCTCCCGCCCACGCTGCGGCGCTGGCCCGGCCCCACAGCGCCAAGAGCACGTCGGACGCGCTGCCGTGGAGCGTGGCCACCGGGACGTCGGTGGTGCGGACCGCGCCGTCGGCGGTCAAGACGGCTCGGGTCTCCGGGTCGACCAGCTCGACCACCAGGCCGCCAGTGCAGGAGGTGCCGGCCGGGGCCTCGACGAAGACGTCCAGGAGTTCGTCGATGCCGTCGCGGGCCATGTCGTCGTCGATGGCGGTGACGTCCCCGCCGATCGATTCGGCGTCGAACCGGTGAACAGAGATCTCCTGTGCCATCCGGCGGGCGACCCAGGCGGCGGTCTTGTCGACCCCCGACCAGTTCCAGCACGGGTGGTCGGGCCCGACGGCGGTCAGGCGAGCGACGACCTCGTCGGCGAGGTCACGCACCGGCCGGACGTGCTGCTCCATGACCCCGTCCATGCGGAGCTCGTCCAGGTCGGCGTCGTCGGCGAGCTGGCGAATCCAGAACGCCAACACGCCCGCCTGGTGGTCGCGCAGTTCCACCCGGTCCCAGTCCGGGCACGCCGGCACCCGGACCGACTCGGGCGCGGCCTCGAACGCGGCGTGGAAGCGCGCCGCCTCGTCCAGTACGTGCCGGCAGTAGCGATCGAAGGTCAGGCCGCCGAGGGTCATGGCCCCATGATGGCCTGGCGACGACGAGCCCGGCAGGCGGTTCCTGCTCGCTCAGCCGGTCCCGGCGTTGGTGGCGCAGAACCCGGGCACCAGGCCGGCCTCGTTGAGGGTGCGCATGGCCCGAAGCTCGTCGATGGTGATGATCACCGCGTCGCCCGGCTCACGATCACAGATGTAGGTCACCAGGCAGTCGTCGCAGGCATCGGTGTCCCGTACGACGCAGGTGGCGCAGTCGACCTCGATCGAGGTGCTCGTTCCGTCCATGCCTCCGACACTACGGAGGGGGTGTGACAGTCTCGAGCGCTCAGTCGCCGAGTTCGGCCGACAGGTCGATCAGGGCCGCGAGCTTCGCGGCAGCGGCACCCGAGTCGATCGACGCGCCGGCCCGCTCGCAGCCATCGACCATGTCGGCAGCCACCCCTGCCGTGACCAGACCGGCGGCGGCGTTGAGCACCACGATGTCTCGCCGCGGACCGGCCTCGCCGCCGAAGATCCGGTGGGCGATCTCCGCATTGGCGGCCGCATCACCACCGTGCAGGCTCTCGGGCGACGACTCGGCGAGGCCGACGTCACGGGGCTTCAGCGTGGTCGTGGTGACCGCGTCCCCATGGATCTCGTGGATCGTGTTCTCGCCCGTGACACTGAGCTCGTCGAGCCCCGCCGTCACCGGTGACGACCATGGCTCGGGTGCTCCCCGTGGCCGAGAGCACTTCGGCCATCCGTCGCCCGGTCTCGACGTCGGGCACCCCGACGACTTGCCGGGTCAGCAGGCCGGGGTGCGACAGCGGACCGAGGATGTTGAACACCGTGGGGATCCCGAGTTGGGCACGGACCGGCCCGGCGAACCGCATGGCGGGGTGGAACGTCGGGGCAAAGGCGAACGCCACCCCGACCTCGGCCACACATCGCTCGACGCCGTCGGGGGTGAGGTCGATGCGCACCCCGAGGGCCTCGAGGACGTCGAAGGAGCCCGACGTGGAGGAGGCCTTGCGGTTGCCGTGCTTGCACACGGTGGCGCCCGCACCCGCCACCACGAACGACGCCATGGTCGACACGTTCAACGCCGCCCTCCGGCCGAGTGCCGACCCGCCGGCGCCCACCAGGTCGACCGTGTGCTCGGGTACGTCCAACGGCACGGCGGCCGCCCGCATGGCGCGCACGAGACCGCTCATCTCGGCGACGGTCTCGCCCTTCTGGCGCAGAGCCACGAGGAAGGCGGCGAGCTGCGCATCGGTGGCCTCACCGGCCAGCACCGTGGACAGAACCGCCTCGGCCGCGTCCGAGGAGATGTCGTCGCCCTCGGTCAGCGCGCCGAGGACACCGGGCCAACCGCCATGGTCTTCGAGCGTCATGGACCAAGTATCCGTCGGTGCCGCCCGATCGCACCAGTTGGATGCCCACCGGCCGGACCGAACCCGAGGGGCGTTTGGTACCCTCCGTCGCGGTGTCGAGCGTCTTGGTCGCGGTCGACCCCGACGAGGGTCCGGACGCAGCGACCCGCCTCCGCGTCCAAGGGGCCCGCAACGTCACCATCGACACCCAGGACGACACCGTTTCGGTGGTGATCGGCTGGTTCAGCGATGCCAGCCGGGCCCAGGAGGTGTCGCGAGCGTTGCGCGCCACCGGCGAGTCCGCCGTCGCCGGCCCTGCGTCGCCGTCGGGCATGAGCACCTGGGATCGGCACACCGCTCCGCTCCGGCTCGAGGACGGCAGCTGCATCTGCTTCCCGTGGTCGCGTTTCGATCGCAGCCGGCACGACCGCGTGATCACGATCGATCCGGCGGGCGGCTTCGGCGCCGGCCACCATCCCACCACCGTGCTGATTCTGGAGATGCTGCCGCTGGACCTGCAGGGTGTCCGCGTCGTCGATGTCGGGTCCGGCTCGGGCATCCTGTCGATCGTCGCGGCAGTGCGTGGCGCCAACGCCATCGCCATCGACGTCGACCCCGCCGCGGCCGCGGCCACCGCAGCCAACGCCCAACGCAACGGGGTCGCCGACCGGGTCACGGCGTCCACCACCCCGCTGGCGGATCTGCGCGGCGTCGCCGACCTGGTGCTGGCCAACACCCACGCGGCCACGCTGGAGATGCTGTCGGCCGACCTGCGTCGCGTCACCGACGAGGGAACGCTCATCGTCAGCGGCATCTCGTCGCCGCAGCTGTCACCGCTCCGGGTGGCACTGGGCTCCCCACGCCTGATCGATCGCCGAGACGCCGAGGGTTGGGTGGCAGCCGCAGTTCGTTGGGAGTGACGGCCTTCTCAGCCGCCGTTGAGGCGGCTGCCGATCCAACCGAGCAGCACAGCCGCCACGACCCCGAGCACGGCCGTCGGCAGCGAGCCGGAGGCCACGGCGAGCGCTCCGACGACGACGCCGGTCGCGATCAACGCCAGGCCGATCACGGACCGTCCGTCGACCGCGGGCCGGTGCCATGCGGGCAGCGGCTCGGACGCGGCGTCGACCCGCGGATCCGAGCGGAGCGCCGCGGGCGCGCCCGTCTCGGGCACGGACTCCGGCTCGGAGGGCGAGTCCCGATGCTGCGCGCCGGGCTCGACCCGCAGGACCGCGTCGATCAGCGCGGCCCGAAGCGCCGCGTGGTGCTCCTCGAATTCGATGCGGCCGTCCTCGTGGCGGGTGTGTTGATCCTCGAGGTGCGTCAGGATTCGGACCAGGCGGTCCTCTCCCCTTCTGGCGTCGCTGTGCACGACGACCGAGACCACCACCGCGGTGTGGCGCTCGCCGGCCAGCCCTTCGGCCACGATGCTGATCACCACGGCCGGCCCCACCTTCGCCTGGGTGCGCCGTGTGTGCGTCACGAAGCTCGTCCGCGGGTCATCCGAGAGCAGTCGCAGCGCCTCCACCTCGTCGATGGCGGCATCGATGAAGTGCTCGGCAGGTTCGGCCACGACGAAGATGTCCGGCGCAGCCTTCCAGAGGGTCTCGTCGTGTGTGCTCAGGGGGATGGTCCCGGTGTCGGGGAGCCGGGGGGCTCGCAGCGGGGGCTGTCCCCGACAGTATCGGTCGCTCGTCTCCCGATGTGATCCCTGGACGGGGCCTGGCACACTGGTCTCGATGGTGAGTCGGCCGGATGGCCGCGGCGTCCGCCCTCCCCGGAGGGTGCCGGCGTCGAGGAAGGTCGGGACTCCGACGATCACGGTGCTGACGAGAGTCAGGGCGGGGCGACCTGTCGGATCGGGCAACAGAGAACAGACCGCCGATGGCCACACTTCGGTGCGGCACAGGCAAGGGTGAAACGGTGCGGTAAGAGCGCACCAGCGTCGGGGGTGACCCCGGCGGCTCGGCAACCCCCACCGGGAGCAAGGTCAAGCGTGGGACATGGGCCGATCGTCCCGCCCCCGAGAGGGGGCAGTCCCCAGGTGGACCGCACAGATGGATGGTCATCCACGGAGACCCCGGCAACGGACTCCCGCACAGAATCCCGCCTACAGGCCGACTCACCATCAACCACCAGCTCAGAGGTCTTCTGCGTGGAGCTAGACAACGTGTAGACAACGGGACCATGGCCACGATTCCTGGACCTCGGGCCGCCGCCGACGCCTCTCGACTGTCCCCGACATTCCTGGGGAGCGCTCCGCGGTGCCGGCGGTCGGTGCCGGGGGGGGCTCGGCGGCGAGTTTCGGCCCCCCGAGAGGCTTCTTGGGGATACTTGGATCAATTGCCACGGAACTAGGGGTCAGGACTGTCATACTTGGAGCTGTGGCCAAGCCGAGACATCCCGACGACGAGTTCTACCGGAAGATGGCGATCCTCTCGGAGGTCTTCCGTCCCTCAGCACCTGTTGAGGTCGTGGACCTCTTCGCCGGTCGCAGCGAGCAGATGGACCGGCTCCAGGACGTGTGCTTCGAGGCCGGCCAACACGCGATTCTGTTCGGTGAGCGCGGGGTCGGTAAGACGAGCCTCGCTAGCGTCAGCGCCGCAGTCAACGGAGGTCTCGCAATCACGCTCCGGATCAACTGCGACACCGGCGACAACTTCGCGACGATCTGGCAGAAGGTTGTCGACGAGCTGATCTACCTGGACAAGTTGCCCGGGGGCAGGTTCGAGGGAGAACTGACGGCGCAGATCGCAGCTGGGGCGGAGGTCCTCGGCTTCGGCGATGAGGTCACTCCGGACAAACGTTCGTCACCTTCTTCGCTATGTCGCAGAGGTCGCGGACGTGCTGATCTTCCTGGACGAGTTCGACCGAATCGGGGATGTCGGCACTCGCCTCCTGATGGCCGACACGATCAAGACGCTCTCGGATCAGCTGGTCAAGGCGACGCTCGTGATCGTCGGCGTCGCGGACGATGTTGAGTCACTGATCAGCGAGCACGAGTCGATCGAGAGGGCCATCGCCCAGATCCGGATGCCGCGGATGCGCTCTGAGGAGATCGCCGACATCATCGACAAGGGACTGGACGCAGTCGAGATGACGATCGACCCAGAGGCCCGCACGTTCTTGGTGCGGATTCCTCAAGGCCTTCCCACCTACGCGCACCTCATCGCGCAGTGCGCTGCGAAGGTGGCTGTCCGGGAGGGCGCGACGAACATCGATCAGCGACACGTGGCCAGCGCTCTAAGTGCGGCGATCGAGAAGAGTCAAGCCTCGATCAGGACTGCGTATCACGACGCCACCTCGTCGGCCCAGAAGTCTCTGTACGAGGAGGTCCTCCTCGCATGTGCTCTGGCACCCGTGGACAGTCTGGGCTACTTCGCCCCAGCGGACGTTCGTGCTCCGATGACTCGGATCATGGACGAGAAATACGACATCCCGCGCTTTCAGAATCATCTGTACGACTTCTGCACGACCCGGGGGCCAGTGCTAGAGCGACGGGGTGGCGAGCGCCGATGGCGGTACCGGTTCGCAAACCCCTTGATGCAGCCCTTCGTGGTCCTGAAGGGCCTGCATGAGGGCCGGATCCTCATGATGGACATCCCAGAATCCCCGATGGCCCTGTAGGCGACGAGCTGGTCATGGACGAGGAACAGGAAGCGGTCTGGGAAGACCTCACCCCGACAAACGCATGACGTGGATCATGCTCTGGCTCCACGAACAGACGGATGGCCGCTACGGCGAGCGCGCCAATCTCAAGGAGCTTGCCGCAGAACTTGGTCATGAGGACGCCAGGGACGTGTTCTCCCACGCTCAACGGCTCTCAGATCGTGGGCTGATCGAACCTGTGGCGCTCGGGGGCTGGTACACCCTCACGGACGATGGCCTCAGCCGAGTCGAGGACGCACTCGACGAGCTCAACGCTGCGCCCGAACCGGAACCCGAGCCTCACGCATCGGATCTGTCGCTGACGATCGCCATCGAACTCAGAGCCGAGCTCACCAGAGACTTCGAGGAGTTGCTTGCAAAGGTCTCGGCCCTCCGCGACCAGATCGAAGAGATCGATCAGGAGGATTGGGACGACCTGGCAGCTGGCATCCACTCGGCCACTGCGGAGCTCCGCGCGGCTCGACCGATCAGGGAAATCCTTCTCCGGCAATCAGTGCGCATCCACGAGACCGTCCTCCGCCTCTCGGAGGCCGCCAACGACCGTGGACTCGACGTCGGGGCGCGGCTCGCGTCGATCGGCAACCTCGTGCTGAACCTTCATTCGAAGCTCAGCTGAGAACACTGACGCTGACCGAGGGCGGAGGGTGGCCATTCTGCGGACGACCCCGAGAGTGCAGTCCCGCCAGGAAATCCTCCCCCCCGGAGCAGTACGCGGCGGCCGCCTACTTGCAGAGGGTGACAGATCCTCCCCTGGCTCACCCAAACGGGTCACCGGAGAATCGATCGGGCAGCACTGTGGATGAGAGCCTGGCGCCGAGCGCGGCCTCGACCCCGTCGATGACTTCGAATTCCGCTAGCCCTCCGGGTGGGGCCAAGGCAACACGGCCAGCGAGCAAGTCGATCAGGTGCCGGCTGGACAGGCGCCGAGGTCCAACATGCTGACCATCGAGGCTGCTACTCCTTGGTTGGTGGAAAGCCAAGGCGAGGACCGAGTGGCCAGCCGTCGTGGAGCTTGCAGGCCTGATGGCAAGCCTGGATAGTGCTTCCCAGGCAGCTCGGCGGGCGACAGAGGCAGAAACGGCGGCACGCCGTGCGGTCGTGGCTGAGGGTCGTCTTCTCGGCCTCTCTCTACGCGAGCTCTCGAAGCTGATGGGTTTGTCACACCAGCGTGTCGCGAAGATCGAACGCGACATCGAAGCAGATCGGAATCGCCCATAGCGCCTCAGATCCACGAGATGACCCCCGGTCTAGACGCGCTACCTTCGCGAGGGGCGCTGGGTCTCGACTACGGCAGGAAACGGCATGGCGGACACATCCCAGGGCGAAGGCTGGTGGCAGGCGTCCGACCGGAGGTGGTACCCGCCCGAAGCCCACCCCGACTACGAACCGACGGCGACGCCCGCGCAGGTTGATCCAAGTGAGCGGCCGGGGTGGTGGCAGGCATCCGATCGAGAGTGGTACCCCGCCCGAATCACACCCGGACCCCGGCCCATCGGGCACGATATCGCCGCTCCTCCGAACTGCGGCTGCCCCCCAGTCGACGCTCCCAACCCCGTGCGGCTCCAACGCCAACTGTCGGAGAGACCAGTCTGGCGATGGCCCAGAGCTGTGCCGACCTGATCCGACGAGAGCGCCTTGGTGGAAGACGCGCCGGGCTCGAGTGGGTGGCGGGATCCTCAGCGTGTTGATCGCCGCTGATCGCGGTGGGGTCACTCGACGGGCAATGGACGACGAACCGTCGACGGAAGTGTCGACGTCTGAGTCGGCATCTCCCACCGAAGATCCCGTCCACGACGACGCCAGGAGCCGACGCCCGAATCGACCGAACCACCGGCAGCCAACCGCCACCGTGCCGTTCCGACGCCGGCACCGTCCCCAACGCCGTCGCCAGAGCCGACACCGGCTCCAGCCGCGGCCACCGACGCGCAACCGGACCTGTCGGCCGTGGTCTCGGCCCTCGAGGGATTCGCCATGCTGACAGAGTCGAGACCTCCTGAAGCCTTCTACGACCGTGACACGTACCAGCCCCGCGGTTGGCCAGATTCGGATGGCGACTGCCAGAACGACCGCCACGAGCTCCTCGAGCATGCGCTCAATCGTTCCGCCGGTGCTATCGGCAGACGGCTGCTTCGTCGAGACCGGCGAATGGGTCGACCCCTACAGCGGAGACGTGTACACAACTGCCGTCCGACGTGACCATCGACCACATCGTGCCGCTCTCGCACATCCATGAAGTCGGAGCCTGGGATTGGGCGGATCAATCTCGCCAGCAGGCAGCGTCCGATATCGGCTACCTCGCCGCCTACGAGGTCGTGGGCCAGGCCGTCAACTCCGCCAAGGCCAACAGCGGACCAGACGTCTGGCGGCCTCTCAGGCAGGAGTCGTGGTGCCGCTACGCAGTGGCCTGGGTTGGGTTCAAACACCGGTGGGGGCTCCCCCTCGCCTCCGAGGCCGAACGGCAGGCGCTCACCGAGATGCTCGACACATGCGCGCAACCCAAGCACAGACGGCCCGCATCCCTCAAGGGGTCGACCCGACCTCGCCACTACTCCCACCGCGTGTCAGCCCGGTAGCTAGGCCTGAGCCCACCGCAACCCCCACACCGGAGCTGGCGGAAGCCGATGCAGGTCCCCAACTCGTTTCCTGCAGTCGCCGAGGAGAGACTGTGGTGATCTCTAACCCCGCCGCCGACCCGGTTTCGATGGCCGGCTGGACGCTCCATGACGAGGGCCAGAAGCACATCTACACGTTCCCGGGCGTGACGATCCCTGCGGGCGAGTCCGTGACCATCCGCACCGGCCCGGACGCTGCCGACCCGATCGTTTGGAAGAACCAGAACGTCTGGAACAACGACGGCGACACCGCCTATCTCATCGCACCAGACGGCCGGACCGAAACGATGCCTTGTTAGGGCTCTCGGTCGCTGGCCGCAGCGTTCTGCCCGGTTGGTGGGGGCAATCGGCCTGAACATCAGGCGAACACTCGGTGAGAAGGCTGGACGGATGATGGCCGGTCGGATTGGTTGGCGGGCATGACCGCTCTTCGATCTGCCGTGCTCGTCCTCGCCGCTCTGTTCGCGCAACTCCTAGTGGCGTCTACGCCCGCCGCTCTTGCAGCGCCGGCTCCCGGCTCTGAGGGTGCGGCCCTCATCTCGCCGGCTGCCGGCGACTCGGACACCTCGTTCCAGTCTGACCCTGGACACGTCCGGCTCCGGCGGGGGCAACCCCGCTTGTAACGGTGACAACCCCGGCGGTTACGCCTGGTGGGGCTTCATGGCCCCGGTCGGCACCGACCTGAGCACCCTCACCTTCGGTGTGACCGGCGCCAACCCGCCGGCCTTCCCGCTGCTGAATGGCACTGCTCTGGTGTCGGGTCTGCCGACGCTGGCTCCGGACAACTTCATCCTGAACATCCCGCCGGCGGACTTCGGTCTGGCTGGTGCTCTGGGTCTCACCCCTGGTGACTACTACATCGGTGTCGCCTGCTCGCTGGGTGGCGCCATGGACACCTACTGGACTGAGGAGATCACCCTCATCGCCGACACCGTCAACGGTGGCTCGCAGAACCTGCGTTACCAGCAGGGCGACCCGGCCGTGGCCCCGACCGTCCTCCCCGAGGGCTCCGGTGGCTCGACTGTCGACGAGACCTCCATCACCGTCGACCTGACCCCTGGTGGTTCGGTCCCGCCGGACACCAGCTATGAGGTCACCGTCACCGACGGTGTCAACACCTTCACCCAGACCAGCGCCACGCTGCCCATCACGGTGACGGGTCTGACCACCGGTGTGACCTACGACGTCACTGCCACGGCGACCAACGCGGTCGGCACCTCGCCGGCTTCGGCCATCGTGCAGTTCACGCCGCAGCGTCCCGCCATCCCGTGGGGCCCGATGACCGTGTCCACCGGTGGTGCCGGTGAGCTCATCGCCAACTGGCCGGCTCCGGCCGGCGGTACCCCGGTGAACTACACCGTGACCGCTGTCGAGCAGGTTTCGGGCACCCCCGTGACCGGTTCGCCGTTCACCGTTCCGGCTGGCACCCTCTCCCAGAGCGTGACCGGTCTGACGCCGGGTGTGGTCATCGACTTCACCGTCGCCGTGACCTACGCCGACTCGCTGGACCGAAGCGTTGACCTGGCCGCCTCCGCTGCTGCGGCTGCTGCCCAGGTGCTGAACCAGGAGATCACCGTCGAGCGTCCCGCCGGCGCCCTGATCCTGACCCAGCGCTGTGGTGTCAACAACGACCTGGCTGCCTTCACCGCAGTCGATGCCTTCCCGGGCTACCCGTTCGACCTTGCCGCCGAGGCTGCCTCGGCTGACCAGGTCGGCACCTCGCCCGACATCGACCTGGTGACCCCCGGTGTCCAGGACGACCCCGAGTTCGGCAACTACCCGTTCCCGAACCCGGCCACCTACCCGACCCAGTGTGGTCTGGATCTCGGTGTCGCCAGCTTCGTCACCTCGGGCACCCTCGCCGGTCAGTTCTACGCTGCCGACGGCCGCCTCGACGAGGTCACGGTTGTCGACACCCGTGACACCGACATCGGCTGGACCGTGCAGGGCACCATGAGCACCTTCGCCGCTGGCTCCAACACCTTCGCCGGTAACTACCTGGGCTGGACCCCGGTCGTCACCGACGATTCGGATGCTGCAGTCACCGGTGGCTACGACCAGGTCGTGACCGCCGGCGCCGAGGTTCTCCCCGGCACCGGCGTCAACGCCAACACCGGTCTGGGCGACGGCCAGCCTCTGGCCACCGCTCTGGCTGGTGAGGGTCTGGGTATCGCCACCCTCGATGCCCGCCTCACCCTCCTGATCCCGACGTCGGTCCCGGCCGGCAGCTACTCGGGCATCCTCGCTCTGACGGTCATCTGATCTTCTGAGCAACCAGCAATACGCATCGTGATGCGGTGCGGGTCGGCTTTCGGGTCGGCCCGCACCGCTCATGTGCTTCCAAGGCAGACAACCAACGAGACAACACTTCTCATGACCACACGACGCTTCCTCGCCATCCTCGTCACCGCCGCGCTGGCCTTCGGCTTCTCCTGGACGCCGGCCGCAGCGCAGGAGATCGAGACCGATGAAAACCCGGTCGAGCGACCGCTCGACGACGGTGACTTCGAGCTGGAACCCGGCGAGGAAGTCGTCCACAGCTGGGCGCTGACACCGGCCGGCGCCAACGAAGCCGGCGCCAGCACCCGCCCCGATCTCTCCTACACCGGTGACCCGGGCTCCGTCATCGAGGACGCCGTCACCGTGTTCAACCTCGGCAACCAGGCGCTCACCTTCCGGGTGTACGCCACCGACGCCTTCAACGCGACCACCGGCGACTTCTCGCTGCTCGATGGTGACGAGCCACCGACCGACGTCGGCACCTGGGTCGAGTTCGCACAGGACAACGTGACCGTCGAGCCCGGCCGGGCCGTCACCATTCCCATCACCCTTCGCATCCCCGATGACGCCACGCCTGGCGACCACGTCGGCGGCATCCTCGCCTCCAACGAGGCACTGAGCAGCACCGCCGACGGCGGCGCCATCGTCCTCGACCGCCGCACCGGCACCCGCCTCTTCGTCCGGGTCAACGGCCCGCTGCGTCCCGAGCTCGTCGTCGAGGACATGTCGGTCGACTACAACAGCTCGGCCAACCCGCTGGGCGGCTCCGCATCGGTCATCTACACCATCGCCAACCGTGGCAACGTGCGCCTGAGCGGCACCGCCACGGCGTCGGTCGCCGGCCCCCTCGGCGTCGGCAAGGGCACCGCCGAGCCGCTCCAGTTCAACGAGCTCCTGCCCGGCGAGAGCGTCACCTACGAGGCCGACGTCGACAACGTGCCCGGCCTCGGCTGGGCCACCGCCACCGTGGACATCGAGCCGCCGACCAACGCCGAGGGCACGACGATGCAGGCCTCGAGCTGGACGGCGCGTACCTTTGCCCCACCGATCACCTTGATCCTGCTCGGCCTGATCGTCTTCTTCTTCTTCATGGCTCGTCGTGCCTACCGCCGCCACAACGCTCCGGAGCCGGAGCCCAGCTGGGAGCTGGTCGTCGATGCCGGCGCCGGTGAGCAGCAGCAGCTTCCCGAGACCGAGGAGCACTCGCTGACATGATCCGGTTCCTCGTCGGGCTGCTCGCGTTGGCGGCCGTCGCAAGCGCGACGGTGCTGTCCGGCGCGGGCGCGCTCGGCGCCCAGGAACTGGTGCCCATCGAGGAGGACGAGGCGCCGGTCGAGGATCCCGCGCCGGCGGACCCCGGTGCGCCCGAGGTCGACAGCTCCGACGATGACACCGCGTTCGCGGCCCCGCTCGTCGTCCTCAGCCGGTACGAGGTCAACATCGGCGACCAGATCGTGGTGACCGCGGCGGGCTTTCGGTCCAACTTCGTCACCGCCTCGGTCTGCGGCAACGCCGGGCGTCGCGGCTCCCAGGACTGCAACCAGATCGCGTCGAAGTCGATGGAGCTCGACGCCGACGGCTCGCCCACGATCAGCGACTTGATCGTCGGTGAACCACCGATGCCGTGTCCGTGCATCGTGCGGGTCGCGAGCTCCAACAACGACGAGGTGGCTGTCGCCGACATCACCTTGCTCGGCCACCCGGTTGCCGAACTCGTCGGCGGATCGGAGCTCGCCGAGCCGCTGGCCGCGTCGGTGTCGGCCACCCGGGCCAGCAAGGGCTTCGGTGGGTGGCTGCGGTCGAGCCTCGGCGGACGCACCACCTACGACCTCGACATCACCCTGCGCAACCGGACCAGCGAACCGGTCGAGGGCGTCACCCTCCAGGGACGAGCCGGCGGCGGCGAGAACGACACCAAGACCACCTTCACCGTGGTACCGCCCGAGACGCTCGCCGGCGGCGAGACCTGGAGCACGGTGCTTCAGGTCGAGCTCGGGGCGCCCGTGTGGGGCACCACCGAGTGGACCCTCGACGTGGTGGCCCCGCTGGCCCCGACCGTCGTGGTCACCGACACCACGTCGCATCTCCCTGGCTTGCTGATCGTGTTGATCGTCGTGCTGGCCGTCGACCTGGTGGTCCTGGCCACGCGGTTCGTCCTGCGGCGGCTGCGCAAGGCGCGCTGGGAGCGGTCCGGTGAGGGCGACGGCGACGGAACCGACACCGAGGCCGACGATCGACCCGAGCACGAGAGGCGTGAAGAGGTCGTTCTCGACCTGCGGGGGCTCTGATGGCCCACGCCGTCGCCACCGTCTGCGGCGGTCCACTCACCCCAGCGTGGTTGTTCACAGATCGTTCTTTTCGGATTCACTCGCTTCGGGAACACTCTGGAGTGAGGCCGCAGGGCGATGCGGTACGAGGCCGTGGACCGGCCACGACCGGAGGGAAGGTTGATGGCATTCTCGCCTGAGGAGATCGGCACCAGAACGTTCAGCCAGGTGAACGCTGGTGGCGTCGATCGCGTCGAGGTCGCGGACTTCCTGGCTGCGGTGGCCCGTGAGGTCCACGAGCAGCAGTACCAGCTCGCTCGAGCACACGAGCAGATCCAGCGCCTGACCGGTGAGATCGAGGCGGCTCGAGCCGAGGGCCGTGGCGCCGACCAGGTCGCGGAGATCGTGGCGATGACCGAGGACGTGGTCACCCGGGTCAAGGCGCGCGCCGAGACCGAGGCCTCGGCGGTGCGGGCCGACGCCGACAACTACGCCCGCCAGGTCCGGGCCGAGGTGGATGCGCTTCGCCACCAGGCCGAGATCGACGTCGAGGCCTTCCGTCAGGAGACGGTCGATCACGCCAATCGGATGCGGACCGAAGCCGAGGGCGCGCTCTCGCTCATGCGTGGCGAGGCCGAGGACGCCATCCGTCGGGTTCACGCGCAGGTGTCGGCCGAGCTGGCCGAGCGCGCCGAGGTGGTCGCCGCCACCGAACGAGCCCTGATCGAGCGCCTGTCCGGGACGAGCATGGACCTGCACCGCGCCATCGACTACCTCCGGGAGCGTCAGGCGCAGGCCACCCCGATCCCGACGGCCGACGAGGCGCCGGCACCCTCGACGCCGACAGCGCCACCCGTCGCCGCCGAACCGCCACCCGTCGCCGCCGAACCGCCGGCACCGACCCCTCCTCCCGTCGCACCGGCGGTGGACGAGCCTGCGCCGGTCAGCATCGACCTCACCGAGCCGGCGTTGACCGACCTTCCGCCGCCGCCGGCGTCGAGCTCGGCGCCGTACAGCTCGTTCGCCATCCCCGGCCTGGCCGACGAGACACGCTGACCGTCGGATCCGGCACGAGCGCAGTGTCTGGAACGTCTGCGATGGCTGTACGCACACCCTCCGTCACCGATGTCGGAACGCTTCGTGGTCGGACCGCGATTCGTCGCGAGTGCTCGTCCGCGTTCCACGCGTCGATCATCCGGTGTTCACCTGCCACCCGTAGGTTGTCGAGCCGCAGCGCGCCGCAGCTCGTCGGCGTCGGAGAACGCTGATGAGGAGCGTGGTGAGAGCAGTGGGCGAAGCTCGACGACGGCATCTGAAGATCGCGTCGCTCGCGTTGGTCGGCGCGGTCGCCATGGGCCTGCTCCTCGCCGGCATCGGTGCGACCGGCCTGGCACCGGCGGTCGGCTCGTCGCTGCTGATGGGCGCGGTCGTCGCGGTGGTCACGTTCGTGATCCTCGAGCGCGTCGCACCGGCCGCGGCCCTGGTCGAGGCACCGCCAACAGCCGAACCCGCGGTGGTCAGCACCGCGATCCCGGGCCTCGACGAGGACCACGAAACGATGCGTGCCGCGGAGGTCGGCTGGGCGTCGCGGCCCGACCCCTTCGCCGTCGGTTGGGGCGCCGCCGAGGACGACCCCGCCACTGACGAGCTCGAACTGCGCGCCTGGGAGGACTGGACCTCCACCCTCGACACCGCCTCGGCCGCCGCGCCGGTGTGGACGGACGAGCCGCGGAACCTCTCGTTCGACTTCAAGCGCTGGTTGGGTGCGCCGGACCAGGACACCGTCGAGTTGCCGGTCATCGCCGCGGACAGCGCTCCGGTGGATGATCCCACCCCTGCGCCGGAGATCTCGATCGAACTGCCGGCCACCCCGCCGGCTCCCGTGCAGGTTCAGGTGCCCTCGGCCGCGCAGGTGCCCGTCCCGCGGGCGCCGGTGGTGGCGTCGACGCCGCGGCTGGACCTCGACTTCGGTCCGCTGCCGACGGCCTATCCCGAGTTCACCCCGTGGCCCGACGCACCATGGCGTCTCGCCCTTCCGGCAGCCGGAGAGTCCGGTGCGTCGCAGGTGGCGCCGAGCCCCAGCTTCTTCGAGCAGGTCATGGGTGAGGTTCGGGCCATCCAGCTGGCGCCCGACCACGCGGACGGCGTCGAGTAGCCGACCCACGGTCGACCACACCCTACGGTTGGGCCATGAGCTTCCTCGTGGTCGTGGTGATCATGGCGGTCGTCATGCTGGGGGTGCGGGTCTACCAGGTCAACCGGCAGACGCCGATCTGGCGGCAGGTCGCGGCCGAGCTGGGGGTGGCGGCACCGACAGGATCGTTGACCAGGAAGCTCGGGGTGTACGGGAAGCTCGACGGGATCCGCATCTCCATCAAGGAGGTGTCGAGCGAGGACGACACCGACGTCATCTTCGAGGCCGAGTATCCGGCCCCGCGAGGGCTGGGCCTGGACGTCCGCGCCGACATCGACCGACGGCGTCGTGACTCCACGCTGCGGCGACTGTTCGGACGCTCCGCGATTCCGCTCGACGACGAGCACGTCGACGCCACGCTCTGGGTCAAGGGTGACGATCCGGACCGTGTGGCCGCCTTCCTGACGCCCAGTCGCCAGCACGCGATCGCGAGCCTCGTGCGGCGCCTCCCCAACGCCGCGGTCCGCGACGACAAGATCACGCTGTCGATCGAGGGACGAGTGGACAAGCTCGACGACGTGGCCGCCACGATGCGCTCGATGCACGAGGTCGCGCTCCTCATGCATCGACAGACAGACGAGCTCGATGGAGCGCTGGACCGGATCGAAGAAGGCGATCTGGGTGAGGGCCTCGCCATACTCCGAGCCGTGAAGCCGCCCCTGCGTCGGGCGGCACTGCGGATGGCCGCCGAGATCATGGTGTCGGGTGCAGGCACCGCAGCGGATGTGGCCGAGGTCCTCGATGAGATGCAGCTCGAGGCCATCGAGGACCACGAGGTCGAATGGCTGCGCGGCTGGGTCCGCGAGGCGGTGGCCCGACAGCATGCGGCTCCAGACGACCACCCGGTGATCGGCGACCCACGCTTGGCGAGCGCGGCCGCGCCCGATCCCGGCGACCGGGTCCCGCAGAGCCCCCCGCCTCCGGTTGCGGATGCACTCCCGTCGGCGGACGTGCCCTCCGTCGCGGCAGCCGAGGATCTCGGTGTGGCGCATCCATCGCCTCCCGAAGAGGTCGCCGAAGCAGGACCCGGCGTCGGCGACGATCGGCTCATCGGCGACCCGAGGGCCGATGACCCGTCGCCCCCACCGCCCGCACCGGTGCCTGACGCGGACGCGCAGGCGGCGGTGCTCGCCGCGCTGTTCGAAGGCGACGCGACCGCGGGACGCGAGCGCTTCGAGCAGGAGCTCCTCGGAACCACGATCGCCTGGGAAGGCACGGTCCGCCGGTCGCGATCGTTCGGACACGATCTCGACCTCGGGGCCGGACCGGGCCTCAAGGTCGTCGTCCGCATCGGTGAGGTGGACCTCGGCGACTATGGCGATGGCGAGGTGGACGCGGTGGTCGCGTTCGCCCCGGATGCCGAGATGGTCGAGGGTGACCGGATCAGGTTCACCGCGGTACCCATCCGTCTCGACGGGTTCACCCGGAACGTGTTCTGCGCCGGCGGCGTCGTCCTGGACTAGCGAACCGTGCGGCTTGTCGCCTCGTCCCGCAGCCGGTCACACCAGGCGGGGAACTGGGGCAACGGCATCGCGGGCGAGTACAGGTAGCCCTGCGCGAGCCTGACGCCGAGGTGGCGCAACAGGTCCGACTGTTCGACCGTCTCGACACCTTCGGCGATCACCGTCAGCCCCATGCGAGAGCCAAGGTCGGCGATCGTTTGCACCACGGCGCGTGCCGAGTCGCTGGTCGTCAACTGCTTGACGAACCCGGCATCGATCTTGATGCCGTCGAGGGGGAGATCGGTGAGCAACGACAGCGAGGACTGGCCGACGCCGAAGTCGTCGAGGAAGATCTTCGCCCCTTTGGCGCGGGCCTCGTTGAGGAGACGGCGGGCCTGTTCGAGATCGGTCACCGCCGCGCGTTCGGTGATTTCGAGGGTGAGCCTGGAGAGCGTGCCCAGCGCGAGCTCGCGCTGGAACACCTGGTCGAGCTGCTGTGGCGGCACGTTGACCGTGATCCACGGTGAGTCCTCGCGCCAGGACTGGAGCGTCTGGAAGTCGGCCACGGTTTCGATCACGTTGCACGAGATTCGGGCTTCGATGCCCATCTCCGACGCAAGGTCCATGTAGGAGCCGGCGCTGCGAACACCCGCCGGGTGGTTCCAGCGGCTGAGGGCCTCGGCCCCCACGGGGATGCCGGTGCTCATGTCGACGATGGGTTGGAGGTAGGTGGTCAGTTGGCCGCTCTCCAGCGCGTCCCGGAGCTCGTCGGCCAGGTTGGCTCGGCGGTCCAGCTCGAGGCGCATCGTGTCATCGAACACCGTGAAGCGGCCGCGGCCGGCCGTCTTGGACCGCAGCAGGGCGGTGTCGGCGAATCGGAGCAGGTCGGCGGAGGAGGACTTCCCGTCGGAGACCGCCACGCCGACGCTGGCGCCGACCGTGACCAGCTTGCCGGTGAGCGAGAAGGGGTGCTCGAACGGTTCGAGGAACCGTGACGCCGCGATCTCGGGGGTGATGTCGTCTCCCAGGCGGAGGAGCGCGACCAGCTCGTCGCCTCCGAGACGCCCCAGCAGTTCGTCCTCGCCCACGGCGCCGCGCAGTCGCATCGCCACCGCCTGGAGAAGTGCGTCGCCGACGGCGTGGCCGAAGGAGTCGTTGACGATCTTGAACCGGTCGAGGTCGAGGAACAGCACGCCGACGGTCCCCGGCGCCTCCTCGCTGTCGAGCGCGGCGTCGAGGGCCTCCACGAACGCGTTGCGGTTTGCCAACCCCGTCAACGCGTCGTTGGTCGCCTGGTGCTCGAGCCGGTCGTTCATGGTCTCGAGCCCCGCGTTGGCGACTCGGAGGGCCTCGCTCTCCGCTTCCAGCTCGGCGGCCAGGCGACCGTTGTTCACCACGAGGGTGCAGGCCTCGAGATCGTCGGTGAATCGGATGTTGGCGAGGACGGAGCTGAACACCGCCGAGTACAGGGCGAGCCCGCCGGCCACCCAACGGGTCATACCGTCGGCGTTGAGCAAGAAGCCCACGAGCGTGAGCGTCGTGAAGGGCGCGAGAAACGCCACGAACAGCTCTCGGAGCGAGGCGGCGAAGATGGCGTTGCTGGCCATGACGCCGAGCGTCATCGCCGCGACGAACATCTGCCACTCCGGCGTGGTGGGCATGGCGAGCACTGGGAGCAGGCCCCAGAATGCGCCGGCCATCGCTTGCGCGGTTGCGGCTCGACGCTGCCACGCGTCGTCGAGCGGGCCCTCCTTGAAGTGGACCGGCCAGTACGCGAACAGTTGGAGGACGATCGCCGCCCACCAGCAGACCAGCCAGGTGTTGTCGGCCCAGCGCCAGAGCACGAGGATGTAGCCCGTGGCGGTCGGGATCGTCGCGGGAACAGTGAATTTCGAGGCCCGCACGT
>CBDHFJ010000167.1:0-15929 GCA_965262315.1 Acidimicrobiales bacterium
CAGCGAGAGCTCGCTGCGCTACACCGAGTCAGCGCTGCGCGGGGCCGGTGTCGACATGAGCCGCGTGAAGCTCGCCAACGCCGATGCCACAACCGCGGAGTTTGCCAGCATCGTGGGCGTGGGCGACGAGGAGGCCCCGGACGGCATCGTGTGCTGTGAGGTCCTCGAGCATGTCGACCACCCCGGGCAGATCCTGGAGCGACTGGCGGCACTGGCCGGTTCGCACACGTCGATGTTCCTGTCCACGGTTGCCAACCTGGAGGCCGTCGACCACGTCTACCTCTTCAATGACGTCGAGCACATCCGAATGGTGCTCGCTCAGGCGGGCATCACACCGGCTACTGAGCAGCCGCTCGTTCTGCCAGGATCCGAAGACGCCGACCCACTCCCGGTCAACTACAGCGCCATCGCGCACGCTTGACTCGTCACCGGCGGGCCACGATGCCGCCGCGGCGGCCATCCTCGAAGAGGCGGTCGATGGCCGTGAAGCCCCGCTCGGCAAAGAAGGCCTCGAGGGCCGCGAAGTTCGGATGCCAGTGGCCCGGCAGGCCGTTCCCACCCTCGAAGGCGGGAGAGAACTGCGACACTCGGCTGTAGCGGACGAGTGGCACGTTCGAATCGATGGGCTCGATTGCCGTTTCCAGGATCAGCCGGTCATGGGCGGTGTCGCTGATCGCACGGACCGCGCCGAGTATGTCCGCGCAGTGGTAGAGGATGCCGACGCAGAACACGAGGTCGAAGGTCTCGTCGAGATCCGCGAGATCAGCGATGTCCAGCACGCGGAACTCGACATCTGCTCCGAGCACCTCGGCGCAGAACTTGGCCTGATCGATGTACTCCTGTTTCAGGTCGACGCCGAGAACGCGGCTGGCACCGCGACGTATGGCCTCGAAGCACACGAACCCGGCGTTGCATCCGATGTCGAGCACCGACATACCCGACAGATTCGCGGGGACGGCCGGTGCCACCTCGAGCCAGCGCTTGCGCGGATGGTCGATGTCTTCGCCGAAGATACGCCGCGTCTTCGTCGTGATGCCATTGCCGAGGTCGATGCGTTGGTACCAGCCGATCGCGGCCTCGAACTCGGCGACGCGTCGGCGAATCTCGTGTTCGTCCATGGTGACACCGGTCCTCGTCGGGCTCGCGCGTCACCGTAGTCGTCGTATCCTCGTGGGCGGTTCGATGCCGTCGGGGGCAGTCTTCGAGCGCCGTGCGTGGGGCGGGGGCCATGCCCAGACGAAAGCACGGCAACCGCTATCGTCGCAGGCCGAGGGGACACTCGTCGCTGGCGATCGTCGGACCACGGAGAAACCCCCATGCTTGAACGCCTCGCCCGACGGGTGAGACCGCTGCTGCTCGGCGTCCGTGGCTACATGTCCACGTGGCGCGGCTTGGTCGCGCTCGTGCTCGGCGCCGCTCTCGTCTTCGCCACTGATCTCGTGGACGTGCACTGGGCCTTGAACGCGATGGGCTTGGTCGTTGCGCTCGTTGCGCTCGTCGTGTTGCTCTCGTCGGCGAGCCGTTCGGGCGGCGCCCCGGACGCCCCAGCACCCGCGCCGGCGCCTGGTGCGGGGCCCGACGCCGTCGGCCCGGATCCGGAGTCGTTGCCGTCGGTCTCGTTGGTCGTCACCGCGTACAACGACGAGCGGTTCATCCGCGCCTGCCTCCAGAGCGTGGTCGAACAGCGACATCCTCGGCTCGAAGTGATCGTCATCGACGACTGCGGAAATGATGGAACCGCCGACATCGTCCGAGACGTGATGGCAACCGACGGCCGGATCCGGCTGGTCCGCCACGACCACAATCGCGGACTGGCTGCCGCACGCAACACGGGCCTGGCCGTGGCGACCGGGGAGTACGTGGCGTTTCTCGACGGCGACGACTTCCTGCTCGGCCAGTCGATCGCTGGTCGGGCCCGACGGCTGGCAACGGCCACCCAACCCGATGTCGCCGGCTCCTACTGCGGTTGGCAATTGGTCCCCGAGGAGGCGCGCAACGACGTCGAGATCGACGCCACGGCCCCGAAGAGAGCGGTCTCCTTCCTCAGTGCCGCCGGCGAGAACCCGTTCATTGCCACCGCACCGATGTTGCGTCGCCAGGTCGCGGTGGCCGTCGGCGGCTTCGACGAGGAGCTCCGGACCGGCGAAGACTTCGACTTCTGGATGCGGATCCTGCGGCAGGGCTGGCGCTTCGTCGGCACCGGTGGTGTCGGTGTGGCGTATCGCCAGAAGCGTGGCGGCATGGTCGCCGAAGGGCCGGCCGAGCACGCGGTCGCCGCTCGGAAGGTCTACGACTACCTCGATCGCCCGATGTTCCGCGAAGAGATCGCTCCTGGCGCGCCTGCGCCGTTCGACCTGCCACTCGATCGGTACGAGCATGACCGTCGTTGGATGCTGCGCGTCGCCCAGTTCGTCACGTTCGCGCAGTACGCCGGCGGTGCGGCGGCGCAGGACGAGCTCCTCGCCATGCTCCCCGACACCGCTCGGGCGGACGTGCTCGAGCACGACAAGGGCCTCTCGTCTCGGCTGGACTCGGCGATGCGTCGCTTGCGGCTTCGTGACCCCGACATGTCGCAGGCCACAGCGGAGCGAATCCGCAGCCAGGCGCTGACCGCGATGGTCGGGGCTGTCGGCCGGCTGGAAGCGGGCCGGGTGGTCAGCGCCGCGACCGGGCCAGCGGCGGAGGTTCGGTTCGGGTCCTACGACGAGGCCTCCTGCCGGTCTCGGGGTGGACGCCGTGGCGGCGCCCCAGCGCACTGACGGCCCGCGGGTCGTCCTCTGGGCGGCGGATCGGAGTCTCGGTGTCGACGATGTGGAGGCCGGCGGCCGAGGCGGCATCCTCGTGCTCTGCATCGGGCCCGATGTCCACCATCACCGAAGAGGTCGATCGCGCGCTCGCGGAACGCTGGCGCAAGGTGCAGCTTCTCCAGTCGCGGCGCTCGAGCGATCCGATGGATCTCGTTGCACTGGCGAGTCTCGTGCTCGAGGATCTCGATGCCGGTGAGGTCACGGTCGACCGCTTCGACTCGGGGTCGTCGACCGACATCGAGGCGGCGGCAGCCCAGCGGCTTCGCTCGCCGGTGACGGTCCGTGCCGAGGAGTCCGCGGTCATCGTGCCGATCGACCAGACCGGCCAGATCGAGGACGCGCTTCGATTCCAAGCCACGAACGAAGCGGTCCGTCTCCTGCACCTCGGGCCCTTGGCCGACACCGCGACCGACGACTCGACGGTCGATGCCTTCTCGTACGACGGTCCCGTCACTGCGATCGCCGCGGTCTACCCCTATGGGCCGGTCGTCTCCGCCTTGATCGAGGGCGCTCGGTCATTGGGCGTGTCGGCGTACGAGATCCCTGCGGACGTGACCGTGGACCGAGTCGACGACGGCGGCGCCGCCGCGTTGGTCGGCGATGTCGACCGGATCGAGCCGCCCCGTGAGGTGCGGACCTGGCAGGAACTCGTCGCCGATGTGCGCAAGCCGTGGCGCGCGCTGAATGTGGGAGACCAGCGGCGGACACAGGACGCAGCTCGCATCGTCCGTCGCAGTGACGTCGCCGCCTTCCGCGACCGGCACAGCGGTGAGCGTTGCGTGATCATCGGGAACGGACCCTCGCTCAACAAGCTCGACCTCACCGCGATCGCTGGCGAGGTCACGTTCGGCGTGAACAGTATCTACCTGGCGTCGGAACAGATGGGGTTCGTGCCCACCTACTACATGGTCGAGGACACCCTCGTCATGAAGGAGAACGTCCAGGACATCCTCGACTACCCGGTGAAGCAGAAGTTCTTCCCGAGCCGCTATGCCGAGCACTTCGGAGACGATCCCGAGGGCGTGACGTTCTTCGACATGGATGGCAGCTTCTACTCTGAGGGTTCATCGGTGTTCGGCGTGCCGCGATTCTCTGACGACTTCGCCCGCCGTGGTTACTGCGGCCAGTCCGTGACGATCCTCAACCTCCAGTTGGCCTTTCACATGGGTTTCAAGGAGGTCTACATGATCGGGATGGACTTCTCGTATGTGATACCGGACTCCGTGATTCGAGAGGGCAACCACCTGACGTCCACCGAGGACGATCCCAACCATTTCCATCCCAAGTACTTCGGCGCCGGCAAGACCTGGAAGGACCCCAAGCTCGACCGGGTTCTTGCCAGCTACCAGATGGCCAAGCGGGTCTATGAACAACACGGGCGCGAAATCATCAACGCGACCGCAGGTGGGGCGTTGGAGCTGTTCCGGCGAGCCGACTACCACGAGGTCTTCGGCGGGACGCCGCCGTCTGGCTCCGACGGCTGATCAGTCGGCGTCGGGCCCGCCGATCCCTTCGAAGAATCGCCGTGCGTCGGCTGCAACAGGGGCAGGGACCTGCACGTCATGGGTGGCGGCCAGCCTGACGTTGTGCTCGATCCAGTCAACCAGCGGTTGCGAGGAGAACAACCGTTCCGGCAGGTCCTTGTATCTCTGTGCGTCGTAGCCACCGGCGTCGGCCGCGCGCTGCAGCATCGCAGCCAGCGTGGGCCCGAACCAATTGCTGGCCTTGACATCACCGCCCGTCATGAAGGTCTCCTCGGGCCGCCCCATCGTCTCTACGAGCTTGGTGGCCTGCTCGTTGGTGCGGTGCGCCACGATCGGCAGGTTGTGGTAGCCGACCTCGTGGTCGGCGAACGCCGCGAGGAGGACGGCGACCTGGGGGTACATCGTGAGGCCGAAGAACGGATCCGCGTCGACAGCCACGAACGGCTCGCGCAGGAAGACCACCTGGGAGATGAACCCGAAGGCGCTGAGCAGGCCGCTCTCCTGGGCGGCCTCGAACGGCGAGTCGAACCGGTGACGCTCGCCAGGGCCGATTTCGATCGGCGTCGAGCCCGGCACGCGGGCAAGGCGGGCCGAGAGGTCGCTCGAGAATCGGGTCTTCTCGTACAGCAGAATGCCGAGATCGGTCTGCTCGAGATCTGCGAGCATCGCGTCCAGCGCGCCGTCGAGCAGGAAGTCGTCGTTGCCGAGAATGAGGACGAATCGACCGCGGCACGGCTCCAGACAGCGGATCAGGTTGCGCTCGAGGCCGATGTTGGCCGCCAGGGGGACGAAGCCGATCTCGGGGTGTTCCACAGCAAACCGGTGAGCGGTCTTCGGTGCCAGTACGTCGGGCGATGCGTCGTCGGTGACCCACACCTCGACACGGCCGGTGTCGTCCAGTTGGTCCACGATGGACTGCAGGCAGACAGCCAAGGCCTCCGGACGGTTGAACGAGGGGATCGCGATGCTCAGCAAGGGATCGGTGGCTCCCGACACCGGCACGGTCCCGAGGTCCTCGCGAAGGAACGCCCCCAGGTCGTTCACCCGGCCCGTGAGATGTCGGCCGGTCTCGAGTGCGATCTCGGCGGTGCGCCGGCCCTCGGCCTCGAGTGCATCGAGGCGGTCGGTGGTCGCGGCTGACTCGGCTTCGAGCTGGGCGGCACGTGCCCGGACGGCCACGGTGTCGGCCTCGAGTGCTTTCGCCCGCGACCGGAGGTTCGACACTGCGCCGTCGACGGTGGCCTTCCGTTCGCGGATCTGTTCACGGGTCCGATCGATCCGAGTGTCGATGCCTCGAGCCTCGTCGGTCACCCTTCCGAGCTCACGCTGGATCCCTGAGGTCCGGGACTCGAGGTCTCGCAACGCCTCTTGGGACTCTCGGCCGATCTGTCGCACCCGGGAGATGCGCTCTCGCAAGGCCTGGACCGCTTCCTGTCGATGCCTCGACTCCGCTTGCGCCTGTTCGCGCGCTTCGGAGATCTGGCGCTCCACCCACGCGAGCTTTCGTGCCGTCCAGGCCAGGAGTGCGACGGCGCCGGCGATGGACGTGGCCACCGTTGCGACCTCGTTCATTGCCAGGACGAGCAGGGCAGCGCCGAGGATCAGGACCGACGAGCTCGGTTTGCGGAAGAACGCGACGACGTCGCGGAGGAGCGTGAGCAAACCGGTTCTCCGGGTCGGGGGTCGGTGCGGCCCCAGATCGTAGCTGTGCGGCGCTCGACTTCGGCAGGTGGGTGGGAGACGCGCTGCCTGCCCGGGCGACGCATAACATCGAACTCATGTCTGCACCCGCCCCCTCCCAGCCTTCGCCCGCCGTCATCGAGTCGGTCGAAGCGCTCATCGTCGGGACGGAGCCTCGCGACGTGTTGCTCGTCGGCGATGCTGCCGCCGCATTGGAGCCGCTGCTCGACGCTCGCGGCGTCGATGTCGCCACCGCTGATGCACCCGTGGACGGCCGGAGCTGGCACGTGGTGGTGGTGCTCGGCCTGGCGGACCCCGACGGGGCGACACAGCTCCGCGGGATCGGCCGGGTGCTCGACGACGACTCGTCGGTCGTGACGTCGGTTCCCGCCTCGTTGACGGCCGACGGATTTCGAGCCCTGGCCGAGGGTGCGGGTCTCCTGGTCGAGGATCTGCGCTCCGATGCCGAGGGCCAGACCCTCGTCGGTCGCTGTGTGCCGCATCGGGCCGCCGCGCAGGTCGCATCGGCACGCCGTCGGATCAGTGAGGTGGTCGCAGAGCGAGATGCGTTGCGAGACCAGCTGGCTGCGAGCGAGGACGCCCGTCGGCGGCAGGTGAACCAGCTCGAGGCCCGGGTCGCCGATCTTCGCGACGAGGTGGCGACGCACGAGACCACCGTCGCCGGCACCACCGAGCTGTTGGCCGAGGCCCGCCAGCAGGCGAAGCGTGGACAGCGGCAACGAGATCGTGCCCGGGCCGAGCGGGATGAACTCCGGCGCACCGTCGAGGCCCTTCAATCGCGGCGGGTGATCAAGGTCGCGAATCGCATCGGCCGGCTCGTACGGCGCCTCCGATGAACAGCGACGACCGATACATCGACCTCCTCAAGGACGTGTTGGCCAATCGTCACGCCGCCGGGGTGGGCCCACGGATGCGGTACCTCCTGGACTGCATCGACCCCGACCTCGTTCGGGAGACACGGCTCCAACGGTCGCCTCGTGACGAGGAAGGCCGAATCACGTTCGACATCGGCTACTTCCGGGATCTCGACCTCCGCGAACCCGAGGCCGTCGTCGGGGTCCGGGAGGAGCCCGGCGGCCGCTACTGGTGGGAACACACCCTGGGATTCCCGTTCACGATGGTCTCGCCCGAGCGGCTCGACAACGTGGAGTTCGCGGTTCGCACCGTCATCGACGAGGGCATCCCCGGCGATGTCCTCGAGTCGGGCGTGTGGCGCGGTGGGGTGGCGATTCTCGTCCAGGCCCTGCTGACGTCGCTGGGGGAGGCTCATCGCCAGGTCTGGTTGGCCGACTCGTTCGAGGGTCTGCCAGCGCCGAGCCACGATCAGGATCGCGGCCTTGCGCTCGACCTCAACTGGATGCTGCCGGCGAGTGTGCCCGAGGTGCAGGCGAACTTCGAAGCGTTCGGGCTGCTCACCGACAACGTGCGATTCCTCGAGGGCTACTTCGAGGACACGATGCCGGCTGCGCCGGTCGAGCAGCTGGCGGTGCTCCGGCTCGATGGCGACTACTACAGCTCGACGATCGAAGTGCTGGAGCCCATGTACGACTTCGTGTCGCCGGGCGGGTTCGTCATCGTCGACGACTACGGCTACCACGAGGGATGCCGCAACGCGGTGCACGACTTCCTCGACAGTCGGGCGCTGACTCCCGAGATCGTGCGAATCGACGACCACGGTGTCTACTGGCGGACCTGAGGTGGCCTACCTCGTCCGCCGAAGATAGCCCGTCGGATTCCAGGTGATCAGGAAGTCCTCGCGCCCACGGTCGATCTCGAATCGAGGGTCCTCGGCCACGAACGCCTCGATCGCCTCGTAGGGGCCCGGATCCGGACCGACGTCGAGGCCGTGGTGGCAAATCCCGTCCTCGACGATCAAGTATGAGTCGGGCGTGACGAGATCGGCGAATGCTCGGCAGACCGCGAGGGTGTTGCTGAAGGAGTGCGCCGAGTCTTCGATGACCATCGTGCAGGTCGATCCGGCGACCGCGGCTGCGATCGCGTCGCGATGATCGAGGGCGTCGCCATCGAGAACGGTGACACGGGGGTGGTCTCGCACACGCTGATCCACTCGCTCGGGGCGGAGCTCGACGGCGATGACCTGGCCGTGGTCGAGCAGATCACACAGGTGTGCCAGCATCAGGGTCGATCCGCCGGCGTTGACGCCGATCTCGATGATCCACTCTGGCCGAAGGGCCACGACCATCTCCTGATATACCCAGGCGTCAACGGGGCTCTTCCATGCTTGGACGCCGAAGTACGTGGATCGTTGCATGATGCGGTCCTGCATCACAGCAAGCACGTCACGCAGTGGCTCGTCGAGGCGGTGTTCCATGCCTTCGTCGTTCATAGGCCCTCCTCCGGGCAAAGCGGATCGTTCACAGCGACGCTCCGACGAGTCGGAACACGGCTCCGTCGAGGGGTGTCCCGGGCGAGTCGGTTGCTGCGGTCGTGATGGAGAGGGTGCCGTCGGGGCCGAACACACAGCAGCTGACGTTCTGCGCGTCGACGTCGACCTGCCCCAGCACGGTGCCGTCGAGGGCGATGCGGCGCACGCAGCGCCCGCCCCACAGCGCCACCCAGATTGCCCCGTCGGGGCCGAGGCACATGCCATCGGGCGAGCCGTCAGCGGGGTCGATGGTGGCGACGACTCGGCGATTGCGCATCGATCCGGTGTCGAGGTCGTAGTCGAACGCGGCGATCTCGTGCGTCGGCGTGTCGATGTAGAACATCGTTTCGCCATCGGGTGTCCAGTCGAGGCCGTTCGAGATCGTCACCGGCTCGAGGAGCGTGCGCAGCGAAGTGCCGTCCCAGCTGAACAGCTGACCGCGGTCGGCCTCGGCGTCGAAGGCCATGGTGCCCACCACCATTCGGCCGCGGGGGTCCAGCTTGCCGTCGTTGGTGCGGACGTCGTCGTCCACCGGCAGTCGCACGAGCTCTTCGCGGGTCGACCAACCCGAGACCAGGGTCAAGCGGTCGCGCTCTGCCACCACCCACTCGTCGCCGCCACGATGGGCGATGCAGCCGACCGTGCTCGCCGCCTGCCAGATCACCTGATCGTCGCCGTCGTCAGTGGTGGCGTGGACGTGGCCCGCGAGGATGTCCACCCAGAGCAGCCGGTGGTGGACCGGGTCCCACACCGGGCCTTCGCCGAGTTCCGCTCCGGCCGCGAACAGGACGTCGGCGCGCACGCTATTCGGTGCTGAGGCGGGCCGTGGCGCCGCCGTCGACCACGAGCGCCTGGCCGGTCATGAAGGTGGCGCCACCGTCGGGCTTGGACAGAAAGAGGATGGTCTCGGCGATCTCCTCGGGCAGGCCGACGGCCTGGAGCGGTGTGCGCTCGAGCAGCTCGCGCAGGTTGCCCCCGGGTCCGTCGGGGTGGGGTCGGCGCCCGAGGCCGGCACGGAGCATCTCGGTGTCCACCGCGCCGGGGAGCACGGCGTTGCACCGGACGCCTCGGTCGGCGAGCTCCACCGCGGCCGCCCTCGTCAGGGCCACGAGCGCGCCCTTCGAGGCGGCATAGGCACCGATGTTGGCCGAGGTGGCCACGGCGTGGACCGACGACACGTTGACCACGGCCCCCTTGCCCTCGACGAGGGCGTCGTAGGCCTGGCGCATGCAGATGAACGCCGAACGGACGTTGGTGTTCATCACCAGCTCCCACTCGTCGTCGCTGGTCTCGGCGAGCGACTTGTTGAGCTGCATGGCGGCGTTGTTGACCAGGGCGTCCAGCGGGCGGCCGGCGACCGACTCGCGAACGGCGCCCTCGATGGCGGCGCTGTCGGAGATGTCGCAGTTCCAGTACCCGATGCGATCGGCGATGTCGGCGGGCGGGTCGGTGCGATCGAAGCCGATCACCTCCCACCCGTCGGCGAGGAAGGCCCGAGCCGTGGCGGCGCCGATGCCGCCGGACACGCCGGTGAGCAGCACTCGCCGAGTCATGCTCGCAGGCCCTCCACCAGGTTGGCGATCGATGCCTCGTGGGTCCGCTGGCATGCCTCCCAGGTGTTGGACGCGTTGTGGGAGCCCAGGATCACGTTGTCGTAGCCGGTGATCGGGTGGTCGCCGATGGGCTCGATCTCGTAGACGTCCAGCCCTGCGCCCGCGAGGTGGCCCGAGTCGAGGGCGGCCATGACCGCATCCAGCACGACCACCGGACCGCGCCCCACGTTGACCAGCCACGATCCCTCGGGCATCGCACCCAGGATCGTGTGGTCGACCAGCCCACGGGTGTGGTCGTTGAGCGGGCAGGTGACGATGAGCACGTCGATGTCGGCGACGAGTGATGCGAGGTCGCCGTGGGCCACGCCGCGGTCGGCACACCATGCCGCGGCGTCGGGAGCCGGGTCGACACCGCCGACCGTGAGGCCGAGCGCGAGCAGCTTGTCCACGAGCGACCGACCGATGTTGCCGAGACCGAGCACACACGCCTTCAGCGAGCCCAGTGATCGGCCGACCGGCTTGGGCCACCCGCCACCGCGGATCTCACGGTCCACGGTGGTGAGGCCCCGGACGAGCGCAAGCAGGTACCCGAGCGCCTGCTCGGCGACCTCGTTGCCGAACATGCCGGGTGTGTTGGTCACCCGGATGCCCTTGGCGGCCGCGTGGTCCAGGTCGATGGCGTCGAGCCCGATGCCCCACTTGGAGATCACCTTGAGATCGGGGAGCGCGTCGAGGACCCGAGCATCGAAGTGGTCGTCGCCGGCGATCACGCCGTCGATGCCCGCCATGGCGGCGATGAGATCGTCGCCCACCAGCTCCTGGCCCGGCACGTCAGGCAGCACGACCTCGTGGCCGGCGTCCTCGAGGGCCGCACGGTGCAGCTCGATGTCGCGCTGGAGATGGCCGCACGTGACGGCAACCCTCATGAGCCCTCCCGGGTGAGCCGCCATGCGGCCTCGGCGATGAGGAAGTCCGCTTCCTCATCGATGTCCATGGCCTCGACGGGGTCCATCTCGAGCATCTTGGCGTTCGCTCCGATCCGGTTTCCCGTCGTTGCGATCAGGTCACGCTCGAACACGAAGATGCAGGAGTTCTCGATGTAGAGCGGGGGGAGATCCTGGGTGCGCAGCAGCACCTTCGGGTCGTGGTTGACGGGCTCGGGCCCGGGTGACCACAGTCGCTGCTGCAGCCGAGTCACGGAGAAGACCGAGTCGCACTCGGGATCATCCAGGTAGAGCCGCATCGCGGCCGACACCGTCTCGGCTCGCAACAGTGGGTTGGTCGAGTGTGTCTGCACGATCACGTCGGCGTCGGTGTGGCCGAGATCGTGCTCGATGATGCTGTTCATCGGGATCTCGCCGGCCGTGAGGTGATCGGGCCGCTCGACGAGCTTCACCTGGGGGAACGTCTCGGCGCACTGTTCCTGGATGGTGGGGCTGTCGGTGTCGATCAGGATCTCGTCGATCTCGGGAACCGCGAGAAGCGTCCGGACGACATGGTGGAACAGAGGAGCGTCGCCAAACATGCGGTAGTTCTTGCCGGGGACTCGTTCGCTGGTGTGCCGCATGGGCACCAGGGCGGCGGCGCGGGTCATTTGGGGCGGGGGTAGTACATCCGACGCACGACCTCGGCCGAGTCGCCCGACGGCGCACGATGCCCCATGTATGCGCCCGCGAACTGGGCGAACCGGAAGCGGGCACACGAGCCGGCGGCACTCAGCTGTCGTTCCTGGCGAGCCGCCTTGAGGTCGTTGGCCAGGTTGGTGGTGAACAGGCGTGCGGCCCGCTGGAGGCTCATGTCACCCCGTCCGAAGATCTCGGTGTAGGCCATGGCTTCGCGTCGGTACCGGTTCATCGTCTGGCGGAAGTGCTCGCGATGGACGTGGACGATCTGTGCGTCGGCGACGTATGCGATCTTGGCGCCGTCGGCGAGGACGTGGCGACCGAAGGCGATGTCCTCGAGGCCGGTCAGGGTCTCGTCGTAGGGGTGCCGCTCCCAGATCGTGCGCCGGACCGCGCAGTTGGCGTTGTTGCAGAATGGGTGCTTCTGGTCGAGGTCGCTTTCCGGCGGGAACCAGTCGGCCAGGAGCTGGACTTCGGAGTAGTTGCTTCCGTCGTCGCCGGTCTGGCCGCCGTAGCTCAGCCCCACGGCGGGATCCTCGAACGGCGCGACCAGGCGTTCGATCCAGTGGTCCGACGTGGGGTACACGTGCGCGCTGGCGAAGATCAGGATGTCGCCCTTCGCTCGTTCGCAGCCGATGTTGAGGGCGCCGCCGAACGTGAAGTCGCCCGGGGGGATGTGCACGATCGACGCGCCGTAGGTCTCGCCGATGCGGACCGAATCGTCGGTCGACCCCGAGTCGACGAGCACGATCTCGTCCACCGGCTCGGTCTGTTGCTGGAGGCTCTCGAAGAGCCGGGGCAGGTGTTCGGCTTCGTTCAGAGCCCGAACGACGATCGACGTGCGCACCACCAGTACCTCTTCAACGCGGACACGAGCACGCCCGGGAACCGGGCGGTTCCCAAGGCTACTGGCACCCGGATCGAGGATGGTTCAGCCCGGTGAGACGGCCGCCCGGATCTCGGCCACCAGCGCGTCGACCGCGTCGGCCCCGAGGTCGGCAGCCCGGCCGACGAGCGCCCGGATGGTCTGGGCTTCGTCGTCGTCGGGTCCGCCCCCGTCCACCACGTCGGCCAGTCGGACCGCTCCGGTGGGTGTGCCGCGATCGGTGGCGGCGCGAGCGGCGCGCGAAGTCCACGCCCACGGCGACCCGGTCCTGGCCCGGCCGGGGCCTGGTCGGACGACGGTGAAGGCCGCGAGCGCGTCGACGTGCCGGTCTCCGATCGTGAGCGTGAGCCCGGAGCGGTCGGCGCCGGTCACACCCGCGAGCGGGCCGGGCGCTGTGTCGCCACGGAGGGTCACCCGGTCACCGAGCCCGAGTGAGACGGCCCGCAGGGCACCGGCCAGACCGGGTCCCGTCAGCCGCAGGTCGGTGGCGATGCCGTGTGCGCGCAGGAGGTCGGCGAGGGCGATCGCGCCGAGCCCCGCGGCGGTTGACGAGGCCTCGATCACCAGGGCGACCGGATGGGGCGTCCCGGCGTCGAGCATGTGCGCGCGTTCGCCCCACGGGGTGATTCGGACGCCGCCGACCACCCGCTGGAACGACACCGCGTCGTCGGGCACCGCTGCGGTCGGTGTCGCCTCGAGCACCTGACGGGCCTCGGTCAGGCGACGGCCCAGGTCGGTGTCGCCGGTCGGGCGCGGTGGTGGCGCAGGAACGTCGTCGGTGTGAGGGAAGGGAGCGTCGTCACCCGATGTCGGGGGCAGGGTCGGCGACGGGGCGGCGATCGTCCCGAACTCCACGGCGCCCGAGCCGTCGGCCGACGGCCCGGGGGATGACGGCCCCTCCTGCCGGTCGGTCCACCACTCGCGGCCCGCCGACGACAGCGTCAGGTACTCGTGGGCGCTGTCGAGGACCATCGACGTGGCCTTCTGGCGGTACGCGGCGACCACCGCAGCCGTGGGTACGAAGCGATACCCCCGGGAGAGCACCCGCATCCACGCCACGTAGTCCTCGCCGCCGGCGAGTCCCTCGGCGAAGCCGCCGGCCTCGATCAGGACGTCGCGCTTGACGATCGGTGCCGACACGATGAAGACGTTGCCCCCGGAAGACCCTGCGAAGTCGACCGTGACCAGGTCCCGAGAGGGGCCGGTGGGGCGCCAGCGGTGGGTCCCGGGCGGCACCGGATGCCAGTCGCCGAAGGCGCCTGCGAGCTGTGTCTCGCCCCGCTCCTCTGCAGCGGTGAGCGCCGCCACGCGCGTCCGGATCGCATCGGGCGCCAGCAGGTCATCGCCGTCGAGGAACGTGATGAGGGTGCCGGTGGCCATCGCCGTGGCGATGTTGCGGACGGCGCCGAGCCCGACATTGGTCCGCAGCGCCACCGCCTCCACCCGTGGATCGACGAGTTGGTGCTCCACTGCGATGGCCAGGCTGTCGTCGGTGCCGGCGTCGTCGACCACCAGAATCTCCAGGTTGGTGTGGTCCTGTGATCGCACCGAGTGCAGGCAATCGTCCAGGTAGCGGCCCTCGCCGAAACAGGGGATCACCACGGTGACGAGCGGGGCGATCACGGGAGCACCACCGGTGCCGACCGGACGCCGAGACCCTGGAGATGGTCCGTGAGTCCGGCGACGACGTCTCGGGCACGCAGGTCGTAGTCGACCGGACGGGCGAACCGGGCCATCGACAGCCCTCGGGCGATCAGACCCGGCACGTCCACGTGCGTACTCAGCAACCCGTGCCACCACTGGCGGAGGTCGTCGATCATGGATGCGACCGTGGGCGAGGCCGTGGCTGGCGAGCCGTCGTCGAGGGCCGCAGCTGACGCCAGGCCGATCTGGATCAGTGCGGTCGCGGCGGTCCGCTTGGCACACATCCAGTCGTGGCGAGCGCCCGCGAACACCGGCGGGGCGGCGATCGGATCGACTTCGGCGTCGCCGGATTCGATGCCGCCGGCGCCGGTGACGGCGACGACGATGCCGCCGGCACGCGCGGCGTCGTCCACCTGCACGGCCGACAGGCGGCCACCGTCGAGCAGCCGGTGTTCCCAAGCGCCGGACGCGAGGCGCGATTCGAAGGTCTCGCTCAGCCATCCGAGGACGGCCACGGTGGGGGCTGTGGCCGACTCGGTGGTCGAGGTCGGTGCCGCGAGCACCGCCGGCGCGGCGCGGCGCCAGCCCCGCAGGTCCCGGTCGAGCCGCGCCAGCGTCGTCCGTGCGATCGTGTCGGCGCCCACCCGCTGGGCAGCCGACGCGCCCTCCACGCTCACCCGGCAGACGTCGTCGATCCGCACCGAGTCCCGCCCGACGCGCAGGATTGCCGGGGGCGGCAGCCGGGACAGCAGGCCGATCGGGTCCGGTGTCGGGGGGTCGGGCGTGGGGTCGAGCACAGCGGGAGAGACGATTCGGGTCTCGCGTCCGGTTGACCGGAGCGACCTACAGTACATCGGTGCGTCCTGACACCTCGGGCGGGCCCGGTGCGGGTCCCACCTTTCATGAGAGCACGCCGCGGAGCGGCCAGTGCTGAACACGGTTGCCCGGCTCCTGCGGTACTGGACCTGGTGGCGGGTGCGCCCTCGTGCTCGTGAGCGCCGCTGCCGTGGCCGCGGCGGTGACCGTCCCGTCCGAGGTCGCGGCCGCGGCGCTGGCGGTGGTGGGTGTCACGGCCCTGGCATCCCTGATCGGGCTGACCGGCGCCCGCGTCGACCAGCATCACACCCTCCTTGCAGGCGCGGCCCCCGTCGCCGGACTGGCTCCCGGGAACGAACCGCTCCCGGTCCGGGTGTTGCGACTCGACGCTGAGGTGGATGCCGAGGACCTCGCCGGCAAGGTCGTCATCGCGCCGATGGCCGCCTACCACCTCGCCGAGGTCGCGCCGTTGCGGGCTGCGCTGGCCCGCCGCGGCGTCGGCTCGGTGGTGATGGTCGACGAGCCCTGGTTGCCGGACGTGGCCCGCGATCTCGACCACGGCACCACCGTGCTGTTGATGCCCCAGGCCGGTGCCTGGCTCGACGGGGTGCGAGCCCTGGTGGTGTTCAACGACTGGGACGCCCGGTTGGCCCCGCTGATCGATCACGCCAACCGCAGTGGGGTGCCGACCTTCGCGAAGGTCGAGGGGGTGCAGGACTTCGAGGATGCCGACGTCCCGATCGAGCGGCGGCCCTACCGGCGCGTGGCGCACGTGCTGTGCCAAGGGGCCAACGACGTCGATGCGCTCGCCGGCGCACACACGCACGTGGTCGGCAGCAGTCGACTCGAGCGGCGTTGGCTGTCGCCGCCCCGGCCGCGGCCGGTGCCGCTCGCCGTCATCAACGTCAACTTCACCTTCGGCGTCCTGGAGGCGGCTCGTGACGAGTTCGTCGACTCGGCGGTCGCCGCGTGTCGGATCGCCGGCATCCCCGCTGTCGTCTCGGCCCACCCCCACGACCACACGGCCGCA
>CBDHFJ010000168.1:0-55115 GCA_965262315.1 Acidimicrobiales bacterium
GACGGAGGCGGAGACGGGCCCGACCGGTTCGGACGGATGTTCAACGATCTCGAACCCTTCGCCGAGAACAGTGAGGAGCTCCAGGCGGCGCTGATCGAGATCGGGCGCCCCGGTGGTCCGATGGACGCCGACGATCCGTTGGAGGAGGGGCCGGTTCGGCTCATCACCAACCCGGAGCTCAGTCCGCGCAACGTCGACAATCCGAACCACACGGCGGGCACGACGTTCTTCGGACAGTTTCTCGACCACGACGTGACCCGCGACGCCGGTTCGACACTCGGGCAGCCGACCTCGATTCGGCGCAGCACCAACCTGCGGACCGCGCGGTTCGACCTGGACAGCGTCTACGGCGGCGGGCCCACCCAGTCCCGCCGGCTCTACACCGACGCCGACCCGTACCGGTTCCGGATCGAGTCCGGCGGTCGGTTCGAGGACCTGCCTCGCGACCCGACGGGCCAGGCCGTGATCGCGGACCCGCGGAACGACGAGAACCTCATCCTGGCGGGTCTCCAGAGCGCCATGCTCCTGTTCCACAACGCGGTGCTGGAGCGGGTCCGAGCGCAAGGCCTCGAGGGCGAGATCGCGTTCGCCGAGGCCCGCCGCCTCGTTCGCTGGCACTACCAGTGGATCATCCTCCACGAATACCTCCCCCAGATCGTCGGCCAGGCGATGATCGACGACATCGTCACCAACGGTCGCCGCTGGTTCACCACGACCACTCCCCGGATCCCGGTCGAGTTCCAGACCTCGGCCTACCGGTTCGGACACTCGATGATCCGGCCGTCGTATCGAGCCAACCTCGCCGGCGACGACGGTGACCCGTTCTTCGCCTTCGTGTTCGATCCCGAGACGTTCGGGGACGACGACCCCGACGATCTCTCGGGCGGCCACCGAGCGCCGCGCCGGTTCGTCGGCTGGCAGACCTTCTTCGACTTCGACGACGGCGAGGTCAGGCCCAACAAGCGCATCGACACCACGATGTCGACACCGCTGTTCCAGTTGCCGATCGCGGCGATCGACACGGCACGAGGCGAGCCGGTCGGGCCCACGTCGCTCGCTGCCCGAAACCTGCTTCGCCACATCACGTGGGGCATCCCGTCAGGGCAGGCGATCGCCGACCAGGCGGGCGTCGACCGTCTCTCCGCTGCCGATCTGTCGGTGCTGGCGCCGTTCGGCTCCGGCCTGGACACCAGCACACCGCTGTTCTTCTACGTGCTCGCCGAGGCGGACGCGATGGCGGACGGCGCGACACTCGGGCCGGTCGGCGGACGCATCGTGGCCGAGGTCTTCCTGGGCCTGCTCGAGATGGACCCGACGTCCTACCTCGCCGCCGAACCCGGCTGGTGGCCCACCCTGCCGGGTCGGGTCCAGGACGATTTCGTGATGACGGATCTGTTGACCGTCGCAGGCGTCGACCCCACGACCCGAGGCGAGTGACCACGGGACCGACCTCGAAACTCGGCCGGCGCTCCTCGGGTCAGCGGACATACTGCGGCCATGAGCGATGCAGCCGACACCTACGTCCACGGTCACCACGAGTCCGTGCTGCGGTCCCACCAGGCGCGAACGGTCGAGAACTCGGCGGCGTACCTCATTCCCCACCTGGTCCCCGGCTGTTCGCTTCTCGACGTCGGTTGCGGCCCCGGCACGATCACCGTCGATCTCGCCCAGCGAGTCGCACCCGGTGAGGTGATCGGAATCGACCCGTCTGCGGACGTCATCGAGACCGCCCGCGCCCTGGACGCCCCCGCCTCCTGTCGGTTCGAGCCCGGCGACAGCTACGCGCTCGACTTCGAGGACGATCGCTTCGACGTCGTGCACGCCCACCAGGTGTTGCAGCACCTCCGGCGGCCGGTCGATGCGCTGGCCGAGATGCGCCGGGTCACCCGGCCGGGCGGCGTCGTTGCGGCTCGGGACGCTGACTACGCCGCCATGCACTGGGCACCGGCCAACCCGGCCATCGACCGGTGGCTCGAGCTCTACCACCAGATCTGTGAGACCAACGGCGTCGAGGCCGACGCCGGACGTCACCTGCTGGGCTGGGCCCGGCAGGCCGGATTCGCCGAGGTCGAGGTGTCCGCGAGTTCGTGGGTCTTCGCCACACCACAGACCCGAGCCTGGTGGAGTGGTCTCTGGGCGGACCGGATCACCGAGTCGACCTACGCCGAACAAGCGCTCGAACACGACCTCGCCACGACCGGCGAACTCCACGAGCTCGCCGCCGGCTTCCGCGCATGGGCCGGCGAACGCGACGGGGTCTTCATCGTCTCCAACACCGAGATCCTCGCGCTCGCCTGACCGCGCGCATGAGGCGTTCCGATCACCACGGCGCGCGGTTCTCGACCACCCCGCAGCAGGGTTGTACCGTGCTGCCCTGACCGATCGGCAACAAAGGGGACAGGCCACATGTCGGGAATCCGGGCGACGCTCACCGCACTGGCCACGGCCGCACTCCTGCTGGGCCTGCTGGCGCCCGGCTCCGGCGCGCAGACCGAACCGGCCCCGCCACCGCTCGTCGGCGGTGGCGCCGAGGTCGTCACCGACCCCGATCTGTTCCCCGATCTGGCCTATCTGGAGATCCGCTATCGGTTCAGCGGCGCCAGCTCGTGCACGGGCACCCTGGTCGCACCGCAGTGGGTCCTCACCGCAGCACACTGCCTCCAACCGAATGGACCGTTCGAACCGCCCGAGTACGCCACCTCGGTGCCGCTGCTGATGATCGGCTCCGTCGACGTCGAGGCGGACCTGGGGTCCCCCAGTGCCGGCGTCGAGTTCCACGAGGCCATCGGCTTCGTGATCCACGGCGAGTACGACGCGTTCTCCTTCGCCAACGACGTGGCCCTGATCAAGCTGGCGGAGCCGTCGGCCATCACGCCGCGGGCCATCGCCGACGATCCGTCGCTCGTCGTCCCGACGTCGAACGGCGACAGCCTGCCCGCCCGCGTCCTCGGATTCGGGGCCACCGACGAGGCGGGGAGCGACTCGGACTTCCGGTTGCGTCAGGGGCCCACCACCATCCGAACCGCCGACCACGCTCGCAACACCGTCGGCGCAGACGTCCCGGCCGGCCTCGAGGACACGACGATCATCGGCGTCCCGTCGACCAGCGAAGCCGCGCTCTGCCCGGGCGACAGCGGCGGCCCGCTGTTCGTCGACGACAACGGCACTTTCAAGGTGGCCGGCGTCAACAGCCACCTCTACTTCTCGGATCCGTTCTCGGTGTGTGCCCCCTTCGGCGGTGGCGTCTACGTGAACGGGTTCGCCGACGTGGTGACCAGCGACCTCGCGAGCTGGGTGAACCAGATCATCACTGCTGCGCCGACCAGCTGCCAGGGCCAGACCACGACGCTCGTGGGCAGCAGCTTCCCCGACGTGTTGATCGGCAGCCCCGGCGTCGACTCGATCCACGGGCGCGACGGCCGCGACGTCATCCTGGGCCACGACGCAGCCGACTTCCTCTGCGGCGGCCGCAGCGGTGACGAGATCTATGGCGGCAGCGGCGACGACCAGATCATCGGCGAGCCCGGCCAGGACTACATCGAAGGCAACGGCGGCAACGACATCATCAAGGGCAACAGCGGCGCCGACATCGTCCTCGGCGGCCCGGGGGCGGACACGGTCGACGGCGGCAAGGGCAACGACACCATTCGCGGCAACGGTGGGTCGGACGTGCTCCGGGGCAACGGCGGGTTCGACGACATCGCCGGCCAGGGCGGCAACGACACCATCGAAGGTGGCCGCTCGGCCGACGATCTCCGCGGTGGTCGTGGCGCCGACGTGCTCCGAGGCAACGGCGGCGACGACGATCTCGCCGGCAACGGCGGCAACGACAACCTCGATGGCGGTGCCGGCAACGACATCTGCGCCGGAGGCGCGGGCACCGACAACCTCACGTCCTGCTGACAGAACGCCAGCGGTATCAGGCGGTGGCCGAGCCCGTGGCGCGGTCCAGCCTCACGAGGATCAGTCGTCGCGCTTGACCCACTTGGCGTGCTCGGGAACGTCCTCGATGTCGCGCCCCGCGTCCTTCCAGCCGCCGAAGCCGGGCTCGAGGTGGGCGACGTTGGTGTAGCCGAGTTCCTGCACGGCCTGGGCCGCCAGCGCTGATCGCATGCCGCCGGCGCAGTAGAAGACGTAGCGCTCGTCGAACTGGTAGCTGTTCTCGCGGTAGTAGGGACTCTCCGGGTCGAACCAGAACTCGAGCATCCCGCGCGGTGCCGAGACGGCTCCGGGGATCGCCCCGAGGTTGAGGCGCTCGCGGAAGTCGCGGATGTCGATGACGGTGCAGGTGCCCGCCTCGATCTCGGCCGCCAGCTCGTCGACCGAGAGCTCCTCGATCGCGGCCTTGGCGTCGTTGACCATGTCGAACACTGTCCGTCGGCTCATGCGGCGCAGTCTGTCACGGCCGGCTGACGGCGTGCTGGCTCAGGGAATGATGCCGGCGTCGCGCAGCCCTGCGACCTGCTCCTCGGTGAGACCGAGGTGCTCGAGGATGGCGTCGGTGTCCTCGCCGAGCGCGGGAGCGGGCGTCCTGATCTTGACCGGCGTACGCGAGAACTTCCAGGCGGGGCCGACGATCGGCACCGTGGTGCCGTCGTGGTGGGTGACGGGCTGCAGCATGTCGCGGGCCAGCACGTGCTCGTCCTCGACCACGTCGACGAACGTCTGCACCTTGGCGATCGCCAGGCCCACGTCGCGGAGCTGGTCGATGGCGTCGTCGCGCGTCCGCTCACCGAGCCAGCTCCCGAGCAGCATGTTGCAGACGTCGCGGTTCTGGGCTCGGCCCTCGACGTTGACGAAGGCCTCGTTCTCGGCGAGCTCGGGCTGTCCGATGATGACTGCGAGACGCTTCCAGTGATCATCGAGCAGGACGCCGCAGTACACCGGCCCGTCGGTGCATTCATACACGTCGGCCGGAACGGCGAACCCGAACTCGTTGCCCCAGCGATCCGGCTGCACCCCGATGGCGCCGAGCGTCGGCATGCCGTCGGTCTGGTAGAGCATCGCGTCGAGCAGCGCGATGTCGACGTACTGGCCCTCGCCGGTCTGGTCACGGTGCCGGAGTGCCGCCATGGCACCGATCGCGCCGTGCAGTCCGCCGAGGTCGTCGGCCAGGAACGAGCCCGACTTGGTGGGCGGTCCGTCGGGCGAGCCGTTGACCGTCATGTAGCCGGACGTTGCTTGTGCGAGTGGGTCGTAGCCGGCGGCCTCGTGGTTGGGACCGAACTGGCCCCAGCCGGTCACCGAGACGTAGACGATGTCGGGTTTCACGGTGGTGATGTCGGCGTATCCGAGGCCGTGGCGAGCGAGCACTCCTGACTTGAAGTTCTCGAGCAGGATGTCGGAATCGGCGGCGAGGTCGAGCAGGATCTGCTTCCCCTCGGGTGAGGTCATGTCGATGGCCAGCGACCGCTTGTTCCGGTTGACCGTGGCGTGCATGACGCTGACCTCGGAGTCCGGGATCGCCATGATCGATCGCGCGACGTCGCCGGTCGGGATCTCGACCTTGACCACCTCGGCCCCCAGGTCGGCCAGCACGACACCACACATCGGGCCGGCCCACGTGCTGGTGATCTCGAGCACCTTCACCCCGGCCAACGGACCAGTGAGGTCGTCGCGGGCGTCCTCGAAGAACTCGTCCTTGCGCATGGTCGATCACTCCCCCCGGAGGTTTGGTTCGACACCGTAGAGGGCGGCCGCCTTGCCCGCTGCGGAGGCTGCGTCGGCCGACGCCGTTGACACCTAACGGTCGTTTGGTAGGTTCATCGGCATGGCCGACCTCGCGATCGCCGCCACCGGCGACACCGCACCTGCCGACGGGCGCGGCCGGATCATGGACGAGGCAGCAGCACTGTTCCTGCGGCAGGGCTTCGACGGGGCATCACTGCGCCACATCGCAGCGGCCTCCGGGATGCAGGCCGGCTCGCTCTACTACCACTTCGCGTCGAAGAACGAGATCCTCGAGGCGGTCCTGCGCCGCGGCATCGAGATCATGGTCGAGGCGTTCGATTCGGCAGCCGCCGAGGCCAGAAGGGCGGGCGCACGCGAGCGCTTGGGTCGCCACGTGCGCGCCCACCTGGCCGCCCTCCACGAGAACGGCCCGTACACCGCGGTGCACGTGACCACGTTCCGGACCGCGCCCGACGAAGTCCGCGACGTGATCGTCCCCGTCCGGGACTCGTACGAGGCGATGTGGACCGACCTGCTGGCCGAGCTGGTCGAATCCGGCGAGCTCGACTCGGCGACGCCGGTCGGCCTGACCCGCCTCAACCTCTTCGCATCGATGAATCACTCCATCGAGTGGTTCGACACCGAACGCGGCAACCTCGACGAACTCGCCGAGGTCATCGCCCACCAACTCTGGCAAGGAGTGGGAGCGTGACCCTGCCACGAGCCGCTTCGTGTCCGGGAGTTGTCCTCGGAGGGCGAAGTCCTGCGCCGCGGCTCCTGCAGCTCAGCGGACGCCGCGCGACGCACAATGGCAGTCCGCTGCATTGCCCGTGCCGTGGACCGCGGCACAAGGAGACAGCATGAGACCGATCCGCTCACGTATCGACACGGGGTCCGCGCAGTTCGCCGAGAACCGTGACGCCTATCTCGACCTGATGACGACGCTGCGGGAGCACCAGCAGTGGGCGATCGACGGCGGACCCGGCCGTGAGCGGTCGATCGAGCGTCACCTCGGTCGCGGCAAGGTCATGGTCCGCGACCGCATCGACATGATCACCGACGACGGCACGCCGTTCCTGGAGTTCTCGACGTTGTCGGGCTTCGGGCAGTACGGCGACGAGGTGCCCGGCGGCGGCATCGTCACCGGTATCGGCCTGGTCCACGGCGTGCCGTGGGTGTTCATCGCCAACGACGCCACCGTGAAGGGCGGCTCCCTCGTCCCGGTCGCGATCAAGAAGCACGTGCGAGCCCAGGAGATCGCCGAGGAGAACGGGCTGGGGGTCATCTACCTGGTCGACTCCGGCGGTGCGTTCCTGCCGCTGCAGGACGAGATCTTCCCCGACAAGGACCACTTCGGCGGCAGCTTCTACCGCCAGGCCCGGTTGTCGGCCAAGGGCCTCCCCCAGCTCTCGGTCGTGCTCGGTGGCTGCACGGCGGGCGGCGCGTATGTGCCGGCGCTGTCCGACGAAGTGATCATGGTGCGCGGCATCGGCCGCATCTTCCTGGGCGGCCCGCCCATCGTGAAGGCCGCGCTCGGCGAGATCATCGACCCCGACGACCTGGGCGGCGCCGACCTCCACACCCAGATCTCGGGTGTGTCCGACTACCTCGCCGACACCGAGCAGGAGGCGTACGGCAAGCTCCGCGAGATCTGCGAGACGGTGAACCAGCGCCGCATCGACGACCGCGCCGGCTGGATGGACTGGGCCGAGCCGGAGCCCCCGGCGTTCGCCGCCGAGGAGATCTACGGGATCGTCTCCGCCGACGATCGCATCCCCTTCGACGCCACCGAGATCATCGCCCGACTGGTCGACGGTTCCCGCTTCTCGCCGTTCAAGCCGGAGTGGGGCGAGTCGATCGTCACCGGCTTCGCCCGGGTCTGGGGGCACATGGTTGGCGTCATCGCCAACAACGGGATCATCTTCAGCGAGTCCGCGCTGAAGGCCACCCACTTCATCGAGCTGTGCGAGCAGCGCCGCATCCCGCTGCTGTTCCTCCAGAACACCTCGGGGTACATGGTGGGCGTCGACTCCGAGAAGGGTGGCATCGCCAAGAACGGCGCCAAGATGGTGGCCGCCGTCGCCAACGCCACCGTGCCGAAATACACGGTGCTGATCGGCGGCTCCTACGGGGCAGGCAACTACGGCATGTGCGGTCGAGGGTTCAATCCCCGGTTCCTGTTCGCCTGGCCGAACTCGCGCATCGCCACCATGGCGGCCGACACCGCCGAGACGGTGCTGGTCGACATCCGGGTCGGCGGCATGAAGGGCGCCGAGACCACCCAGCAGGAGCTCGACGCCATCGCCGCCGAGATCCGGGGCCAGTACGAAACCCAGTCCGACCCGTACTACGCCACCTCCCGATTGTGGGACGACGGCCTGATCGACCCGATCCACACCCGCGACATGCTCGGCCTCTGTCTGGCCGTTGCGGCCAGGCAGGACGAACCGGCCCCCGGCCCCGGCATCGTCTACCGGATGTGAGGGGGCACGACCCATCGCCATGCCGCCTCATCAGCCGCCCAGCACCAACCCCGTTCTGCCAGCGTCATTGCACGTCATCTCCTGCCATCACGCTGGCAGGACGGCGACCGCTCGTTCTGCCAGCGTCATGACACGGCATGACCTGACACCACGCTGGCAGAACAGCCCGAAGGGAGCACCGAGGTGAGGATTCTGATTGCGAATCGGGGCGAGATCGCTCGGCGGGTGATCCGCACCGCGCACCGTCTCGGTCACGAGACCGTCGCCGTGTTCGCCGAGCCCGACGCCCACGCACCCCACGTCCGCGAGGCCACGTTCGCAGCGCCCATCGGCCCGGCGTCGCTCGCCCAGTCCTACCTGGCAATCGACAAACTGATCGAGGCCGCCGATGCCACCGGCGCCGACGCCGTGCACCCGGGCTACGGCTTCCTGTCGGAGAACGCGACCTTCGCCCGCGCCGTGATGGAGGCGGGCCTGACCTGGATCGGGCCCAGCCCCGACGCCATCGATCGCATGGGTTCCAAGATCGACGCCCGGCGTCTCGCCACGTCGGCCGGCGTGCCGGTCATCCCCGGCTTCGACGAGTCGCAGGACCCCGAGCTGCTGCGCGCCGCCGCCGACCAGATCGGGTACCCGATCCTGGTGAAGGCTGCCGCCGGCGGCGGCGGCAAGGGCATCCGCATCGCCAACGCGCCGAGCGAGTTCGAGTTCGCCCTCCACGAGGCGATGGCCGAGGCCGAACGCAGCTTCGGCGACAGCGCCATGATCGTCGAGCGCTACATCACCCAGCCCCGCCACGTCGAGGTGCAGGTGGTCGGCGACAAGCACGGCACGGTCATCGAGCTGGGCACGCGTGAGTGCTCGGTGCAGCGGCGCTACCAGAAGGTGCTCGAGGAGGCGCCGGCCCCGAACCTGCCCGACGCCACTCGAGCCGGGCTTCGGGCGGCTGCAGCGAACCTCGCGCGGTCGATCGGCTACGACTCCACCGGCACGGTCGAGTTCGTGGTCGACCACGAGTCGGGTGCCTACTTCTTCCTCGAGATGAACACCCGCCTGCAGGTCGAGCACCCGGTCACCGAGGCCATCACCGGCCTCGACCTGGTGGAACTCCAGATTCGAGTCGCTGCCGGTGAGGACCTGCCCGTGGCCCAAGACGAGGTGACCTTCGACGGCCATGCGTTCGAGGCCCGGATCAACGCCGAGGACGCCACCAATGACTTCGCTCCCCAGATCGGCACCATCTCCCACCTGGCGGTTCCCGACGGCGTCCGGTGGGACAGCGCCATCGAGCAGGGCTCGCAGATCACGCCGCACTACGACCCGATGATCGCCAAGCTCATCGTCCACGGCCCCAACCGCGAGGCGGCCCGGCTCGAGCTCGCGGATGCGCTCGACGGTCTCCTGATCGGCGGTCTCGTCGCCAACGGCGGCTTCCACCGCTGGCTGATCGACCAACCGCCGGTCGTCGCCGGCGAGGTGACCACGAGATTCCTCGACGAGGCCGACCTGACCGAGCTCGACCAGGGCGATGCCGCCACGGTGGCCGCCAACGAGTGGATCCTGTTCCGCGAGGCCACGCGCACAGCGACGTCGCCGTGGCAGACCGGCAACGTGCACTTCACGCCCCACACCGCCAGCCGCCGCATCCAGCTGGCGGACGTGACCGGCACCCACCACGACATCACCATCGATGGCGACGGTCCCGACGCAACCTCGGCGATCTTCGACGACCACGACGGCGTCGTCGTGGTCAACGTGGCAGGCCAGTCCCACACGTTCCGGGTCCTCAGCCGATCCGAGGCCTGGGCGCCCGACGATGCCGTCGGCCACGGCTCCGCCAACGCCATCGTCGCCCCGTTCCCCGCCCTCGTCACCGAGGTACCGGTCGAGCCGGGCGCGACCGTCGCTGCAGGCGACCCCGTGGTGGTGATCGAGGCCATGAAGATGCTCCACACCCTGGCCGCCGCGGGACCCGGCACGGTCGACGAGATCCGGGTCGCCGTCGGCGACCAGGTGGTGACCGACCAGGTCCTGGTCACGTTCGTCACTCCCGACACCACACCCGAGGACCAGAAATCCGCGTCCTCGTGACCGACCGCAACGCCTCCATGACCTTCCTCGCACAGCCCGACATCCAGAAAGCGACGAGCCGATGACCAACCGCAACGCGTACATGACCGACGAGCTCCAGGCGATCTACGACCAGACCGTCGACTTCGTCACCAACGAGGTCATGCCCCACGGCGACCTCTGGGAGGAGCAGGGCAAGGTCCCCCGCGACGTGCTGAAGAAGATGGGCGGCCTGGGCATGCTCGGCCTTCGCGTTCCCGAGGAGCTCGGCGGCCTGGGCATGGGCATGCTCGCGTCCGCCACGTTCTCCGAGGCGCTCGGTGCTTCGACGTTCGCCGGCTTCGATGTCACGGTCCTTGTCCACACCGACATGGCCGGACCGCACCTGGTGAACTCCGGCAGCCAGGACCAGTACGACCGCTACATGCCGGGTGTGCTCTCCGGTGAGTTCATCCTGTCGATCGGCGTGTCCGAGCCCGACGCCGGCTCCGACGTGGCCGGCATCCGCACCTCGGCCGTCAAGGACGGCGACGGCTGGCGCATCAACGGGCGCAAGATGTTCATCACCAACGCCGTGTACGGCGACATGACGATCATCGCCGCCCGCACCGACCCCGAGAACAAGTACGGGATCTCGATGTTCCTCGTCCCGGCGGGCACCGAGGGCTTCGAGGTGGCCACCAAGCTCGACAAGCACGGGTGGCGCTGCAGCGACACCGCCGAGCTGACCCTCGACGACGTCTGGGTCTCCGACGACCAGCTCCTCGGCACGCCCCATCGAGGCTTCTACGAGACGATGAAGAACTTCCAGAACGAGCGCATGGTGCTGGTGGGCATGGGCGTGGGTGCCGCACAGGCGGCGATCGACATGACCAACGCCTACTGCCAGGAACGCAAGGCGTTCGGCGGCCATCTCTTCGACCTCGGCGCCATCCGTCAGCGCATGGCGATGAACCAGGCCAAGGTCGACGCCGTCCGGGCCTCGATGTATCACGCCGCCTGGCTGGGCGATCAGGGCGAGGACAACGTCAAGGAGATGTCCGGAGCCAAGGCCTGGGGTTGCGAGGTCGTCAACGAGGTCATGTACGACTGCGTCCAGTTCCACGGCGGCATGGGCTACATGCGCGAGTCCGCCATCGAGCGGATGTATCGAGACGCCCGCATCCTCCCCATCGGCGGCGGCGCCACCGAGGTCATGCTCGAGGAAGTGGCGAAGCGCTCGTACTGAGCTCGGCCCGGTAGCGCTCAGCGGCGGCACTGCCCGCCATGAGGAGCGCTGAACCTGCGACGGCGAACCCGGCCGGGAGGTACCACGCGACCGAGAAGCCCTTCGCATCGGCGAGGGCGCCGAACGCGATCGGGGATGCGAGCGCGCCCACCAGGATCGCCGTCTGCACCACCGCCGACGCAGCGCCGGGTGCCTCCGGGTGCAGCTCGATCAGGCCCAGCAGCATGAGACCCGGCCACGACCAGCCGACCCCGAACACCACGACGGTTCCGACGAGGAGCAACGGCCGAGACTCAGTGGCGTACAGCACGAACGGGATCGCGCCGACGCCGACCGCCACGGCCACGGCTCGGAAACGGTCGAACTCCAGCCGGTCGGCGGCCAGCCCCCATGACAAGCGACTGACGATCAGGATGAGACCGCCCACACCCAACAGGACGCCCGCCTCGCCCGAGGAGTAGCCCGCCTCCTCGGCCGCGGTGGTGAAGAACCCGGACACCGTGATCACGGCGCCGGCGGCGAAGCAGCCGCCGAGCGCCAGCAGGCGCAGGTGTGGGAGGCGCCGCAACGACGCCGAAGCGGTCGGCGCCGCACCCGTCGCCGGGGCGCTGGGGTTGGGGGGCACGGCGAACACCACGGGCACCGCGCACAGGGCGACGATGCCGAACGTGGCTTCCCAGCCGATGGTGTCACCGGCGAGGGGCACCGCAAACCCCGCCAGTGCCGTCGAGAACGGAATGGCCGACTGCTTGATGCCGACCGAGCGACCCCGCATCCTGAACGGGACGACTCGGGACACGAGGGTGTTGGTGGCCGGCTGCACCATCGATTCCCCGATCCTGATCAGGCAGAAGAACCCCACGACGGCCGGGTAGGTGCGCCCCAGAACGGCGATGGCCAACGCCCCCGTACCCGCGACGAGAATGCCGGCCCGCATCGTGGGGCTCGGGCCACGCCGGTCGGCCACGACTCCGGCGAACTGCAGGCCGATCGCCGACGCGAGGAAGCCGATGGTGAAGATCGCACCGAACGCGGTCTCGCCGAAGCCCAGCTCCTCCTTGATGCGGGGCCCGAAAGCACCCAGCATGAAGGTCGGGACTGCAACCACGGTCAGCGCCGCAGCCGACGCGGCGGTCGGCCGGAAGAATGCCTCGTGCCTGTCGTTGCTCGGGACGCTCGCCACTCCCGAGACTCTCAGAAGAACTGATCGATCATCACGGGGTTGCCGTCGGGGTCGACGACGATGATGTGGGCTGGACCGCTGTCTCCGGCGTCCTCGGCCACCGCAGCCTCGAGTTCGACCCCCGCCGCCTGCAGGCGCTCCTGGATCGCGCGCACGTCGGTGAACTCCTCGATGCGCTCCATCCGGTTCGTCAGCCCCGGGTTGAACGTGAGGATGTTGTGCTCGAACATCCCGTGGAACAGGCCGATCGTGGTCTCGCCGTTCTTGAGGATCAGGTAGTTGTGCTCCGGGTCGCCGCCGGTCATCTCGAAACCGAGCGCCTCGTAGAACGCCCGGGACTTGGCGAGGTCCGCGACGTTCAGCGACATCGAGAACGCACCCAGCTCGAGCGAACCCGGAAGGGTGGCATCGGCGGACGGCACGGTGGGCAACTCGTCGAACATGACTTCCTCCGGAGGGTTGGGGGTGGGCTCACCGTAGGTCAGCCGGTGTGCGGGCGCCGCAGGAACGATCAGGTGCCAGGCGCCGTGCTCCCGCCGACCTCCATCGGGTTCATCCCGAGCTTGGTGTGGTCCCAGCTCCGCACCCGCTCGACGTCGAGCCGGACAGCGACCCGCTTGTTGAGCATCATCTCGACGAAGGGCTTGGCCTCGTCGGTGTACGGGCCGGTGTAGCGCTCCCAGACGCTGACGCCCACAGCCCACAGCGCGTCGGGGTCGGCCACGATGACGCCCGTCCCCTCCAGGGACACGCCACGCAGCGAGTCGTACGTGAGACCGTCCTCGATCATCACCGACAGCTGCGGATTGCGCCGGAGGTTCTTCACCTTCTGGGCCTTGGCCTTGGTCTCGAACCAGATCTGGCCGTCGATGACCCCGAACCACATCGCCACCAGGTGCGGCATGCCGTTGGGGCCGACGGTGGCCATCGTCGCGGTCCGAGACGACTCGACGAACGCGGCGACCTCGTCGTCGGTCATCTGGATCTGTGTCCGCTGGTTCTGACCCACGGCGGTGCCTCCCGTGCCGGCGCGAGACCGCATCGTACGCTGAGCGACGACCTCGGCTTCCGGCAAAGAATCCGGCTCGGCGTGTGGCGCGATCGCCCCGCCCGCCGGTCATGAGGGTGAGTTCATCGATCCCATGCACAGAGACCAGACGTTCGAGGAGTTCATCGTGGAGGCCCGGAGCCAGCTCCGTCGGGCCTACGCCGGCCACCTCGCGCCCGACGTCGTTGCCGACGCGGTCGCCGAGGCCGAGGCCTGGGCGTGGGAGCACCGACGACGACTCAACCGCATCGCCAACCCCGTCGGGTACCTGTATCGGGTCGGCCAGTCCCGCATCCGCAGCCGCAAGCAGGGCTTCGTGCCGTGGGAGGGCGACGCCGATGCCCCGATGGTCGAGCCCGGCCTGCCGAAGGCGCTGGCGTCGCTGCCCGCCCAACAGGCTTCCGCCATCTGGCTGGTGAAGGCGTGTGGCTGGACCAACGTGCAAGCTGCCGAGGCCCTCGACATCAGCCCCTCCACCGTGGCCACCCACGTCGCCCGAGGCATGGAGCGGCTGCGTGCCCAGCTGGGGGTCGACGATGCCTGACCTCGACACGCAACTCCGCAACCTCGCCGACCATCGGCCGCGCAGATCCCCGAGCGGCCGTTCGACGCGGCCGACGGGGTCGACACCGAACTGGTCGACCTCGGCCCGGCCGGGCCCCGAATCGGACGAGGACGAGTGTTGATCGCCGCTGCTGTCATCGTCGCTGTCGTCGGGGTCTTCGCGACCTGGTGGGCGGTCCAGCGGGAGCCGGACGTCGTGCTCTCCATGGACCCGCCACCACTCGCGATGACGGATCGGCCAATCGTCGAGCGCGACGACTGGACCGCACCGTTGACGGACCTGTCGACACCGGCGACGTTCGTGGTCGCGCCGGTGGACATGGTCGGCGAGATCCAGGCCGCAGTGCCCGAGCGAGCCGAGATCCGGTACCGACCGGCGTCGACCTACAAGTTGCTCAACGCCCTGCTGTTCCAGGAGACCGGCGTGGCTGCCGGACTCGACGACCGACTCGTGTGGGACGGCGTGGACCGGGGCCTGGCCAGCTGGAACCAGGACCACACGATCGCCTCCGCGCTGGAGGTGTCGGCGGTGTGGGTCTTCGAGGAGTTGTCCGGGCGCATGAACCCGGCCAGAGTCGCCGAGCTGGTGGAAGTTGCCGGGTACGGCAACGCGAATGTCGGCGATGCCAGCGGGGTGTACTGGCTCGATGGCGAACTCCGGGTCTCGGCCATCGAGCAGCTCGCGTTTCTGGAGGATCTCTACTGGGGCCGGCTGCCGTTCGATCGCGACGACCAAGCGCAGCTCGTGGCGGCCATGACGAGCACCGAGGCGGGTGGCGCCACGATCCGGTACAAGACCGGCACTGCGCTGCAAGGGCCGAACCCCGTGGTCTGGCTGGTCGGGATCGTCGAGCCGACGAACGCTCGCCGGTGCCCACGTGTTCGCGTTCAACGCCGACCTCCAGGTGGTCGACGGCGAACCCCAGCCATTGTCGGCACAGACGCGTGTGGATCTCGTGATCGACCTGCTGAGCGCCGCCGACATCATCGGCTGAGCGGCATGGGGGTCAGACCCCAGGGCCTGACCCTTTGCGCCCGCGGGCGGGTCGGCCCGACTCAGCTCGCGGCGTTGATGGTCTCCCAGACCCGCATGGACGTGGTGGGGATGTCGATGTGGCGAACCCCCATGTGCGACAGCGCGTCGACCACGGCGTTCTGGACCGCAGGCGTGGCCCCGACGGTGCCCGACTCGCCGATGCCCTTGGCACCCAGCGGGTTGAGCGGCGACGGCGTCTCCTGGGGCCGACGCTGGAAGCTGGGAAGCTCGGCGGCCGACACCAGCGCGTAGTCCATGAAGTTCGCGGTGACGGGATTGCCGTCCTCGTCGTACTGGAACTCCTCCATGAGCGCCTGCGCAGCACCCGAGGCAACGCCGCCGTGCACCTGGCCGGCGACGAGCATGGGGTTGACCATGACGCCACAGTCGTCGCAGGTGTACATCTGGGTCAGCTCGACTTCGCCGGTCTCGCGGTCCACCTCGACCACGGCGAGCTGGGACCCGAACGGGAACGCCACGCCCTCCGGTTGGAAGTCGGCCTCGGACACGAAGGGCGCCCCGTCGTCCTCGACCGCCTTGGCGGCGACGTCGCTCCACGGCACCGACACCGCCGGGGTGCCGGCCACGGAGAACGTGCCCGACTCGACGTCGAGCTGGATGTCGTCCGGGTTGGCTTCGAGCAGGGTTGCGGCGATCTCCCGCGCCCGCTCGACCAGGCCCTCGCCCGCCAGCTTGATGGCGGAGCCCCCGATCTGCAGCGAGCGGGAGCCGCCGGTGCCACCGCCGCGGGCGACCAGGTCGGTGTCGCCGTGCTTGACCTCGATCTTGTCGAACGGGATACCGAGCAGGTCTGAGGCGATCTGCGCGAACACGGTGTAGTGGCCCTGGCCGTGGGGCGACACGCCGGTGAGCAGCAGCGCGGTGCCGTCGGGCTTGACCTCGACCGAACCGAAGTCGGGCGACGCCACCGGGTTGGTGATCTCGATGTAGGACGACCAGCCGAGGCCCAGCAGCTTGGCGTTGGGGTCCTCGCGGCGGCGGGCCTGCTCGGCGCGCAGCTCGTCGTAGTCGATCTGGGCCAGCACGCCGTCGAGGGCACCCTCGTAGTTGCCGGAGTCCATCGTGGTGCCGGTGGCGTTGGTGTAGGGGAAGGCGTCGGGGGCCACGTAGTTCTTGCGGCGGACCTCGGCGGGGTCCATCCCGATCTCGGCGGCGAACGCGTCCATCATGCGCTCGATGATCTGCGCAGCCTCGGGGCGGCCAGCGCCGCGGTAGGCGCCGATCGGCACGGTGTTGGTCACCGTCGACACGGTCGAGACGTCGACGTTGGCGATGTCGTAGGGGCCGGTGGCCAGGTTGCGGGCGAACATCGGCAGCACCGAGCCGATTTCTGCGTAGGCGCCGGCGTCCTGGATGACGTGGGAGCGGAACCCGGTGACCCGACCGTCGCGGGTGCCGCCGATGGTGGCGGTGATCTCCTGGCCGCGGCCGTGGACCAGGCCGAGCATGCTCTCGGAGCGGGTCTCGACCCAGCGCACCGGCCGGTCGAGCTTGCGGGCAGCCATGGCCACCACGATGTCCTCGGGGTAGTTGCCGTTCTTGGCACCGAAGCCACCACCGACGTCGGGCGTGATGACCCGGACCTGCTCCTTCTCCAGCCCGAGCGCGCCCATCAAACCGTCACGGGTGCCGTGGGCGCCCTGGTTCTCGGACCACTGGGTGAGGTGTTCCTTGCCGTCGACCGTGGACCACTGCGCCACGACGGCGCGGGTCTCGAGCGGGCAGGGAGCGAGACGGTTGTTGCGGAACGACAGCTCGACCGTGACGTCACAGCCCTCGAAGACGTCGGCACCACTGCCCGGGATGGCGAAGGACGTGTTGGTGCCTGCGTCGGGGTGCAGCAGCACCTCGTCCTTGACGGAGTCGTGCACCGAGACGACCGCGGGGAGTGGATCGATGTCGGCCCAGACGGTCTCGGCCGCGTCGGCGGCCTGGCTCCGCGTCTCGGCGATGACCACGGCGATCGGCTCACCGACGAAGCGCACCCGATCGATGGCCAGGCGAGCCCGCTTCATCTCCTTGTTGAACATCGGCATGCCCGGCGGATTGGGCTCGATGCCCAGGTCGGCAGCGGTGTACACGGCGACCACACCCGGCATGTCGACGGCCTCGTCGATCTCGATCGAGTTGATCGTGCCGTGGGCGTTCTGCGACCGGACGAAGACTGCATGCAGCGCATCGGGGAACTCGAGGTCGTCCACGTACGTGCCGCCGACCGTCAGCATCTTGGGGTCTTCTTTTCGCTGCACGTCGGTGCCGAGCATGCTCATGGGGCCATCTCCTCCGGTGGGCTTCCCGCATAGTGGCCGCAAAAACCGAACGCTGCCACGGAAACGCGCGAATTGTTGCGATGGGAAGGAGATCCGAGTCAGCCGAGCCCGACGATGAGCGCAGCGAGGCCCATCATCGAGCCGACATTCGCAGCGACGGTCATCCGCAGGTTCGCCGCCATCTCCCTGCTGAGCTCACCCTTCATGGCCGCCATCTCACCTCGCAGGGTCGCCTCCGACGCCTCGATGCGGGCCTCGAGCGTCTCGCGAGTCGCGCGGAGCTCGGCTCGAATGCCATCGACCTGGCCTTGGAGGTCGGCGCGGGCGGCACGGATCTCTTGCCCCAGATCGCGACGCACGGCACCGATCTCTTGCCCCAGATCGCGACGCACGGCGGCGATCTCTTGCCCCAGATCGCGACGGACGGAGAGCACGTCCTGTTTGGTCGCGAGTTCGTCGTACCGCATCGGTGGCAGGGCCTCCATCAGGACCTCGGCGTTGCGCTCGCCGATGGTCTCGATCAGCTTGTCTCTCAGGTGGAGTCGGTCTCGTTCGGTGATCTGTCCGTCCATTGTCGCATCCCTGGTTCACGCGTGGTCAAGGGTGCGCTGCACCGAGCGGCCGAAGCCGTGATTGCACGATACGACTCGCCACTGACACACCGAAGAGAGAGCTCGACCTGCCAGCGCGGTAACGGTTGCGTGGTTCGGTTACCGCACCTAGGGTTCGGCCATGAACCGCCTCGCGTCGCAGCACACGCTGCTCGCTCCACCCTTGACGTCATCGGTCGACGTGAACGGCGAGAGCTTCCAGAAGAACCGGGCCGACATGCTTGAGCAGCTCGCGGAGATCGACGAGCTGCTCGACGCCGCCGACATGGGTGGAGGCGAGCGCTCCCGGGCCCGACTGCGCAGCCGCGGCAAGCTGCCCATCCGCGAGCGCATCGCCCACGTGCTCGACCCGGACACACCGTTCTTGGAGATCAGCCCGCTGGCCGCGTACAAGAGCGACTACGCGATGGGCGGGGGGCTGGTGGCCGGCATCGGCATCATCGCCGGCACCGAGTGCGTGGTCATGGGCAACGACCCCACGGCGATGGCGGGGGCGATGACGCCGTACTCCATCAAGAAGTGGATGCGGGCCATGGAGATCTCACGGGAGAACCGGCTCCCCTACGTGAGCTTCGTGGAGTCGGCGGGCGGCGACCTCCGGGTCGAACCCGAGGAGGACAACGAGGCGGGCCGGGTGCCCGGCGGCATGCAGATCGACCACTTCGCCCAGACCGGGCGGTTCTTCTACGAGTTGATCGAGTTGTCCAAGCTCGGCATCCCGACGGTGTGCGTGGTCATGGGTTCCTCGACTGCGGGCGGGGCGTACCAACCGGGCCTGAGCGACTACAACATCGTCGTCCGCGAGCGCTCCAAGATCTTCCTCGCCGGCCCACCGCTGGTGCAGATGGCCACGGGCGAGATCAGCGACGACGAGACACTGGGCGGCGCGCAGATGCACGCCGAGATCTCGGGATTGGGTGACTACTTCGCCGAGGACGAGATGGACGCCATCCGCCTCGCGCGCGAAGCGGTCAGCCACCTCAACTGGCGCAAGGCCGACAGCCGTCCGCTGCTCGCCGCCGACGAACCGGTGCTGGAGCCCGAGGAGCTGCTCGGCCTCGTCAGCCGGGACCTGCGCCAACCCCTCGACGTCCGGGAGGTCTACGGCCGCGTCGTCGACGGCTCCCGGTTCGAGGCGTACAAGGCCCGCTACGGCACCAACCTGATCTGTGGCTGGGGTGAGATCCACGGCGTGACCGTCGGCTTCCTCGGGAACAACGGGGTGCTCGACATGGACGCCGCGGAGAAGGGCGCCACCTTCATCCAACTGTGCAACCAGATCGACGTGCCGCTGGTCTTCGTGCACAACATCACGGGCTTCATGGTGGGCAAGGACTACGAAGCCGCCGGGATCATCAAGAAGGGGTCGCAGATGGTCAACGCCGTCTCCAACTCCACGGTCCCCCACATCGGGCTCATCATCGGCGGCAGCTACGGCGCCGGGAACTACGGCATGTCGGGCCGGGCGTTCGGCAACCGCTTCACGTTCTTGTGGCCGACCGCCAAGATCGCGGTGATGGGTCCCAAGCAGATCGCCGGCGTGATGTCGCTGGTGCGTCGGGGCCAGGCGGCCCGCCAGGGCATCGAGTTCGACGAGGAGGCCGACGCCAAGCTCGTGGCCGCCGCCGAAGAGATCCAGGAACGCAACTCGCTGGCCCTCTACGCCACCGGCGCCGTCTCCGACGACTCCGTCATCGACCCCCGAGACACCCGCACGGTGCTCGCCATCTGTCTGTCCGCCTGTCGCAGCGCCGAAGTGAAGGGCGCCGAGGGATATGGGGTGTTCCGACTGTGAGTACACACATCAACTCAGTCCTCGTCGCGAACCGGGGGGAGATCGCCCGACGGGTGTTTCGGACTGCCCGGGAGATGGGCATCCGGACGACGGCGATCCATGTCGATGCCGATGCCGGTGCGCCGTTCGTGCGTGAGGCCGATGTCGCAATCCGGGTCGAGTCCTACATGGACGTCGAGGCCGTGGTCGCCGCGGCCAAGGCCACCGGAAGCCAGGCGATCCACCCTGGCTACGGCTTCTTGTCCGAGAACGCCGCGTTCGCCCAGGCGGTCACCGATGCGGACATCGTCTGGCTCGGACCGTCCCCCGAGGTCATCGCCGCGATGGGAGACAAGCTGGAGGCCAAGCGGCGGGCGGTTGCCGCCGGCGTACCGACGCTGCCGTCCTCGGAGGACCCGACCGCCGGCGACGAGATCGGCTACCCGTTGCTCGTCAAGGCCGCCGCCGGCGGTGGCGGCAAGGGCATGCGGATCGTCGAGTCGGCCGACGGCCTCGCCGAGGCGGTCGCTGCGGCCCAGCGAGAGGCCCTCGGCGGCTTCGGCGACGACACCGTCTTCCTCGAGCGCTACGTGCCGCGCTCGCGCCACGTCGAGATCCAGATCATGGGCGACACCCACGGCACCGTGGTCGATCACGGCGAGCGCGAGTGTTCGATCCAGCGTCGCCACCAGAAGATCGTCGAGGAGGCCCCCTCCCCCGGCATCGACGATGCAACGCGCACCGCGATGGCCGAGGCCGCGGTCGCGCTCGGCCGCGAGATGGGATACGTCTCGGCCGGCACGGTGGAGTTCCTCGTCGACGACGACACCGGCGACTTCTGGTTCCTCGAGGTCAACACCCGCCTCCAGGTCGAGCACCCCGTGACCGAGGAGGCCCGCGGTATCGACCTCGTGCGCGAGCAGTTCCGGGTGGCGATGGGCGAGGCCCTCACGCCCGGCTCGTCCGACGCGACGCGGGCGGCGATCGAGGTCCGGCTCTACGCCGAGGACCCGGCCACCGACTTCCTGCCTGCCATCGGCACCCTCGAGGCGTTCACGATTCCCGACGACGACTCGGCCCGATGGGACGTCGGCGTCGAGGCGGGCAGCGAGGTCACCATCGACTTCGATCCGATGATCGGCAAGGTCATCGCCAGCGGCCCCGACCGGGCCGAGGCCGCCCGTCGGCTGGCGACCGCGCTCGAGCGCCTGCACATGGGCGGCGTGGTCACCAACCGCGACTTCCTGGTGGCGGTCCTGCGCTCCGACGAGTTCCTCGCCGGCGACACCACCACCGACTTCATCGAGCGGGTCCAGCCGGCCACGGGCATCGACCTCTGTGAGCACGGGCTGGAGACCGCGATGTTCGTGGGCGCCCTCTGGCTCCAGGGCCGCAACCGCTCCCGTGACCCGTGGTGGGGCGCCCTGCCGGTGGGCTTCCGCAACGGCCGCCTGCCGCCCACCACGGTCACCTTCACCGCAAGCGGACGCGACGAGGCATCGGCCACCCGCACCGTGGCCTACGAGGCCCGGCGAGGCGGCGTGGTCGCCATCGGCAGCGGCGTACGGGACGCTCGATCGAACGAAGACGTCGAAGGCATCGAGCTCGACACCGACGCCCGAGTGCTGTCGTGGAGCCCTGAGGGCATCGAGGTCCAGATCGGATCGGTCCGCCAGCGCCACCTGGTCACGGCCCGAGCCGATGCCTCCGGTCCGGCCGACGGGATCGACACGCCTGTGGGTGCAGGTGCCGACGGGCACGGTCGAGCTGGTGGTGACGCCCAAGTTCGTCATCCCGGGCGCCGCCGATCTGGCAGGCGGGTTCTCGGCACCGATGCCCGGCAAGGTCCTCGAGGTCCGGGTCGCTGCCGGCGACGCCGTCACCAAGGGCCAGACCCTGCTGGTGCTCGAGGCCATGAAGATGGAACAGCACATGAGCGCTCCCGACGACGGCGTCGTCGCCGAGGTGTTCGTGGAAGCCGGCCAACAGGTCGCCAAGGACGAGGTCCTCCTCACCATGCTCGACGATGGGGCCGACGACGAGGAGACCGACCAATGACAGATCCCATCCGTATCGCCAACTGCTCCGGCTTCTACGGCGACCGGCTCAGCGCCGCCCAGGAGATGGTCGAGGGCGGCCCGATCGACGTCCTCACCGGCGACTGGCTCGCCGAGCTCACGATGCTGATCCTCGCCCGCACCCAGGCCAAGCGCCCGGGCGGCGGGTATGCCCGGACGTTCGTCGCCCAGATGGAGCAGGTGATGGGCACCTGCCTCGACAAGGACATCAAGGTCGTCACCAACGCCGGCGGCCTCGATCCCGACGGCTGCGCCGCGGCGGTGGCCGAGGTGGCCGACAAGCTCGGGCTCGCACCGAAGATCGCCTATGTCGCCGGCGACAATCTGCTCGACCGACTCGGTGACCTGGAGCTCGACCACTTCGAGACCGGCGAACCGATCGGCAACCCCGAGCGCTTCATCTCGGCCAACGCCTACATCGGCGGCTGGGGCATCGTCGAGGCGCTGAACATGGGCGCCGACATCGTGATCACCGGCCGAGCGACCGACGCCGCAGTGGTCTGTGGACCGGCGGCCTGGCACCACGGCTGGGCCCGCGACGACTGGGACCAGCTCGCCGGCGCCATCGTCGCCGGCCACGTGATCGAGTGCGGCACCCAGGCCACCGGCGGCAACTACTCGTTCTTCCACGAGATCCCCGACATGATGCACCCCGGCTTCCCGTGGGCCGAGATCGCCGCGGATGGCTCGTCGGTGATCGGCAAGCACGACGGCACCGCCGGCGAGGTCAACGTGGGGACGGTCACCTCCCAGCTGCTGTACGAGATCGGCGCGCCGGCCTACCTCAACCCCGACGTCACCAGCCGATTCGACACCATCGAGTTGGAACAAGTCGCGCCCGACCGGGTCCGCATCTTCAACACCAAGGGCCAGCCGCCCCCACCCACGCTGAAGGTGGCGATGAACGAGTGGGGCGGCCACCGCCACGACGTCACCATCGCGCTCACGGGCATGGACATCGAGGCCAAGGCCGAGCTGTTGTCCACGGCGTTCTGGCACGAGTGCAAGACGCCCCGGGAAGACTTCGCCTCGGTGTCCGAGCGAGTCGTCCGCACCGACAAGGACGACCCGGCCAGCAACGAGGAGGCCAGCGCCCAGTGGCGGCTGACCCTCAAGGACCCCGACGAACGCAAGCTCGGGCGCCCGATCTTCGACGCCATGACCGGCCTGGCGCTGGCGAACATCCCCGGCTTCTACGGCATCTCGATGGGAAGCGCGAGCCCCTTCGGCGTCTACACGCCGGCCGTGATCGACCCCTCGCTCGTCCCGATGGACGTCGTGTTCCTCGACGGGCCACGCACCGTCGTCGACTCCACATCACCCGACACGCCGGCCGACGTCACGGCGACGCCCGGGCCCGATGCCGCCGTCCCCGGCGGGCCGACCCGACGGCTGCCGCTCGGCACCGTGGTCGGGGCTCGCTCGGGCGACAAGGGCGGCAACGCCAACCTGGGCGTGTTCGCCCGGTCCGACGAGGCCTACGTCTGGGTGGAGCAGCTGCTCACGGCCGACAAGCTCCGCGAGCTGCTGCCCGAGGCGGCCGACCTGCAGATCGACGTGCACCCGCTCCCCTCGATCCGGTCGATCAACTTCTTGATCCACGGGATTCTGCAGGAGGGCGTCGCGGCATCGACCCGCCAGGACGGCCAGGCGAAGAGCCTGGGCGAGTGGCTGCGCGCCCGCCACGTCGACATCCCGGAGTCACTGCTCTGATGCCCCCCATCCTCGACGTCATGCGTGACGTGAAGGGCCCTCGGCCCGTGCTGTCGCGCGAGACCGAGGACGCGCTGACCCCGCGCCAGCGTGAGGTGCTCGATCGGCTCCACGAGGTCTTCCTCGACGGGTTCGCCCACCTGACGATGGCCGAGATGGCCGCAGCGGCATCGTGCTCGTTGCGCACGCTCTACGAGGTGGCGTCGGGCAAGGACGAGCTGGTCCGCATCGTCGTCGACCGCCACCTCTGGGGCATCGGCCGCACTGCGATGGCCGCGGTCGCCGACGACATGGCCCCTCTCGACGCCATCCGAGCGCACCTGCGCGCCGCGCACGTGGCCGTCGCCGACACCACCGAGGTGTTCGCGAACGATTCGGTCGCCGACCCCGGCACCCAAGCGATCAGCACGGCTCACGCGCAGTACCTCGTCGACGTCACCCGGGCGCTGCTCGACGAGGCTGCGCGACGCGGCGACATCGCCGATGTCGACACCGCGGCGGTCGCCCGGGTCATGGCCAACGTCGGCGCCGACTTCGCCGGCCCCACGGTCCTGCCCACCCTGCAGTCCGATCCCAAGGCCGCCGCCGACGCCATCGTCGACCTGGTGCTGCGCGGCCTCCAGACCTGAAAGACCCGAGAGTGACCGCCATGCTGATGACCGACGAACACCACGCCTTCCGCACGATGGTCCGGGACTTCGTGGAGAGAGAGGTGAACCCCCACATCGAGGAGTGGGAGCGGGCCGAGATGATGCCGCTCCACGACATCTTCGGCGCGATGGGAGAGCTGGGGATGCTGGGGCTCGAGTACGAGCCCGAGTTCGGCGGGCAGGGCGCCGACCACATGTTCACGTTGATCCTCGCCGAGGAGTTCGGCCGCTGCGGCAACGGCTCGCTGCCGATGGCACTCGGCGTGCAGGTCGACATGGCCACGCCTTCGCTCGCGAGGTTCGGGACCACGGAGCAGAAGCAGCAGTATCTGGCCCCGGCGATGCGCGGCGAGATGGTGGCGTCGATCGCGGTCAGCGAGCCCGATGCCGGATCCGACGTCGCCAGCATTCGCACCAGAGCCGTTCGCGACGGAGACGAGTGGGTCATCAACGGCTCCAAGATGTGGATCACCAACTCGGTCCAGGCCGACTGGCTGTGCCTCCTGGCCCGCACGTCCGACGACGGCGGCTACTCGGGGATGAGCCAGATCATCGTGCCCACCTCGGCCCCGGGCTTCAGCGTCTCCAAGAAGCTCGACAAGCTGGGCATGCGGGCCTCGGACACGGCGCTGCTGAGCTTCGACGACTGCCGAGTGCCGGTGGCCAACACCATCGGCGAGATCGGCAAGGGCTTCCAGCAGCAGATGGCCCAGTTCGTGGTCGAGCGCATGTGGGCCGCCTACACGTCGGTCGGGGCGTGCGAGCGCGCCATCGAACGGACCGCCGAGTACCTCCGTGAGCGCCGGGTCTTCGGCGAGCCGCTCCTGGCCAAGCAGTACGTCCAGTTCAAGCTGGCCGAGCTCAACGCCGAGATCGACTTGCTGCGGATGTACAACCGCTCGATCGCCGAGGCCTACCAGGCCGGCGAGAACACCACCCGGCAGGCCACGATCGCCAAGCTCAAGGCGGGTCGACTCTCCCGGCAAGTCGCCGACGAGTGCCTCCAGTTCCACGGCGGCATCGGCTACGTGGAGGAGACCTGGACCGCCCGGTTCTTCCGCGACAACCGCCTGACCAGCATCGGCGGCGGCGCGGACGAGGTCATGCTCCAAGTGCTGGCGAAGATGGACGGCTTGGTCGCCTGACCGCGCCACGGCGCCCGCAGTCACCGACGCCGAGCCCGCCAAGCCACTACTACCCTGCATGCAGTGAGCGATCCGCTGGAACCGTCAGCGCCCGAGGACGTGCTCATGCACATCCGTCCGGGCAACAACCTGGTCCTCCCCCTCGCCAACGGTGAGCCCATTGCCCTGTTGGATGCCGTGGAAGCTGCCGCCGAGGCCGGCACCATCCGGGGCGTCCGCGTCCACCAGATGCACGCGCTACGGGATCGACGCTACCTCTCGGGCGCCTACGGCGACTGCCTGCGCCACGTCTCCTACTTCCTGTCGGGGGTGACCAGGCCGCACTACCACCGTGGGACCGTGGATCTCGTCCCGAACCACTTCAGTGACGTCCCCCAGCTGTTGACCGAGCAGTGCCCGGACCCGCTCATCCTGTGCACGGCCTCGCTCCCCGACCGCCACGGCTACTTCTCCCTCGGCACGAGCGCCGACTACGTGGCGAGCTTCATCGGCAGAGGTCGGTTCTTCCTGGAAGCCAACGAGCACATGCCTCGCACCTTCGGGCGCAACCAGCTCCACATCAGCCAGATCGAGGGCTGGTGCCGACACGACGCGCCGCTGGAGACCATCGAGGCCCACGAGCCCTCGGACGTGGACACCGCGATCGCCGCCCACGTCGCCGAACGCATCCCCGACGGCGCCACCATCCAGACGGGCATCGGCAGTGTCCCCAACGCGATCCTCTCGGCGATGCACGGGCATCGCCACATCGGTATCCACACCGAGCTCATCTCCGACGGCCTGGTCGACCTCATCGAGTCGGGCGTGGCCACCGGCGTCAACAAGCGGCTGAATCGGACCAAGGCGGTCGGCACCTTCGCCCTGGGCAGCCAACGCGTCTACGACTTCATCGATCAGAACACCGCGGTCGAGCTGTGGCCGGTCAACTACGTCAACAGCCCCACCATCATCGCCCGAGAGCCGGGGTTCGTGGCCGTCAACGCCGCGGTCGAGGTCGACCTGCTCGGCCAGTGCGCGTCCGAGACCATCGGCAGCACCTACTGGTCGTCGTCGGGCGGCCAGGCCGACTTCGCCGAGGGCTCGATGTTCTCCGAGGGCGGCAAGGCGTTCGTCGTCCTCCCGTCGACGGCGAAAGGCGGGTCGATCTCCCGCATCGTGGGGACACTGAAGCCAGGCACGGTGGTGACCACACTCAAGAACACGGTGGACCACGTGGTGACCGAACACGGGGTGGCCGAACTGCGCGGCCACAGCATCGCCGACCGGGCCGCAGCTCTGATCTCGATCGCCGACCCCGCGCACCGCGACGAGCTCGCTCGGGCCGCCCACGACCTGGGGTACATCCGGCGCTCGGCGATCGTCGTCCCCGACACCCCGTAGTCCCTGCATCGCCGTGCGCCGCCGGGGCCGGTGGTGCGACAATCTGCGGCGGACGCCGTGTCCGAAGGGGTGGAGTGATGACCGACGAACAGAACGTGGACCTCGACGAGCTCCGAGCCGCGACACGGACATGGTTGCGCGACAACTGGGACCCGGATCTCGACCGTCGCCAATGGCTCGACCTGGTGATCGACCGCGGCGACGCCGTCCCGACCTGGCCGACGGCATGGCACGGGCGTGGGCTGTCGGGTGAGGCGGGCCGGGTCATCGCACAGGAGTACCGCGCTGCTCGAGCGCCCGGCGCCGGCCAGGACGTCCACAACCTCTGGGCCAACACCCTGCTCACGTTCGGCACCGACGCCCTGAAGACGCGGCTCATCCGACCGTTGCTGCGCGACGAGGTCAGGATGTGCCTCCTGTACTCCGAGCCCGGCGCAGGGTCCGACCTGGCCGGCCTGCGCACCAAGGCCGAGCGCGACGGCGACGAGTACATCGTGACCGGCCAGAAGGTCTGGACCTCGGGTGGCAAGACCGCCGAGTACGGGATGCTGATCGCTCGCACCGACTGGGACGTGCCCAAGCACCAGGGCATCTCGTTCTTCTTCCTGCCGATGGACCAGGACGGCATCGAGGTCCGCCCCATCAAGCAGATCACCGGCGAGTCCCACTTCAACGAGGTGTTCATCGACCAGGCACGGGTGCCGGCCGAGAACCTGCTGGGCGACCTGGGCGCCGGCTGGAAGGTGCTCCAGACCGCGCTCGCGTACGAGCGCTCGGTCATGGGCGACCAGGCCCGCGGCCCGCGCAAGCCCGATGGTGAGGAGGACTTCGGCAACACCTCCTCGGGCGGCGCCGAGATCGACCTGGCCGAACTCGCCCGCAAGCTCGGGGTGGGAAGCGACCCGACGCTGCGCCAGGAACTCGCCCGCGTGCACACGCTCCGGCAGGTCAACAAGTGGAATGCCGCCCGGGCGAAGGCCCAGCTCCAGCAGGGGACCTCGTCGCCGATCTTGTCGCTCGGCAAGCTGGCCATGTCGCGCATCCTCCACGACGGCGCCCACCTCCACCGGCTGATCGTGGGCGCCGAGGCCATGCTCGACGGTCCGGATCACCCCGATGCGGCAGCGGCGAACTTCCTGTCGCTCAACGCGTACTTCACCTCGATCGGCGGGGGCACCGATCAGATCCAGCGCAACATCATCGGCGAGCGGGTCCTGGGGCTCCCCAAGGAACCCGAGGTCGACCGCGGCATCCCGTTCCGCGAGGTCCCTGCGTCGGGCTGAGCACGACGATCCGCACCTGCGGTCACCGGGCCCTGCCCGATGACGGGGCTGTCGGCCTGCGCGAAAGTGGTGAGGTGGACCGACAAGCGGGACTGGTGGGACGCGATCTCGACGTTGCGGCCGTGGCGCACCTCGTCGAGTCGACCTCGCCCGTGACCATCGTGGGAACGGCGGGTGTCGGCAAGACACGCCTCGCGACCCATGTGGCCGGCCAGCTCGGCGACGGGGGCTCGGCGGCATTCCCCGACGGCGTCCACGTGGTCCGTCTGGGCGACCTGCCGGGCTCGTCCGACGTCGCCGATGCGGTCGGGGCCCAACTCGGCTTCGCCGGGTTCGACTCCGTTCTGGATGCGCTGGCCGAGGCCGCGAGCCTGATCGTGCTCGACAACTGCGAACACGTGCTCGCGCACGTGGCGGAGGTGGTGGCTGCGCTCGGGCAGGCCTGCCCAGGCGTCCGCATCGTGGCCACCAGCCGCGAACCACTCGACGTCGAGGGCGAGCACGTCCACCCGCTTCGGCCCCTCGACAGCGCAGCTGCCCGGGCACTCCTCCGGCAGCGGGCCGTGGCCGCCGGCGCCCGACTCTCCGACGACGCCCACACAGATCACCAGCTGGACACGCTCGTCGGTCACCTCGACGGCCTCCCATTGGCGCTGGAGCTCGCCGCCATCCGCCTGCGGTCGTTGCCCGTGGCCGACATCATCGAAGCGCTCACCGCGAGCGCTGATCTGCTCCGCCGCCCCAGAGGTGGCGGCGACCACCGGCACGACAGCCTGTCCAACGCCATCGCCTGGTCCTACGAGCTCCTCGACCACAGCTCCGCTGCGATGCTCCGACGCCTGGCCGTCTGTGATGTCCCCTTCTCGATCGCCGACGCTCACGCCCTCGCCGCCGAACCCGACAGCGATCCGATCACCACGGCCGACATCGTGGACCGGCTGTTCGCCCAGTCGATGCTCTCGCCACGCTCGCTCGGCGACACCAGCCGCTTCCGCCTGCCGGTGACCATCCGCCAGTTCGCCCTCGAACGCCTCGCCGCTGCCGGCGAGCTCGAGGAGATGCGCGCCCGGTATGTCGGCCTCATCGCCGATCGCGCCGCAGCCCTGGTGGCCGAAGGCACCTCCAACTGGTCCAACGAGATCGTGGATGCCGCCCTGGACGCTGCACCCGGGATCCTCACCGCCGTCGACATCGCCATGGAGACCGAGACCGAGCCGACGCGCGCCTTCGCCATGTTCCTGCCCGCCTGGGGCGTGGTGCACTTCCGCCACGCAGCGGAGTTCGCCGCCGCTGGCGACCGGTTGCTCGACACCTGGCCCCGCCAGGACACGCCCTTGTGGCGAGACGTGGCCGCGATCACCGCGACAGCGGTCTTCCGAGGCGGTGACCCGGATCGTGCATTCGAGCTCGCCGAGCGGGCGCTGCACGGAGGCGACACACTGATCGCGGACCCGGTGGCCCGCCGGGTCCTCGCCCAGGTGGAACAACACCGCGGCGAATGGGAGCGGGCGCTCGCCCACGTCCAGGCCGGGATCGCCGCAGCCGAAGCTGCCGGTCTGCGACCATACGCGGCGGAGCTCCGCACCTTCGAGGCGACGCTGGTCGGTCAGGCGGGCAGGACCGACGAGGCCGCCGACCTCGCTGCGAAGGCGCATGCGGCCAACGTGGCGGTCGACTCGGATCGTGTGCACCCCTGGACCCTCGTGTTGTGGGCCTACCTCGAGCGGGATCGGGACCCCGAGCGGTCCCGGAACCTGGTTGCGCAGTTCGAGGCGAACACCAGCGACCAGGGACGCGCGATGTACATCATCAACCGCCACCTCGCTGCCCTGCGCTACTGGGACGGCGACATGAGCGCTGCGATCGGGCACGCTCGGTTGGCGTTGTCCACGGCGCTGGCGGCGGGTGAGGTTCCCCATGGCCGTGCCGCGATGCAGTGGGCCGCGGTGATCGCAGCCGGCGCACACCCTTCGGTCGTACCGGATGCGGCGAGGCTCCTGGCATCGGTCGGGGCAGACCCTCGGACCCCTGCGAGTGACCCTCGGCTGCACGCAGAGATCGCCGCGGTTCTGGAGGCCGCAGGCACCCAGGCCGCCATCCGGGACCGCGAGCTCGCCTGGCACACGAACGAGCTGCTGGATCTCGCCGAGCAACGCCTGCCCGCAGCGACCCCACCCGCACCGGCAGACCCGGCGCCGACGCCACCCCGTCCGACGTTGAGGCGCCGGGCGCAGGTCTGGGAGCTCGCCTGGCACGGGGACAGCGCCGAGCTGTCCCACAGCAAGGGCTTGGCCGACCTCGCCAGGCTCGTCGCCGAACCCGACACCGAGGTGGCCGCCGTCGACCTGATGGGCGCGTTGGCCACGGAGCAGGCCATCGATGTCGGTGTCGACGCAACCGCCCGCCGCGAGTACGAGGCCCGCCTCCGGGAGCTCCAGGACCAGATCGACGAGGCGGAGACCGCCAACGATCTCGCCGCCGCGGAACGGGCCCAGGCCGAGTTCGATCAGATCCTCGACGCGCTCACATCGGCGCTGGGTCTCGGGGGAAAGCAGCGGAAGGCGGGTGGCTCGGCGGAGAAGGCCCGGTCGGCGGTCACCTGGCGCATTCGAGCGGCGATCAAGAGGATCGACGCCGAGCTCCCCGGGATGGCGCGGCACCTGCGCGTGGCGGTCAGGACCGGCGCTTGGTGCAGCTACCAACCCGAGGAACATCCGGACTGGCTGCTCGACTGAACGGGTCAGGCCTCGGTGACCCGGTAGATCCGGAAGAACCCACCGTCGACGTCGACCACCTCGCAGCGACCGAGGCCGGCGCTCTTGACCACGGCGGCCACCGTGTGAGGGCGGATTGCCGTGCCGATGGCAGCGGACGGGCTGTCGGCCATGGCGACCGGCAGACAGTGGTTCACGGACCAGCCGTACATCATGCGCTCCAGCTCGTCGCCGGGTGCCTCGAACTGCTCGGCGACGGCCTCGTCGGCCACGACCACGATGCCGCCCGGTGCCAGCGCCTTGCGAACCGAGGCCATCACGCCCTCAGGGTCGGACATGTCGTGGAGGCACTCCAAGAGAAGCACGACGTCGAAGGGGCCGGCGTCGTGAGCAGCGGCGGCGTCGATGGCGGCGAAACCCACATCGACCCCGGCCGCCTCCGCGTGCTCGCGGGCGTCCAGCACCGACGCCGCGTCCAGGTCGATGCCCAGGACGTGAGCTTCCGGCCACGCCTGCTTCACGGCGATCGTGGACCAACCGTGGCCACAGCCGACGTCGAGCAGGCGGCCACCGGCCCCCAGCTTCGCGGCAACGCCGGGGGTGGCCGGGAGCCAGGACTCGACCAGATCGGCGGCGAAGGCGGGACGGTTGATCCCGCCCTGGCCGTGGCGGAAGTGGGCGCCGTAGCGTTCGTACGGCACGCCGCCCCCGGTCCGGTAGGCATCGAGCACCTGGTCCAGCACACCAGCGATGCCGACCACCATGGCGGCGAACGGGGCGACATGGCCCTCGTCGACGGGGTCGACGAGGGCGCCGCGGTGCTCGGCGGGCAGCGAGTAGCGACGGGCCTCGGCCGGCGCGGACGCGTCGTCCACGGTCACGAAGCCGGCGACGGCCTGCTGTTCGAGCCATTCGCGGGCATACCGCGGGGCGATCCCGGCCTCGGCAGCCAGGGCGCCTTCGGTGACTGCGCCCATCCGGTCCATCGTGCGGTAGAGGCCCAGTTCGACGCCGAGATGCACCGAGAACAGCTCGAGCGTGGCGATGGTCGCCTCGAACAGGCGGTCCGTGCAGGACTCGGCGGATGCGGAGTGGGAGTCGGCGGAGATCGTCATGGGAGTTCCTTCCTGATCAGTTGACGTCTGTCATCCAGAAGGCGTGAGGACCCACCTCACGATGTGAGGCGCGGCCTTTCGCCGGTGGTGTGAAACCACGAAGGCAAAGGAAGAACCATGCAACCCCGGTCCCTACTGAACAGCGTGCTGGGCCGCTTCGGCCCCATCGGCATCGCCATCGCGATCGCCACCGTCTCGTCCATCGTCGTGCCGACGATCGACACCCATCCAGCCAGCGCGGCACCGTCCGACATCGACATCATCGTCGTCGGGCGAGGTGGCGACGCGAACCCGTTGCCGGCAGGCGACTCTCAGGTCATCGAACTTCCGGTGGCGTCCAGCCCGGCAGGCGCGCTGATCCTGGATGTCGATATCGGCCTGTCCGTGTCGGCGACGGTCACGACTGGGTGGGGCGCCTTCGTGCGCTACGACCCCCCGGACCTCCCGCCGACCACAGAGCTCGACAGCGTCCGGCTCGTGGGCCGGCACAACGGCACCGTCGGGACCGACACCACCTGCGACGACGACGCCCTCACCCTCGATAACGAGGCACCCCGGGGTCTCAACGCAGCAGGGCAGGTGGGCCGATTCCGACCCGATGGCGACCTGTCGGAGCTCCGAGGATTGCGGGCAGGTGGGGAGTGGACGGTTCGGTTCGACAACCTGTCCAGCCGCTTCCCCCTCACGGTGCGTTGTGTTCGCGTCACGACCACCTATCTCTCACCCACCGACGGCATCTACCGCGTGACCACGACCTCGGACCGAATCGACTTCAGTGACGGCGACCTCAGCGTCCGAGAAGCATTGCTCGCAGCCGAGCTCGATGGTCGCTCGTCGAGGATCGAGCTTCCGCCCCGACAGAGGGTCGACCTGGACTGCGCTGCCCGAGGCTTGCGCGTCAACGCCACCCAGCCCGTCCACATCGTCGGTGACGACACCACGCTCGCCGGGTGCGAGGGCGCTGCCACCGTGGTCGCCACGGGCACCGAGGCCGTGCTCATCGAAGGCGTGAGCTTCACGCGCGGCCGGGGCGCCCTGGTCAACAGCGCCGACACCACCATCCGGAACGCGCGGATCCACACGGACGGCTATGCCGCCGTCAACGCCAACAGGCTCACCCTCGAGCATGTCGGCGTCTTCGGGACGAACGAGTCCAGCGCCATCGACCACCGCGGCTCACGGTTGACGATCCGAGACTCCGTGTTCCAGGACAACGCCAACCGCGCCGTGGACGCGTTGAGCGGCCAGACCGTCATTGAGCGCACGACGTTCAGAAACAACGCGGGTGCCGTCTTCGTCTCCGGAGGGAGAGCCGACATCTCGACATCGCTCTTCGTCAACAACCGTGTACCTGGGTTCGGTGGCGCCTCGAGCGTCGAGAGCTTCGACGAACGGCCGATCCGGCTCCATCATGTGACGATGCTCCACAACGCCAGCCCGGCCGTCAGCGGCGCGAACATCGCGCTCGATGCGTCGGTCGTGGCATTCAGTCTGGGCAACACCAACTGTGCGCCCACGGGTACCTGGCCCGAATCGAGGCTCTCGGCGGCAACCGACGCCTCGTGCCAGCTGCGCGAGGCCGACCTCGGCCAGGTCGACCTGCGGGTGGTCACTTCGGGCGAAGGCCAAGGCCAGCTGCTGGCGGGCAGTCCGCTGATCGACGTCGTGCCGTCTTGTCCTGCTCTGGACATCCACCAGCGTCCACGGCCGCAAGGGCTGCGTTGCGACGTAGGTGCCTTCGAGGCCGTCGCCCAGGCTCCGACGCCACCCACACCAACGCCCACACCGCAGCCGAGCCCGACGCCGCAGCCCGACGACGAGCAGCCGAGCCCGACGCCGACACCCCAGCCAGACGACGAGAAGCCGGTGCCCGACCCCACGCCGAAGCCGGATTCGCCGGCGGACACGGATCACCCAACGCCGGGACCCGACACAACCGACGACGGATCCAGCCCGGACCCCACCGACCCTCCCCTGACGTGCGGAGGCCGTCAGGCCACCATCGTCGGAACAGCCGGTGACGACGTCATCGTGGGCACGCCAGGACCCGACGTCATCGTCGGGTTGGGCGGCCGGGACACCATCCGTGGGCTCGCCGGCGACGACGTCATCTGCGGAGACGGCGGCCGTGACCGAATCTCCGGCGGACCTGGCGACGACGTGGTCATCGGTGGCGGCGGACGTGACCGCCTCTCCGGCAACGGCGATGACGACCACCTCCGCGGCGGCCGAGGCAGGGACACCCTCCGAGGCGGCAAGGGAACCGACGACTGCCGAGGCGGTCGGGGGCGCGACCGCCTGACCGGATGCCCTTGAGGAGATGCCTAACGCACCGGGACGTGGTGTCGGCACCGACCGGCGCCACGCCCGCGCGCGGGCGAGCAGTCGCACCCGCTGCGACACTCGCGCCCATGGCTGTGAGCGGAGATGATGCACGACTGGGATGGGTGGGTCGTGACCCGGGACGACGCGGACGTCGTGGCGCTTCGCGGCCATCTTGACCGACACAACGGCCTTCGCGGCCTCGAGATCGTCGAGGCCGACGACATCGATCGCGTCACCCGCATCTCACATCGCGATTGTTCGTGGTGGTGGCCAACGCCCTCACCGACGCACAGCTCGCAGCGCTCGACGACGCGTGCAACGACGCCATCGCCACCATCGTCGCCTCCGACGCGGCCGCAGGGCAACAAGCGTTGCCATGCGGGACGAGAGAGCGGAAAGATGCGGCCCATGGACTTCACGCCGAACGATGACCACGAGGCCATTCGCGAAGGGGTGCGCCGGGTGTGCTCGAAGTTTCCCGACACCTACTGGCGCGAGTGCGACGAGAACCACGAGTTCCCGTGGGCGTACTACGAGGCGATGGCCGAGGGTGGCTGGATCGGTATCGCCACGCCCGAGGAGTACGGCGGTGGCGGCCAGGGCATCACCGAGGCGTCGATCGTGCTCGAGGAGGTCGCCGCGTCGGGGGCGGCCATGAACGGTTGCTCGGCCATCCATCTGTCGATCTTCGGGATGGAGCCGGTCCGCAAGTACGGCAGTGCCGAGCTGATTCAGGAGTTCCTGCCCGGCGTCGCCAACGGGACCATCCACGCGGCCTTCGGCGTGACCGAACCCGACGCGGGGACCGACACCACGTCCATCACCACCCGCGCTGAACGCGACGGCGACGAGTACGTCATTCGCGGCGCCAAGGTGTGGACCACCAAGGCGCCCTACTGCGACGTCTGCCTGCTGCTGGTACGAACCACTCCCAAGGAGGCGTGCGACGGCCCCACCCAGGGCATGACGTTGTTGCTGGTCGATCTGCAGGATCCGGCGGTCGACATCACCCCGATCCCGAAGCTCGGCCGCAACGCGGTGGTGTCCTGCGAAGTGCGCTACGACGGCCTCCGGGTGCCGGTGTCGCGTCGTGTCGGTGAGGAGGGCGAGGGGTTTCGCTACATCCTCGACGGCCTCAACCCCGAGCGCATCCTCATCGCGGCCGAGGCGTTGGGAATCGGCCGAGCGGCGCTGAACCGGGCGGTCGACTACGCAGGCGAGCGGGTCATCTTCGGCCGACCGATCGGACAGAACCAGGGCCTGGCCTTCCCCCTGGCCGACAGCCACGCCAAGCTGCGGGCCGCAGAACAGATGGTGCGCCTTGCATCGTGGCGATACGACAACGGCCTGAGCTGTGGCGAGGAGGCGAACCTCGCGAAGTACCTGGCAGCCGAGGCGGCGTTCGACGCCGCGGACCGCGCCATCCAGACCCACGGTGGATTCGGGTACGCGAAGGAGTACGACGTCGAGCGCTACTGGCGCGAGGCTCGGCTCATGAAGATCGCTCCCGTGAGCCAGGAGATGGTGCTGAACTTCGTGTCCAGCAAGGTCCTCGGCCTGCCCAAGTCGTACTGATGGCCGCGGACGACTGGAGCCCGGCGCTCGACCACCTCGCCGAGCGGCGGGCAGCCGCCCGAGCGATGGGGGGCGACGAGAAACTGGCGCGTCATCGCGCTGCGGGCAAGCTCGACGCTCGCGCTCGCATCGACGAGCTGGTCGACGCCGACTCCTTCACCGAGATCGGCGCCTTGATCGGCGGCGGCCTGCCCGCCGACGCGTTCGTGGCGGGCGTCGGCGCGATCGACGGACGTCCGGTCGCCGTCGGCGCCGAGGACTTCACCGTTGCCGGCGGCTCGATCGGGCCGGGTGCGTCGTCCAAGCGCTACCGCATCGCCGAGCTGGCGCTCCAGGAACGCATGCCGCTGGTGATGCTGCTCGAGGGCGCTGGGCACCGGCCACCGATGCCCGACGACCCGCCCGGCCGTCGGACCCCTGGCGACCTCCAGCAGCAGGCGGCGAACTCGGGCCGGGTGCCGATGGCCACCGGGATCTTCGGCCCCTCCGCCGGACACGGGGCGTTGAGCGCACCGCTGGCCGACTTCACCGTCATGACCGCAGCAGCCTCGATCTTCACCGCGGGCCCACCGCTGGTGAAGGCCTCCCTGGGCGAGGACATCAGCAAGGAGGAGCTGGGCGGCCCCGACGTCGCGCTCACCTCGGGCGTGATCCAGAACCTCGCCGAGGACGACGTCGGCGCGCTGGCACAGATCCGGCGGTGGCTGTCGTACCTGCCTGGATCGGCCTGGAGCCGACCCCGGCAGACCTCGCCGACCGATGGCCGCCGAGCGACGCCGGAGTTGCTCGACATCGTGCCCCGCAACCCTCGGCAGGCCTACGACATGACCGCGGTGATCGGGGCGGTCACCGACGCGGGCACCTGGTTCGAGGTGCAACCACGCTTCGGGCCCTCGATGCTGACCGGCTTCGCGCGGCTCGCTGGGCAACCGGTGGCCATCGTGGCGAACCAACCGGCGCACCTGGCCGGCACCATCGACGTCGATGCCGCCGAGAAGGCCGCCGGGTTCCTCCAGGTGGCCGACGCCTTCCATCTCCCGATCGTGCTGCTCACCGACAACCCGGGTGTGTTGGCCGGGTCCGCCTCGGAACGCGCCGGGATCCTGCGCCATGCCGGTCGCATGTTCGCGGTGCAGCACGCGGTCACGGTGCCGAAGATCCAGCTGACGCTACGGAAGGCGTACGGCTTCGGGTCCACGGCCATGGGCATGAACCCGTTCGACAACCAGACACTGAATCTTGCGTACCCGGGCGTCACCTTCGGCGCGATGCCGGCGCGGGGTGCGGACGACGCCACCGGCGCCGACGAGGCCACCGCGGCGTCGCTCCGTGAAGCGGAACTCGCATCGGGCTATCGATCGGCTGGCGGCCTCAGCATCGACGACATCATCGAGCCGGCGCAGACTCGCAACGCGCTGCTCGCCGGCCTGGCCATGGCTGCGGCCCGCCTGACCGGCCCGGTCGAACCCAAGGCGCGGGTGGGAATCTTCTGATCAGGTCCCTGCGCTGCGGAGCACGCCGGCGGCCTCCATGCGTTCGGCATCGGCGGCGCTGTAGCCGAGGGATTCGAGGATCTCCCGGTTGTGCTCGCCCAGCAGCGGGGCGTCCATGTCCCGGGGCAGCGGGACGTCCGTGTCCCGGATCGGATTGCCCGGCACCACGATCTCTCCCAACACGGGATCGGGTACGGCGCGGGCCATCTGGCGCGACTGATAGTGCGGGTGGTCCATCGCCTCGTATGGCGCGATGACCCGTGCGCACGGGACGCGGTTGGCCTCGAGCACGGCGATGGCGGCCTCGTCGGAGGGCAGCGTGGCGAGCCACGCCTCGATGATCTGGTTGAGCTCGTGGCGGTTCTTCTGCCGGACGTCGAGGTTCGCGAAGCGCTCGTCGGTCTCGAGCTCCGGTTGTCCCATGGCCGCGCAGACCCCTGGCCACTGCCGTTGCATGGCGTGGATCACGATCCAGCCCTCGGGGGCCTTGTAGACGCCCTGCGGCGAGTTCAGCCGCGACTGGTGACCCGACCGCTTGGGCCGCCACTTCATCCCGGTGATCGGCGGGCCGTGGACGGCGATCTCGTGCTGGTGGAACATCGAGTCGACCATGGAGATGTCGATGTGGCGGCCCTCGCCGGTCCGTTCCCGATGGAAGAGCGCGAAGCCGATGCCGGTGGCGGCATGGACGCCCGACGTCACGTCGGCAACCGAGGTCCCCACGGGCATCGGCGGCCCGTCGGGATCACCGGTGAGGTGCATGATGCCGCTCTGGGCCTGGGCGATGAGGTCGAAGGCGACCCGATCGGACCACGCTCCCTCACGACCGAACCCCGAGATGGACGCGATGATCAGGCGCGGGTGCTTCGCCCGCAGCGTGGCCTGATCGAGACCACGCTTCTCCAGGACGCCGGGGCCGTAGTTCTCGACCAGGACGTCGGCGTCGGCGATCAGCGCGTCCAGCACGGCCCGACCGTCGTCGGCGTCGAAGTCGATGCACAGGCTCTTCTTGCCGCGGTTCTGCTGGACGAAGTAGCCGCTGCGTCCGTCCTTCATGATGCCGAAGCCACGGCTCGGGTCACCGTGTGGTGCCTGCTCGATCTTGACGATGTCGGCGCCCTGCTCGGCCAACAGTCGGGTGACCGTGGGGCCGGCCAGGTACTGGGTCATGTCGACGACCTTGACGCCGTCGAGCATCCGTTCACTCATGGCGGCGACGCTACTCGGCCGGTGATGCGGGCACGGCCCGCATGCCGAGATAGACGATCGAGGTCGCCTGATCCACGAGATGGGCCAGCGCCAGATCGTCCTCGAGGCTGGGCCCGCTCGCCGGGTAGAGACTCGCGATGCCGTGACAGGTCGACCAGATCGTCTTGGTGGCGCACTCGATGTCGGCACCTTCGACATCACCGAGTGCGTCGGCCACGGCCCCGGCGATCAGGTCGAAGGATCGAGGGGCGACGGCCACGTACCCGGCGGCGGTGGCATCGACGAGGTCACGGCGGAACATGACCGCCATGTGGCCGGGTGCCGTGATCCCGAGGTCGACGTACGCCCGGGCGTGCGCCACCAACCGCGGGTGCGGGTCGAGCCTGGCGTCGATGGCCTCGAATCGGTCGATGAGGCGCTCGAAGCCCTCGATCGCCACTGCGGTGAGCAGGCCACGGGTGCTGCCGAAGTGATGTGACGGGGCCGACGGTGACACACCCGCACGGCTGGCGACCTTCCGGAGGCTGAAGCCGGCTGGACCGTGCTCGGTGATGAGCGTCGCGGTCGCGTCGATCAGGGCGCGTCGGAGGTCGCCGTGGTGATACGTGGCGCGTGTCACGAGCCCAGTCTAGGGCATCGGTCTTGACATTGTTCAGATCTCCACTACCGTGCCCACCGAGTCATCTGAACATCGTCAAGATCAGCCGGAGACCAGCATGCCCCCCACGACCACATCCCCGATCACCATCGTCACCGGAGCGAGCCGAGGCATCGGTGCCAAGATCGCCGAACGGCTCACGGCCGACGGCCACCACGTCATCGGCACCAGCCGATCCGGACGCGGCGGCACGCACATGCGACCGCTCGACCTGACCGACGGCGAGTCCGTCGACCAGCTCGTGTCCTCGGTCGTCGCCGACTACGGCCGCATCGACGCCGTGGTCAACAACGCAGCCCAGACCATCGTGGCGCCGGCCGAGGAGCTCCCGATCGCCGAGGCCCAGCACCTGCTCGACGTCAACTACCTGGGCGCGATCCGCCTGGCCAAGGCCGTGCTGCCATACATGCGCGCCGAGCGCCGAGGGCGCCTCGTCTTCATCAGCTCGCTCGGCGGACTGATGGGGATCCCGGGCCAGGGCCAGTACTGCGCCTCCAAGCACGCGCTCGAGGGGTGGGTGGACGCGCTCCATCTGGAGATGCGGCAGTTCGGGATCGACGTCAGCCTGGTCGAACCCGGGTCGTACCGGACCGAGATCATCACGACCTCTCCCCGACCGGACTGGGCGACGCTCGACGCGTACGACGGCTATCGCGAGCATCTTCTCGACTCGATCGAGACCATGACCGAGGCCGGCGGCGACCCGACGCGAGTGGCCGACACCGTCGCCAAGGCCCTGTCGGCCCGCAAGCCGCGCATCCGCTACCGGACCGAGATGGACGGGCGCATGGCCAACCTGTTTCGGCGCACGATGCCCCAGCGTGCCTTCTACGGCGTGCTCGCAAAGCGATTCGGCGCCGAAGCCCCTGCGGCGGCATGACCCCAACCGACGGCAACATGTCCCACGATCCAGTCTTCGCGTACCACATCGCCAACTTCACCCGACCGCCCGGCTCGCCGCAGCCGTTGTTCGCCGCCCTGATCGATCAGGCCACCGCCGCCGACCGAGCGGGCTTCGACCGCATCCACGTGATGGACCACCTGTACCAGCTGCAGCCGGCGGGTCATCCCCACGACCCGATGTTCGAGAGCTACACGACGCTCGCGGCACTGGCGCAGCACGTCCACCATGCCGACCTCGCTGCGCTGGTCACCGGCACGCCGTATCGGAACCCAGCGCTGCTCGCGAAGGTGGTCACCACCCTCGACCATGCGTCATTCGGCCGAGCCCAGCTGGGGATCGGGGCCGGCTGGTACGAACTCGAGCACCGTGCCTTCGGGTATGACTTCCAGGCCGCGCCGACCCGGCTCGATCGCATGGGCGAAGCACTGGAGATCCTCTCGCACCTGCTCCGACCCGAATCGGAAGCGCTCACTCACCAGGGCGACCACTACCGGACGGAGGCCTTGGTCAACTCGCCGCCGCCGACCCGTCGCGTCCCGATCATCGTCGGCGGCGACGGCGAGCGGGTCACGCTTCGGCTGGCTGCCCGATTCGCCGACGAGTCCAACCTGCTGTGCCCCGCCGAGGAGATCCCCCGCAAGCTCGACGTCATCGCCGGACACTGTGACGCCGAGGGTCGCAACCGCGAGGAGCTCCGCGTCACCCACCTCACCCGGGTGCTCGTCGCTCCGAGCCAGGCCATCGCCGAGGCGGAGTTCCAGACCGCGGCCGCCGCCGGCGGCATGTCCCCGGAGGTCGCGGCGATGGCGCGCGAGTTCCTGACGATCGGCGACCCAGACGCCGTGGGCGAAGAGCTCCGGCGACGACTCGACCTCGGCCTCGACGGCCTCACCATCAGCTTGAACGTCAACGGGGCCGCCACCGACCGCATCGAGCTGCTCGGACAGGTCGTGGCGGGCCTGCGCTGACGCCGTACGCGCTCCTAGGCTCACCACATGGACCGACGGCTCGACAAGGTGTGGCGGGGCGAGACGGCGGTGGACGACTCCGACGACGCCGCCGGTTTCCTGGTCGACGATGCCGCATTCGAGCCCTTCGACCAGGTGGACGACGTGTTCAGTCGCTCGTTCTGGGACGACCGGGTGCGTTCGGAGAAGAGCGACACGTTCTACGCCACCTACCGGCGGCCCCTGGAGGTGTGGCGCAAGGCTCGCGGCTTCCGGCGGCGGGACTACGCCCTCCGCAACGCGGCCTGGCACGTGACCGACATCTTCGCCGAGCTGCGCGAGGACGAGGACCGCCGCGACGGCTTCCTCGATCCACTGTCGATGCTGCGCGACGCCTCGGACGAGAAGGCCGATGTGGGCACGCCGGACGAGGCGGCAGCCGACCTCAAACAGGTCGCCGGCACACTGGGCGCAGACCTGGTCGGCGTCACCGGGTACGACCAGCGGTGGCAGTACTCGCAGCGCTACTCCCGCATCGCGGGCGGACCGAAAGAGAATGATCTGGGCGACGGCCTGACGTCGGTGCTGGTGATCGGCCAGGCGATGGACCCGTCACTGATCGCCACCGCACCCTCGGCGCTGGCGGGCGCCGCCACCGGCCTCGGCTACTCCCAGGACGCGCTGGTGCTGTTGGCCGTCGCGCAGTACATCCGCAACCTCGGGTACCAGGCCGTGCCGTCGATGAACGACACCGCCCTGGCGATCCCCTACGCCATCAAGGCCGGCCTGGGCGAATACGGCCGACACGGGTTGGTCATCACTCCCGAGTTCGGGCCGAACGTCCGCTTCGGCAAGATCTTCACCGACATGCCGCTGGCACACGACCGGCCGATTCGCTTCGGTGTGACCGAGACCTGCGAGCAGTGCCGCCGCTGCACCGACGCCTGCCCGGCGAACGCGATCCCCGGCGGCGACCCCTCCGATGCGCTCCACAACCAGTCCAACCTCGTCGGCGTCACCAAGTGGAGCGTGGACGGCGAGAAGTGCTTCGGCTACTGGTCGAAGATCAACAGCGACTGCTCGGTGTGCATCCGGGTGTGCCCGTACACCCGGGACTACACACTGCTCCGCAACCGGCTCTGGGGTCGCCTGGCCGGCAGCCGCCTCCGAGGTCTGGCCCTGCGGCTGCACGACCGGTTCGGCGGCGGCGACCGGACCAGCGCCACCGAGTGGTGGCCCACCGACGACGGGACCCCGGTGGTCCTCAGCCGGAAACCGGCTGCCGACTAGTGGCATGGGGTGTCGACATGGTCACATCTCGATGGTCTCGTTGACGCAGACGGTGCCGCCGTCGGTCAGCACCGGGCATCCCTTGGCCATCTCCACCGCTGCGTCGATCGAGGCCGCCTCGAGGATCGAGTAGCCGGTCAGGCCCTGACCCTCGTCAGCGATGGTCAGATCGGACGCGATCGTCCGCGCGGGTCCGAAGGGATTGCCGCCGTCGACGACCGCGTCGCCGAGGGCGGCGAACCAGGCACCCCATGCCTCCATCAACTCGTTCATCGCCGCCTCGGTCTCGGGCATCCCACCCTCACCGTGATACGAGAGCACGTACTTCGTCATCTTCCTGCCTCCCTGTTGTCGTTGTGTTCGGCACCAGGACGACGAACGAACCACAGCCGACTCGACAGGCATCGACGAAGAAGTCCTCGGACGCGACCCCGGGTGGCCGACCCACGGATTGGGCCCGCCCGACGTCAGGCGTGGCAGATCCTCGGCCGGGACCTGTCGCTGAAGCTGAAACCGCGCCTGAGGGGTGCGATCAGGTCCGCCGGGCGATCAGGGCGGCTTCGGCGCCGGGAAGCCGGTGCACAGCGATCTCGCCGAACCCGTGCTTGCGGAGCTGGCGCTTCATCCAGCCGGTGGTCGGATAGATCGGCGAACCGGTGGAGCCGGAGCTCTTCCCGCTGAACGGCCGGCGGCCGAGGAACGTGTAGCCGATGGTGTTGGCAATGGTCCGCACGTCGTACTTGAGCGTCCCGAGGCTGCGGGTCTTCGCGAAGCGCACGGCGGTTTCGGGCAGGAACGGCCACAGGCGACCACCGATGACGATGGCCTCGCCACCGGGCTTCACGATGCGGGCCATCTCGGCGAGCGCCGGATGCAGGTCCATGTACTGGTGGCTCGAGTAGCAGAGCGCCACGTCGAACTCGGCGTCGTCGAAGGGCACGTCCTCGGCCGTCGCCTGCACCGTGTCCGGGGTGGGGAGTCCGGCGATCTCGGCCAGGACCGGGGTCATCTGGAGGTAGGTGGGCATGGGCTCGAGACCGACCAGCCGAGCGGGGACGCCGCTGAGGCTCAACAGGTTGCAGCCCCCGCCACTGCCCAGCTCGATCACGTGCTGGCCGCGGTAGGCCTCGGCCGCGAGGCGGGGGACCAGGTCCGACGAGAGCAGCACGCCGTCGCGGCGCTCCCAGAACACGTACTCGCGGATGGGGTCCCCGACGAACCGGCCGAGCTCGGTGAAGGAGCCGTCGACGATCCACCCGAGCTCCTGCGCCAGCGTGAGGCCCTTGTCGGAGCTGACGGGCATGCCCAGGCCGAACTCGAAGACGGCCTCGCGCAGGTCCTTGCCGTTGGGACCGAGGAGGGCCTCGGACGCGGCGGCGACTTCGGCGTCGGTCAACTGGCGCATGGGCCCAGAGTACGGGCCCTCACCTGAGCACAAACACAGGGAGATCTACCTCCTGAGACGGTCATCGACCTCAGTGAGCGTGGGGAGGGAGGACTGGGCGCCGGCAGCGAGCGTGGTGGCCGCGCCCACACGCACGGCGAACGCGGCGGCCGTGACCAGATCGTGGCCCTGGACGAGCTGGTCGGCGATCGCCGCACAGAACGAGTCACCGGCTGCGGTGGTGTCGACCGGAACCACCACCGGGGCAGGAACGTGCACCGCGTCGTCGCCGGCCACCACCAGTGCGCCGCGGGCGCCCATCGTCACCACCACCGCAGCGGTGGGCAGTCGGCCGGCGAGCTCGGCCACCAGGTCCATGTCGTCGACGGGGCCGTCCCAGCCGGCGAGGGTGGCGAGCTCGGTCTCGTTCGGGATGACGATGTCGACGGAGTCGAGCAGCTCGAGGGGCACGCCGTCGGTCGGCGCCGGGGCAGGGTTCCACACCGTGATCCCCTCGGCGACGCGGGTGGCCTCGACCACGGCCTCCATCGGGATCTCCGCCTGGCAGAGCACGACCATGGCGTCCTGGACCGCAGCCACGGACACATCGCCCGGGCTGACCCGGCCATTGGCGCCGGGTGACACGACGATCGCGTTGTCGCCGTCTTCCTGCACGGCAATGAGGGCCACGCCCGACGGCACTCCGGGGGTGGTCAGCAGGGCGGAAGTGTCCACCCCGTCGCCATCGAGCGCATCGCGGAGCACCTGCCCGGAGGCGTCATCGCCGACCCGCCCCACCATGGCCACACGCCGGCCCAGCCGAGCCGCGGCCACGGCCTGGTTGGCGCCCTTGCCGCCGGGGATCTGGACGAGATCGCCGCCGAGGACGGTCTCCCCCACCCGAGGGATCGATTCGACCCCGACCACGAAGTCGAGGTTGCAGCTGCCGACCACGGCGATCTCCACACGCATGGCCGGATCGTACTGGCGGCGTCAGCCGTAGAGCCCGAGCAGTCGGCCCGCCAACACCAGCGTGGCCAGCACCATGACCGCCCGGATGAACTTCTCGCCGCCGCGCACGGCGATCCGGGCACCGATCCACCCACCGGTCGCGAGGCCGACCGCGAGCACGATCGCCGGACCCCAGCGCACCTGTCCCTGCGCGATGAACACCGGCAGGGCGATGGCCGTCACGACCAGGGTGACCAGGACCTTGATCACGTTGGCCTTGACCAGGTCGTAGCCGGCCCGGGTGAGGGCGGCCAGCAGCACCAGCCCCACACCCGCCTGCACGGCGCCGCCGTAGATCCCGATGAAGAAGAACACGACTGCGGTGGTGGTGGCGGACCAGGGCTCGCCGTCGGTGCGGGGCTTGGGCTTGCGCAGCGACAGGACCAGGATCGGCAGCATCAGGAGGCCGAAGATGGTCTCGAAGGTGTCGTCGGCGATCCGGCTCACGCCCAGGCTGCCGACGAGCGAGCCGACGACCACGGGCAACAGCACCGGCACGGCTTCCTTGTACGCGGTGACGCCCTCACGGTGGAACGACGCCGCGGAGGCGATGTTCTGGGTGAGGATGCCGACGCGGTTGGAGCCGTTGGCATCGTTGCCCGGCACACCGGCCAGCACCAGCAGCGGCACCGTGAGCGTGGAGCCGCCCCCGGCCATGGCGTTGATGACGCCCGCCACACCGCCCCCGAGGATCAGCAGGCACGCCTCCCAGAAGGTCATCGGCGGTCGTTGGGTCGCGGCACCGGCGCAGGCTATCGCCGCGCCGGGACCGTCGAAGAGTTGGGAGCGCTGAGGACGGAGCCGCTCAGGCCCGGTTGCCGCGCACCACGTCGGTCACGCCGTCCCAGGTGTCGTGGGCCTGCTTCCAGCCATCGAAGACCGCGCGGATCTCGGCGTTGTCGCCGTGGCACTCGAGGAAGCAGCCCAGCGCCTCCCGGGTATCGATGTAGATCACGTTGGCGATGGCCCACAACGACGACGCCACCGGGAACCCGGCGTCCTCGAAATCGTTGCCCACCTGTTCGATGTCGTCGTCGGGCACCAGCATGCCGATGTGGTGGAAGCCCTCCTCGCCGGGGCCGTACATGTCCCGGTAGATCGAGGGTCCCTCTTCGTTCTGCTGGATGAACTGGACGTGGGTGTCGCCGTGGTAACCGAAGCCGTAGTCGAGCGGCACCGTGATCGGCTCGCCGCGGTAGAGGTGGCGATCTCCCCAGTGGTCGCGGGACACGAAGAACGGTCCTGCGCCCGTCGTCCGGTGCCACTTGTGGCACGCCTCCTCGATGTCGTTCACGAACCATGCGTGCTGCAGGATCGGGTAGCGAATCAGCGGTTCCATCCATCCCCCTCGGTCGGTGTCCGGCCAGCCTCGCGGACGCGACCGGATCAAGCCAGTTGCCCGACGGGGACCGCCGCGAATGACCGACCAGGGCTGCAGGGGTACGCTCGCGCGATGGCCAGCGATTCCACGACCAGCGAGGTCCTCGACCGAGTGCTGGCCGACCGACCCGACGTTCATCAGCACCTCGCCGCGGCCTGGGCCGCGGCCCCGGCCGCGGTCGACCCACGCCTGCTGTCGTTGTGCTCGGCCCGGATCGCGGCCCTGATCGGCGGGCCGCTCGACGACGCCTTCCCCGTGGACGACGCCACCGTCGCCGCCCTTCCGTCGTGGCCCACGTCGGAGCGCTTCGACGACACCGACCGGGCCTGCCTGGCCTTCACCGAGCAGTACGTGATCGACGTGGCCTCCCTGGACGACGACACGGCCGCCGCGGTGACCGATCAGCTGGGCGCCGAGGGCTTCGCCGACTTCGTCAACGCACTGTTGGTCGTCGAGCAGCGCCAGCGCCTCCGCCTGATGTGGGACCGACTCTTCGAGGAGACATCGTGAACCGCTCCACCCGCCTCGCCCGCGGCACCCGAGTGAACGCCGACCTGATCGGCGCACTGGTCGAATGGCAGGCGGCAGCCGTCCGCCAGGACGAGGTCGACCCCATGACCACCGAGCTCGTCCGACTGCGGTGCGCCCGCCACCACGACTGTCACACGTGACTGTCGCTGCGCTCGGCAGTTGCCCGGCAGCACGGACTCGACGAAGGACACGCCACCCAGGTGTTCGAGGCACCCGAGACCCTCGAACCCCACCAGCGCGCCGCCGTGGCGCTGGCCGACGCACTGATGACCCGTCCCAGTGACCTGTCCGACGACGACCTCGCGGCCCTGCAGGACCACTTCACCGACAGCCAAATGGTCGAGCTGACCCTGGACGTGATGAAGTGGAACTACCAGAAGGTGTCGGTGGCCACCGGAACGGACGTGGAGATCGTCCCCGGAGAGCTGCCAGACCTGATCTTCGACGAGGACGGACACTGGGTCCGACCGGGGTGACCATGGACAACGCAGAAGTACTCAGCCGGAGCGAGAGCTTCCCCACGCGTCTCGCCCGCCCGGGTGAGATCATCATCGAGCAGGACGGGGACTCCGCCGAGCTGCTGATCCTGCGGTCGGGCACCGTCGAGGTGCGGCGAGACGGCCAGCTGGTCGCGGTCATCGACGAGGCCGGCGCCACCCTGGGCGAGGTCTCGATGCTGCTGGCGTCGCCCAGCACCGCCGACGTGGTCGCCCGCGACGAGGTCCTCCTCACCGTGATCGAGGATCCCGAGACCTTCTTCACCGAGTACCCGCGCCTGGCGCTGGCCGTCGCCCGCCAGCTCGCCGAGCGCCTCGCCCGGGTCACCGACTACCTGGCCGATCTCAAGGACGAGCACGGCGACGGCGACACCCGGCTCGGGATCGTGCCCGAGATCGTCAGCGAGCTCCTGACCTGGCGCCGCGTCACCGCCAGCCTCGCCGAGGCCGAGCTCCAGGAACGCAGCGCCTGACGCCACGTTCGCCGACTGTTCACGAAGTCGGCAGCTGATCGCAAGGTCTGGACCATAGCTTCGCCCCCCACAGGGGGTAGGGCTCATGGCGGAGACTAGTCTTGGAGGAGATCCCGGTTCGGCGCGCCCGATCGCGCAGAACCCGTGGGTGGTTCGAGTGCTCGTACTCGCGGCGCTCGTCGTCGCGGTGCTGGCGGGTGCCTATGCGGTGCGGTCGGGTCAGACAGCCCCGGGTGCGCCCATCGACGCCGGCGCGCTGACCGTCACCGAACCCTCGACCGGGAACCCGCTGCCGGCAGGGCTGCAGCCACCGACTCCTTCAACCTCAACCCCCCCGACTGGCGCAACGATGCCTGTGCCGGCGACAGCGCCAACGACAACTACCGGATTCAACGGGCTTCATCATCCAACGGCCGGCGTGAACGCCGCTCAGGCATCACCTGGGACAGCTCCGGTATCCCGTCCGGCGGCGGGGGCAACGACCATCCAGCCGCTGCTTGACCGGCGATGCGAGTCCTCGATCCCCCTGATCGGCCAGACCGAGATCGACACCGGGCGGCTGCAACCGCGTCCCGCAGGTCAACATCGCCGCATTGGCCAGCGTCTTCGCGGCCGGTCCCTGCTTCGTCGGCCAGGCCTGACTACCTCGGGATCGCCGGACCTGGCCAGGTCGACCGCTACTGGACCGTGGCTGTCGACCTCATCGCCGATCAGGTCCGACCCGGCCGGCTGGAGTTGGGAACTCGCCAGCACGGTCGCGCCTTCACCCACGCCAGCGCCGACACGGCCACACGCTACTGTCATCCAGGGCGACGCCGTGTTCGCCGGACCCTTGACCGTGACCGAACCCTCGACAGGCAACCCGTGGCCGGAGGTCTGAGCCAGGACTCGTTCATCCTGACGCCCGCCTGGCACCAACCATGCCTGTGCCGGCGACAGCGCCAACGACAACTACCGGATCAACGGCTTCATCCCCGACGGCCGGCGTCAACGCGGCACCCATCACCTGGGACAGCTCGGCGCATCCCGTTCGGCGGCGGGGCAACGACCATCCAGCCGGTCCTGACCGGCGATGCGTCGAGCGATCCGGCTGATCGGCCAGACCGAGATCGACACCGGGCGTCTGCAACCGTGCCCGGAGGTCAACCTGGACTCGCTTCCAGCCTCACTGAATCCGGCAGGCGACTACGTCGTGGGACTGGCGTGCACCCTTGGCGTGGCCGGTCCCGATCAGGTCGACCGCTACTGGTCGGTCGGCTTCAACATCAGCTCGGTTCTCGGGCTTCGATCATTCCTGGCGCTACGATGTCCAGCCGGCGGCACAACCGACGGTGACGCCGGTTCGCACCCCCACGCCGACGGCGCCCGTGCCCACGCCGACGGCGCCGGTCCCCACGCCGTCGGCGTTCCCGAACAACGCCATCTACGCCGGGCCCCTGACCGTGACCGAGCCCTCGATCCGGCAACTCGTGGGTCGGAGGTCTGAGCCAGGACTCGTTCACCCTCAACACCGCCCGACGGGGCCGATGCCTGCGCGGGCGACAGCGCCAACGACAACTACCGCATCAACGGCTTCATCGCGAACGAGGGTGTCAACCTCGCCACCGTGACCTTCGATTCGCCCGGCCTCCCGTCCATCACGGTGGGCAGCAGTGGTCTTGCCACTGCTCACCGGCGAGCGGAGCACCATTCCGGCTCCTCGGCCAAACCGAGATCGACACCGGGCGACTGCAACCCTGGACCGTGGTCAACCTGGCAGCCATCCCGGTCTCGTTGCTCCCGGACAGCCGGTGACCCTGGTCGGGCTCGTCTGCACGCTCGGGTCGGCAGGTCCCAACCAGGTCGACCGGTATTGGCTCGCTCGCTTCCAGATCTCGCACGACGCATTCCACCCGGCAGGCTGGACCTACCAGGTGCTCTCGGCGCCGCCATTGCCCACGCCGACACCGTCACCGACGACGTTCCCGACGTCGACGCCCGACAACACTGCGACGCCAACCCCGTCGCCGACGCCGCGGATCGACGGGCCGCTCGATCTCGTGCAGCGGGCCACGATGGTGCAGCCGTCCGGGGCACTGGTGTTCACGCAGCGATGCGGCGTTCACGGCGCCCTTCCGCCCGAGCCGGCGGTGCCGGGCTTCCCCGGGTTCCCGGAGGACCTGCGACGGCTGACCTCGACGATGGTGCTGTCGGGGACGGTCACCGACATCGGCGGCTCGGCACCGGACGTGCGCCTGATCGACGAGTTCTACGTTCCCGATCCGCTCTTCGACCTGTACCCATTCGTAGGGACCAATCCGAGCCGGTGCGGGATCGACCTGGGGACCGCCACCGCCATCCTCGAGGGTCCCTTGGCCGGCCGGTACTTCATGGCCGACGGGGTGATGAACACCGCGACCGTCGTCGACATGCGCGGCACCGACCCGGGCTGGAGCGTCACCGCGAGCGTCACCGACTTCGTGTCCATCGGCGCCGCCTTCGACGGCAACCACCTGGGCTGGACGCCGTACGTGTCGAGCGAGGGACTGCTGACGCCGGACGGCTACGTCCAACGCGTGACCGCCGGGCCTCGAATCCTGCCCGGGACCGGCGTCTTCGAGGGCTCGGGTCTCGGTGACGGCGGCGCCCTGATGGCGTCGGCCCTCCCGGGCGAAGGCAACGGCCTCACCCGCCTCGATGCCCGCCTCCGCCTCCTGTCGCCGGTGTCGGCCCCCGCCGGCCGCTACACGGCGGTCATCGTCCTCACGATCGTGTAGGAGGGCGACGCCCGTGCCGGAGACGCCGCACGTCGAAGCAACCCCGCCGAGGTCGTCGCGCGCGGTTCTGGTGCTCGTCGTGGTGGCGCTGGTGTTGGGAGCCTTGGGCGCGCTTGCCACCACCCGCTCGCGCCCAGCCGGCGCCCAGGCCGTGTATGGCGGGATCCTGACCGTCCTCGAGCCCAGCTCGGGCAACGCGGTCACCGCCGGCGGGCGCACGGACTCGTTCGTCCTGGATCCCCCCGACGGCGACGACGCCTGCGCCGGCGACAGCGCCACCGACAACTACCGCTACTACGGGTTCATCGCCACCGAGGACGTCGACCCCACAACGCTCGCCTTCGACGGGTCCGGCCTGCCCATGCCATCTGAGGGCACCGTCGCCCTGCCGTTGCTGACGGGTGCCGCGAGCACGATCCCGCTCATCGGCCAGACCGAGATCGACACCGGCCGGCTGCTCCCGCGACCGGAGGTGAACCTCGCCGCATTCGCTCCCGACCTCCTGCCTCCCGGGCGCTACACAGTCGGCCTCAGCTGCGTGCAGGGCCGGACCCTCGATCGCTACTGGACGACCGGCTTCGACATCGCCGCCGACCCGGAAGATCCGGCCGGCTGGATCTGGACGGCCGTGCCTCGCGTCCCGCCGACACCCACGCCGACGCCGACCAGCACACCGAGACCACCCACCCCTCCGCCGACCCTCGGACCGAGACCCACGGCGGGCCCACGGCCGACGCCGGGACCCGATCCGTGCCTCCAGCCGTCCTCGCCAGAGATCTGCGCCGCCGGCGTCACCACCTCGCTGGTGGACACCGACTCGGCCGTGTCGTTCCCAGGGCGCGGGCGCTTCGCAGGCATGGAGTTCTTCGTCAACCAGACGGCCGACCTCGAGCATCAAGCCGTGTCGATCGCCTGGCGCGGCGGGGTGCCGACGAGTGCCGGCCCGGGCAACTTCGCCGCGCACTACGTCCAGATCTTCCAGTGTTGGGGGGAGGACGACGGTGAGTTCCCGGAGAACCCCGGCCCGCCCCCGGAGCAGTGTGCCCAAGGTGCCACCACCGGTGTCCTCGGCGGCGTGTCGAGCTCGAACCTGCCGAACTTCAACGCCACGACCCGCGTGATCTCGTCCACCGACTGGGCGAACTTCGATCCCGATGCGGGCGTGGTCGAGTTCGACTCGCTCGTCTGGCTGCCCTTCCGAGCGGTCAACGGCCACGTCATCCCCATACCTCGAACACCCCGCTTCAACCCCACCGTGCCGGGCGGGGTGTACTGGCTCAACCCGTACTACGACGTCCGCACCACCAACGAGGTCGCCGCTGCCCGGACGCGCTCGGACGGGACGGGCACCGCACGCATGGAGCTCCACACCGGCGTGGAGAACCCCGGCCTGGGCTGTGGCCAGCGCCTGGTGCCTGCCGAGGGCGGTCCAGCGCGAATCCCGACGTGCTGGCTGGTCATCGTGCCCCGCGGCTCGGCGGCCCAGGAGAACTTCGGGACCGAATTCACCGAGACCTTCGGCGTCGCGACCTCGCCGGTCGCCCCCGAAGCCTGGGCCAACCGGATCGCAGTCCCCCTCGAGTTCAAGCCCGTCGACCCGCCGTGTCCGCCGGCCACGGCGGAGCGGCGGCTGTCCGGGTCCGAGCTGGCCCTCCCCGCCGTGACCAGCTGGCGGCTCCAACTCTGCGCCGATGCCGACTACCGGTTCTCGCCGGTGACCGACACCCTCGCCCGACAGCAGCTCCAGTCGCCGACCACGGGGTCGCCCGACATGGCAGTGATCTCCGAACCAATCGAGAATCCGCGGGCGGACGACCCGGTCGTCTACGCGCCCCTGACGTTGTCCGGCATCACGATCGGCGTGAACTACGAGCGGTTCGTCGACTTCGGCGCACCCGCCGACGAGCAACTACTGCGCGGCACCGGCGCCTCCGAGTTCAATCTGACGCCTCGGCTGGTGGCAAAGCTCCTGACCCAGTCCTACGCCAGTCAGGTGTCCATTCTCGGGCCGCCGCCGGCGAGCTACGACTGGGTCCGCGACAATCCGTCCGACCTCGCCGCCGACCCCGACTTCATCCGGTTCAACCCCGAGTTCGAGTGGCTGTTCGCCTCGTCCAGCCGCACCTTCGGTGGCCTGATCCTGCCGAGCATGAACTCCGACGCCGCCCAGCGCGTCTGGGAGTGGATCCTCGCCGACCCCGAGGCCAGCGCCTGGCTCGATGGCCAGCCGGACGAGTTCGGGATGAACGTCAACCCCGTCTACTCCACCAACCCCGACCTGAACCCGGTCGGCTCGGCATTCGGGACCCCGCCCCCGTCGGGGTACCCCAAGTTCGACCCGCACTGCTACGAAGAACCACCGTTCGGGCGCGACGACAGGATCGTCCCGAGCCCGATCTGCGGCATCGACTGGCTCCCCTTCGGTCGCTCGTACGAAGAGACCGCTCTGATCGGCCGCCAGGCCTACCCCGGGGCCGAGCTCGTCCTGAACCCGTTCGCCACCGTGTCGGCCGACGCATGGGACGCCGAGCTGGCGCAACTCCCCGGTCGCCGCTCGATGCTCGTGCTGACCGACACGCCGTCGGCCACCCGATTCGGTCTGCAGATGGCGCGCCTGAGTCGCGCCGGCGACAACGGGGCAGACCGCGAGTTCGTCGCCCCGACCTCTTCGTCGCTACGCGCCGGCGTCGACGCGATGGTGCCGAACTCGTCCGTGCCCGCTGTCCTGGACACCGACCCACTGACCAGTGCCCCCGGGGCATATCCGTTGAGCATGGTGGCCTACGCGGCGACCGCGCCTCGCAACCTCGCCCCCGATGTGCGCGCGGATCTCGCAGCCTTCATCGACTACGCCGTCGGGGCCGGGCAGGCCGAAGGGCGTCGGAGCGGCTCACTCCCGCCCGGCTATGCGGCCTTGCCAAGCGAACTGGTCAGGGTGGCGGAGACCGCCGCCGACGAGATCATCGATCCGCCCCCTGCGCCGACCCCCACGCCGCGGCCGACACCGGAACCCGGGGTCCCCCTGGAGCTCATCCAGGAGGCGATGCTGCTGCAGCCGTCGGGGGCATTGGTCTTCACACAGCGGTGCGGTGTGCACGGGCCGTTCCCGACCGAACCAGCAGTCGCTGGGTTCCCCGGGTTCCCGTACGAGCTACGTCCATTGTCGGCGACTGTCGGCGGGACCGCCCCCGACATCGACCTGCAAGACGACGTCGTCCAGCCCGATCCGTTGTTCCCGGAGTACCCCTTCTCCGGCACCAACCCAAGCCGCTGCGGCGTCGAACTGGGCGTCGCCGACCCAGTCCTCGACGGGCCGCTGACCGGCCAGTACTTCACCGCCACCGGCCTCCTGAATACTGCGACCGTGGTCGACCTCCGCCGAGCCGACCCCGGCTGGAGCGTCACCGCGCAGGTGTCCGACTTCGTTTCCACCGGCGCGTCCTTCTCGGGCAACCACCTCGGGTGGACGCCGTATCTGACCCACTTCGACGCCGACCTGGTCGCAGACGGCTACCGGCAGCTCGCGACGGCCGGCCCTCGGATCCTTCCCGGAACGGGACTGTTCGAGGGCCGGGGCCTTGCGGACGGCGGCGCGGTCCTGGCTTCGGCGCCCAGCGGTGGGGGCAATGGCATCACCATGCTCGACGCCCGACTCCGCCTGTTGTCGCCGGTCGATGCCCCACCGGGCGAGTACACCGCCGTCATCACCCTGACGGTGATCTGAGTATGTCCTGCCGACCCATTTTCCGGCTGTTCACGGCGGTGGCAAGTCCCCGCAAGGTGGCACGACGTAGCGTCCGACGAGACGGCGGGAGGGCATGTGCGCAGCGGACCGGAGCGGCGACGAGGGCGAGTCGCCAGCACAGGCGCAACCGTCTTGCTGATGTTGATGGCGTTGTTCCCGACGGTTGCGGCGCCCCCGTCGGAGGCCGCCCAGTCCTTCACCCGCATCTCGGGTGAGGGATCGTCATGGGCGGCCAACGCGATCGACGCCGCTGCGGGTGAACGTGCGCCAGCTCGGCATCACCGTGGACTACGCGCCAACGGGCTCCACGTCGGGCCGCAAGAACTGGCTCAACGGCACAGCCGACTTTGCCGTATCGGACATCCCGTTCCAGTTCGCAGCCCGAGGACGGGTCCGCGCCCGAGAATCCCGAGCCTGACTCCTACGCCTACATCCCTGCCGCGGCGGGCGGCACGGCCTTCATGTACAACCTGAGCATCGACGGCGAGCAGGTGACCAACCTGCGGCTCTCGGGCGAGAACGTCGCACTGATCTTCACTGGCGTCATCACCACCTGGGCCGACCCGGCACTGGCCGCCGACAACCCGGGCCTCGATCTTCCAGATCAGCCCATCGTCCCTGTGGTGCGCTCCGACGGTTCTGGCACGAGCCATCAGCTGACGAACTGGATGATCGATCGGCACGGGTCGTTGTGGCAGGACTATTGCGAGCGCTCCGGCCGTGCACCCGACTGTGGCAGAACGGCGTACTACCCGACGATCGACGGCATGATCGCCCAGGCCGGCGACCTCGGCGTCGCGGGCTACGTGTCGCAGGGCTTCGCCGAGGGCGCCATCGGCTACGTCAACTACTCCTACGCGCTCGGCGCTGGCATGCCCGTGGCGAAAGTGCTCAACGCCG
>CBDHFJ010000169.1:0-12436 GCA_965262315.1 Acidimicrobiales bacterium
CCGCCCATGCCCGCGGTGAGGTTGACCACCACGTCCGTGCCGCTGGCCCGCACGCGCTGGACGACCTCTTCGTAGTACTCGACCTCTCGGGCCGGTGCGCCGGTGATGGGGTCGCGCACGTGGATGTGCACGATCGCGGCGCCGGCCTCGGCGGCGGCGATGCAGTCCGCGGCGATGGCCTCGGGGGTGAACGGGACCTTGTCGGACTTGTTCACCGTGTCACCGCTGCCGGTGACGGCACAGGTGATGAAGACACTCGTCATGACGCCTCGCTTTCGCGTGTGGGTCGATTGCTTGCCCTGACGGAGGGTATGAAGACAGTGGTCATGACGCCTCGCTTTCGCAGGTGGGGTCGATTGCCTGTCCTGGAGTCCGTCGGGATGAAGACACTCGTCATGACGCCTCGCTTTCCCGGGTGGGCCGATTGCTTGCCCTCTCGGAGGGGATGAAGACAGTGGTCATGACGCCTCGCTTCGGCTGGACGAACGGTGGGTTGCGGCGGCGCGTCGTTCGAGGACGCGAAGCCGGGAGAGCACTTCGTCGCGGTCGACGTAGGTTCCACGGAGGTAGCGCCGGCCCTGGGTGCCGTCGAATGCGTCTCGGCCGTGGAGGATGCGTCGGTTGTCGAACCCGATCAGGTCACCCGGGGCGAACGGGTACTTGATCTGGAAGTCGGGGTGGTCGGCGAGCTCGTGGAACCGCTTGGCGGCCCGGTAGGCACGCGGCACGTCGGCCTCGGGCATGTCCGGGAACGCCTTGAGCGGGTAGAACGCACGAATGGACAGCGGCATGCCTGGGCCGCCGTAGTCGAGGATGGGGCCGGACCAGCGATGGTCGTGGTCGCGGGATCGGTTGAAGAAGGTCCAGCGCAGCGTGGAGAGCGCGTCGAAGACGTCGGGCTCGTCGGTGCGGAGGTGGCCGGCGATCGCCTCGCCGTCCGCCATCGTGCTCCAGCCACCCGAGACCTCGTTCACCAGACAGTGCAGGAACTGGAAGCCGGGCGGGACCTCCCGGGTGGGCAGGTCGGTGTGGCTGCCGAGGCGAAGGTCGGTGTTGGCCGTCGTGTTCTCCTCGTTCGAGAGGATCTCGGCCTTCACCGGCCAGTCGAGCCCGAAGTTGGTGTCGCGCTGGGCGCCGATCCGGGAGGCGACCGCGAGCACCGCGTGCTCGTGGTCGGGGACGTCGGTCAGTCGTCCGAGCCCGAACTCGACCATGGCGCGCAGCCACGCGGCCAGGGCGTCGTCGTCTGCCAGGACGTCCGGACCGGAGAATGTCGGCGGTTCGGGCATCGTGGCGGCCGTCCAAGTGGAGACCGCCGGCAGCCAGGCATCGACGCCTTCACGCTGCTCCGCCACATGGCGCAGCCAACCCGGGTGCAGCGACCCGGCGTACCCGTCGGTCCACTCGGCCCGGAGTGCGCCGGCGTCGACGGCGCAGGAGCGAACGGCCAGGTCGTCGGGGAAGTCGCCGGGGTTTGCGGTGCCCTCGCGAGTGACGGGGTCGATGCCGCCGGGGCCGACCACGTTCTCCCGGAGCCACCAGGCGTGGGCGCGGAGTTCGAGCCCGTCGCTCCACGAGAGCGCCACGAACTCGCCGTCCACCCGGGCGTCGGCGACGGGGGTCCACTCGTAGTCGTAGAAGTCCGGCGTGAGGATGTCGGTCATGAGGGGCAACCTCCGGCAGGTTCACGAACGGTCGGGCCGGTCGACCGCCAACCGGTAACGGTCTCAGCGACCGTTACCAGGTTGTCCCGTTCATCGGGACGTCCTACTGTGTAGGATCAAGCGTATGGTCTCCACCGAGGCACCGTCAACGACGGTCGACGTCCCGGCGCCCGGAGCCGTGGAGCGAGCGTTCTCGCTGCTGCAGGCGGTTGTCGCTGCGGGTGAGCCAGTCGGTGTCCGAGAGCTCGGCCGCCGGGTGGGCCTCCCGCGCTCCACGGTGTCCCGTCTCGTGGCAACGCTCGTCGATCTGGGCATGGTCGAACGCACGGCCGACCGCCTGGTGGTGCCCGGGTCGGCGCTCGCCACCCTCCAGCTCGACGGCGGACCCACACCTCTGCTGCGTGATCGCCTGCGCCCCCTCCTGAACGAGCTGGCCGAGCTGCACGCCGAGTCGGTCACCCTGGCGGTCGACGACGGCGACGCGGTGCTCTATCTCGCCCAGGTCGACGCGGCCAGCCCGGTGCGGGCGCCCGACGTGCACGCCGAACGGCACCCGTTCCACGTGGCGGCCTTCGGTCTCGTTCTCATGGCCACCTGGGACGACGATCGCCTCGACCGCTACCTGTCGGACGAGCTCGCCGCCTTCACCGCCCACTCGATGACCGAACCGGATGCGCTGCGACGACGCCTGGATCGGATCCGTCGCGATGCCTTCGTCTGGACGACCGAGGAGTACGACGACGAGGTCAACGGTCTCGCCACCCTGGTCCTCGACGGCGGTACTGCCGTTGCCAGCATCGGCTACTTCGGACCCGCCTATCGTCTGAACGAGGCCGCCTGCCCCTCGCTCGCCTCGACCCTCGTCGACACCGTGACCTCCCGGGCGCTGGCCCGCTGAGCCCGAGCCTGTCGCTCGCCGCGTCGCTGGTCGACACCGTGACCTGCCGGGTGCTGGCCCGCTGAGCCCGAGCCTGTCGCTCGCCGCGTCGCTGAGGCGCCCGCGCGACAGGTTGGTCACAGTGCGTGGGCCTAGGGTCGAGCGCATGGATCCCCTCAGCTACCGGACGGTGCGCACCAATGGCGTGGACCTCGAGGTCGCCGTGGCCAACGAGGGTGGCCCGCGTGGGCTGGCGCTGCTCGTCCACGGCTTCCCTGAGCTCGCGTTCAGCTGGCGTCATCAGATCCCCGCCCTCGCCGACGCCGGCTACGAGGTCTGGGCGCCCAACACCCGGGGGTACGGCAACTCGGCCAAGCCGGCCGACATCGCCGCGTACACCATCGATCAGCTGGTGGCCGACCTGGCCGGCCTCGTCGATGCCGCCGGCCGAGAACAGGTGACGCTGGTCGGTCACGACTGGGGCGCCGCGCAGGCCTGGATGTTCGCCATCCGCCGTGTTCGCCCGATCGAACGCCTCGTCATCATGAACGTCCCGCACCCGGCGTGCATGCGCCGGGAGCTTCGCTCGTTCCGGCAGCTCCGCAAGTCCTGGTACATCTTCTTCTTCCAGCTGCCGTGGCTGCCCGAGAAGCTGTTCACGGCCCGGGACGCCAAGGCGATCGGCGATGCGTTCACCGACATGGCGGTCGACGCATCGCGTTTCCCCGCCGACGTGACCGATGTCTACCGTGACAACGCCCGCACGCCGGGCGCCATCCGGGGGATGATCAACTACTACCGCGCTGCACTCCGCGGTGGGAAGGCCGCGAGGTCGGAGGTGCTGCCGGTCATCGACGCGCCCACGCTCATGGTGTGGGGCCTCGAGGACAAGGCGCTCGGCCGGGAGACCACCGACGGCACCGATGAGCACGTCCGCGATCTCACCATCCGCTTCCTCCCCGGGGTGTCGCACTGGGTGCAGCAGGAGGCCCCGGAGGTCGTGAACCGCATCCTGCTCTCGTGGCTCGACGGCGACGTGCCTCCCGAGGCCGACGAGATCTCGTGGAGCCGTATGCCCGACCCCGCGTTGGGTTGATCGGTCGGGTCAGGGCTTGGTCGCGCGGATGACGCCGCCGTTGAGACCGGGGCCCGTCGTGTGGGTGATCTCGATGCTGGCGTCGGCCAGCCCGGCCTCGGCCAACACCGCGAGGTACTCGTCGAACTGCAGCGCACCGGCGCCGCACTCGGCCCAGGCGTCACCCTCGAGGTCGGGGGTCACGCCGTTGTCGGCGACGACGTCGGAGATCGCCACCCGTCCGCCGGAGCGGAGCACCCGGGCGATCTCGGCGAACACCGGTCGCTTGTCGGGGGCGAGGTTGATGACGCAGTTGGAGATCACCACGTCGACCGACGCATCCGGCAGCGGGAGCGCCTCGATCATCCCCTCGAGGAACTCCACGTTGTCCACGCCCGCCTCCTCGGCGTTGCGTCGGGCGAGTTCGAGCATCTCAGGAAGGAAGTCCACGCCGTAGGCCTTGCCCGTGGGTGCAACCCGGCGGGCCGACACGATGACGTCGATGCCGCCACCCGAGCCCAGGTCGAGCACGGTCTGGCCGTCGTGCAGGTCGACGATGGCGTGGGGGTTGCCGCAGCCCATCGAGAGCTGTGCCGCACTGTCGCCTGCCTCGTCGAGGGTCGCGTTGTCGTAGCGGGCCGTGCCCCACCGATCGTCGGTCGGGTCGGATGCGACGCCGGCCGCGGCGGCGTTGCGGTAGTAGTCGCGGACATCGTCGTGGATCTTGTCGTCACTCACTTCTCACACTCCTGTTCGGGAACGAGGGTCGCCGGCGCTCGGCCCATGACCACTTCGGCCGCGGTCGGGAACGCCTGGAGGCAGGCATGGTTGACCCGCCACTGCGTACTGGTGCCGACGTTGTCGACCAGCACGAAGCCGACCGTGGCCAGCTTCGCCAGGTGATGCGAGATCGTGGACTGCCCCACATCGAGGGACTCGGTGATCTCGCCCACGGTCATCGGCCGGGCGGCAGACGACAGCAGGTGCAGGATCAGCACCCGGGTGGGGTCGCTCAGCGCCTTGAACCAGGTTGCCCACTGCTCGGCGAGGTCTCGTTCGAGTTCATTCATCGATGATCGACGATAATCGATGAATGGCGATCGGGCAACAGGCGTCACCCGTTCACGCTCCTGTCACACGCGCGACTCGGTACCGGAACACCCGCCCACGACGCTGCGCACATCGAAGCACCGACCATCGACGAGCAGGTCCTGTTGATCGACGTGGCCGCGTGGCGCGCCGGTGACGACGCGACGCGCGCGGAGATCGCGCGCGGGTTGGACGCGAATCTCCGCCGAGATGGCTTCTTGCTGGCCGGCAACCACGGCATCCCGGACGCGGTCATCGACGGCGTCAGGGCCACCGCCCGTGAGTTCTTCATCGCGGCCCCCGAGGTCAAGGCCCAGTACGCGAGCCGGGTCGGGTCGTGTGGGTGGCTGCCGCCGGGCGTCGAGGCCAACAGCTATGCCGCCGGGGTGCCGTCTCCTCCCGATCTGAAGGAGACGTTCCGGGCCGTGCACGAGGTCGACGGCGTCGACAGCCCGAACCTGTGGCCGGTCGAGTTCCCGCAGCTCCGCGCTGTTGTCGTGAACTACATGCAACTGCTCTGGCGGTTGGCCATGGACCTGTACGAGATGATGGGCGTGGCCCTGGGACTCGGTCCCGACGCCATCGCCCGCTACGCGTCGGCCGAGGTGTCGAGTCTGAACGTCAATCGCTACCCGTCGCTCGCCGAGACCGGCGAGGTCGAGCGGGGCCAGTTCCGTATCGGTGCGCACTCGGACTTCGGGGTCCTGACGATCCTCCACCGCCAGGTCGGCGCGGGTGGCCTCCAGGTGCTGACCGCCGATGACGAGTGGATCGATGCTCCCCATCGCCCGGGGACCTTCGCCGTCAACATCGGCGACATGCTGACGCACTGGACCGGCGGCCTGTGGAAGGCAACGGTGCATCGGGTCCTGCCTCCGGATCCGACGGCCCCCGACGAGGAGCTGATGTCCCTGGTGGGCTTCTGCGGCATCGCCCCGGACACGATGCTCCACACGTTCCCGCTGGCGGGCGCGGTGGAACAGGAGCCGGTGTCCGCCGGCGACTACATGGATCGCAAGCTCGCCGAGATCGACATCCCGATCGACACCTGAGGAGTACCGATGTCATCTGCTCTCGACGCCGAGACCGCGACCAGCGACCTCACGATCATCGACGGCTACGTGCCGATCATCGACGTTGCCGCTGCCCTCGCCGGTGACCCCGCGGCGCGGCGGACCGTCGCGGACGCGATCGGCAAGGCCGGGTCGACGTCAGGGTTCTTCGTGATCACGGGCCACGGGGTGGATCCGGACCTGGTCAGTCGCATGGAACAGGTCAGTCTCGAGTTCTTCGCGCTGCCGGCAGCTGTGAAGGAGCAGTACGCCACGACGCCGGGTGACCCCACGATCCGCGGCTGGTACGGCACGCCCTCCTACGTGTCGGGCTCCGAGGACCTCGACACCGCCCCCGACTTGTGCGAGCTCTACACCGCGTGCCGCCTCGGCGAGCCGGGGGTCGCCACCGTGGCATCGCTGGGCGATGACTACGAGGTCTGGTCTCGCCCGAACCAGTGGCCCGGCGAGGTGCCGGCGTTCCAACCGACCTGGCTCGAGTACTACGGCGTCCTCGAGGCGCTGGCGGCCGAGGTCATGCGCTTCTTCGCGCTCGCCCTCGATCTCGACGAGGAGTTCTTCGATGACAAGATCGACGATCACATCACCAATCTCGTGGTCAACCACTATCCGCCCGTGGTGGACGAGCCGTTGGCGGGTCAGTGGCGCAAAGGGCCCCACAGCGACTGGGGGACGCTGACGATCCTGTACCAGGACGGCACCGGCGGGCTCGAGGTCTTCGATCGGGACGAGGACGAGTGGATGGTGGTGCCCGTGGTGCCTGGGTCGTTCGTCGTCAACGTCGGGGACCTCATGGAGGTGTGGACGAACGACCGCTGGCGCTCATCCAAGCATCGGGTGCCGGTGCCGTCGGCCGAGGCGCGATCGACGGCTCGGGTGTCGATCCCGTACTTCCACCAGCCGAACTGGTCGCTGGAGGTGGCGTGCCTGGAGTCGTGCCTCGACGATGGCGAATCACCGCGCCACGCGCCCGTCACCTCCGGGGACTACCTCCTCCACAAGATCCGCACCGCCTACTCCTGAGCCCGGAGAAGTCGAGGGCTACCGGAGGCTCGTCGCGGTCGCGGGCGAACTCGGCCGCGCTTGTTGTTGTCGGCTGCGCCGACGTTTCGACGGCGGCCCGTGGTGTGGTCTCGCGCTGCGATCGAGGGGTCACTCAGGTCTTGATGAGCATGCCGCCGCACGCCTGGCGGCGTACTCACCGAGTTCGCGGGCGAACTCGGCCGCGCTTGTTGTTGTCGGCTGCGCCGACGTTTCGACGGCGGCCCGTGGTGTGGTCTCGCGCTGCGATCGAGGGGTCACTCAGGTCTTGATGAGCATGCCGCCGTCGATGACGACGACTTGGGCGGTGGTGAGGTCGGCGCCGCTGATGATGCCCATGATGGAGGCGGCGACGTCCTCGGGGGTACACACGGCCTGGAGCGGGGTGGAGCTCTCGAGGACGCCCTGGACGAGGTCGTGGGTGTCCTGGCCCTGCCCTTCCACCCACCAGCGGCCGGTCACGAAGCCCGGGGCCACGGCATTGACCCGGACCTCCGGGGCCAGGACCCGGGCCATGGTCACGGTCATGTTGTTCAGCGCGGCCTTCGACGCGCAGTACGGGATCGACGACCCCACACCGGCGACACCCGACACCGATGACACGCTGACCACCTCGCCTCCGCCGTCGGCACGCAGATGTGGCTCGGCGGCCCGCATCATCTGGAACGGCCCGATGGCGTTCACGGCGTAGAGCTGCTGGAAGTCCTCGGCCGACACGCCGTGGAGATCGCTGTGGTCCACGAAGACGGTGGTGCCCGCCGAGTTGATGAGGACGTCCAGGCGCCCGAAGGCCTCGACGGTTTGGGCGACGACGCGCCGGCAGTCCTCATCTGAGGCGACATCGCCCTGCACCGCGACGGCGTCCACACCGAGGGATCGGGCCTCATCGGCGGTCGCTTCGGCCGCGTCCGCCGACCGGCTGTAGTTGACGGCCACCGCGCAGCCCTGCGCCGCCAGGGCGAGTGCGCAAGCCCGGCCGATGCCGGTGCCGCCGCCGGTGATGAGTGCTGCCTTGCCGTTCACGTTCATGCGCCGGACTCTACGGGATGTGGAGCGGACGCTCCGGTGGGTGCGGGCAGACTCGGTGTGTGCCTGGCGGGGCCCGGATCGCCTGGCGTGGCGAGCGGGGTTGGGTCCGTCAGGCGGGTGCGGGCAGCGCTGGTCGGGCGTGGCGGGGGCCGGGCCGGCGGGCGTGTCGCGGTTCGGCCGCCTCGATCTGGCCAATGAGGTCGACGGTGACCATGAAGACCATCACGCTCATGAAGGCCCCGATCATCAGCGGCGAACGCAGCCAGGCGATGACCCATCCGCCACGCGGGATCACCCGCCAGGCCTCGCCCATGATGTCCTCGGGCGTCGGGCGCCACGGATCCTGCATGTCGCGGTTGTCACCGATGGTGATGAACCCCTCGGAAGCGTTGCCGCCACTGATCCGGTGGATCACCATCACCCCCTCACCGGGGGTGCCTTCGGGGATGGCGTACACGATCACGTCGCCGACCTCGTAGGTCGTCTTGCGGGTGACCACGAGGTCTCCCGGTTGCATGGTCGGCTCCATGCTGTGGCCCACGACCATCGTCCATCCGGTGCTGCCGCCCACCGAGGCGGGAAGCAGCAGCCACAGCAGCGGCGCGGTGAGCAGCGCGAGCACCGCGAGTTTGGTGACGTCGGCCGTCGACAGCCGCCGCGGCTGCGCCGCCGGCCGGCTGTGCCGGCCCGGTGCGGTCGGGTCGACGCGCGCGTGGCGCGGGCTCAGGGTGGGTTGCCGACGATCTCCACGGTCACCCGTTCTGACGTGACGGGGACGCCCGTGGCGTGGCTCGAACGCCACGGTCCGCCGACCAGCATGAGCAGGCCCATGACGGCGCAGAAGAGGAGAACCCATCGCATCACGGTCCGATGATGCGGACGTGGTGAGCGGCGTAGGCACCGATGTCGATGGAAGGAGTCACGGGAACCACCATGGGCGTACCCGTGACCGACACCGGTCCTGCCGTTGCGGCTACCGAACCGTCGCTTGCACTCAACGTCACGGTCAGGTCACCGCCCACGCACGCGGCGTCGATGTCGCCCACGGAGAGGTCGGTGACCGTGGTCAGGGCCGTCACCTGGGTCACGGTGACGCCGTCAGCGTCACAGTCGAGGACCGTCGCCGCGCCGACGCTGAGGTTCGTGGCCTGGACGCCGTTGAGCGCGGCGGCGCTGGCCACCGCGCAACAGCACAGCGACGCGATCACGGCGGTCAGGGTCAGCAGCCGCCTCGGTGGAAGGTTCCGAGCCATCCTGCCGAGCGGTCAGCCGGTGATGACGATGAGGACGTTCTCGACGGCTTCGGCCGATGCCGGCGTGGTGGCCGACACGGTGTTCGAGCCCGAGACCGCGGTGACGGTCGTCTGGTCGAGCTGCACGTTCGAGCCATCGGTGAGGGTGACCGTGAGGCTCTGGCCTGCACAGGCTGCGTCCACACCGGCCACGACGACGGCGGTGACTTCGTCCCGAGCATCGGTCGCGTCGTAGGCCACCGTGAACGAGGTCGTCACCCCGTCGGTGTCACACGACGCGATGACGCTCGAGTCGGCGCCCAGGTTGTCCGCGGTGATGCCACCGAGGGTTGCAGCCATCGCGAGAAAGCCGCCAAAGGCGACGATGGCCGCAATCGCGGCGATCGCGTACTTGTTCATCGGGAGTTCCTTCCATGGATTCTCCCGGCGCCCATCGGTCCATTCGGCCCATTGTTGAGCGCATGGGAAGGGCTGCCCAGTGACGGCGACGCGTCGTCGTTCAGCCCTCAGGCGCCGTCGGCTGGTCGGCTGCGGTCCGGTAGTCGCCGTAGGCACCGTCGCGATCGGTGAGGGTCTCGGTCAGGCCCTTGGACCGGACCCCCGCCATGAAGTCGGCCATCGCCTGGGTGTGGGTGCCGAGCGCGCACAGCTCGGTGCCCTGCCGAATGCCGGTGCGGAGCCCCATGACCTCCATCTGGCGGTGGACGGTGCGCTTGTTGAGCTGCACGACGTCAGGGGGCGTCTGGGCGATGCGTTCCGCGATCTTCAGCACCTCGGCCTCCAAGTCCTCCGCTGGGTAGGCACGGTTGGCCCACCCCTCCGCCACCGCCTCCACACCGTTGATCGAGTCGCCCGTGACCATCATCTCCATGGCCCGGCGCATCCCGAGGAACCACGCGTGGAAGTGCATGTCGGGCACGCCGAAACGGGTGGCCGGATAGCCCATCTGGGCGTCCTCGGCGATGTAGACCAGGTCGCAACACGTGGCGAGTTCGCTGCCGCCGGCGAGGCAGTACCCGTGGACCTGGGCGATGACGGGCTTGGCCAGGTCCCAGATGCTCATCCAACCCTCGGTGACGTGGCGGGGCCAGCGGCCGTCGCCGCCTGCGGTGAAGAAGGGCAGCTCATAGCCCTCGTTGCCGCCGCCGAGGTCGTAGCCCGCCGAGAACGACGGTCCGGCGCCGCGCACGATCATGACGCGGACGTCCGGGTCGGCATCGGCCTCCTGCAACGACTGCAGGATCGCGCCCCGGAGGGGGTGGATCAGCGAGTTGCGCTTCTCCGGGCGGTTCATGGTGATGCGGCGAACCCCCGGCAGTGGATCGTCGATCAGGACCAGGTCCGCGGGCGGCTGGCGGGTGGTGCTCCCGGTGTCATTCGCGCTGCTGTAGTCGGTCATACGGATCCCCTCGATCGGATGCCCTCAGGCTTTCACCGCCGGATCTTCGGAGCCAATCAACCCCCGTTGACCTGGGGTTTCGCGTCTTCAGTTCGATCTTCAGGAAATCTCCAAGCTTTTGTCCGTACATCCCGTCATTGTCGGGCGAAGCCGGGTCGGCGGGACGCCGGCTGGACAAGGAGACAGTGCATGACCACACGACCGAGCGGGGCCACGGCGGACCCCCGCACCACGACGGCGCTGGCGCGCCTGCAGATCCATCACGCGAGCCGGACTCTCGACGGCCGAACCGTCCTCGACGACGTGTCGTTCGGAGTGGGGACGGGTCAGCTCGTCGCCATCGCCGGCGGCAGTGGCGCCGGCAAGACCACCTTGTTGCGGGCGATGGCCGGGCTCGACCAGCTCGATCACGGGCAGGTGCTGGTCGACTCGGTGCCGATCGCCGGTAGCGGCCTGGGTGTGGGCTACGTCCCCCAGGACGACATCATCCACCTCGACCTGCCGCTGCGGCGCACGCTCGAGCATGCCGCGCGACTGCGCATCGCCGGCACCGTGACGCCGGCCGAGCGCGAGGCGATGGTGACTCGCACCCTGGACCGATTGGCGCTCTGCGACCGGGACCACGTCGTGGTCGGAGACCTCTCCGGCGGGCAGCGCAAGCGCGCCAGTATCGCCTCCGAGCTCCTCACCGAGCCCGAGATCCTGTTCCTCGACGAACCCACCTCGGGGCTCGATCCGGGCACCGCGGCGAGCGTGATTCGACACCTGCGTCGTCTGGCCGACACCGGGACCACCGTGGTGATGACCACCCACGCGCCCAGCGATCTCGTGCACTGTGATCGTGTGGTCTTCCTGTCCGACGGCGGGCGGTTGGCGTTCGAGGGTTCGCCCCACGACGCCCTCGCCTGGTTCGGGGTTCGTTCGCTGGGCGAGGTCTACGAGGTGCTGGCCGCCGGGGACCCCGTTGGCATGGCGGCACGGTTCCAGACCCATCGGCCGGTGCCCCCGGTGCCGCTGATGGAGCGGCAACCCGGCGCCGGTGTGGCCGCCCGGGTCAGCGGCCCCAGGCAGTGGTGGGCGCTCACCAGGCGGGCGGGCGATCTCCTCGTCCACAACCGGCTCACCCTGGCCATCCTGGTGGGCTCGCCCGCGATGGTGGTGGGGATGATGGCGCTCCTGTTCCGCCCCGGGACCTTCGGTGCCGACGTCACCACCCCGGTCCCGGCGATCCAGACACTGTTCTGGATCGCCTTCGCCAGCTTCTTCTTCGGGCTGACCTACGGACTCCTGCAGATCGTCGGTGAGTTCCCGGTCTTCCGGCGCGAGCGCGTCAACGGACTGTCGGTTGCGGCCTACGTGGCCTCGAAGGTCGTGGTGCTCGTGCCCATCCTGGCGCTCGTCAACGTGGTCATGCTGGGCGTGCTCCGGTCGCTCGATCGACTCCCGAGTCTGGGGGCCGGTGCGTGGGTCGAACTGTTCGTGACGCTCCAGCTGACCGCGGTCGCCGCGTTGACGATCGGTCTGCTCGCCTCGGCTGCGGTGCAGAACGCCTCACAGGCGACGATGGCGCTGCCGATGCTCTGCTTCCCGCAGGTGCTGTTCGCCGGCGCCGTGGTGCCCGTCGACGAGATGGCCGCCGCCGGGCGCATCATGAGCTTCGGCCTGGTCGACCGCTGGTCCTTCGAGGCGCTCGGCCGCACCCTCGACATCAACACCCTGATCGGCGACGACGCCGCGACCGCAGGCTATGTGTCGGCCTTCTCGGGGTCTCCGGTGACGGCGTGGGTCGTCCTGGCCGCGATCACGGTGGCGGCTTCGGCGGGGACCATGGCGGTCCTGCGGCCGCCGCGCCTGAGTCGGGTCAGCGGTCGGCCCAACGGCGGGCCCACGCGTCGAGGGGTCCGATGGCGTCGGACAGCCCGGCGCCGAGGTCGGT
>CBDHFJ010000170.1:0-10689 GCA_965262315.1 Acidimicrobiales bacterium
CGGCTGACGTCCAGCGCTCACCCAGACCACTACGGTGGGGGTGTGGTGGAGCCGGCGGCACACGTTGACCTGGGAATCGACGGGATCACCGACGCGGTCCTGGTCGGTTCCGGCGGCGCGGCTCGCGTGTACCGGGCCACCCAATCGGCGCTCGATCGCACCGTGGCCGTCAAGGTGCTGACGAGTGTCGACGACGGTCAGCGGCGGCGCTTCGAGCGTGAGAGCAAGGCGCTCGGGCGCCTGTCCGAACACCGGGGGATCGTCACCGTCCATGAGGCGGGCGTGAACAACCAGGGCCTCCCGTTCCTGGTCATGCGGTACTGCTCGGGCGGCACGCTCCGCGAGAAGATCGACCGCGGTGGACCGATCGAGTGGACCGAGGCGGTCGGCCACGTGGTCGAGGTCGCGCACACCATCGCCGATGCCCACGACGCCGGCGTCATCCATCGGGACCTGAAGCCGGCGAACATCCTCGTGGCCGGCAACGGCGCCACCCTCGTGGCCGACTTCGGGATCGCCGCCATCCTCGACACCGCCGACGGCGCCACTCGGTCCCCGACCTTCACCCCTGCCTACGCGCCGCCCGAGGCGTTCAACGGCGACGAGCCCTCGCCCGCCGGCGACGTATACTCGCTCGCGGCCACCCTGCTCGACGCCGTGTCGGGTCAGGCCCCCTTCGTGCCGGCGAGCGGCGAGATCTCCATCGCGTCGATCATGTCCAGGATCGTCCAGGACGGCATCGAGGCGCATCGGCCCCCCGGCGTGCCCGAACCGGTGTGGGCGCAGGTTCGGCTGGCGATGGCGCCCGACCCGGAGGCCCGTCCGGGTGCCCGCGACTTCGCCGCCCGTCTGGAGCGCCTGCTCGCCGCCCAAGCGCCGCAGGCCCGCCCCGTCCGCACAGCAGACACGGCGCTGGCGCCCGTGTCTCCCGCGACGGCCCCACCCGAGCCGCCGGCCCCCGTCCCCCCGCCACCCGCCGTCGCCGACGACACCGTCCGCGGTCGCGACCCCGACGACGACGGCAACGACCTCACCGCCCCGCTCGCACCCGAGGTCCAGCGCTTCCCACGTGCGGACTTCCTGGCCACCGATGCACCCGAAGACGACGACGCCGTCATCCGGTCGGACGCGAACCGGGCCGGGATCCAACCCGGCCCGATCCTGGCGATCATCGCAGCCGTGGTCGCGGTGCTAATCATCCTGCTCTTCGTGTTGTGAACGTGCCCGGCCGACCGGCCGGGTCATGGATCAGCCTCAACCACATCCCGTCCACTGGCGGACCATCGACGCTTGGGCGGACGTTCCGTCGGGGCCGGACACGGTGAGCACGATCGTGACCGCCACCGTGACGTCACCCGGCCACCCGAAGGCGAAGCCACCGAACCAGGTGGCGCCCGACCCCGGGACGCTGCGGCCCGCCCAGTCCCCGGAGCCCGTGGCGATCCAGGAGTAGGCGTAGGCGGGGTTCGGGTTGGTGACCGTGCAGGTGCTGTTGCTCGACCCCGAGCCGCCGTCGGGGTTGGAGCAGGTGAAGCTCGCCGCCGGCTGGGCGGCCACCGTCGTCTGGGCAGAGGCGCCGAAGACGTCGGTGTAGCTCACCGTGTACACCCCGGCCGTGGCGTAGCTGTGGCTCAGCCCGCCGCCGGACTGACCGTCGCCCCAGCTGATCGAGGCCATCTCGGTGGCGGTCGTGCACGAAGCCGACTCGGTGCCACCGCTGCAGGTGATGCTCGCTTGGCCAGGGCTTCCGACCGTCAAGTGGATGGTCTGTGGGCTGCACGAGAAGGTGCCGGCGGTCGGGCTCTGGGCCAGCACCCGACCGACGTCGCCCGGGTCGGTCACCGGGGTGGTTCCGTAGGTGGTGTCGCCGTGGGCGCCGCCCGGATCGTGGGCCTGCCCCACGTAGCCGGGGGCGGTCCACCCGAGGCTCCGGTCGTTCGGTGTGATGGTCACCGTGGCCCCACCCAGCACCGAGGCGCCGGGGCCCGGGTCCTGGCTCAGCACCGCGCCGTCCGCCGCGGCTGCCGAACACTGGGGCGTTGCCAGTGCCGGCACCAGGCCGGCGCCGCTCAGGACGCCCTGCGCTGCGGTGGCGTCCATGCCACGCACGTCCGGGACCGAGATCGTCGACGCCGAGATCTCGATGGTCACCGAGGGGGCCGGGTAGGCGATCCCGTCCACCACGACCTCCAGCGAGATCGTCGCAGTCCGCTCGATGGTGAAGGTGTGGTCGATCGGGTTCGCCAGGGGGCCCTCGTAGGACTGCCCGTCGACGTTCCACCGGAAGGTGTCGGGGTCACCGCTGCCCGTGGCGACGATCCTGACCGTTTCGCCGACCGTCGCCGCCGCGGGAGCGATGATCGAGAAGCTCGGCTCGATGTAGCCCATCACCGTCCAGCTCGCTTCGTCGGTGCGGCCCTCCGAGTCGGTCACCACGGCGGTCACCGTCCACGGGCCGACCGCGTCCACGGCGAACGCCAGGCTGGTGCCGACGACGCCCGAGGTGTCGGGGGCGTTGCCCGACGGCGGTGCCGTCACCGCCCACGACACCGACTCCCACGAGCCGGCGATCGTGCTGAGCGTCACGTTGGCGGTCGCACCGATGGGGGTCCGGTCGGATCCCGAGAGCGCGATCTGAGGCGCCGGTGTCGTCACCGGTTCGTCCTCGATCACCACCGTGGCCGTGGCGGTCTCATCGCGCTCGCCGTCGCTCACGACCAGGGTGACGACGTAGGAGCCGGCACTCGCCCAGGACGACGCGGCCGCTGCGCCCGACGCCTCGCTGGGCGAACCGCCGTCGAAGCTCCAGGAGTAGCTCGTGATGGTGTCCACGTTCACCGCCGCCTGGAACGTGATGTCCTGGTTCGTGTACGGGTTCGGGTTCACCACGACGATGTCGACCTGGATCGGGACGGGTGCGTCGGTCACGTCGATCTGACACGTGTCCTCGTACTCGGTGCCGTCGTCGGCCACCACTTCGATCGTGACCGGATAGGTCGCCGCCTGATCGAAGGTGTGGGTCACCTGGCGGCCTGCGGCGGGGTCGCTCCCGTCGCCGAAGGTCCACAATGCGCTTGCCGGTGTGACCGAGTCGTCCTCCGGCTGGGCGACCCAGGTGAAGATCACCTCGTCGCCGACCTGCACCGTCGAGGCCGACGGCACACAGACGATGCGCTCCGGCTCGGGCTGGGGGTCGGGGTCGGGAGTCGGATCCGGATCCGGATCGGGGTCGGGCTGGGGGTCGGGCGTCGTGTCCGGCTGGGGAGCGGGGTCGGGCGTCGTGTCCGGCTGGGGAGCGGGGTCGGGCGTCGTGTCCGGCTGGGGGTCGGGATCGGGTTGATCGCCACCGGCATCGGTCGCTTCCGACTCCTCCTCGCCTTCCTCGATGGGCTCGTCCGGGGACGGCTCGTCCGAGGGTGTGCCCTGCTCGGCCTGCGGGTCCTCGGGCGCCGGCTCGGCCGGGACCGGGTCTTCTCCGTCGTCCTCGAAGCCGATGATCGGACCGTCGCCCGATGTGAACTTCTCGAAGGACTCGACGCCGAGCTGCTCGAGCAGGACACCGGCCTGCGCGGAGGTGGGGTCGTTGAAGTAGACCTGGCCGTCCTCGGCGATCAGTTGCACTTCGGCGGCGTCCAGCAACACCGGGTCGGTGGTGTCCGCGCCCGAATCGGGCGACGAGAGGTCGACCACGTAGATCCGGCCGTCGGTCAGGTTCGGGACGTACACATGCCCGTCGGACTCCACCGGGGTGCCGATTCGATCTCCCGGCCGTCCCACCGCCACCTGCCAGTGCTCGCACGAGGTGGACTCGACGTCGAAGACGTACAGCCTGGCCACAGCCGTGTCGACCACTGCAGCCACGGTTGCGCCCAGACCGCCGTGGCCCACCAGCACGTCGGCGCCGTCGGCGATCTCGAGGTCGCAGGACTGGCGGAGTTCGTCGATGCCGTCGTAGACCGACAGGGTCGGATCCGAGAGGTCGATCATCACCGGATGCGACCCCACGAGGCGGACGGCGTAGCGCGTGCCCGCCGCCGCGACAGCGAAGGACTGGACGCGGTCGCGGCCGGCCTCGAGCGTTGCCTCGACGACCTTCATCTCGCCGGACTCCACGTCGTAGGCCCACAGGCTGCCGTCGCCACCGACGACCGCGGCGTCGGGGCTGCCGGCCACCGAGACCGCATCGCCGAGCAGATCCAGGGTGACCGGATCGACCCGGCGCACCTGGCGGGCCAGGCCGGAGTAGACCCAGACGGTGTCCGCGCCGCGCTCGGCGAACACGGCAGCATCCGGGTCTGCCGAGGCCGAGCCCGGGTTGGCGTCCTCGAAGGGTTGGACTCGGAGCGAAGCCTGCTCGAGGCCGCCGTCCACTCGGCGGATCGTGCCGTCGTCGTGGTTGAGAACGAGCGCGTGTGCGCCGTACTGCACCACGTCGAAGTCCTGCTCCGGGCGAGCGACGACGACGGCGCGGGGGTTGACCGCTCCCTGGTCGGCGGCGAGGGTGCCGTCGACCAGTTGCACGGTGCCGAACGGCACCGAGGGCAGCCATGCCGACGAGTCGACGTGGCCAGGGCCCTGGCGCACCTGGCCGGGGTCGTTCCATGCCACCACGGCGAACGTGGCGGCGAGCACGGTCGCCACCAGGGCGGCCAGGCGGGCGTTGGTGATCAGCCGGTCCATGACTCGGCACTTCCTTTCTGGTCCGGCACGAGGGTCTCCACGGGCGACTGGTCGTGCGCATCCCGGTCGCGGTGGGCGGATTGGTGTCGGTGTCGCCGCCCAGCTCGTCGATCGAGCGCAGGGCGCGGTCACGGAGCGAGAAGGCGGCACCGAACGGATCGGTGAGGTCGGGTGCCGTGGCCCGCTGTGTGGGGAGCAGGGGCCTCGGGTCGAGACGAGCGACGAGCATCCGCCGGCGGCCACGCGAGGTGCGCAGTGCGTCGCGCAGCGCTGCCTCGTCGGTCCAGGCCTCGGCGGCACGGTCGTCGGTGAGCTCAGCAGGGTGCCAGGCGGCGACGCCGGCGGTCGCTGCCAGTCGACGGAGCCGGTGGTCGGGCTCGACCAGACCGGCCGCTTCCGCCTCGGCGATGGTCTCGAGCGGGGTGGCCGCGGCTGCGGTCGTGACGCCATGCTCCCGGAGCCGATCGGTCGCCTCGAGCCAGGCGCCGTGCACTGCGGCCGCGGGGGCCGTTCGGCGACGCCGCCGGGACCGGACGGTGGCCTTGGCGGCCGGGACGGCGCCGAGCGCGAGGATCGGGAGTGCTGCCAGCCAGTACGGAGGTGTGCCGCCGTCGGCGGGCGTCGGCTGCACCAGCTCCAACTCCTGGGGGAGCACGGGCGGCTCGTCCCGATCCTCGACGACGTCGTCGTCGACTGCGGGCAGCGTCGGCGGCTCCTGGTTGGCCTCCGCTCGATCGATGGGATCGACCACGATCCAGCCGATCTCGTCCACGAAGATCTCCGCCCAGGCGTGTGCGTCGGCCGCCATGACGGTGGCGGCCCCGTCCGTCAGCGCAGCGGCGTCCAGCCGGTAGCCGACGGCGACACGGCTCGGGATGCCCTGCTGGCGCGCGAGGAGCGCAAACGTCGACGCCGACTGCTCGCCGAATCCGGCCCGTGGGCGGGACTCCGCTGCCGATTCAGCGGTCCCCAGATACGAAGCGATCGCGGCGTAGTTGTGGCCGTGCGCGTTCAGGGTGTCGTACCCGAAGTCGTCGCCGGTGAGAGCGTCGACGAGCGCAGCCACCCGGGCCGACGCCGGTGCTTCGGCCCCGACGTCGGAGAGGGCCTCGGCCAGGAAGGTCGCCACCTCGCCCGGCGGGGTCCCCGGGACGGTCTCGTAGCGCCCCAGGTCGGGGTCGGTGCTCGCCTCGAACTCGCCGAGATCGCTCAGCGAAGGCGGGAGCTCGACCTCCAGCCGGTAGCGCTCGCCCGAGCCTGTCCGCCCGTCGTGGATCAAGGTCTGGGTGGCCGCGTGATGGCCGGCATCGGTCCCGACGATGCGTCGGGGCGAGCCCAGGACCGGGAGATACTGCGACGGGTACCCCTCGGACAGCTCGATCTGTGCGGACACCGCACGGGTGTCTGCGCCAGTGGCTGCGTCGGGCGTGGGCGCCAGCGCCGACTGGATGCGGACGAAGAGCGCGTCCGACGACCACAGCGCACCGTCGAAGGTGTCGAGCGCGGCGGTCCGGAGGTAGACGGCGTCGTCGGTGACCGCGTCGCCCTCGACGGTCAGCATGAGGTGCACGGTCTCGTCCTCGTCGTTGACGAAGGACTTGACCAGCGACAGAGGCGACACGCGGTCCTGGCGCTCCACGATCGGCACGAAGTCGGCCCGCGGATCCCAGCGGTCGGTGTCGGACACTCGATCGACCCGCATGAGGGCGGCGCCGACCGAGCCGACCAGCAACAGGACGGGCAGTCCGGTCACGAAGGCGACGCGTGCGGCGGTGCTGCTGCCGACGCGGGCCACCGACGCGCCCGCGTCCTCGTCTTCGTGGGCCAGCGCGGGCGTCGCCGGCCAGCCACAGGTGCGCCACCAGCCCGGCGATGACCGCAGTCATCGTGGCCCAGCCGGGGCGCCCCACCGGACCGAGCGCGGCGAACAACGTGACCGCCACCAGGACTGGGAGGGTGGCCAGGGCGGGCCGACGGGTCCGCAGCGACAGCTCGGCGGCGACTGCGGTGGCCATCCATGCCAGGAACATCGGGAGAGCGAGCAGCTCGTCGGTCGCCTCGATCGGCAGTGGCAGCGACAGCAGGTCGCTCCAACCGGACAACGCGTGGGACCAGATCTCTCGCCAGGTCGCCAGGAGCGGCAGCCCCGCGGTGGTGGAACCCGGGAAGATCACGGCGCCGCCGATGGTGGTGAACGCGACCAGCTGGAGCGGGATCGCCGACCAACCGGGGCCGCGGAACACCCACAACAGGACGCTCACGAGGGCCGCGGCCCCTATGCCGGGGAGCAGGCGCAGGTGGCCGTCGGACAGGTACACGTCGTCCAGCGCCCAGACGCTGGCGCCGATGGCGGCGGCCAGGACCAGGAGGCCGATCGCGTGCTGGAGGCTCAGGTGGCGCCGCGGCCCGGCAGGGGAGAAGAGTCGTTCGGTCGCCATGGCTCAGCCCACCTGCTGCTTCCAGATTCGTGCGAAGTGATCGCTGGACGTGCACCGGAGCACGAGGGCACCGGAGATCCGCAGCGGCGCTCCCTGGAACTGGTCGCCCAGCTGGATGACGGAGACCGAGTCGAACCGGCCGGTCGCCCGAGCGATGATCTCGGACTGGCCGCGGGCCGGCTCGCCGGTGACGATGCCGAGCGACACCGGCACCCGTCGGGTGTCGACCATGCGTGCGAGCTCGGCAAGACCGGCGTCCTCGGCGGAGCACTCGGCCTGGGCGAGCAGGTCGAGGACCCGGTTGTGGCCGACACCGGCGGTGTCGACACGAGCGTGCAGCCCGCCGGTGGTCCGGAACTCGACTTCGTTGCCCTGATCGACGCCCGCTCGGATCCAGCTGGCGGCCACGCGAACCGCGTGTTCGAACCGCTCGGTCGTGTCGTAGGACGTCGCCGCGGTGTCGAGCAGGACCGAGAAGCGCGGCTCGTTGGTCACCACGTTGTGGCGGACCATCAGCGTGCCGGTCCGCGCGGTCGACCGCCAGTGCACGAACCGGAGGTCGTCGCCGGGTACGTATTCGCGCAGCGTGTGGAACGTGATGCCGCCCCGAGACGTGCGCTGCGAGGTGAGACCCTCGAGGTCGCGTGCCCGACCCGTTGGGAGCGGTGGCACATCGTGGCTCTTCGGGTGGACGTACAGCGTGGCCCGCGCGCCGGTCGTCCGACCGACTCGCACCAACCGGAACGGATCGGCGTGCCCCAACGTCAGCGGGCCCACCACGAAACGGCCCCGCTGGTCGGTCGGCAGGGGATAGGTGACCGTCTGTTCGGCTCCGGGGGCGAGCGAACCGATCGTGGCCCGCACTGAACGGTCGCCGACCTGCTCGACGCCGAGGAGCACGGGAGACCGGCGTGTGCCGGTGTTGCGAAGGGTGAGCACGCCCTGGGCCGGATCGCCCTCGACCACACGGCCGGGAACGATGCTGCGTCGACCCTCGATGGACGGGCGGAGGAACAGCCAGGCCAGCGACAGGCAGCACAGGGCGAGGAGCGAGCCGGCGACGGCGAGGAGCTCCCGGTAGCCGGTGGCCAACCAACCGATGGTCGCCACGGCCACCACGCCGAGCAGTGCCCAGCCGTTGTCGGTCAGCAGTCGCAGGCCGTCGACGAGCGATCGCTGCTCGTCGGCCTGCTCCGCCGGCCCCTCGGCGCCGGCGAGCGGTGCGGTGGGGATCGGATCGGACATGGCTGCCTCAGTCCAGGACGATCGGGTCCTGGGGGACCCGAACGGCGCCGAGGATGTCGCCGATGATGCCGTGGGCGGTCTTGCCCTGAATCTCCGCATCGGCCGTCAACAGCATGCGGTGGGAGAGCACGTACGGCGCCAATGCCTTGATGTCGTCCGCGGTCACGAACGCCCGGGCCTGGCTCGCCGCGTACGACTGCGCCGCCTGGATGAGGGCGAGGCTTCCTCGGGGACTCACGCCGAGACGCAGCTCCTCGAGGTTGCGGGTCGCCGAGGTCAGCGACACCGCGTACTCATGGAGCGACTGCGCGACGTGGACGCGCTGGCCGATGTAGATCATCTGCTCGACCGTCGCCACGTCCAGCACCGGGGTCACCGACGAGACGGTCTGGCCGGCGGTGCGCTCCATCAGCACCTCGACCTCTGCCTGGTGGTCGGGGTAGCCCATCGACATCCGCATCATGAAGCGATCGATCTGAGCTTCGGGAAGGTGGTACGTGCCGTCGAGCTCGACGGGGTTCTGCGTGGCCATCACGATGAAGGGCCGCGGCGCCAGGTAGGTCTGGCCGTCCACGGTGATCTGGCGTTCCTCCATGACCTCGAGCAGGGCCGACTGGGTCTTCGGTGTGGCTCGGTTGATCTCGTCGGCCACCACCACGTTGGCGAACACCGGCCCGGAGTGGAACTGGAACGACCCTTCGGCGGTGTTGTAGATCTGCACGCCCGTCACGTCCGTGGGCAGCAGGTCGGGTGTGAACTGGATGCGCGACATCGAGCCGGCGATCGATTGGGCCAGCGCTTTGGCCAGCGACGTCTTGCCCACCCCGGGCACGTCGTCGATGAGGACATGGCCCTCGGCCAACATGGCCACGAGAGCCAGCCGGATCACGCCGGACTTGCCTCGGATGAACTGGTCGACGTTCTGGTGCAGCTCGCCGAACCGCTCCGAGAACCACTCGGCTTCCTCAGCCGTTGCTTCGACCCTGGGGACCTTGACCGTGGTCGTGGACATGACGCCTCCCTCCCGCACCCCGCCAGAGGTGTCGGATCATGGGCAGCCCATTGCCGGAGCTGCCCTGCCAAAGGACGTCCACCCGCCCGAACGGACGCCCGCGCGCACCCGTTCGCCTCGGGCGCTCTTGTTCTGTCGTGCCCCCCGCTGGGACACCAGCCACCTGAGGTCAGTCTCGTCCGAGTCCGGATTTCGAACTGTCAGCTGGCTGACACTCGATTCCGGCCCGACCGGTCCTGTCCGGGCATCTGTACGTCGCACGATGACGGGTGCATCCGTCGCGCGGATCGGGGACATCCCCTAATCGATCCCCTATCGGGGCTGCGAAAGGCTGCGGAGACGTGGGGGAGTTGGGGGGTGCCGATGCCGGGTTCCGACAAGACCATCGACATGCACCCGTCGTGGCGACGACGCAAGCGTGGGTGAGGCAGTGCGGGCCGGCCACGAGGCGCTGTCGGAGTCAGCCCTCCGCTGCCTCGACGGCCCGCTGAAGCGACTCCATCACGTGGAGCTCCGACGCCCATCGTTCCAGGTACACGGTGTCGAGAGCCTGTACCGCCAGGATCGCGATCACGTCGCGCATCTGCTGATCGGAGCCGGATCGAGCGTGCCACTCGAGCTTCGCCAGGATCGTGTCCTCTGCGGTCGCAACGAACAGGTCGACGCCACCGATCGTGGCAGGACGACGACGGCGGAACTCCTCGACGCTGAAGGGACGGCTCTTCCGGATGATGAGATCGGCCTTCCATCCCGATGTCGTGTCGATCACATTGGCCATGTCGCTCCGCCGCGTCGCGGCTGCCAGGTCACCGACATAGAAGCGTGACCGATCCAGGCTGGCCACGAACCGGTCGATCGCGGCCAGGTCCGGTGCGATGACCACGTCGATGTCTCGCGTCATCCTCGGCTCACCGTGGAATGTGCTCGCCATGGACCCAGCCAGCATGTGGTCGACGCCAGCGTCGTTCAGGAGCCCGACGATCGTCTTCAGGAAGTCGAACTGCATCGCTCGAGATGATCAGCCAACGTCGTGCCGTGGAGCAGACGAAGCCACTCGAGCGCGACTTCATGCTCGTCGAGCGACGGGCAACGCGCCCTGATTCCGGCGAGCGCAACCTCTCTGGCCTCGTCGGCCATCGCACAGGCGAGACGGATCCGTTCCGCGCCGGGCATCGCAGCGTGGACGGCTGCGACGCGTCGCCGAGCCTCCAGCGACGTGTCCTGCGGGTGGATCGCTCCCATGAATTCACTGTAGCGACGGCGGCTGACAGGGCCAGACCGCGGGTCGACTCGGCTCCGAGCGAGGTGCCTCGT
>CBDHFJ010000171.1:0-7922 GCA_965262315.1 Acidimicrobiales bacterium
GATGGTGACCACGTCTGCTTCCGAGGCCTCGGCCGAGGTCAGCAACTGCTCGCTTCTCGTTCGGAGGTCGGCCACATCGAGCTCGCCCTGGCGCTCGATGTACGCGAGCGCGTACGCGCGCGCCGCGCTGCGGGCGATCGACGGGTCCAGCGACCCCACGGTGATGCGTACGAAGAAGGTGTCGGACACCGAGGACACGTCGAACAACGTGATCTGGTCGAACGCATCCTGGGTGATCCGGGCCTGCACCTCATCACGGACGGCCGAGCCACGGATGAGCTGAATCGCCGACGCGATGATGCGCTCGGCCTCGGTCGAACTGAGCGAGCTGCCCCCGTCGAAGATCGACGCCTGACCGCTGGGCACCCGGACGTCGGCGCGGGAGACGTAGGTGTCCTCGCCACCGCGCGACAGCATGAACGCCGCGATCACGCCCAACGCCACTGGCACGACGACGTACCAACGCCGACGCAGCAGGGTCTGCAGGTGGCGCCGGGCTTCACCCGGTTCCGCTGCCCCCGAGCTGTCGAACTCCACTCCGCTCTCCTACTCCGTGTCCCAACCGGAGTGTACCCATGGCCGCGGCCTTGATTCCTTCGGCCACCGAACGACAGCGTCACCCGTGACGGCGTTCGCGGACCCGTGCGGCCACGTCGGCGGCTCGCTCGGCGACAGTGCGCCGGAGCTGTCGCCGCAGCTGGGCGATCCGACCCGGGGTCGCCCCCCCGCCCTCGGCGCCGAAGCGGGTGGTGATGTCGCCCATCTTGAGCGCGATCGGGTGCTCCATCGGGGCCTTCTCGAGCACCACGATGCTGTCGTACCAGTGCATGGCCCGGGTGCTGCGCACGAACCCGTCGATGCGCGGCGGTGCCGATTCGGGCGTGTGCCAGGCGTGCAGCTTGTCGATGAACGTCTTGGTCAACTCGTTGAACGTCCCGGGCTTGCGGTAGCCGCCCCCGTACTTCTGCCAGTACGAAGTGTGGGTGTCCTCGCACACGTACAGCCCGTCGGGCTCGATGTGCGGGTACACCTCCTCGAACGTGACGATCTGCTGCTCCATGCTGTGGCCGCCGTCGTCGAGCAGGATGTCGATGCGGGGCACGGTCCGCACCAACTCGCGCAGGAAGCTGCGGTCGCTCTGGTCTCCCACGAGGATGGTCGTCTGCTCGTCCTCGAGGTCCTTGTGGCCATCGTGGAGATCGACGCCAAAGATCCGCGCCTCGGGACCGAAGTAGTCCTTCCACATCTCGAGCGAGCCGCCGTTGGCGACGCCGATCTCCACGATGTGGACGTCGGTGCCCCGATAGCGCTCGAAGTATCGGTGGTACACGTCGAGATAGTGGACCCACTTGTTGATCTGACGACCCTCGTGCTGCTGGAACCACGTGCGCAGCGGGTTGTCCGCCGACGTCGTCCCGGCAGCCAGAGCTGCGTCGCTTGTCTGGTCCATGCCGTCCCGTCCCTCGAGGATCCGCCATCGCCGCAGCCGGCGATGAGGGTCAGTGTGGCTGTACCGGCCGGCTCGTCGCAAGGTCGGGCCTCGACCCCAACGGTCGGCTGCGACCATTGGGTCGTCCGGCCCACCCGACGCTCGCGCCGAGTCTCCACCGCGCCACGAGACGACCCGGATCAGCCGGCCGTGAGCTTGATCGAACGGCCGACGCTGAAGCGGAAGCGGTGATCCGAGGCGGCCGCCAACGCGGCACGAACCGTGCCACGAGCGTCAGGCTCGGTCTGGTCCAGCGCGTCGAGGATGGAGCGAACGGCGGCCTCGTCGAAGAACTTGTCGCCCCGCTCCCACTTGGCGGGGGGCGACTGCGTTCGGGTCCGGAAGGACCACTGCGCCGGGATCCGGAGCAGCTCTCGCAGCCGATCGACCGGCTTGCGGTCGGCCGAGCCCTCTTGGGGGTGATAGTGCAGGACGCGGAGCGCGGATTCGTCCAGCGGCCCGGCGGGCGGGACCGACGTGACCGTGTCGGCTGCACGGACGTGTGCCCTGCCGTCGAGTGGACCGAAGAGTGCATGCATGAGCTCGGTGGGCCGAGCTCCGGCGGCGTCGATGCCGCTGACGGCCCGGTCGAGGGCAGCCACGGTCTCGTCGATGTCGGCGCACGGTTCGGTGACCGACTCCACGACCGGCACCCGGCTGCTGGGAATCCAGTCCGGGATGACCGCTGCGACACCTGCCATGGCCGCCTCGACCCCGGTGGTGCAGTCGGCGGGCTGGATGACCATCGATGCCCGCAGGATCCAGCCGTCCACGAGACCAGCGGACTCGACCGTCAGGTTCGGGAAGTCGTCGAAGTGGGCGTCGTAGGTGGCGATCCGCTCGAAGGGATGGGGCCGGTAGACGAATCTGATCTCGGGTCGACGCGCCGCGAGCGCACACGACATCTCGATGAAGCCGTCGAGGCCCGCCTGGTCCTTCTCGAACTCGGCCCACAGCAGCTCGCGATCGAGGCCGGTGGCCGCCAGCCGGGCCTCGAACTGGTCCTCGGGCGTCATGAACTTGGGATTGGCGAAAGGGAAGCTGCCACAAATGAGAACCATCGGACCGTCGGGGAGGTCGCGCGCCGGCGATGCGATCTCGGCCGCCTTGCGCCACGGCGCCGAGTAGAAGTCCATGCGGGGAGCGCCGGTGACGGTCATCTGGGCCGGACCGTAGTACCCGTTCTCGTGCAGGAAGTCGGCCATGAACTGGCCCCACGCGCAGTAGGCGTCCACACGATCGCGCACCTCGGCGCGGCGCGACATCTTGGCGGCCAGCAGCTCCGGCTCCTGGAAGACCGCGCCCTCCGTGTCCAACACCGTGATCCGCACGCCTGCGTCCATGAGCCTCTCGATGAAGGCGTCGTTGGTCGGGCGCAGATAGTTCACCACCAGATGATCCGGCGCGAGCGCGGGGATCTCACGATGCCGCAGGTTCATGGAACACAGGAACACCTCCTCGCCTCGCAGCGCGAGCTCACGGCCGAGCAGGACCGCACCCGAGAGGTCTCGAGTCGGGTTGTCGACGATGACGGCAATGCGACTCATGACGTCGGTTCCTTCCAGAGCGCCCCGCGTCGCGCAGGTCGCCGACTCCGCAGCGGCATGGACAAGCTGTCCACCCACCGCCACAACGGGGCCACCACGGCGGCGGCGACACCGCTCACGAGCTCGCGCACGGTGGCGCCCAACCCGACTCGGCGCCGATGCCCCGTCGAGCGGTAGATGCCCATGGCGCTGCGGCTCTCGCGCTGCAGCCCGTCGACCAGTCCGAGGGGCCGGCTGTACACGTAGACCGCGGGGGCCGCGGCGACGACGTAGCCGGCCTCAGTGGCCTGAACGCTCCACGCCTTGTCCTCGTCCGAGTCGAGCGCGTCGTCGAACGGGATCCGCTCCCAGACCGAACGCCGGAACACACAGCCGCTGGCGATCGGCCCCCGCTTCACCAGTGCAGCCACGTCACCGGCACCGATGGACTGTCGGGCCGGCCAGTCGGCGAGCTCCGAGCGCTTGTCGGCACGAAGCAGCCGGACCGCCGCGACCGTGGGGTCCGCGAGGGGTGCCGTCGCGTCCTCGAGGAACCGAGGGCCGACCGGAATCGAGTGACCGCTGAGGACGACGACGGACTCGTAGCTGGTCGCCTCCATACCCCGATTGAGCGAGCCGCCATAGCTGAAGTCCTCCGTGGCGATGGGTACCACGGTGGCCCCGCGGGAGCTTGCGAACTCGATGCTGCCGTCGGTCGATTCGTTGTCGACCACCACGACCTCGTGAGCAACAGTCTGCGCATCGAGAGCGGCGAAGATCAGCCGGACGGTCTCCAGCTCGTTGCGGTTGCGAATGATGACGGAGACGGTGGCTGCGGCGTCAGGGCCGACGACCATCTCGTCAGCCGACGCGCCGGAGCTTCGCCCGAATGGGGATCTCCGAGTCGTAGACCCGCTTCACGCCGTCGCCCATGGCGGCCTCGATGACCCGCACGTCACGGACGAGACGCTCCAGCCCACCCGGCTCCAACGAGGCAGCCTGGTCGGAGCCCCACATGGTGCGGTCGAGGGTGATGTGGCGTTCAAGGAAGGTGGCGCCGAGGCTGGCAGCGGCCAGCGTGGCCTGCAGTCCACGCTCGTGGCCGCTGTAGCCGATCGGAATCGACGGGTAGCGCTCGCGCAGCGTGTTGATCATCCGGAGGTTGAGTTCCTCGGGGGGACATGGGTAGGTCGACGTTGCGTGGGCCATGGCCACCGGCGCGCCGCGGAGCACCTCGACCGCATGGTCCACCTGTTCCAGCGTGGACATGCCGGTCGAGATGATGATCGGGCGACCGGTGTCGGCGAGGCGGCGCAATAGCTCGTCGTCGGTCAGCGAGGCTGACGCGACCTTGTGGCAGGGCGGATCGAACGTCTCGAGGAAGTCGACCGAAGGCACGTCCCACGGCGACGCGAACCACTGCAGACCGAGCTCGTCGGCGAGCTCCCCGATCTCGCCGTACTCGTTCTTGCCGAACTCGACCCGATGCCGGTAGTCGAGGTACGTCATCGTGCCCCACGGGGTCTCGCGCTCGATCTGCTGCTGGTCCTCGGGGACACAGATCTCCGGTGTCCGCTTCTGGAACTTGACCGCGTCGCAGCCGGCCTGAGCTGCGACCCGGACCAGTTCCTTCGCGATCTCGAGATCACCGTTGTGGTTGATCCCGATCTCGCCGATGACGTAGATGGGATGACCGTCGCCGATCATGCGTCCGCCGATTGACAGCTCAGTCACTGGTCTCTCCTGTTTCGCCGCCCACGACCGGATGAAGCTGGTGGTGAGGATAGTGTTCCATGGCTGTTCCGAGACTGCCAGGGGGCAAGAATCACTACGTCCACTGCGAAGAGACCGCCCCGGCATGCGCCGGCCGCAGCCCGTGGATCCACGTCGCCCTGGGGGCTCGTCACGCGCGCCATGGCGTTCCTGTCACCCGGTGCTCGCCGCCGATTCGCGTTGAACGTCCCGCTGTCCATGGGCCTCGCGGCCCTCGAGTTCGGCACGATGCTCCTCCTCGTCACCTTCCTCGACACCGCAGCGAGGGACGGCGACATGGCCGAGCGCTTCTCGTGGGTGGGAAGCCTCGGTGTCCCCGACGACCGGATCTCGCTCGCGGTCGGCCTGACCGTGGCTACCCTGGTACTCGCGAAGAGCATCCTGGGCGCCGCGTTGTCGTGGTGGCAGCTGGGTGTGGCCACCCGAGCCGATGCCGACCTCTCCGTCGAGCTCCTGGGCGACTTCCTCGCTGCGTCAATGCGCTTCCACGCCGAATCGGACTCCGCCACCGCGCTGCGCGACGTCAACCTGATCCCCAGTTCGATGATCCGCACCGTCGTGATCCCCGCCGTACAGCTGGTGACCGACCTCCTGATGCTGCTCGCGCTGTGCGTACTGATCCTCGTCACCAGTCCCGTTGCGGGCGTGGTGACCCTCACGTTCTTCGGCCTTGTCGGCGGCGGCTACCTGGCGGTGTTCCCCAACCGGCTCCGCGATGCCAACCAACGGGATCAGGCCCTGACGCACACGTCGCTCGCTCGACTCCAGGACGGCATTCGAGGAGCCGAGGCCATCCAGTCGAACCAGGCCGAGCCGTACTTCGTCAACCGCTTCGGTGAGACCCGTGACGAGTGGGCGACGAACCGGCGCCTCTCGGGCTTCCTCGTCCGGGCGCCGCGCTTCTACCTGGAGTCGTCGCTCGTGATCGGCATCGGCCTGGTGTGTGTGCTGCTCTTCACCACCAGCGACACCACGGACGCATTCGCGGCCGTGGCGGTCGTCGTGGTGGTGATGCTGCGGCTGCTGCCGACCCTCTCCCGCGTCGTGGGCTCCCTGAACGTCACTCGCGGCGGGGTGCCCGCCATCGAACGCATCGAGGAGGTGACCTTCGACCTGGCGCTCGCCTCCACCCGATCCGACACCGTTGAGCGCCAGGAGTTCGCGTCGGACATCACGCTCGACGGCGTCACCGTCATCTACGGCAGGGTGCGTGCGCTCGACGACGTGGACCTCCGGATCGGGCGCGGCGACCGCATCGCCGTGGTCGGGACGTCCGGTGCCGGCAAGACGACGCTCGTCGACGTCCTGCTCGGGCTGCAGACCCCCAATGCGGGTCGAGTGCTGCTCGACGGTGTCCCGTTCGACGCGGCGAAACGCGCGGGATGGCGCCAACTCGTGGCATACGTCCCCCAGGACACCTTCATCGTCGACGACACCCTGGCCGTCAACGTCATGCTCGGGATTGACGAGGAGGACCCGGAACGCCTCCAGGCTGCCATTGCGGGCGCCGCCCTGGACGAGGTGATCGCCACGCTCCCCGATGGCATGGCGTCCCGCCTCGGTGACCGGGGACAACTGCTCTCGGGCGGGCAGCGGCAGCGGGTGGGGATCGCGCGAGCGCTGTACCGCCAGCGCTGTACCGCCAGGCGCGGCTCATCGTGTTGGACGAGGCCACCTCGGCGCTCGACAACGAGAGTCAACAGTTCGTCACCGACACCATCGCTGCGCTGCCGAGTGAGGTGACGGTCGTGTCGATCGCCCACCGGCTCAGCGCCACCACGGCCCTGGACCGGGTCGTCACCCTCGACGCCGGTCGGGTCGTCTCCGACCAGCGACGCCAGGTCTGACCCGGGCGTCGATCAGACGCGCTCGAGCTCGACGAGCGACCGGAAGGCCTGGCTGGACTGCTGCAGTTGCCTGTAGCTGCCGATGTCAACCACGCGCCCATCGGCCATCAACACGACCCGATCGCACGTCCGGACCCCGGCGAGCCGGTGGGTGATCCGGATCACGGTGTGGCGGCCGGCCAGACCATCGACCAAGTCGAGCAGCCGAGCCTCGGTCGCCGTGTCCAGCGATGCCGTGGCCTCGTCCAGTACCAGAACGTCGGAGCCGCGATAGAGCGCCCGAGCGATGGACACCCGCTGTCGCTGCCCCCCGGAGAGCCTGGCGCCGTTCTCGCCGAAGCTGGCATGGATCCCCTCCCCGGACGTCAGCAGCTCCGCCAGTCCGGCGTCGCGCAGAGCATCGACCACCCGCCCGTCGTCGATCGCCGCCGGATCGATGCCGAACGCCACGTTGTTGCGGAGGGGCTCGTCGGTCATGAACGAGCTCTGGGGGACGAAGCCGACGCGGTGGCGGAAGAGGTCGACGGAGTCCGAGTGGAGCGCGACGCCGTCCAGGCGGACCACACCCTGGGTGGGGACGATCAAGCCCGCGATTATCGCGGCCAGCGTGGACTTGCCGCTGCCCGAGCTGCCGACGACGCCGAGCGACTCGCCCGGTGCCACGCACAGCTCCACGCCGTGCAGTCCGACGCGGCCGTCCTCGTAGGCGTGCCCGACGCCGTCGAGCCGGATCCCTCGGTCCACGATCGGCGGGAGAGGAGCGCTCCGCCGGGCTCGATGCGCACGCTCGACCTCGGCCATCGCGTCCTTGACGATGTCGACGCCGGCACCGCCGACACGAACGGTGTTGATGCCCGTCACCACCCTGCCGGCGGGCGTCAGCGCCCGGAGCGTCGCGGCCACGAGCAGGGACAGGTAGGCCAGCGTCTCGTCTCCTCCGAGGGTCACCGCGGCGACACCGCCGACCAGCGCGGCGCTGGTGACGAGGGCGACCTCCAGGTAGTAGCGCGGAACCACCCGCAGGAACGCCGTCTTCTGCCGCTGCCGCTGCTGGAGACGGCGCACCTCGGCGAACGCGTCGGTGATGTAGGACTCGGCGCCGGTGGCCTGGATGGTCTTCACCCCGTCGAGGCCCTCCTGAATCGAGCGGATCGCGGCAGCGTTGTAGTCCTCGCTGAGGCGCCCGAGCCGGCGGCTGACCCCCGAGACGGCAGCCACGAAGGCGCCCGACGCGACCACCAGGTAGATGCCGGTGACGAGGGACACGACGGGATCTGCGATCAGCAG
>CBDHFJ010000172.1:0-39027 GCA_965262315.1 Acidimicrobiales bacterium
CGAGGTCGAGGCGACCCACTCCGAGATCGTCGACCCGTTCCGCAGCGGCCTCGAGGGCGAAGCGGTGTGTGACTCACCGTGAGGCGCGACCGCGGGGGAGCGTCCTGTTCCTCTACCCCGTCGGCTTCCTGATCGTCCTGATGCTCGGGGCCATCGCAGTGGACCTCGGCAACGTGTGGCTCCAGCAGCGCCGACTCGCCGACGCTGCCGACAGCGCCGCCAACGACGCCGTGACCTACGGCATCGACCAAAACGTGCTCCGGCTGACCGGCCAGAGTCGAGCTCACCGAGGCCCGGATCGACGAGATCGTGGCGGTCTCGGTCGCCGGCCAGGATCTCCCGCCCGAGGCCACGATCACCGACTCCTCCGGCACCTTCGTCGACGGCGCCCCGGCGGTGACCGTCACCATCGACAGCCGGGCCGACCTGATCTTCGGCCGCTTCGTGCGCTCCGACGGCATCGCCATCTCGGCCACCGGCGTCGCCCGCCTCGACGACGGCTCGTAGGGCGTCCCCGGCCGCGTCCGAGCAGCCGCACCCAGCCGGTCTGCGTCCTGGTACCCACCGTGGGCCGCTGGTGCTGTGATACCCGTGGACATGGGCGAACACCGAACCAAGGAGTCGGCCATGGCGGGAACGAACACCGGGGTGGGAGACCGCCTCGCAAACGCAGTGCAGAGGAACACCCGGGCCTCGGCGGGGCTGGTCGCGCTGATCGCCGTCGTCAGCCTGCTCCTCCTCCAGGTGGCGATCCGGACCGACGAGGCGTTCGCCTTCATCGGTTGGAGCGCCGTGGGCGCCCTGGTGGGGGCGATCGCCCTCGCCGGCGTCATGCCGGTCGTGCGCGGCTTCGTCGAGGCCGGCAACCCCGACGACGCAACCAAGGAGGCGCGGCGCGACACGTGGCACAAGCGAGCCTGGGTCATGGCCATCGGCGGTGTGGCCGTCACCGCGCTCGCATCGATCGCGTTCTCCAACCCCTTCTTCGCAACGTTCGGCATCGCCATCGCCGTGATCGGCCACGTCATCCTGACCTCCGAATGGGCGGTGTCGGGCACCAAGCGGCCGTGGACGTGGCTGGGTGTGGGCGTGGCCGGCCTCGTGGTCGGACTCCCGCTCGCCGCGGCCGCCACCGGGGCGCTGTTGGTGCTGGGCGTCGTCATCGCCGTGTTCGGCCTGTCGAGCCTCAAAGTGGCGGTCGGCGCCCTGATCACCAGGAACCAGCACGTCGAGTCGCTCCCCGAGGACTCGCTCAAGATCGCCGGGGCCGGCGCGCTGGCAGCCGCGGTCGGGCTCGTCCTGGTGCTGGTGGTCCGGAACCGGCCGTCCATGATCCTCGGCGCCGGCCTGGTCATCGCCGGGCTGTCCCTGGTCGGTATCGGCGCCACCGCCTTCGTGGACCGCAAGGTGAAGCTCCCGGCGCAGCTCGCCATCGCGGCGCTCGGTGTGGTGTTGGCCGGCGTCGGCTACCTGGTCGGCAACGCGGCGTTCGAGTCGTGGCAGGCGCCGGCGGTGCTGCTCGGCGGTCTCGCCTTCATCGTCGGCGCCTTCTACGTGCTTCGAGGCGAGGCGGTCATGGCCATGGTGTTGTTCGGTGCCCTCCTGGGTTGGGTCCTGATCGACCGCACCGCCGACGCCGAGACCGACGACAACACGACGGGGCTCATCGTGGCCCTGGGCGACTCGTTCACCGCCGGCGAGGGCGCCTCGAAGTTCCTGCCCTACACCAACAGCCTGTCCGACAACGGCAACACCTGCCGGCGCTCGCCCCACTCGTACCCGTTCGTGCTGGGCGAGGCGATCGGGTACGAGGTCGTCAGCTACGCATGCTCGGGCGCCACCATCGACGAGGTCGTCAGCGCCGACGACGAGGACGGGCAGAAGGACGACACCGACGCAAAGGTCGCCGGACACCTCCCCCAGCTCCTCAGCGCCGACGATGCCGAGTACGGCCTCGGCGGACGCCAACCCGACATCGTGGTGGTGTCGATGGGCGGCAACGACGCCAACTTCGCCGAAGTGGTCGCCGGGTGCATCCTGCCGTCGGACTGCGTGGACGAAGACGACGAGTTCATCGACGACGCCGGGCGCATCCAGACGAAGCTCACCACCGCCTATCAGGCGATCGCCACTCGCTTCCCCGAGGCAACGATCATCGCCATTCCCTACCCGCCCTACGTGGGGACCGAAGAGTGCGACGGCTCGCTCGACCTCGAGGAGGTGGGCTTCGCCAACGGCTTCATCCGCGAGCTCGGTGAGAGCGTGAAGGCCGTGGTCGACGCATCAGCCGACGACCAGCTGAAGCGGTTCCCCGACATGAGCCGGGCCTTCGTGGGCAAGACGTTCTGCGACGACCCGCGTGGCGCGAACTTCGTGCAGCTCCTCCCCCGCAACGGCCCCGTCTGGGAGCGACTGAGTCCGCTGACCTGGCACAACGGCACCGGCCACCCCAACGACCTCGGCTACGCCTGCATCGGCGAAGCACTGGCCCAGTGGGTCTCGTCCGAAGGCATCGCCCCACTGGCCGCCGACCGGCCCGAGCCGGACTGCCAGATCGGCACGTCCGAGCAGGCCACCGCCCTCGACACCGCCATCACCGGCAGCATCCAGCGCTGGGAGGACCAGCGGGAGATCACGCCGCTCGACGACGACTTCGACGCCGAGGACTGGCTGGTCGACGAGATCGAGGGCTTCGCCCCACGGGTCATCGGTGCCCTGGTGCTCGCGTTGGTGGGCGGCCTGCTGGCGGCCCTCGGCTCCATCACGTTGCTGCGCCGGTTCGTGCCGGGTCTGGTCCCGCACTGGTTGTGACGGGGGCTCTCCGCCGAGACGTCGCTCGACCCGGCGCACAGCCACACCACTAGGCTCCGGCCGTGTCTCAGGACCTCGGCATACCAGGGATCACCCAGGCCGAAGCGATCGGGGCCGGCGGCAACGCCGTCGTGTACCGAGCCCGCGAGGAGGCCCACGACCGCATGGTCGCGGTGAAGGTGATCCGCGGCGTCGACGAGGCGATGGCTCGCCGGTTCGACCGGGAGCGTCGCACGATGGGTCGGCTGTCGGGCCATGACGGCATCGTCCCCATCCACCACAGCGGCGTCACCGCGTCCGGCGAGCCCTACCTGGTGATGCCGCTCTATGAGTACGGCTCACTCGACGACCAGATCCGGGCCTACGGCCCCCTCACCTGGGAGCGGGCTGCGGACATGCTGGCCATCGTCGCCGACGCCATCCAGGTCGCACACGACAACGAGGTGCTGCACCGCGACATCAAGCCGGGCAACATCCTGATCAGCTCGACCGGTCGTCCCCTGGTGGCCGACTTCGGCATCTCTCGCTTCACCGGTGGCGTCACCGCCGCCGCCACCTCCACGGCAGGCCTGGCGTTCACGCCGGCCTTCACCCCGCCGGAGGAGCTGGCCGGTGCCGAGCCGTCACCCGCCGGCGACATCTACGCCCTGGGTGCCACCCTCCACGCCACGCTGACGGGCCAGCCGCCCTTCATGGAGCCCGAGGTCACCACCATCTTCGCCCTGCTCGAGCGGGTGCGAACCGAGGACGTCCCGGACCTCAGAGCGGGTGGCACCCCCGACGCCGTGTGTGCCGTCATGGAACGCGCCATGGCCAAGGACCCCGGGCACCGGTACGAGACCGCCGCCGGGTTCGCCGCCGCGCTCCGGGCCGCCGCCCAGTCCGCTGCGGCGCCGCGCGGCGCCGGCCGTGCCGCCGGCTCCGGTGCCGGCCGCCCCGCCCCAGCCGGTGGCCGATCGACCCACCTTCGAACCGATGCTGCCCCCCGCTGCCGCAGCGACCGCGCCGCCGGCGCCGCCCCAGCCCGTGGCTGCCGCGTCCGTCCCGGCCCCGCCGCCTCCGGCGGTGGCGCCCACGTCGGGGCCGTCTCGGCGGCTGCCGATCCTGCTCGGGCTCGGCGTCCTCCTCGCCGTCGCGGGGGTGATCGCGTTCGTCCTGACCAGCGGCGACGACGACCCCGCCGACACGGCCACCGTCGCCTCGGACAACCCCTTCGGAGGCGACCTCGTCCCCGAAGACGACGAGCCGGCCGAGACCGTCGAAGCCGAGGAAGGACTCGCTGCGAACGACGACCTCCCCTTCGAGGCCGACGAACCCGGCGCGGAGGCCGACGAACCGGCCGCTGAACCCGACGAATCGAGCACGGCCACCGCACCCGACGACGACAGCACCGAACCCGTCGCCGATCCCCCCGGCGATGTCCGCCTCGTGACCTGGGGCGTCACCACCCCCGCGTCCGAGCTCGACCCGGTGCAGGCATTCGACTTCGGCACCTACGCCATCGTCGCCCAGACCCTGGAGTACCTGACCACGATCGGCCCGACGGGTGCCGTCGTGCCGTCGCTGGCCACCGACTGGGCCACGGCGGATGCCCGCACCTGGACGTTCCGGCTCCGCGAGGGCGTGACCTTCCACGATGGGCGGCCGCTCCAGGCCGCCGACGTGGTGGCGTCGCTCCAGCGCGCCGTCGACGTCGGTTTCGGCCCGACCGACGCCACCGAGATCTCGGCCGTCGACGACCTGACGGTGTCGATCGTGCTGGCGGACCCGCTCCTGGACCTCCCCGTCCTGTTGTCGAACCAGTCGCCGCAGGTCGCGATCACCCCGAGGGACTTCACCGGCGGGGACGTGCTGATCGGCACCGGCCCCTACGAGCTGGCGTTCTACGCACCCGGAGCGAACGCCGAGTTCGTCCGCAACGACAGCTGGTGGGGTGGCGGCAGCGGCCCCGAGCGCATCGATTTCCTCTTCTACGACTCGACGTCGGAGATGCGAACCGCCTTGGAAGCCGGAGCGATCGATGGCACCCAGACCCTGGCGACCTTCGACGTCGAGCGCATCCAGGCCGACCCCGACATCGTCGTCCGATCGGTCCCGTCGGCGAACCACCGGCAGATGTGGATGCGGGTCGACACCGGGCCGTTCGCCGACGTGCGCGTGCGGCAGGCCCTGGCGCTCTCCATCGACCGGGAGCAGATCGTGCGCACGATCTACGGCGGCCGAGCCGTCGTCAGCAACGACCAGGCGGTCCCCGTGTCGAGCGAGTTCGCAGCGCCCATCCCGCTCCGGCCGCGCGACATCGAACTGGCCAGGGCGCTGCTGACCGAAGCGGGCTTCGCCGACGGGCTGGCCGTCACCCTCGACGTCGGCGACCTGGCCGAGATCCCGGACCTGGCCGAGCTCATCCGGGCCCAGGCCGCCGAGGCGGGCTTCGACCTGACGGTGGTGGTGCACCCCAACGCGGACTTCTACTCCGGCCCGTGGTGTCCGATGAACGCCTCGTTCTGCGACACGGAGTCCTCCACCCTGGGCATCGTCGACTATGGCCACCGACCGCTCCGAGCGTTCTACTTCGACCGCAACCTGCGCTCCACCGGCGACTGGAATCCGTCGCACCACGCCGAGCCCGCCTACGACGCGCTGTGGGACGCCTACGCCGGCGCCGCCACCGAAGCAGCGGCGGTCGAGGCCCTCGACGAGCTCCAGCGGTACGTGCACGACAACCTGCCGATCATCATCCCCGTGTACTTCGATGTCGTGTTCGCCCATCGGAGCGACATCAGCGGGGTCACCATGAGCCCGCTCGGCCAGTTCGACTTCACCCAGGCGGACGCGGGATGAGCGACGTGCGCCGCCGGCCCTGGCCCCGAACGGGCATCAGGTGAAGACCACCGGGATCTGCCCCAAGTGCGGGAGCGATGACGTCTACGCGAACGATCGAGTCTCGCTGCGGGGCGACCGCTCGGTCATGGGCGGGGCCAAGGGAACACATCGGCTGTTCATCCACGCCTACGTGTGCCTGGCGTGCGGGTACATCGAAGAACACCTGACCCCGGACACCCTTGCCGACGACAAGAAGATGACGGCGCTGCGCGGTGCATGGCGCAAGGTCACCAAACGCTGAAGGGTCATCGCCGGCGACACATGTACCGCGCATAGACACCGCGTGCGACCGAGCGTTCTTCCACCTCGAACCCGACCCGATCGAGCATCGGCTCCAGGAGCCACGTGTAGGTACTGTGCTCGCCGCGGACATGGTCGGCGAACTCGTGCGCCGTGTAGCCGCGAGCCGGGTCGTCGACCGCGCCGGCCTTCCACCTCTCGATGCCGGCCTCCACCGTGTCGGGCTCCAGGTCGAAGACCAGGTCACGCAGCAGCAGGAGCCCACCGGGCCTCAGCACGTCGCGGATGCGCCGGAGGGCGATGACCTTCCAGAAGTCCGGTATCTGGTGCAGGGCGTTGCGAGTGTGCACGATGTCGACCGGCGGGCCGTCGTGCGTGTAGGTCAGGAAGCCGGCCTGGACGACGGTGACGCCGGCGAGGTGGGCTGTTCGCGCTCGCAACGCGTCCACCATCGGTCCGGCGACATCGGCGGCGATGACCGTGGCGCCGGTCTCGGCCGCAGCGACGGCGAAGACGCCCGTTCCGGCGCCGAGGTCGACCACGACCGAGCCGGTTCCCATCCCTCGCCCCACCAGCGCGTCGACGTCCGGCCTGGGGTCGACCTGAGACTTGGCGTCGTAGCCGGAGACATAGGCCGGATCGAGATGTTCGATGCCGGCATGGACCTGCTCGTCCAGCCACCAGTCGGGCGATGACATCCATCCGACGGTAGCGGGCTGTCACTCCGGGGACGTGAGACGATGCGGGTGTGGGCAGCATCGTGATCCTGAACGGCGTGCCCCGGTCCGGGAAGTCGTCGATCGCTCGGGCGATGCTCGAAGCCCAGCCGGGTCGGTGGGTGAATCATGGGGTCGACGCGTCGATGGCCGCCACACCGTCTGACCTCCAACCAGGCGTGGGACTGCGGCCGGGTGGGGAACGGCCCGACCTCGAGCCCGATGTCGAGCGGCTCTACGGGGAGCTGTGGCAACGGGTCGCCGCGCTGGCCGACGCGGGCGGCAACGTCGTGGTCGACGTCGGGCTCCACACGGACTACGTCGGCGACCTGGACCCCTGGGCGATCGCTCGGCGGGAGCTCGCAGGACACGACGTCCTGGTCGTGGGCGTTCGGTGCCCGGTCGACGCCGTCCTGGCGCGGCGAGCGGACTCGACCGGCTACGCGGTCAGCGAGGCCGGCGAGGTGCCGGGGCCCGTCCGCCGCTGGGAGTCCGCAGCCCACGACCCTGGCCACTACGACATGGAGGTGGACACCGGCACATCGACGGCCGCCGAATGCGCCACCCGGATCCTCCACCGCCTGACAACCGGCCGCCCCGGCCGAGCACTCCACAGCCACCCTGCGTGACCACTGCGGGCCAGCGATCCCCCGGGCGCGCGAGGTGAGGCACCACCCTACGTGACCAACCTGTAACGGTCTCTGAGACCGTTCAGCGTTGCAGGTTCAGAGGTCGACCAGGATCTTGCCGACGTTGGCGTTGGCGGCCATGTGGTCGTGGGCGGCGGCGATGTCGTCGAGCGGGAACCGGCAGTCGATCACCGGCTTACACGCTCCCCGGTCGAACAGGGGCAGGATCTCGGTGGCGAACCGCTGGGTGATCGCGATCTTCTCCTCGATCGGACGGGCCCGCAGCACCGTGCCGATCCAGGTGAGGCGACCCCGGAGGAGGCGCCCCAGATCGACCTCAGGCGGGTCCTGACGCATGACGCCGACCTGGATGATCGTGCCCTTGGTCTTCACGCACCGGAGGTTCTTGGCGACGTAGTCGCCGCCGATGACGTCGAGGATCACGTCGGCACCGACGCCGTCGGTGAGCTCCAGGACCTTCTCGGCGTAGTCCTCGGAGGTGTAGTCGATGGCCAGGTCGGCGCCGAGGTCGCGGCACGCCTGCACCTTGCCCGTCGACGCAGTGACGGCGATCCGGGCGCCGATGGCCTTCGCGATCTGGATGGCTGCGGTCCCGACACCGGATGCGCCGGCGTGCACCAACGCGGTCATGCCCGACGTCAACCCGCTCTGGGCCACCAGCGCGTCGAACGCGGTGATCCACACCTCGGGGATGGCCGCGGCGTCGGCCAGGCCGACCGACGACGGCACCGGCATCGTCTGGCGCTCGTGGACCGTCAGCTGCTCGGCGTACGCGCCACCGCCGACGATGCCCATCACCTCGTCGCCCACCGAACGACCGGTGACCCGCTCCCCCACGGCCGTCACCGTGCCGGCGAACTCCATGCCGGGGATCTCGTGCTCCATCGCCGGGCCCGGATAGAAGCCCATCCGCTGCAACAGGTCGGCCCGGTTGAGCGCAGTCGAGTGCACCTGGACCAAGACCTCCTCGGGCCCCGCCACCGGATCGGGCACGTCCCTGATCGTCAGCACCTCGGTGCCGCCGTAGGACTCCAACACCACTGCTCGCATGATCAGCCTCCTGCCACGCGGTCGCGCAGCTCGTACTTCAGCACCTTGCCGGAGGCGTTGAGGGGCAACGCTTCCACGATCTCGATGCGCCGGGGCACCTTGTAGTTCGCCATCTCGCCGCGGCACCACGCGACGATCTCGTCGGCGTCGGGAGTCGAGCCCGCGGCCGGGACGACGAACGCGCAGCCGACCTCGCCCAGACGCTCGTCGGGGACGCCCACCACCGCCACTTGACCGATGTCGGGATGCGTGAGCATCGCGGCCTCGATCTCGGCCGGGTACACGTTGAAGCCGCCGTTGATGAACATGTCCTTCTTGCGGTCGGTGATGTCGATGTTGCCGCCGTCGTCCATCACCCCGATGTCGCCGGTGTGCAGCCACCCGTCGGCGTCGATGGTCTCCGCCGTCTGTTCGGGGTCGTCGAGGTAGCCGACCATCACGTTGTAGCCACGGACGACGATCTCGCCCGGCTCGCCTCGAGGCACCTCGGTGCCCTCGTCGTCGACCACCAGCACCTCCATGCCCGGCATCGCTCGACCCGAGGTGTTGGCGATGATGTCGGGCGGGTCGTCGTGGCGGCACATGGTGGCCAGCCCCGAACCCTCGGTCAGGCCGTAGCCGGTGACGATCTTCTCGAAGCCGAGGCGCTCGCGCATCTGCACGATCATCTCGACCGGGATCGCCGCTGCCCCCGTCACCGCCAGCCGCAGCGTCGACATGTCGAAGCGGTCGAGGTCGGGGTGGTTGAGGATCGTCTGGTAGATCGCCGGCGGCCCCGGCAGCATCGAGATCCGGTCCGCGGGGACTCGGTCCATCACCTGGGCCACGTCGAACACCGGGTGCGGCAGGATCGTCGCCCCCTTCATCAGGCACGCGAGGACACCCGCGTTGAGTCCGAACGAGTGGAAGAACGGGTTGATGATCAGGTACCGGTCGCCCTGTTCGAGCCCGATGACCGACGCCCAGTCGTGGTAGCCCCGACAGATCGCCGAGTGCTTCAACATGGCGCCCTTGGGCGCGCCCGTGGTCCCCGAGGTGAACATGATGTGGGCGAGGTCGTCGCCCGTGACCGACGCCGAGCGAGCGGCACGATCGGTGTCGTCGACCTGGGCGGCCCTGGCCAAGAAGTCGGCGAAGGCGGTACAGCCCTCGGGCACGGCGCCCCGAAGGATGACGGTCTCCCGGAGCCCTCCGCCCGCCTGAGCGTCGGTCAGCAGCTGCACGTAGTCGGTGTCGAGGAAATCGGTGACGGTGAACAGGAGGTCGGCGCCCGCCTTGTCCAACACGTACCCCGCCTCGCGCCCCTTGAAGCGGGTGTTGATCGGGACCAGCACCCCACCGGCGGTGTGCAGGCCGAGCGCAGCGACCGCCCACTCCCACACGTTGGGGGCCCAGATCGCGACCCGATCGCCCGCCTCGACTCCCGACGCGATCATCGCCCGCGCCGAGGCGTGCACCTGGTCGCGGAACTCGACCCAGCTCCAGTCGACGTCCCCGTCGACCAACGCCTGCGCATCACCGAACCGCGCTGCCGCGTCGTCGACCAGCTCCGGAATCGTCTGCCAGGGCGCCTCGCTCATGCGGCGGAGCGTAGTGCCGGCCCGAGCCCGCCGGGCGAAGCTGCGGTTGCGACTGCGACTGCGAAGAGAAACAGTCGAGCCGGCCAGAGGCTCCCCCCTCCAGAGGCCCCGGGCCGGCTCGACCGTCCTGGCGCATCGTGTGCGCTCGGGAGAATCCGAGCAGATCTGCGCTGGGAAGTCTGCGCGGGTGGGCCAATCGTCACCGAAACGCAACCTTGCTTGCACGGCCCCGTAACCGACGCAATCGGACCTCCGGATTCGCCTCACGTTCTGTCACGAACCTGTCGTGCCCCAGGGGCAACAGGTCCCACAGGAGGCACACCTACGTGGTCGCAACGTCTCGGACAGGCAAATCGTTCGACCCGGCCGATCGGGTTCGTCATCATCGTGCGGCCATGACGAACACGCTCCAGACGACGACGGCGCTGCACGCGCCTCCAGAGCCCCAGGGTGCACTCTGGGCCGCGTTCGTCGCGCCCTTCCTGACGGGCGACGAGCCGCACCTGCGGCGCCTCGACGCACCGTCGGAGAGCCGAGCGGACGAGCTGGTACCGCTCGGCACGATCGTCCGTACGATCCGCCAGCCGGGTGGGACGCACGTCCTGGCGGTCACGACCCATGCGACGATCCTCGTCCAGCAGTGGGCCACCCACGGGGCCACGATGTGGTTGCGCGCCGCATCGGTCGAGGACCTCGACAAGGCCGTCGCCGACGCCGAGGCGCGTATGCCCGAGCCCGTGGCGCGCGATCACCTGGTGCCCGTGGACTTCTGGCAGGTCAACAACGGGGCCTACACGACGAGCCGGACCATCGAGACGCCGGCGTGGGACGACGCGATCCGGAACTATCCGAGCGATGTGCGAGCCGACCTCGATCGTCTGCGCGACGCAGCGTTCGACCTCGACGGCAGTCGGATCATCCTGTGGCACGGCCCTCCGGGCACTGGGAAGACCTCGGCCATTCGTGCGCTCACCCGAGCCTGGCGTGAGCGGGCCCGGGTGCAGGTCGTGCTCGACCCCGAGCTCGTGTTCGCCCGCGCATCGACGCTGATGGAGGTCCTCGTCGGCGACGACGAGGCCGAGCAGTGGCGCCTGTTGGTGGTCGAGGACGCCGACGAGCTCCTCCGCTCAGACGCGAAGCATCGTGTCGGTCAGGCGCTGAGCCGGCTGCTGAACCTCTCCGACGGGATTCTCGGTCAGGGCATCCGGGTGCTGGTGCTGATCACCACGAACGAGCCGATCGAGCGCCTCCATCCGGCGCTGATCCGGCCAGGCCGATGTCTGATGGAGACCGAGTTCGGTCGGTTCCCGCGCCGCGAGGCCGTCGAGTGGTTCGGCGACGGTCTCCCGTCCGGGTCGGACTTCTCGCTCGCCGAGTTGACCGCGCTGCGGCGGGGCGAACCCCTCCCCGACCCCGACGGCGACGACGAGCTGCCGGGCCAGTACCTCTGAGATCGGGACGGGGAGGGCGGGTCACCGTCCCCGTCCCGATGGAGGTGTCCCGCGCACTAACGTGGACCGCCGTGGCCATGAACAAAAACACCCAACGCATCGTCGCGGCGCTGCTGGTCTTCGCCATGATCGCCGGCATCGTCATTGCCATCTTCAGCGGCACCGCCGAGGGCCTCGGCCTCTGACCTCGGACATGGCCGACCAGCCCGGGCCCGTCGACATCTCGGCGGCCGAGTCCTACGTCGACGGGCCGCCCCACCACTGGTTCGAGTGGCTGCGCCGCCACGACCCCGTGCACTGGCAGGACATGGCGGGCCAGCGTGGCTACTGGGCCATCACCCGCCATGCCGACGTGGTCGACGTGTCACGCCAACCGCTGCTGTTCTCGGCGTCCGAGGGCGGCATCGTCCTCGAGGACATGGACGGCCAGCGGCTGGCGATGATGCGCAAGATGCTGCTGGCGATGGATCCACCCCAGCACGTCGAGTACCGCAAGCAGGTCTCGGGTGAGTTCAAGGCCCGGGTCATCGCCCAGCTCGAGGGCCGCATCCGGACGATCTGCCGCCAGATCATGGATCGCGCCGCCGAGGCGAGCGAGGTCGACTTCGTGCACGACGTGTGCTCGCATCTGCCGTCGCAGGTGATCGGCGAGTTGATGGGGCTTCCCGAGGCCGACTGGCCTCTGATCCACCAGATGTCGGAGCGCAACTCGGGGGGCCAGGATCCCGACATCAACCCCGACCCCGACGACCGCGGCCGGGCCTCGGTCGAGATGGCGATGTACGCGATCGACTTCGCCCAGGCCCGTCGAGCAGCAGCGGCCACTCCCGACGACCTCACCTCGGTCATCCTGCATGCCGACTTCGGCGGCGAGCCGATGTCGGACGCCGACTTCGGGGCGTTCTTCGTCCAGCTGGTCACCGCCGGGAACGACACCACCCGCACGATGCTGTCGTCGGGACTCGACGCGCTGCTCGACCACCCCGACCAGCTCGCGCTGCTCCGCACCGACCGCTCGCTCATCCCGTCGGCGGTCGAGGAGATCCTGCGCTGGGCCAACCCGCTCCACTACTTCCGGCGCACGGCCACCGCGGACGCCGTGGTCGGTGGCACCGAGATCGCCGCCGGCGACAAGCTGGCGATGATGTACACGTCCGCCAACCGCGACGAGGACGTCTTCGTCGACCCGCACCGGTTCGACATCACCCGAGACCCCAACCCGCACCTGTCGTTCGGCATCGCCGAACACTTCTGCCTCGGTGTGCACCTGGCCCGCCTCGAAGGCCGTGTCTTCTTCGACGAGCTCCTCGACCGCTTCGACAGCATCGAACGTACGGGTGCCCCGACCCGCCAGCGCAGCAACCTCAACAACTCCCTCAAGCAGTTGCCCGTCCGGCTCGTCTGACCGATGACGCCGGCCGTCCTCGCCCTCGAAGCATCGGGACTCGACTTCCGCATCGTCGAGTACGACCACGACCCTGCGGCCGAGAGCTACGGCGACGAGGCGGCAGCGGCCACGGGTGCCGAGCCGTCGCAGATCTTCAAGACGTTGCTGGCAGAGCTGCCCGACGGCGAGATCGTCGTCGGCGTCGTGCCCGTCGTCTCGCTGCTCGACCTCAAGGCCATCGCCCGAGCTGCCGGCGCCAAGAAGGCCGCCATGGCCGACCCGGCGGTCGCCGAACGTCGCACCGGCTACGTGGTCGGCGGCATCTCGCCGTTCGGCCAGCGCCAGCGCCACCGCACCTTCGTCGACGAGTCGGCCGAGCTGTGGGACGAGGTCTACGTCAGCGGTGGTCGGCGCGGGCTCGAGGTGATCGTGTCGTCCGAGGCCTTCCCCACCCTCCTCGATGCCACCTTCGTCGACCTGACAGGATGAGCCGCACCGTCGCACAGGAGCCCACATGCCGATCGACACCACCGACCTCGACACCGTGATGCGCACCACGTTCGCCTGCCGCGAATGGACCGACGACCCGGTCACCGACGAGGAGATCGAGGAGATCGTCGACCTCGCCCGCTTCGCCCCCTCCGGGGGCAATCGCCAACCGAATCGGCTCGTGGCCGTGCGCGACCCCGAGACCAAACGGGCGATCCGCCTCGCGTCCGAGCCGGTGATGCGGGTCTACTTCCAGCAGACGATGGCCGGTGAGGCCCCGTGGAACACGATCCACCCGACCTCGGTCGACCTCGACGAGCACTGGATCTCCGACGGAACCTTCGACTTCGTGTCCTTCATCGAGAAGGCGCCCGTGTTGCTCGTGGTCGGCTGCGACCTGTCGGTGGTGGCGTCGTTCGACAGCCGACTCGACCGCGTCGGGGTCATCAGCGGCGCGTCGATCTACCCGTTCGCGTGGAGCCTGCTCCTCGCCGCCCGCAGCCGTGGCCTCGGAGGCGTCATGACGACGATGGCCGCCGGTAGCGAGTCCGACGTCCAGCACCTGCTCGGGTTCCCACCCCATGTCGCCGTCGCCGCGGTGCTGCCGATCGGCCGACCCGTGAAGCAGCTCACCAAGCTGAGGCGCGCGCCCGTGTCGGACATTCTCCGGCACGAACGCTGGACCGACTGACGGCTACCAGCCCTCGAGGAAGTCGTCGAGGGGCACACCGAGCGTGCGGAGCGCCATCGACACCAACGTGTACTGCCCGACGGCGAACACCAGATCCATCGTCTGCTGCTCGCTGAAGTGGGTGCCGAGCGCAGCCCAGGGTCTCGTCGGAGATGCGCTTGTCCTCGTGGAGCTCGTCGGTGGCCACCAGAACGAGCCGGTCGGTCTCGGACCAGCCATCAGCCTCGGGGCCGGCCTTCACCAGCTCGACCTCGTCACGGCTGAGACCTGCGTCCATCCCGATCACCCGATGCTGGGAGAACTCGTACTCGGACTGGCAGAGCCATCCGATCCGCAGGATCGCCAGCTCGCGATCCCGGGGTGACAACGTCGACTTGTAGAGCACGTGGTTCGCGAAGACCATCCAGCGCCTCGCCAGGTCGGGGTGGCGGGCGATGGTCCGGAAGATGTTCCACGGCCGTCCGGCATCCAGCATCGGCTGCATCAGCTCGAGGGCCTTGCCCTCCAGCTCGTCGTCGGTCAGCGGGGCAAGGCGAGGCTCGTCACTCATGGCCGCATCCTCGCACAGCCGGACGCTGGCTTCAGCCGGCCGCGGCCGGAGACGCCTTCCTCGGTCGCAGGAAGAAGAGCAGGGCACCCACTGCGACGACGCCCACCCCCAGGAGGACCAGCCCGCCCGCTCGGTTGCTCTGCTCGATGATCTCGCAGGTGTCCGAATCGGGCTCCGCGTCCGGGTCGTAGCTGAACTCGAAACCACCGTCGTTCTCGTCGCCGTCCGCGGACGTCACCCGATAGCGCACGATGTGTGGACCGGGGTTCAGCTCTTCGTCGACAGTCACGGTGACGAAGAGCAGGTCCTCCGAGAAGACCGGTGGTCCGACGGCGACCAACCGCTCGGTGGAGCTCTCGAGGAGGTCGACGCGACCGATGTCGTCGTCGATCAGCGGCGTGGTGAACTCCAGCTCGAGGATCTCGACCTCGTTCAACACGTCGCCCGGCCCGGGACAGGCCCGGATCAGCGTCGAGTGCGCTCCCGCCGGCGGCGCCGCGGCGAGTCCCGCTGCCACGGCGGTGACGACGACGAAGATCAGGAACCGAGCTGCCCGCACGGCCTGATTCAACCAGCTTCGGTGACGGGTTCCACGTCGGGCACCGGCCGAAGCGTCACCAGGTTGTCGTGGTAGACGGCGCCCTGCCCCATGTCCGAGTCGGCCTCGCGTGTCGTGGCATTGACCGACGTGCCCACCGGCGACAGCCCCTTGGTGGTGGCGGCGACACCGCGCCGCGACGACGCGTCCACCCGAAGCGTGGCCACGAACGAGCCCCGCTCGTTGCCGACCTCGACCTGCGCGCCGTCGATCAGCGACGACGCCACGGCATCGTCGGGGTGGACGACCACCACGGCCTCGCCTGCCCGCCGATGCCTCGGGCTGCCACTGAACGTCGAGTTGAGGATGTGGTGGTTGGCCGCAGCCACCAGGGCCAGGCCACCGTCGCCGGCATCGGCCGCCTCCGACGGTGGCACGTAGTGCGGGAGCCGGCCGACACCGTGCTCCGCTGCCCGTTGGCTCACGAACTCGAAGCGCCCCGAGGCCGTGGGGAAACCCGATGCGAACGGGCGGTAGGGCGAGGTGCCGCCGAGCCGGACCCACCCCTGCTCCTGCAGCAACTCGAGGGTCACGCCTTCGAGGGCGGGGTCGTCGCCGCGCAGCAGATCGCGCGCCAGCTCGTCGTCCGACGCGTAGAGCGCCGGCTCGTCGAGATCCATCGCCGCGGCGATCCGCCGAAAGATCTCGGTGTGGGGCAGCGCCTCGCCGGCCGGCTCGACCACCGCGTTGTTCCAGTTGACGTAGAGATGGCTGAACGAGTCGTGCAGGTCGACGTGCTCGGTCTGCATCGTGCCCGGCAGGACCAGGTCGGCGTAGGCCGTGGTGTCGGTGTGGACCTGTTCCACGACCACCGTGAACAGATCGTCGCGAGCCAGCCCGGCACGGACCCGATCCTGCTCCGGATTCGACACCACCGGGTTGGCGGCCCAGATCATCAACGCCTTGACCGGCGGGTCGTCCACCTCGAGCAGCCCGTGCCCCAACCGGGTCATGGCCAGCGACCGCGTCGGTCCGGGCTGCAGATCGGGCCGGGTCAGGGCCGGGGTGTTCAACGCGTAGGCCGGCGATGTCGAGTAGCAGATCCCACCGCCGAGGCGCCCGTAGTCGCCGGTGACGGCCGGAATGCAGGACAGCACTCGGGACGCCTGGCCGCCCCCGGCGTGGCGCTGCATCCCCATCGATGACCTGATCCCCGTCGCCGAGGCCGCGCCGATGCGCCGGGCCAGGTCGACGATGGCGGCCTCGTCCACACGGCAGATCGCCGCAGCGCGCGCCGCCGACCAGGACGCCAGCTCGATGTCACGGAACTCCTCCCAGCCGACGGCGTGTTCGGCCAGCCACGCCTCGTCCCATCCGCCGTGGCGGCCGAGCTCCGCCATCAGCGCCAACGCGAGCGCGCCGTCGGTTCCCGGCATGGGAGCCAGGTGCAGGTCGGCGCGAGCCGCCGTGCGTGTCCGAACCGGGTCGACGACGACCACGGTTGCACCGGCATCGCGTCCCTCCTCGATGATCGGCCACAAGTGCTGGTTGGAGGTCAGGGTGTTGGTGCCCCACAGCAGGATCAGCCCAGCGTGGCGCAGGTCCTCGGGATCCATCGCCGCCGCCGTACCCGTGGTGTAGCTCATGCCCACGTGTCCCGACACCGAGCAGATGGTGGGCAGGTGCCGCGTCGCACCCAGATGGTGGAACAGTCGCTTCCCGGCGCCGATGACCCCCTGGATCCAGCCCACGGTGCCCGTGCCCGCGTACGGCCAGATGGCCTCGGCGCCCCAGTGGTCGATGACATCACCGAACCGCTCGGCGATCTCGGCCAACGCTTCGTCCCACGAGATCTGGACGAACTCGCCCGACCCCTTGGGACCGATCCGCCGGAGCGGATGGAGCAGACGATCCGGACTCGTGGCCCACTCCAGATAGGGGTTGACCTTCACACACAGGCCGCCCCTGGTGAACGGATGCGCGGGGTTGCCCCGGAGCTTCACCGGCTCGCCGGCCTCGTCGACGGTCACGACCCACGAGCAGGCGTCCGGACAGTCCAGTGGGCACGCACCGATCACCTCACGCACCGACGCAGCATGCCACAGTGACAGAGGAGATCAGCCCGACCAGGAGCACGCCGTGTCCACCCCCGAGATCCTCGTTGGCCGCGATGGCCATGTGGTGACCATCACCCTGAACCGCCCAGACGCGCTCAATGCGATCACGCCCACGATGCTCGAAACGCTGGGCGATGTCCTCGACCAACTGCGACGCGACCCCGACGCTCGCGTCGTCGTCCTGACAGGTGCGGGCAGAGCCTTCAGCGCCGGTGTGGACCTCAAGGCCCTCGGCGACCGCGAGCTGATCAACGGCAAGGTCGGCGACATCCTCGACCTCCCCGCCCGGCGGGTCACCGACCTGCTGAGCACCATGCCCGCGATCACCGTCGCCAAGGTCAACGGGTTCTGCTTCACCGGCGCGCTCGAGCTGGCCCTCGCCTGCGATGTCGTCGCTGCTGCCGATGAGGCGAAGTTCGGCGACACCCATGCGAAGTTCGGCCTCCGGCCCACCTGGGGCATGAGCGCGCGTCTGCCGCGTCTCGTCGGCCTGGCGGCCGCTCGCGAGCTCTCCCTGACCGCACGCACGTTCACCGGCACCGAGGCGAAGGCTCTGGGCATGGTCGCCGTCGCGGCGCCGCTCGACCAGCTCGACCACACCGTCGACGAGCTGGTGGCGACGATGGTCGCCAACAGTCCCGGGTCGTTGCGGGCCTACAAGGACCTGTACCGCCAGACCGCCGAACTCCCCCTCGGCGACGCGCTGCGGTACGAGGCCGACACCGACTACGGCATCGACGACACCGACGACCGGATCGCCGATTTCCGCTGACGCGGCGCACACACTGGCCACAGGCGCCACTCCGGCCACTCGCGCCCCAGAAGTCCGAGATGACCAGCCGTTTTGAACCCCGGCCGGAGGCATGCCTACGATTTTCGTGCGCCGGGCGCCCGGGGCACCAACGCAGAGGCACGATGGCACCGCCGGACGAACGGCGTGGCATCCGCACGACACGAAGAGCATGGGACTGAAGCGCTGCGGGGCTGCAGCCGACGACGTGCCGGCCCCGCAGTTGCGCGTGGGAACCGAGTTCGGCCCGCCCGGCACGCGTGCCATGCTGGCGCCATGAGGATCGAACAGATCGTCGTCCCGGTCCTTCGGGCCGCTGCGAAACGCGACTGGGCGATGCGTGCCGCCGACCGGGTGCTCAAACCCTGGAATCCGTGGAGCCCACAGCGCTACGTGGACCCGTACCCGCTCTACGAGCAGGTCCGCGCCCACGGCCCCATGTCCTACCAGCGCTCGCTGCAGACATGGAACGTCGTCGGCTACGAGGAGGCCGAGGAGGTCCTCCGATCACCGAACGTCTCGGTCGACCGGACCGAGGTCATGGACGTCATCGCGCCGTACACCAGGACCTCCACCGAAACGGTCGAACTCTTCACCCGGACGATCCTGATGACCGATCCGCCCGACCACGGGCGGCTGCGATCGCTCGTGAACCGGGCCTTCACCCCTCGAGCGGTGGCCGCGCTCGAACCGTCGCTCGAGAAGATCACGCTGGACCTGCTCCACGACATGGGCCAGGACCACGAGGCCGACGCCCAGGCCGCATTCTGCAACCGGCTGCCGATCTACGCGATCAGCGACATGCTCGGCTTCCCCGCGAAGACCGCGAACGCCTCAAACTGATCAGCGACGAGGTCGTCAAGTTCATCGACCCGATCACGGGATTCGAGCCGGCCGACATGGAGATGGCGGTTCGGGACTTCCGCGCGCTGCTCGACCGCCAGATCGCCGATCACGTCGAGCATCCCCGCGACGACATGCTGTCTCGCCTGCTGGAAGCCGAGGAGGACGGCGATCGCCTCTCCCGAGACGAGCTGGAGTCGATGATCGCCCTGCTGATGGTGGCCGGCCACGAGACCACCGCGGGACTGCTCGGCAACTCGCTGCTGGCCCTGCACCGCAACCCGACGGCCAAGGACCAGCTCATCGAAGAACCCGCCATCGCCGAGAACGCGGTCGAAGAACTGCTCCGCTACGACAGCCCGGTGCAGGGCACCGACCGTGTCGCCACGGCCGACATCGAGCTCGCCGGACACCGGATCCGTGGCGGCACCATGATGGGGGTCTTCCTCGGCGCCGCCAACCGCGACCCTCGCCGCTACGACCGGCCGGACCAGCTGATCCTCGACCGACCCCAGCCCCGGCCGCTCTCGTTCGGCCATGGCATCCACCACTGCCTCGGCGCCGCGCTCGCCAGGCTGGAGGCTCGCATCGCGCTTCCGTTGTTCCTCCAGACCTACCCCGACTATCGGGTCGACGAGGATCGCCTCGAGTGGAAGCGGTCGATCACCCTGCGCGGCCCGAGCCATCTGCCGGTCCGACTTCGCTGACCCGAGTCCGGACGCGACGACGGGCAGCCCGTGGGCTGCCCGTCGAGCGCAGTTCTGTTGTCGGGACCGTGTCGAAGGCCCCGCGCTCACCTGTGCTGCGAGCGCCGGCAGCGCTCACAGAACCAGGAGGCGGGTGATGGTCAGCCCAGCGGGAGATCGCACTCCGCGGCGATGTCCACGAAGGTCTGGAAGAACTCGTCGCCGGGCTCCTCGTCGCGGAAGGCCGCGGTCATCATGTCGGTGAGGAAGTCGTCGGACAGCTCACCGGCCACACAGTCGGCGGCTTCGTCGCCGAGCTCACCGACGAGCTCGTCGGCCATGAGCGCCTGCAGGTCCACACAGTCACCGAGCGAGCCGACGATGGTGCCGATCTCGCCGTCGGTGAAGTCGTAGTCCTCGATGTCGCCCACGTTGTCGGCAGTCACGCCGAGCTCGTTCAGGCGATCCTCGCCGATGCCGCCGACGATCCGCCCGGCCCAGCACTCGGCGTCGGCCTGGGTGGTGACGGGGGTGTCGCCGCCACCTTCGTTGATCTGCTCGGCCAGCGCAGCCACGAGGGGGCTGTCGGCCGGCGCCACGGCGCCGTCGTCATCGTCTCCGCCGCAGGCCGAGGCCACGATGGCGATCGCGCCCACGATCATCAGCAACTTGCGCATCTCACTTGCTCCTTGTTGGATCTCGCCCACCGACCGGCGCCCACCGGTCCGAGTCCGCCCGCCATGGCGACAGGCACGCGCCGAGGGTCGACGCTGGACGACCCTCCTTGCATCGGCGGCTTCAGCGTCGCCTTGAGCCAAACGGCCCACACCGGCGGCTGACCAGGGGCAACAGTCGAGACGCGACCCTCAGGCGTCGAGGCGGAGCACGCGGGCAGCGTTGTCCCGCAGGAACTTCGGCCACACCTCGTCCTTGAACGGGACCGCCGGCAGCTGCTCGAAGATCTTGTCGATGTGGAGGCCCCATCGGGAAGTACCCGCCGTAGATCACCTTGTCGGCGCCTCGGCTGTTCGCGTACTTGACGATCGCCTCGGGGTAGTACTTCGGAGCGAAGGCCGACGTCGAGTAGTGCAGGCCCGGCCACTTCAACATCAGCTTGACGGCGAGGTCCTCCCAGGGCTCGCAGCCGTGGCGGGTCACGAAGCGGAGGTCGGGGAAGTCGTACATGACCTCGTCGATCAGCTTCGGGTGCTGGACCGCGTATGGCACCCGGGGGCCGGGGATGCCGGCACAACAGAAGATCGGGACGTCGAGTTCCACGCAGGTGGCGTAGATGGCGTACATCTTCGGATCGTTGATGGCCACCTGCGGATTGCGCCCTGCGGGAAAGGCGGTGACCGCCTTCAGGTAGCCCTGCGCGTGGAGCTCCTTGATCGTCCGGATCGACCCCATGACGTCGTTCGGGTCGGGCTCGTGCGCACCGACGAACCGATCGGGGAACCGGTCGATCGCGTCGCGGGCCGGGCTCTTGTCGTCGCCGGGTGCGACCCCGATCATCGCGATCTCGACGTTGTGCTTGTCCATGAACGGCAGCACCAGGTCGGCGCCCTGCGGCGGCTCGACCTCGGCGTCCTCGCCCGCCTCCCGCGCCTGATCGCTGTAGGGCACGTCCTTGAACATGTACTGCGCCGGGAAGTTCATCTTCCCTGAATCGGCGTCCTTGATGCCGGTGAGGTTGGCGTAGTTGAGCTTCGCGCCCGCGCCGGCCCTGGTGCCCATCATCGTGTCGATCACACCGATGTCGGTGGGCATGCCCATGAGTGCGTCCTCCGTGAGTCGAGCTCAGCCGATGGTACGCAAGATCTGACGGGGCGTCAGAAACTCAGCTCTCCTGGCGGTGGGTGTCCTGATCGGCGGCCTTGCCCACACGGTGGTTGGCGACCAGCGGGCCCGCCACCCAGTTGCACAACTGCGGGTCGCACTCTCGGATGTCACCTTCGAGCCAGCTGCCGTCGGGACGGAACTTGCCCGTCCGATCACCGTCGGTCACCAAGATGTTGCCGTCACCGGACTGTTCGTAGAGCGCCTTGGTGAAGGGATGGAAGATTCCGTTCGGCATCGATCAGCCCTCCTCGACCCATTCGGTCAGCTTGTCGTGCAGCCACCGGATCTTGGACTCCTGGTAGTTGCTGAGCGTGATCCCGGGCTTGTGGGTGGTCTCGAGGCCGAGCTGGACCTTCGACATGTTGAACAGGTCCTGGTCGAACACCTTGCCGAGCATGCCCAGCTCCTGAGCATCGGAGAACACCTCGTGCTCCTCGAGCCAGTGCACGGGGGCCGGCGGCGGCTGCTCCTCGTCCGGACCGTATGGCGCCAGGAAGATGCACTCCATGATGCAGCTGCGGTGGTCGTCGCCGTTGGGACGGAACCGGTACACGATGCGGTTGAAGGCACCCCACGGGTGGAAGTTCGGGAACAGCGTGTAGTCGATGCTGTCCATCATCTCGGCGTCGGACATCTCGTCGACCACGTCACCGGCCATCGTGCGCCAGTTCTCGCGGGAGAGGCTGGCCGCGACCTCGCGCATGCTCTTGCCCTCGGGGACCTGGACCGGCAGATCCATGTCGTGGCGCACGTCGAGCATCGCCGCCATCATCTCGTTGGGTGTGACCTCGTAGTCGAGCAGCGGGCTGGTGGTGCCACCGGGGCTGATGACTCGGGCGCAGTTCTCCCACACGTCGACCTGACTGTTGGTGTCGCCGAGGTAGCCCATGATCTGGGGGTGCGTCGCGTTGACGTGGTACGCCTCGCAGAACGCCTCTTGGGCGATCTTCCAGTTGGCCTGGATCACCTTGGCCACGTGGGCCTGCTTGTGGCGACGCTCGAGGTTCCAGACCTGGAACTGCTCGTCGAGCTCGGCGACGAAGTCCTCGAGCGGTTCGCAGTCGGGGTCGGGATTGATGAACACGAAGCCCTGCCACACGCCGGTGGCGCACTTGGGCAGCTCGAAGGCCTCGGCCTCGACATGGGGGAAGTCCCACTGGGCCGGCACGTCTTTGAAGCTGCCGTCGATGTTCCAGGCGAAGCCGTGGAACGCGCAGCGGATCTCCGAGCAGTGACCGTCGTAGTCCTTGAGACGCCGACCGCGATGCAGACAGGCGTTGGGGAACGCCTTGAACTCGTTCTCGCCGGAGCGCATGACGATGTAGCTGCGACCCACGATCTCATAGACGTAGTAGTCACCGACCTCGGGGATCTCATCGACGCGACACGCGTACTGCCACACGCGGCTCCACAGTCGTTCCTTCTCCAACTCGTGCCATTCACGCGTGGTGTAGCGCTCGACGCTGAAGTCCTCGGTGCCGGCGTAGCGCGGCGACTCGAGACGAAGGACGTCGGGAACAGGGTGCGTGTCGGTGTCGAGCAGCTGCTGGTAGCTGATGCCCGGAGAGCGAGCGGTCCCGGGTTCGTCAGTGGCGGTCATGGTCGGTCTCCCCGTCGAGCGTTTCGTCACGACCAAATTAACCGGCCGATCAATTCCAAGCCAGCGATCCGACGGACGGCGATGATCCTGCGCCTAAAGAACCGGCGACCTACACTCGCCCCGTCCGAACCACCACCTTCCAGGGGGAACCACCGCTCATGACCGCCGTGCAGGGATCGATCCTCGGCAACGCCGTCCTCCGCCGAGAGGACCCCACCCTCCTCCAGGGCGCCGAGAAGTACTTCGACGACATGGAGGTCACCGGGCTCGGCCACGTCCACTTCGTGCGATCGACCGTGGCGCACGCCACGATCAACAGCATCGAGATCGACGACGCCAAGGACATGCCCGGCGTCATCGGCATCTACACCGCCGACAACCTCGACGTCGCCCCGCACCTCGGCTTCCCGCTGTTCCCGCCGCTGTTCGCCCGGCCCCTGCTGGCCAAGGGCAAGGTACGCCTGGTCGGCGACATCATCGCCGCTGTGGTGGCCGAGACCCGCAACCAGGCCGCAGACGCCGCCGAAGCGATCTGGATGGACTTCGACCCGCTCCCCGCGGTGATCGATCCCGAGGCCGCGCTCGAGGAGGGCTCGGCCCTGCTGTTCGAGGAGCATGGCTCGAACATGTGCTTCGAGACCGGCATCGGCCTCGAAGACGGCGACCCCAACGAAGGCGCCGACTCGGTCTCCGAAGTCCGCATCGTCTCCCAGCGACTCGCCGGCGTCCCGATCGAGAACAACGGCGCCGTCGCCATCCCCGGCGACAGCCCGAAGATCACGCTGTGGACCCCCACGCAGAACCCCAACGCCGTCCGTGACGCCATCGCCCCTGCGCTCGGGCTCGAGGCCACCGACATGCGCTGCGCCGCCCCGGCCGTCGGTGGCGGCTTCGGCCCCAAGGCCGGCGCCTACATCGAACAGATCCTCACCTGCCGCCTCGCCATGGATCTCGGCCGCCCCCTCAAGTGGACCGAGACCCGCTCGGAGGACATGGTGTCGCTCTACCAGGGCCGCGGCATGACCATGTACGGCAAGATGGGGCTCAGCTCCGACGGCACCATCACCGGCCTCGATGTCGAGGTCATCGGCGAAGCCGGTGCCTACCCCGCCATCGGTGGATTCCTCACCGTGTTCACCCAGACGATGATCCAGGGCGTCTACGACATCCCGAAGATCCGCTTCCACGCCCGCTCGGTGTGCACCAACACGCCGGTGACCGCCGCCTACCGCGGTGCCGGTCGCCCCGAGGCCACCCAGCTGCTCGAGCGCCTGATCGACGTGGCGGCCGACGACCTGGGCATCGACCCCGCCGAGATCCGCCGCAAGAACTTCCTGCAGCCCGACGCCTTCCCACTCACCACCGCCGGCGGCGCCAACTACGACTCCGGCGAATACGAGAAGGCGCTCGACGCCGCGCTCGAGGCCGCCGACTACCAGAGCCTCCTGGCCCAGCAGGCCGAACGTCGGGCGTCTGGTGACAGCAAGCAGATCGGCATCGGCGTCTCCGCCTACGTCGAGGTCACCGCTCCTGCGGGCCTCCACGTCGAGTACGGCTCGGTGGAGGTCAACGAGGACGGCACCGTTGTCGGCACCGTCGGCACCAGCGCCCACGGCCAGGGCCACGTCACGTCCTTCTCGATGATCATCTCGGACATGCTCGGCGTGCCGATGGACAAGATCATCATCCATCAGTCCGACACCGACCTCGTTCCCCGCGGCGCCGGCACCATGGGCTCACGCTCGCTGCAGACCGCCGGATCGGCGCTCCACGTCGCCAGCGAGACCGTGCTCGACAAGGCCAAGGAGCTCGCCGCGCACCTGCTCGAGGCGTCAGCTGACGACATCGTCAAGGGCGAGGGGGGCCTCCACGTCGCCGGTGTGCCCGCCAACGTCGTCACTTGGGGCGACCTGGCCGCCGCCGCAAACGACGACGGCAAGCGCCCCGAAGGCATGGACGCCGGTCTGGCCCACGAGCTCGACTTCGACGGCACCGACTCCACGTTCCCGTTCGGCGCTCACATCGCCGTGGTCGAGGTCGACACCGAGACCGGTGCTGTCGAGCACGTCCGCCACGTCGCGGTCGACGACTGCGGTCGCATCCTCAACCCGATGCTGGTCACCGGCCAGCAGCACGGCGGCATCGCTCAGGGCGCCGCGCAGGCGCTGTACGAGGGCGTGTTCTACGACGACGACGGCAACCCCATCACCGGCAACCTGATGGACTACGCCATCCCGTCGGCCGCCGAGCTGCCCTCGTTCGAGACCCACAACACCGAGACCCCGTCGCCCCGCAACCCGCTGGGGGCCAAGGGCATCGGCGAGTCCGGCACCATCGGCTCCACCCCGGCCATCCACAACGCCGTGGTCGACGCGGTGTCACACCTGGGCGTCAAGCACATCGACATGCCGCTGACCGCCATGACGGTGTGGGACGCCATCCAGGCCGCCAAGAGCTGATCGGTTCGCGCCATGCCGCTGACCGCCATGACGGTGTGGGACGCCATCCAGGCCGCCAAGAGCTGATCGGTTCGCGCCGGCAGAGGCCGGCACCGCCTCACTCCCCGTCGTGGAGGAGTTCGGCCAGCCGGGTCACCGGCGCGGCCGGTTCCTCGTCCTCATCGACGCCTGTCGGGATCATGCCGATGCCATTGCGATAGAGCGACAGCATCGCCGCGCTCCGGGTCGGGCTGGCCCCGATCAGCGCGGCGAGCTGCTCGATCACGTCCTCGCCGGGAAGCCCGAGATGATGCGACAGGACATCGATGTCGATGCGCCGGAACCCGGTCACCTCGGCCTCGTCGTCGCCGCGCGAGATGCGGATCACCTCGAGGAACGCCACCAGGATGTCGTCGACGTGGTTCGAGTACCACGACACCGTCGCCACGCCGGTGGAGATGGCGCCGCCCTTGATCAGGATCGGTTGGCGGTCACCCTCGGGCAGCGACGGCGGCGGTGCAGGTGCCGGCGGCTGGTCCACGGGCTGGAGCCAACGCTGTGGCGTCCGCCGGCGGCGCAGCGCACGCGCGAGGTCCTGTGGACCGTCGGGCGGCATGTGCGCATCATCCAGACCGGCCACGGCACGCTCCCTTCGAGCGGTGGATGGTCCACCGACGCTTCGTGTGTTCAACCGCTGTCCCGACGGCCGAGGTGGGTCACTCGGGGAATCGGCACCGATCACGCCCGGATGAGCCCGAGGAGTCGCAGAGCGGCCCAAAGTGAGCCGCGGGGACCAGGCCGCCGGGCTCGGGGGTCGTGGTCGCTCAACCCGAAAGGCGCTGCGACAGCAGGCTGGGTCCGAACTCTGGGGCCTCGGCGCCGCACGGAATGACCGCCGTGCCGGCCGCGTAGGCGGCGGCCATGGCATCGGAACGGGTGGAGGATGCACCGAGGAGCACCGCGAGCCGGGCGAGCACGTCCTGCGGATCGATCCCGAGTTGAACCGCCAGTTCCTCGACGTCGCCGCGACGGAAGCCCGTCACGGGCCCATCGGAACCGCCTCGCATGCGCCGAACGAGCTCCACGAACGCCGCCAGCACGTCGTCGGGGTGCTTCGAGGTGCACATCACCTGCTGGCCGGCTCCGCTGACCGATCTGCCGTCGTAGCGCACCGGGAGCCGTCCCGGTGACGTGCGACCGCTGTCGGCACGGGCCATCGGCGCCGACGTGTACGCCGCCGACGAACGTCCCTGCTCGTCGAGATGCATGCTCCAGGTCAGTCGTGGCCGACGGAGGAGATCGGCGAGCCGCCGAGCGTCCCCGTTCGAGTGGTCGTGTCGCTGTGTGTCCTGATCCGCCATGGTGCCTCCAGCATCGGGCTGTCGACGAAGCCGTCCCCGCACCTCCGTCTCCGCTCCCTCGGCACACACATGACGAGGGCTGAGCACGTCGGGTGAATCCGCTCACCGCCGACGACCGCGACCTCCTCACGTCGGGCCGCCGAGCGCCGATGGAGCGGCACGCGTTCGGAAACGGAGTGGCCATGAACGCCGACGAGGCACAGCAGATGTTCGAACAGGCATGCAAGCGCCTCTTCGCGCTCCATGCCGACGGCTACAAGCGACCGCGGCAGTCCCGCAAGTCGGCCGCTGCTCGACCGGCGGTCGCCACCCGGGTCCGGCCCGCTGCCCGGCCGCGGGCACACCACATCATCTGACCGACGCCGCGTCTGACCCATCCGGCGCGGGCTCCGCCCGGTGACCGAGCGCCAAGTACGCTCCGGACATGACGACGCCATTCACCGCCAGCACGATGCAGGACGACTTCGCGCTGACGATCCAGCACATCTTCGCCTTCGGCCGCAGGGTCCACGCCGACGCGGTCGTGAGCACCTTCGACGGCGAGTCGACCCAGCACGCAACCTTCGCGGAGGTCGCCGACCGGGCCGACCGCCTCGCCGCCGCCCTCCAGCGGCTCGGCGTCGAGCCCGGCGACCGCGTGGGTACGTTCTGCTGGAACAACCAGCGCCACCTCGAGGCGTACTTCGCGATCCCGTGCATGGGTGCGGTGCTGCACACCCTGAACATCCGGCTGTTCCCCGAGCATCTCGAGTACGTCATCAATCACGGTGCCGACAAGGTGGTCATCATCGACGCCTCGCTGGCCCCGCTCCTCGCGAAGGTCCGGGCCGGTCTCACGACGGTCGAGCACATCATCGTGTGCGGCGAAGGCGACCTGACCGGGCTCGGCGACACCCTCGACTACGAGGCATTGATCGCGGCGGAAGACGGCGGCTTCTCCTATCCGGAGCTGGATGAACGGGCCGGTGCCGGGCTCTGCTACACGTCGGGCACCACAGGCGACCCCAAGGGGGTGCTGTACAGCCACCGTTCCACGTACCTCCACAGCCTGGCCGCCATCGGGGCGCCGATGCTGTCGATGACCGAGCACGACCGGCTGCTGGTGATCGTCCCCATGTTCCACGCGCTGGCCTGGGGTATGCCCTACGCCGGGTGGTGGGCCGGCGCCGACTTCGTGTTCCCCCAGCAGTTCCTCCAGGCCGAACCGCTCGCGAAGCTCATCGCCGAGACCCGCCCGACCATCTCGGGCGCCGTGCCCACGGTGCTCAACGACATCCTCCACAACGCCGGTGACGCGGACATGTCGTCGCTGCGCCACGTGGTGTGCGGGGGCTCGGCCGTGCCACGCTCGCTGATCGAGGCGTACCGCGACACCTTCGGCGTCGACGTCGTGCAGGGCTGGGGTATGACCGAGACCTCCCCGCTCTGTGCGTTGTCGTGGTCGCCGGCCGGCACCGAGGACGACCCGGTGGACTGGCGGGTCCGGACCGGTCGCGTGCTGCCCGGCGTCGAACTGCGCATCGTCGACGACGATGGTGCCGAGCTGGCCTGGGACGGCGAAGCCGTCGGCGAGATCGAGGTCCGCGGCCCATGGATCACCGGCTCCTACTACCTGGTCGAGACCCCGGAGAAGTTCCACGACGGTTGGCTGCGAACCGGCGACGTGGGCACGGTCGAGCCCAACGGCTTCGTGCAGATCACCGATCGCGCCAAGGACGTCATCAAGTCGGGCGGCGAGTGGATCTCGTCGGTCGACCTGGAGAACACACTCATGGGGCACCCGGACGTGCTCGAGGCCGCGGTGGTCGGCGTACCCGACGACCGCTGGGACGAACGACCGCTCGCCGCCCTCGTGCCCGTCTCCGGCGCAGCGTTGGACCCCGACGAGGTGGCCACCTGGCTCGAGGACAAAGTCGTGCGCTGGTGGATGCCCGAGCGATGGACGGTCATGGCCGAGATCCCCAAGACCAGCGTCGGCAAGTTCGACAAGAAGGTCATCAGGGCCCGGTACGCCGAGGGTGAGCTCGAAGTGCACACCCGCTGATGCAGCTGCTCCTGGCGTCCGACCTCCACTACGCGCTCCCGCAGCTCGACTGGATCGCGGGCCAGGCCGCGGACTTCGATCTGGTCGTCCTGGCCGGGGATCATCTCGATCTGCGCTCGGCGGTTCCCTTGGACTCGCAGATCGTGGTCGTCCGCACCTACGTGCGACGCATCGGCGAGCTGAGCACCGTCGCCTTCGCTTCGGGCAACCACGACCTGACCGCCCGCAACACCCACGACGAGAAGGCGGCACCGTGGGTCGAGGAGGCCGCCGAGGACGGCGCGGTCGTCGACTGGACCCGCCTCGACGTCGACGGCGTCCGGGTGACCGTGTGCCCGTGGTGGGACGGTCCACGCACCCGCTCCGATGTGGACGCACAGCTCGCCGCCGACGCCGTCGACCGTCCCCCCGTGTGGATCTGGGTGTACCACCATCCACCGGACGACTCTCCGGTCTCGTGGACCGGGCGGCGCCACATCGGCGACACCGACCTCAACCGCTGGATCGAGACCCATGGACCCGACGTCGTGCTCACCGGCCACATCCACGACTCGCCGTTCAAGACCGATGGCTCCTGGATCGACCGCATCGGCGACACCTGGGTCCTCAACGCCGGGCATGCGCCCGGACCGGTTCCCGCGCACGCCATCATCGACACCGACACCGGGGTGGCCGAGTGGTGGTCGCCCTACGGTCGTGACGAACGCACGCTCTGGGTTGCGTGATCCGGTGACCGAGCGTCAGTAGTACGGGTCCGGGTCTCGTTCGGAACCCGGCTCGATCTCGCGTGGTGCGCTGAAGGTGAGCTGACCCAACACCTCGTCGATCATGCCCAGGTGTCCGGCTGCGTCGGCGTACTGGTTCTTGACGTCGACCAGATAGGTCAGCATCTGCTGGAGCCGACCGGCGAGCAGCCGCGCCAGTTCGCCCATCACCTCGGCGTCGCCGAACAGCGACTCGTCGGTGGGGTCGAGCTCGTGGACAGCGACGTCACCCAGGGCGGACACGGTCGCCGTGGCCGGCACGCCGAGGAGCATCGAGATCTCGCCCACGACCGCCCCGACACGATCCACCACCGCGACCCGCTGCCCTGCCCGATCGACGGCGAGCCGCCCCTCGGCCAGCACGAAGACCGACGCGCCGGGCGCTCCCTCGGTGATCAACACGTCGCCTTCGGCGACACGTCGAACCGGGCGGTCACCGACACGGTCGAGGAGAGAGGCCATGGCGCCGGAGGCTACCGACCGTTCGGTGCCCGACGCTCCGCCGCTGTCACTCGTCTGTCGGCACCAGCATCAGGACAGTCGTTCGGTGTACTCCCCACAGCGCCGGCACTGCCGGAACTTGACGTAGTTCGTGGTGCCCGTGCCCTGGTGCAGCTCGAGGTGACTCACCACCCACGTACGCCGATGCCGACACCGCTCGGGTGTCGTCCGGCGGACCTCGATCCCCAACATCGCCATGGGCACATTGTTGTCGACCGCCGCGCGGGGGTGGTGGCATCGCGCGGCGCATGACCCACGATCGCTCACCTCGGGTGGGCCTGGCACCACGTTGTGTTGAACTCGCAGGGGCTGGATGGAGGTCAAGGCCAGACCGCGGCCGGCCGAAGCCTTCTCCATGAGCGCGCTACGGTCGTCGACGATGGGCGCAAGAGCCATTGCCGTCGTGATCGTCGCTGCGCTGTTGACCCTCCCGACGCCCGTCGCGAGCTCGCAGGGCGCCGCTCCGAGCGTCAGCGGCGCCGACTGGGTGCCGTTCGTCGGGAGCTTCGAGGTCGGATGCACTCGCGCCAGCGCCGACAACCCGGGTTGCCCGGTGCACCACCCGACGTGGGCCATCGACGTGGCGACGCCACTGGGAACGCGCATCCGAGCCACCGGTGCGGGCGTGGTGGTGGGCGTCTACCGGGGTTGTGCGCCCGGCGGCGGCGACGGCGAGTGCAACGGTGGCGCAGGCAACATCGTGGTGGTCGCGCACGGCGACTACTGGTCGCGCTACCTCCATCTGTCCCAGATCCCGAACCGGATCGAGGTGGGCCACCAGGTCCAGCCGGGTGACGTCGTCGGCCGGGCGGGCGCCTCGGGCACCTTCGGCGGTGTGCACCTGCACTACGACGAATACCAGCCGGGACCACCCGCCGGCCGAGTCGCGTTCGGCCAGATGCTGGCGTGCCACGACGACCAGCCGGTCGTGTACCCCGACGTTCTCGGCTACGACCGTTGGGACCTCGTCCCCCCGGGGACGACCATCCGCAACGACAACCACGACTGCACGGGGCACCCCCAACCGCCGCACCCGCCGCCACCGGAGCCGCCGGTCTATCCCGAAGCGCCAGGCCTACGGGTGGGCGGCTCCCCGGGCGTGGCGGTGCTCGAGACGGGCGACGACGGTCGGGGGCTTCTGGTCATCGGTGCCCCCGGTGCGCGCCCTGCCAGAGCCCGGACCGGTGGTGTGGCCATCGTCGACCCGCGCGACCGAGCGGACCAGACCGCCCTCGTGCAAGGGGCCGAGCTGGCCGGTCGACGCGAACCGGGCGACCGCGTCGGCGCATCGGTGGTCACCGGCGATTTCGACTGCGACGGCGGGTCGGACATCGCCATCGGTGCCCCAGGCGAGGATCTCGACGCGCTCTTCGTCGACACGGGCGCGGTGAACGTGGTGTACGACGACGGCGATCAACAACTCCTGTACTCGGGCTCGGTCCTGCCCTCGTACTATCGCCGTCCGCACGACTGGCTCGGAGCCGCGCTCGCGGTCGGCGACTTCGACGGGGACGGTTGTGACGACCTCGCGGTCGCGAGCCCCGGCGCGGATCGGGTGGGCGGCCAGGACATGGGCCTGGTCTGGATCCTCCGCGGCTCGACGAACGGCCTGCGAGCCCCGCTCCAACTCCTCCAGGGTGTTGGCCTGGGCGGGGTCCTGGAGAGCCACGACCAGACCGGGTACAGCCTCGCTGCGGGTGACTTCGACTGCGACGGCCGCGACGACCTGGCCGCCGGCGCCCCACGCGAGGAACTCGCCGAGGGTCGAGCGGGTGCGGTCGTGGTGGCCTACGGCGCGCGGAGCGGGTTCCGTCGAGGACACGCCCTGTACCGCGGCGAGGTCCTGCCGGGCGAACCCCAGGACGGCGAGCTGCTCGGTGCCGCGCTGGCGGCGGGTGACATCGACCAGGACGGTTGCGACGATCTGGTGATCGGCGCTCCGGACGCCACCATCGCCGGACGTGTGCGAGCAGGCGCCGCCCTCGTGGTGTTCGGTCACGAAGGTGGGCTCGACGAGAGCGAACGCTCCGTCGAGCTGACCTGGGCCGACCTCCCCGGCGGCGTCCGGTCGGGCGACCGGGTCGGCTCGTCGGTGGCAGTGGGTGATCTCGACTGCGACGGCCACCCGGACGTGGCCATCGGCGGCCCGGGCCGAGACATCCGCAACCGAACCAACGCCGGGGCCGTGGCCATCGCCCCCGGCCTCGAGGACGGCGTCGACGCGCCCGAGCGGGTGATCAGACAGGGCCGCGGGTTGCGAGGGCGGCTCCACGAGCGGGCCCGGGTGGGCGAGGGCGTCGCCGCGGCCGACGTGGACGGCGACGGCTGCGACGATCTCGTGGTCAGTGCGCCAGGGACCACGGTCGCCGGCCGGGCCAATGCCGGCGCCGTCCATCTGGCGTGGGGCGCCGGCGGCGACGTCGATGCTCGCCGCCCGCTTCGGTTCGACCAACGGACCATCGACATCGGTGACCCGACCAGGCGGGCAGCGTTCGGCTCGTCGTCGCCCATCGACCTCCTGGCGCGCCAGCTCGCAGAGTGACCGACCCGATCAGCGCACCGGCACGATGCGATGCAGCTCGCCGTCCCAGTTGACGGTGTAGAGGGCCTGCTCGTCGTCGACCCCGAAGCTGGTGACCTCGCCCAGCGCGGCGAGGTCGGCCGTCCAATCCTGCTGATCTTCCGCGACCCCGTCGACGAAACGGAACGTGCCCACGAACCCGGAGCACCAGTCGGCGTAGAAGTAGTGCCCGAACAGCTCGGGGATCTCGCTGCCGCGGTAGACGTGACCCCCGGTCACCGAGCACCCCTGGTCGTGGGTGTACTCCAGCACGGGTGGGGTCAGACCATCACCGTTGCACGAGCCCGTGAAGCACAGGCTGCCCTCCATGTTGATCCAACCCAGGTTCGCTCCGGCGTCGTCGAGGCTGATCACGTTGATCTCCTCGAAGGTGTCCTGGCCGACATCGCCGATGTAGACGAGGCGCTCCGGGGTGTCGATGGAGAACCGCCACGGATTGCGGAGGCCGTAGACCCAGATCTCGTCGCCGAACGGGTTGTCGGCCGGGATGGCGTACGGGTCGCCGTTGTCGACGTCGATGCGGACGATGGTTCCCAGGAGGTTGGTCGTGTCCTGCGCCGTCCGGCCACCTGACCCACCATCGCCGAGCGACAGGTACAGGAGTCCGTCGGGGCCGAAGGCGATCATGCCCGCGTTGTGACGCTCGGCCGGCTGTTCGACATCGAGGACCACCTTCATCGAGTCCGGGTCGCCGCGCCGGTCATCGGCCAGGTGGAACTCGGCCAGACGGCTGTCGCCGTTGGTCTGGGTCCAGTACGCGTAGAAGCGCCCGGTGGTCTCGAACGACGGATGGAACGCCAGACCCAGGAGCCCCTGTTCGATGCTGGACGAGTTGATCCGGTCGCGAAGGTCGAGAAACGACTCGTCGACGACCTGACCGTCGTCCACGATGCGTACGATCCCGGCGCGCTCGATCACCAACAGGAGATCCGACCCCGGCATGCCGGCCACGAAGACCGGCTGGCTCAGCCCCGACGCCACGAGCTCGGCGTCGAGCCCCCGCAGCGGTGGTGGCGGGGTCGGTGACGGCGTGGGGACCGGCGTCGCCGTGGCCGGCGGCACCGTGGGCCGCGGCGTCGGCGTGGCCGTCGGGGCCGCGGTGGCCGTGGGGACCGCCGGATCCGGCGTCGCCGTCGCAGCCGCAGCGACGGGCGTCGCGGTGGACTCGCCGCCGCACGCCGCCAGGACACCTACGAGGCCGAGGGCAACCAATCGCGCCGGTACTCGCCGAAGAAGTTCCATATGATCCAGCCCGCTCCTCGCTGCTCGGCCTCCTGGATCTGCGCCAGTACCTGGGACCCGTTGTAGTAGAAGCCCTGGATCCATGGGCGCATCAGCGCCGACGGCGCAAGCCTCGGACCGCCCGTCTCGAGCGCGTGGGCCACCACGGGCCCCGGGTGGTCGTTGGGGTCCGCGAAGCCGAGCCAGCCCGGGCCGTAGTGGCTCGGGTAGACCATGGGGCTGACGGCGTCGACCACGGCGGAGATGCCCTCGGGGGTCTGCCCCAGCCGCTCGTCGGTCTCGCTCGACATGACGATGCCGAAGATCGCAGCCGACACGCCACACCCCATCGGGTGCAGCAGCTCCCGGGCGGCGCCGAGGAAGCCGGAGATCGCCGCGACCCGCTCCTCCTCGGTGGCCGGCACCAGATCGGCGGCCCGTGCCGCCGTCTCGCCGGACGGAAAGCGCACGTAGTCGAACTGGACCTCGTCGAAGCCGAGTCCGCACGCCTCCTCGGCCAACGCCAACGGATAGGCCCAGTTGTCCGGGTTCGCGGCGTCGACCCAGTGACCGGCGAGCCCGGCCTCCGGGGCGGCCCGCGCCCACACGGGATCCTCGAAGGTGACGATCCGGGTCACGGTGTACAGACCTCGGGCGTGTGCCTGGGCGAGCCGCGCCGCGGGGTCGTAGACCGGGGCCACCGCGTCGATCCGGTGCGCGAACTCGACCTCGGTCTCGTAGAGCACGAGGTCCTCCTCGTCCTTGGTGTCGAACACCAGGGTGTTGACGGTCGTGCCCTGGGCCAACTCGAGGAGCTCGTCGAACGCCTGGTCGTCGGCGACGACCTGCTGGGAGACCCGCAGTCCCCGGACCACAACGGGCTCGAGCCGCACCTCGACCGGTGCGTTGTCCTCGGTGAGGTTCACTCGGAGGTCACCCCACACCGGCCGCTCGACGTGCACCTCGGTGACCCCGGCGGGCACGGTCACCGAGAACCGGCCATCCGAGGACGTGGTGGCGACACGCGTACCCTCGACGAGGACCGCGGCGGAACCGAGGGGGCGCCCGTCGACCGCGGACACGACCGTGCCCTCGACCACACGCGGCGTGGGGGTCGGAGTCGGCGGGGCCGTCGGCATCACGGTCGGGGTGGGCGCCGACGCCGTGGTCGGGGTGGCCGCAGGCTCCGGGGTGGCATCGGCCGCTTCGCCCGAGGCGCCCCCACAGGCGCCGAGCGTCGCCAGCGCGGCCAACGCCCCGAGACACCAGAGGAGAGCACGACGCAGCACCGCGAGATCGTACAAGCGCCGGCCCGAGGAGTTCGGCAGCCCTTCATCACATGTTTCTGGACAGTCGGGCCCCCCTCCACGAGGCTTCCCGAGGGCGGGAACCACAGACGTACTCCAAGCGGACAGGAGCACCATGTCGCCCACCACACGCTTCGCGGCCCTTGCCGCGACCGCCGTCGTCGCCGGTCTGGTCGGGATTCCGGTCGGGGCCCAGCCCGCTGCAGCGCAGGTCTGCGCCGACATCGACCCCATCGACGTGATCGGCTGGTGGCAGGGCGAGGGAGATCTGCTCGCGGTCGTCGGCCCGGACCTGACCGGGCCCACCGGCTTCGCCCCGGGCGAGGTCGGCCAGGCGTTCCTTCCCGGACCAGGTTCGCTCGGCGCAGCCGGTGTCGAGGAAGTCGGCGCCTCCCTGACGGCCGAGGCCTGGATCCGCCCGACTCAGACCGGCGCGAGCCAGGCGATCCTCGCCCGCTGGGGCACCACCCACGAGGATCGCTCGTACGCGCTGGTGCTGAACCACGCCGGCGATCGCCTGGAGTGGTGGGTGGACGAGCCCTCGTCACGGTTCCCCGAGATCACCACCGCGGCCATCCCCTCGATCTTCGACGGGGCCTTCCACCACGTGGCCGCCACCTTCGACCGAGGCCTGGTCACGATCCACCTCGACGGTGCCCAGGTCGCCAGCGACACCGTCCGAACGCCGGCCGTCAGTCCGGCGAGCGTCCGGCCGACCACCGTCGGTTCCGGCCTCGGCGCCGGATTCATGGGCGAGATCGACGAGCCGACCGTCTGGAATCGGGCGCTGTCCACTGCTGAGATCGGACAGATCCATGCAGCGGGCTCGGCTGGAAAGTGTCTCCCGGCACCCGGCCAGACGGCCAAGCTCACCGCCTCCGACGGCGCCCTCGCCGACCTGTTCGGCTGGTCGGTCGACCTCGACGGCTCGTCCGCGATCATCGGCGCCTTCGCCGATGACACCCCGACGCCCGACTCGGGGTCCGCGTACGTGTTCACCAGAGGCGCCGGGGGCTGGAGCGAACAGACGCGTCTCGTCGCCGACGAGCCGGCCACTGCGGGCGATGGCTTCGGATGGTCGGTCGCGATCGACGGCGACACCGCCATCGTCGGGGCGCCGACCGACGATGACACGGCGACCGACGCAGGCGCGGCGTTCGTGTTCACCAGGTCCGGGAGCGTGTGGACCCAGCAGGCCAAGCTGACCGCCTCCGACGGCGCCGCATTCGACCAGTTCGGCCTGACCGTGGCCCTCGACGGTGACACCGTCGTGGTCGGCTCCCCTGGCAACGACGGCCCGATCCCCGGCGGCGGCGCCGGCTACGTGTTCGTGCGGTCGGGTTCGACGTGGTCGCAGCAGGCGAAGTTGACGGCCGCGGATGCGGCGGCGGGAGATCAGCTCGGCTACTCGGTCGACCTCGACGGGGATCGGGCCGTGCTCGGCGCCCCCGGCGACGACTCCGGCGCAGTCGACGCGGGCGCCGCCTACGTGTTCGTTCGCACGGGGACCACCTGGTCCGAGGAGGACGAGCTGGTCGCCACCGACGGCACCATCGACGACTCCGGGGGGCTCTCGGTTTCGATCTCGGGTGACACGGTCGTGTTCGGCGCTCCGACCGACGACGACGCCGGCGACGCCGCCGGGTCGGCCTACGTCTTCACCCGCTCGGGGGCGGTGTGGTCCGAGCAGCAGAAGCTGCTGGCCGCCGACACCACCGACGGTGACGGCTTCGGCCAGTCGGTGGCCGTGTCGGGCGACGCCGTGATCGTCGGCTCCTACCTCGACGACGCTGCGGGGTCAGCCGCCGGGTCGGCCTACGTCTTCCGCCGCAGCGGCGCCACCTGGTCCGAGACCAACGAGTTCGTGGCCGCCGATGCCGCGCCCTCGGACCTGTTCGGCGCCGACGTGGCGCTGGACGGCCGGGTCGCGCTCATCGGGTCGTACCTCGACGACGACAACGGCCAGGCCTCGGGCTCGGCCTACGTGTTCCGGGCCTTCTGACGGCGCAGCACGCGGCGAGCGTCAGGGGCAACCCGCGAGCACGTCGATGCCCGGGCCGCCCTGGCAGTCGTCGCGTCCGGCGTTGCCGGCGAGCGCGTCGACCCCCTTGCCACCACGCAGCACGTCGGTGCCTCGGCCGCCGCTGATCGTGTCGGCCCCGGGACCTCCGCGTATGGCGTCGGCTCCGACGCCGCCGCGGATGGAGTCTCGGCCGGCGTGGCCCCAGACCTCGTCTGCGCCGGCAGATGCGACGACCGTGTCGTCTCCCCGGCCGCCTCGCACCGTGTCGTCGCCCTTGCCGGCGAGGATGGTGTCATCACCACCGTTGCCGTGGATCTCGTCGGCACCACCACGACCGCAGATCACGTCGTCTCCGGCGCCGCCTCGAATGACGTCGGGGCCGGACGTTCCCACGATCACGTCGCTTCCGTCGGTGCCGACCGTCGGCACGCCGGGCTGGGCCACGATCGTCGCTTCGACGCCTCGGCAGGTCAGAGCCTGCGGCTGGGAATCGGTTCCGGACCCTGGGTCGTCGTCGCCACCGCCGCTGCCGGGCTCATCGCCAGCACCACCGCTGCCAGGATCGTCGCCCCCACCGCCTGCGCCGGGGTCATCGCCGCCGCCTCCGCCAGGGTTCCCGGGGTCGACATCGACGGGCTCGTCGCTGCCACCGATGATCACGAAGGCACCGAACTCGGACTACCCCATGGGATCGGGAGCGGGGTCCTCCGTTCGGGCGCACCGACGGTCCGACCCGTCATCGGCAGGAACGACAAGGCGCCGCCGCTGTAGGTTCCGCTGACAGGACCGGTGCGCCACCGAGGTCTTCACCGCCGAGCGACGTGGTAGCTGTCGCCCGGCTCGAGGATGTCCGAGACGATCGACCGACACCGACGAGGCGCCTGGGACCCGTTCCAGATCACGACCATGCCGCGGTCGCCTGTCGTAGCGGTTGGGGATGACCTCCACGTGTGCTGGGCAGACCCGCTCGACGACTCGTGCTCGACGCGTCCGTGCTCGGTGTTGGCGCTGCGCACAGCCCGCCAGATCGTTGACCAGGCGAGAAGTCGTCCAGCCCGTAGTACGTGTTGTCGTCCCACGCACCGATGTCCACGCCGGCCTCCAGCAGGACCTGGGTGTCCTCCCCGGCCACGTGATTCCCGCTTCCGGAGATCGGGGCGCCGCCTCGAATCCAGATGGCGGCCCGGGCCTGGTCGCGGGTGACCAGATAGTTGTCCTCGACGACCAGGCCGCCGTCCGTCTCCTCGATCTGGAGCGTTTCGCGGGTCAACGTGTAGACGTGATTGTCGGTGAAGCGGAAGTCGTTGACATCGGCACCCACGTACAGCGGTGCTTTGGTTTCGCGGCGAGCGAAGTACCTCCGGCGAACACGTTGTCCATCATGTCGATGTCGTGGGCCTGGTCCGAGCCGAAGATCTGGAACGACCGCCCGTAGGTGGCGCCGATCAGGTTGGCCTCGAGGGTCTTGCGCCCGCCGTCGTTGTTCTGGATGTAGACACCGTGGCCGTGCGCCCGGTCGGTCGACTGGTAGCCGCAGTCGTAGATCAGGTTGCCGTACATCAGGCTGTCCTGGGCGGTCTTCCACCAGCCGACGCAGCTCCCGCCGTCGTGGATCTCGTTGTTGATCAGCGCGACCCCGCGGCCGTGGACGTTCAGATTGCCGGGCCGGGCCTGGCTCGGGACCAGGAAACGGGCGGTCGCCGCGTTCGTGAACTCGAGGTCGCGCCAGGTCTGCCAGTCGCCGTTGATGGTGACGGTCGCCCCCCCACCGTCAGCCGAATTGCCATCGATGACCGCGTGCTCGCCGGGATACGGGCGCACCGTGATCGGGCTGGTCTGGGTCCCGTCGGAGTTGCTGTCGAAGGTCTCCCGG
>CBDHFJ010000173.1:0-20660 GCA_965262315.1 Acidimicrobiales bacterium
CGCCTCGCCGGCGACCGCCGGGGCGCAGCAGTTCCGGAAAGAGGCGTTCGATCCTGGCGAGTTGCGCGCGCACCGACTTCGCACGCGAGCCCGACCGGGTCGCCAGGGTCACTTCGACGGGCTCGAGGGCGCCCTTGTCGGCCGGGACCAGGACGGCGGCATGCCAGGCGCCGACTTCGTCGGGTGGATCGAGCTGCACGACGAGGCGCATGTCGTTGGTGCCCCGCACCGGCTCGGACCACTGGCCGAGCTTGCGAATGACCTCGGACGCGACGCGGCTCGGTGCCTTGAACGCCGTGCCGTCGAGACGACACAACATGGCTTCGCCCAGATCCGAGCGGGAGCGGATCTCCGGCGGCGGCGCCGGCATCTCCAGCTGGCCGGCGGCGGTGCGCACGATCGAGTCGGCGAGGTCAGCGATCACCTGCCCGGCGAACTTGCGCCGGTCCTGGTCCTGTTGGCAGGCCATGGACGTGCCGGGGACCGCGTCGACGAGCTCGGTCAAACGGTCGCTGTCGATGAGCACCGGCTGCCAGCGCACGGAGAACGTGCCCTGGTCACCCTGGTTGCGGCGGCCACCGCGGAACTGCACGAGCTGGGGGAGGACCTGGCCGTTGGCCACCATCTCGACGGCCATCGCGGTGGCCAGGCCCATCCACACGACGGACACGCCGACGCGCTCGTCGTGAATGTGCGAGCCCAGATCGACGAGCCAGCCGAGCGTGGACTCCAACGGCGCCGCCACCGTCGGCGCCGACCGGCCGCCCGGGATCTTGAGATCCTCGCGCTCGACCCAGCCCACGGTGCCGGCGCCGAGCTCGGCCAGGCGCTCGAGCACCTGGTCATGGGACTCCGCTTCGGTGTTCAGGCCGGCGGCCCAGGCCACCAGCCGGCCCTCCTGCCAGGACAGCTGCAGCTGGACCGTGCCGACCTCGACCGGTGCCTGCGGTTGCGGCTCGTGCTGGCGTTGCGGCTTCTTGCGCGGTTCGGGCGGCGGGCCGATCAAGCCGGTCAGGGCGGCTTCGATGCGATCCGCTTCGTCATCGAGGTCGTCGAGGACTGCGCTGCGGTCGGCACCCCGATACCGCCGCTTCGCCCGGTCGAAGGCCTCCTCGTTGTCGTCGAGGAGGCGGAACAGCGCCATGATCCACGCGGATCGGTTGGCCTCGAGGTGCGCGAGGTCGGCCGCCGAGGCGCGACCGTCCATGTGCGCGTGCACGATTCGATCGAATGCATCCGACATCAACGCCGTCGGTTGGCTGGTGATGGAAACGGTGTTCTCCTGTGGACGACGGCACCGGGCGCTCCCGATCACCGTGCTCGAGCGGCCGATGGCGGCCGCAGCCACGCCGGAACGTACGATCCGGCTCACGCGCCCGGCCCTATCGGACCGGATGCAGCGCGGTTGCTCGGCGGAACCCCCCACCGAGCGATGACGCGCAGTGTAGCGGGGCCCGGCGCCATCGCCGAGTTCCCCGTCCCCGGCGTGGGTCCGGCGACGGGGGTACCCTCGCCCGCCATGGACGTACGTGACAGGAACGTGATCGTGACGGGCGGCGGATCGGGCATCGGCGAGGCGCTGGTGCACGCCTTTGCCGCGGCCGGGGCTGCCCATGTGGTGGCCGCCGACCTCGACGGCGAGAACGCGGCTCGGGTCGCGCTGGCGGTCGGGGGCACCGGCGTCGAGCTCGACGTCCGGGACGAGGACGCGATCGTCGAGCTGGTCGCCGCCACCGAGGAGCGCCACGGCCCCATCGGGGTCTTCGCGTCAAACGCGGGCTACGTCACCACCGCCGGACTCGAGGACAGCAACGAGCGGATCCAGGCGATGTGGGAGGTGCACGTGATGGCGCACATGTACGCCGCCCGCGCCGTCATCCCACAGATGGTGGCGAACGGCGGCGGGTATCTCCTCAACACCGCGTCGGCGGCCGGCCTCCTGACCCAGATCGGCTCGCTGGCCTACTCGGTGACCAAGGGCGCAGCCGTGTCGCTCGCGGAATGGCTGGCGATCACCCATCATCACCAGGGTGTGCGGGTGTCGGTGCTGTGCCCACAAGCCGTTCGAACCAACATCATCACCAACAGCCCCGACGCTCAGGCCGAGCGGATCGGTGGCGACGACGAGGACCCATGGGCCGGCGGGGTGGCGTCGGGCGACGGTGTGGTCGAGCCGACCGACGTCGCCGCCGCCTGCCTCGAGGCCATGGACGAGGAGCGGTTCTGGGTGCTGCCACACGCCGAGGTCGCAGAGTACGTCCGCCGCAAGGCCACCGACGTCGACCGTTGGCTGGGTGGGATGCGCCGCTTCCAGGACCTGCTGTTCCCCGACGGCGACCTGCCCGGCGACGCCATCGCCCCGAGGTTCTGACCGGTTGGCCCGCGACGCCTACCATCGGGCTCGATCTGGAGGTACCGCATGATCGAGTTCGTCGATCCTCGAGCAGAACCGGGAGCACCGGTCGAGCCCTACACCCTCGGCCTGGCCGACACCGATGGCCCACTGACCGTCGGTTTGTTGGCCAACGGCTTCCCCGACAGCGTGGCCTTCCTCGATCATGTCGAGAAGTCGCTCGCAGCCACACTGCCGGCGGCTTCGTTCCGACGGTTCGACAAGGGCAATGCCTCGTCGGTGATCAGTGACGAGATGCTCGACGACGTGGTCGGGGAGTGTCAGGCGGTCGTCGCCGCCTACGGCCATTGAGGCAGCTGCACAACCGGCACCGTGCGTGACGGCGTGAAGCTGGCCCGGCGAGGCGTCCCCGCCGTGGCGCTCGTGACCGAGGAGTTCTGGGCGCAGGGCGACTTCGTGGCTCGGTCGGTGGGCATCCCCGACATCCCGAGGATTCGGCTGCCGCACCCGGTGGCCGGGACCGGGGGCGAGCGGATGGCCGAGGTGGCCGACCACATCGCGCCCGACATCATCGCCGCCTGGCGCACGCCATGACCCTTCTGGAGGCGGTCGACGAGGCTGCGGCGCTCGAGCAGCTGCACGAGCTCGGGTGCACGGACGGCCTCCCGGTGGTGATCCCGACCCAGGACCGCGTGGGCCGGATGGTGCTGGCCTCGGGCTACGACGCCGATCTCCTGCTGGGCGACATGGGTCCAGCGCTCGGTGCGTGCACGGTGGGCCACGTGGCCGCGTGCGCGGTGATGGCGGGTTGCCTGCCCGATCACATGCCCATCGTGGTGGCGGCGGTCCGCGCCGTCCTCGATCCGGCGTTCGACTGCACCGAGATGCAGGCCACCACGCACGCGATCGCGCCCTTGGTGATCGTCAACGGTCCGGCGGCCGGTTGGTGTGGGCTGCATGGCGGGTTCGGGGCCCTGGGGCCCGGGCATCGGGCCAATGCGTCGATCGGCCGCGCGCTTCGCCTCACGATGATCAACGTGGGCGGGGGCCGCAGTGGCACCTCCGACATGGCGCTGCTCGGGCACGCCGGCAAGTTCACGATGTGCCTGGCCGAGGACGAAGCAGCGAGCCCGTTCGAGCCGCTGCACGTCGCGCGGGGTTTCCGCTCCGAGCAGTCGGTGGTCACGGTGATCGGCACGGACGCCCCGGCATCGGTGATGGGGGTGCTCGATGCCGACGACCCCACGTCGACCGACCGGTTGCTCACCTCACTCGCCTGCGGGTTCTCCAGTGTCACCACCAACAACGCGGCACTGCGATACGGCCAGGCCGCGTTGGCGCTGAACCCTGATCACGTCGCGGCTCTGGCGGCGGCCGGCCACAGCCGCCGGTCGATCCAGCAGGCCGTGGTCGAACGCGCCGTCGTTCCGGGCTCGGTCCTCGCCGCCAGCGCGGCCACGATGGGCAGTCTCGACCCCGACCGCGAGTACGCATGCTTCCGCGAACCCGAGGACCTTCTCGTGTTCGTCGCCGGTGGCGGCGGCCTCTACAGCGCGGCGTTCGCGTCCTGGTGCGCGGGCCCACACCGGAATCGCGCGGTTTCGGTCGAGGTCGAGGTGGGCCAGGCGTGTGCGATCCCCGGATTTTCGTAGGGGTGGGTCCCGGCTGGTGCTCGCCGCGCCGCTCCTGAGCCGAACGGCTTCGCGTCGGCCCGGCTCGAGGTCGGTCCGGCGATGTGCGGCCCGCGGTCTCGTACACGACCCGGTGGGGGCGGGGAGTACCGTCGAGGCGTGACCGACACCCGCGTCCTCATACCGGTGGCCGATCTCGACGCCGCCATCTCGCACTACCGGGGCACTGGCTGGCGTATCGAACGCATCTCGCCGGCGGACGCGCCGCGCGAGGTGGACATGTCCGGACCGGCCGGCCGGTTGCGCCTCCGCGTCGACCCGTCCGCCGTCGACGACTTTCCGGCACCGACGTCCGACCTCGCCGCGGTGGCCGAGCACGACGATCGGGTCGTGATCCCCGACCTCGCCGAGGAGCTCGTGATCTCACGTCGGGTCGACGCCGCGGGGTTCGGGGCCGGCCGAGCCGGCATGGGGTATCGAGACCTGATCCCGTCCCGGCTGGGCGGCCGGTTCATCGCGTCGCACATCCGCATCGAGGAGGCGGGGCCGGTGCCGGACTATGCGCACTATCACCACATCCGGTTCCAGATGATCTTCTGTCGCGCCGGCTGGGTTCGAGTCGTCTACGAGGACCAGGGCGACCCGTTCGTTCTGGAGGCGGGCGACTGCGTGCTCCAACCTCCTGCCATCCGGCACCGGGTGCTGGAGAGCTCCGAGGGCCTCGAGGTGGTCGAGATCGGCTGTCCCGCCGAACACGACACCTATGCCGACCACGAGATCGAGCTGCCGACGGGCCGCACCGACCCCGGGCGGGACTTCGGCGGGCAACGTTTCGTGCGGCATGTCGCATCGGAAGCGACGTGGGACGCGTGGGGCCAGACCGGCCTGCAGTGCCGCGACCTGGGGATCGGGGACGCCACCGACGGCCTGGCCGGCGCCCGGGTCGTTCGGACCGATGCCGACGAGTCGGTCACGCTCGGCCACGACACCGAGCTCCGGTTCCTGTACGTCCTCGAGGGTGGCCTGGAGCTGCACGCCGGAGCGGGGCCGCACGCCCTGGTGGCAGATGACTCGGTCACCATCCCGTCCGGGCACGACATCAGCGCGGACATCGAGGCCGGAACGGAGTTCCTCGAGGTGACCCTTCCGGCCTGACCGGCACAGACGTGCTTGACCGGGGCCCGTTCGCCCCACACGATGGTCTGTCACGAGGGGGTACTCATGACCGACACCACCGAACGCATTCGCGGCACCGACCGGGCCGCGTCGACGACGCCGGCCATCGACCCGCTGGCGCTGATCACCGACGAGGTCAAGACGGCATACGACCGCGACGGTGTGGTCCTGCTTCGGCAGGCACTCCACCCCGAGTGGCTGCTGCTCATCGAGCTGGGGCTCCAGCGCGTCATGGGCAACGCCGGCCAGAAGAAGCACCTCTTCTTCGAGGGGACCGATGGCGAGTTCGTCGAGACGATCCGCAACACCGAGGTCACCCCGGAGTTGCAGCGGCTCGTCTACGACTCACCCGTCGCCGATGTGATCGGGGCGCTCATCGGCTCCGACGACATCTGGCTCTACAGCGACGAGTTCTTCGTGAAGGAAGGCGGCAACTGCGAACGAACGCCGTGGCACCAGGACACCCCCTACTGGCCGGTCGCCGGCGACCAGATCGCGTCGATGTGGATCTCGTTGGACCCGCTCCCGAAGGAGGAGTGCCTGGAGTACGTGCGAGGGTCGCATCGGGGGCCGCTCTACGACGGCTTCAGCCCCGGCAAGGTCCTGGACGACCCCACGTTGCCGCACTACGGCGAGGCGTACCCTCGTCTGCCCGACATCGAGGCGGACCGGGCCTCGTTCGACATCGTGTCGTGGGACATCGAGCCCGGTGACGTGATCGTGGCCCACCCGAGCGTGCTCCACGGCGGCGGCCCCACCGGACCGACCGGCCGTCGTCGGGCGCTGACCGTGCGGTGTTACGGCAGCGACATCGTCTATGCAGCGCGCCCGCCCACCAGACCCACGGTGCCTCTCACGCCTGGCCTGTCCTTGACCCTCGCCCCAGGCGACCCGCTCCGGAGCCCCTGGTACCCCCGGCTGCGCCCGGTCCCCGCGCACCAGCTGCCCGGCTGACCACTAACCCTTCACACGGGGTCGTCCGGACGCCCGTGCGGTGGCGGTGCCTTCGACGAAATAGGCCTTGCCGTCGATGTCGGCCGAGCGCTCGTCCCAGGTGAGCGTGACCTCGACGTCGACTGCGCCGGCGGATTCGGCGGCGCCGGCCGCCCGCGCAGCAGCGGCCTCTTTGGCCCTGGCCGTGGCTTCGCCGAGATCGAAGTAGGTCTCGGGTTCACCACCCGCGTGGACGCGGTAGACGCCACGACGCGGAGCGCTGACCAGGATCGACGCCTGCTGGACGACTCGGCCGACCGCGGCACCGATCGCGTTGGCCACGGGTGCGAGCTCGGGGACGGTCACGCTGGTGCCGAGCCGTCGCCCGACCGGCGGATAGTGGGTTCCCGCGCCGGCGCCGAGCGCGATGACCGGATGCGCCAGGCCGATGTCGAGGCGGGTGGCCCGGCCCGACCCGCCGAGCGCCGCGGCGACGAGGGGGTCGGTGGCCGGGGTCGCCGCGATGCCGTCGTGTGCGAAGGCCGCCTCGAGCAGGGCCTCCGCAGTCCGGTTCGCCACAGCGTCGAGCACGTGTTGCGCCATCGCGTCCGCGGTGGCGGCGATCGGCTCGCCGTAGCGATCCTTCCGGCGAGCGAGCACCGCACATCCGAGGCGGGCCGCTTCGCGATCGAAGTCGTTCTGGTGACCGAGGACGTGCGCGGCGTCGGTCGGAGTGACCGCTGCCAGGTGCGCCAGGCCTTTTGCCACCAGGCGGCGCAACGCGGCGACGTCGACCCGAGAACGGACCAGGCCGTCGACTGGGGATGGCTGGGCAACGAGCCGCTCCAGCAGGTCGGCGTCCGAGCGGCTGCTCGCCAGGCCGCGAGGTGGGCGAGGGGATCGCCAGGCGAACATCCCGTCGAACTCGCCGACCGGCTCGCGAGCACCCTGCCGTTGCAGCGTCGTGTGGACCAGTTCGGGGTGCTGCAGCGCGAGCCGAGCCAGCGGCAGCACGCGCTGTGGGCCCACGGTGAGCTGGGGTCCGACGGCCCGGTCGGCCAGCCCGATCTCGCTGTCGCCGCCGATCCCATGGGTGCGCATCTCGACGGCTTCGACCATCGTGTGGTGACCGCCGACAACGGCACCGTCGGGCCCGAGCCTGGGCATGCCATCGGTGACGATCGCGATGTCGGTGGTCGTGCCTCCGATGTCGCTGACCACAGCGTCGGTCGCGCCCACGAGCGCCGCCGCACCCAGAATCGACGCGGCGGGCCCGGACAGGATGGTCTCGATCGGCCGCCCCCGGACGAACTCGGTGGAGACGAGGCCGCCGTCGCCTCGCACGATCATCACGGGCGCGTCGACCCCGCGCTGGCGGAGCATGGCACCCGCCGCGGCGAGCAACTCGTCGATGAGCGCCACCAGACGCGCGTTCAGCAGGGCCGTCACCCCGCGCTTGGGGCCGTTCAGGGACGCGGAGAGCTCGTGGCTGCACGTGACCGCGCAGGCCGTCTGGTCGAGGATCAGGTCACTGATCAGAATCTCGTGCGCCGGGTTGCGGACACTGAATTGGGCCGTCACCGCGAAGGCATCCACCGACGGCGCCACCGCCTGGATTCGCCGGCCGACCGCATCGAGGTCGAGCGGCTGGGCCTCATCGCCGTGGGACGTGTGCCCGCCCGGCACGACGATCAGCTCGTCGTCGGCCAGTGCCTCGCGCAGGCCACCGCGTTCGAGGGCGTCGTCGTCGAATCCGACCAGGATCAGACACGCGCGACGGCCCTTGTCCTCGACCAGCGCGTTCGTGGCCAGGGTGGTCGACAGCGAGACAAGCCCGATGGACGTCGCTTCCACGCCTGCGTCGCCCAGAGCGCCGTCGATCGCCTGGCCGATGCCGTGGGCGAGGTCGTCGTGGGTGGTCGGGGCTTTCGCCGAGCCGAGGACCCGTTCGGCGTCGTCACACCACACGACGGCGTCGGTGTACGTGCCGCCGGTGTCGACGCCGAGAAGGTGTGTCATCGCAGGCAGTGTGGCATCGCCGCGTCCACCACCGGGGGAAGTCGCCTCAGCCGTCGACCTTGGTGATCTGGTCGCCGGGTCGGATCGTGCCTGGCTCGACCACCTTGGCATTGATGCCGCGCAGGTGTAGCTCGCTCCGCTCGCGACTGTTGACGAACCGGTGGGCGTCGAGGCCGAAGCGCTGGGTGAACTTCGCGCATCCGGTGTGAGGTTGCGCAGTCACCTCGATGACCGCGTCCCCGATGGCGAGCCTGGTCCCGGGCGGGACGTTGGCCTCGGTGATGTCGAAGTCGACGTAGAGCTGGTCTCCGGCGAGGGGCCAACGCGCCCGGTCGCCCGCCACCAGTGCCGCGAGCCGGGCGTTCATCACGTTGAGCTGCATGTCCGGGTGCGGCGATCCGTCCTGGGTCCGCGAGCTGCCCCGCTGCTTCCAGGTGTCGCCCACGACGCCTTCGTCGAGCGACAGTTCGGCCCATTCGAGCACCTCGCGTTCGTTCTCCGCGGGACGCCGGATGACCAGCTCGAGGGTGCCCTGGTCCGAGGGTGAGGCGAGGACGTCGGGGAGCCCGGCCAGGAGCTCGGCGGTGGAACGATGATGGCCCATGCGTGGAGTGTGGCGTACGGTCGACGGCCGAGCGATCGCATTTCCGAGGGGGCACTGTGAGCGACACGCACTGGATCGTCGAGGGTCGTATCGACGAACGCTGGCCGATCAACACGCGCGGCAACATCGGCGAGGTCTTCCCCGAGGTCCTGACGCCGCTCTCTTACGAGCTCGGCGTCGTGCCTGCCGAGGCGGGCTGGCGGGATGCCTACGAGGTGATGGGCATCCTGCGCCAGGACGACTTCTCGACGAGCGAGCCCGTCATCATCGGTCTCTACGGGGGGTACGGCTACCTGAACCTGTCCTACCTGCGGATGATGGGCGTGCGCGCACCGGGATCGTCGGCGGAAGCCATCGATGTCTCGTTCTTCGGTGAGGGAAGCCCACCGCCCTATGAGCCCCGGAAGGGTGACAAGAGCCTCGGGTCGTCCCTCAAGATCCTGCGCACCGTCATGTCGGCCCTGGGGCAACGCGACCTGCCCCACATCGTGACCGAGAGTGCGGACATCGTCGGCCGCTACGAGAGCCGACAGCCCGACCGCGACGCTCCCGACGAGGTGATCCTGCGCTATCTCCGGGAGTTCCCGACGAGCTTCCGACCGGCGTTCCGCAACCATCTGATCTCCACGTCGACCGCTGCGATCGTCGCCGGCATCCTTGGCGACGCCTGTGCGGCCGCGGGGAATCCCGGGCTGGTCACCCACCTCATCGGCGCTGCCGGCGACGTGAAGTCCGCCGAGTACGCCAACGAACTCTGGGCGATCGCCCAGCACGTGCGAGACAGCGAGACCCTCCGCTCGACGTTCGACGCGGGCGTCGGGGGACTGCTCGGCCGGCTCGGCTCCGACGACGAGAGCACCGCATTCAGGGAGCAGTTCGACGCGTTCGTGGCACGGCATGGCCATCGGGGTCCGAACGACTGGGAGCTGGCGTCACGGACCTGGGAGAACACCCCGGAGCTGGCCCTCACGGCCATCGACCGGATGCGCCTGGCCGACCAGGACCTGTCACCCACGACGCGGCTCGGCGACGACCAGGCCAAGCGCGATGCCGCGATCGCCGAGGTTCGACCCCACCTGAAACTCATGGACAAGATGAACTTCGACAAGGCGGTCGATGCGGTCGGGGTGTGGAGCCAGGCACGGGAGGCCACACGCGATCGGGCCGTGCGCTGCTCGTTGTCGTTCAAGCGGCTCTACCGCGAGATGGTGCGTCGCGCGGCCGAACGCGGCGGGGACCCGGACCCGTTGGGTGTCGCCATGCTGCGACCGTCCGACGAGTGGGCGGGCTACTTTGCCGACCCCGCGAGCTTTCGGGAGACGATCAACCAGCGGATGGCGCTCCGCGATCGGTTCGCCGCGGTCGATCCGCCATTCTTCATCCAGGGCCAGGCCGAGGTCCCGAGCATCGAGCAGTTGGAGGCGAACGCTGCCGAGCCCAAGGCGTCCGCCGGTGTCGGAGACACGCTGACGGGTGATGCAGGGTCGAGCGGGGTGGCGCAGGGCCGGGTGCGGGTCGTCATGGATCCCGCCGACGCCACCGATCTCGAGCCCGGCGACGTGCTGGTGGCGCCGCTCACGGATCCCGCCTGGACGCCCCTCTTCATGCCGGCCGCAGCGGTCGTGGTCAACGTCGGGGCCTTCATGAGCCACGCGGTGATCGTCTCCCGCGAGCTCGGTATCCCCTGCGTGGTGGCGGTCGAGGGAGCAACGACCGCGTTGACCGACGGGATGCTCGTCGAGGTCGACGGCACCGCGGGCACCGTCAAGGTGCTGGAGGTCTAGCCGCTCGGGGCGGGCTCCAACGGTTCGCGCCCGACGCCGACACGGGTGCTGGACCGCTCAGCCGCCCGATTGTTTACGCTTCTGGATGTTGGCCCACTCGTCGCGGAGCCCGACCGTGCGATGGAAGAGCATCGGCGTGTCCGGGTCGGCGGCGAAGTAGCCGAGGCGCTCGAACTGCACCACGTTGCCGGGCGGGGTCTCCGCCAGCGCGGGCTCGACCTTGGCGCCGGTGAGCAGTTCCCGGGAATCCGGGTTCAGGTCGTCGAGGGGGTCGCCGGTCTCCGCACCAGGGTGCTCAGCGGTGAAGAGGCGGTCGTAGAGCGCCACCTGCGCGTCGAGCGCGTGCTCTGCGGACAGCCAGTGGATGGTGGCCTTGACCTTGCGGCCGTCGGGTGCCTGGCCGCCGGCCGTCTCGGGGTCGTACGTGCAGCGGAGCTCCACCACGTTCCCGTCGTCGTCCTTCACCACCTCGTCGCAGGTGATGAAGTAGCCGTAGCGGAGGCGGACCTCACGGCCCGGCGCCAGCCGGTAGTACTTGGGCGCCGGCTCTTCCATGAAGTCGTCCTGCTCGATCCAGAGCGTGCCCGAGAACGGGACCTCGCGACTGCCGGCGGCTTCGTCCTCGGGGTTGTTCACGGCCTCGCGCATCTCGACGTGGCCCTCGGGCCAGTTCGTGATGACGACTTTCAGGGGGCGCAGCACTGCGGTGCGGCGCAGCGCGACCCTGTTGAGTTCAGTGCGCACGAACGACTCGAGGAGCTCGATCTCGTGGGTCCCGTTCATGCGGGCGACGCCGATGTGCGCGCAGAACGCGCGGATGGCAGCGGCCGGGTAGCCGCGACGACGCAGGCCCCGCAGCGTGGGCATTCGCGCATCGTCCCAGCCGTCGACCAGGCCGTCGTTGACCAGCTGGAGGAGCTTTCGCTTGGACAGCACGGTGTGGGTGAGGTTGAGGCGGGCGAACTCGGTCTGGCCCGGCCGGCGGTCCGGAGGGATCTCGAGCTGATCGAGGCACCAGTCGTAGAGCGGCCGGTGGGTGTCGAACTCGAGGGTGCAGATCGAGTGGGTGACCCGTTCGATCGCGTCGGACTGCCCGTGCGCCCAGTCGTAGGTCGGGTAGATGACCCAGTCGTCGCCGGTGCGGAAGTGGTGGGCACGGCGAATGCGGTACATGACGGGGTCACGGAGCTGCATGTTCTCGTGCTGCATGTCGATCTTGGCCCGCAGCACCCGCTCGCCGTCCGCGAACTCGCCGGCGCGCATCCGACGGAACAGGTCGAGGTTCTCCTCGACCGTGCGATCGCGGTACGGGCTCTCGACGCCGGGTTCGGTGAAGCCACCGCGCTGGGCCGAGATGGTCTCGGCGTCTTGGTCGTCCACATACGCATTGCCCTGCCGGATCAGCAGCTCGGCCCATTCGTACAGCTGCTCGAAGTAGTCCGAGGCGTAGAACGGCTCGTTGGAGGGGGTGAAGCCCAGCCACTCGATGTCGTCCTCGATCGCCCGGACGAACTCCTCGTCCTCGGTGGTCGGGTTCGTGTCGTCGAAGCGCAGGTTGCACTCGCCGCCGAACTCCTGCGCGAGTCCGAAGTTGAGGCAGATCGATTTGGCGTGGCCGATGTGGAGATAGCCGTTCGGCTCCGGTGGAAACCGGGTCTGGACGCGACCCCCGAACGTGCCGGCCTGGATGTCGGCACGGACCTTCTCGCGGATGAAGTCGGCCTTGGCCTCGTTCTCGTGGTCGCTTGCCTCACCGGTGGCGCTCATGGCTCACAGTGTGCCCCGCACGAGCGGCATCCCCGCTCATTTCTGCACTCGCGGCCGGCTCACCGACCCTCGAACGAGGGGGTCTGCTTCGCGAAGAAGGCCGCCATGCCGGCCCTGGCGTCCTCGCTGGCCCAGACCGCGTCGATCATGGCGATCACGTCGTCGGTGCCGTCCCGCAAGGCCGCGGACGCGTGCCCGATGCTGGCCTTCGACGCGGCCATCGACAGCGGCGCGTTGGCGGCGAGCCTGGCCAGGAGGGTCTCGGTCTCGGCCTCCAGGTCGGGTTTGGCCACGACCCGCGACACCAGACCGATGCGGTGAGCCTCGGCAGCGTCGATGCGGTCCCCGCTGAGCAGGAGGTCGGCGGCGGCGCCGCGCCCGACGATGTCGACCAGCAGGTGGGTGGCGGCCAGCGGGTAGGCCACCCCCAGGCGTGACGCCGGGATCGAGAATCGGGCATCGTCGGCAGCGATGCGGATGTCTGCCGTCATCGCCACGAGCAGGCCGCCGCCGAGGCACCAGCCGTGGATCATCGCCACGACCGGCTTGGTGCAGGACAGGAGCGCGGGAACGAAGCCGCCGCGATCGGGATTGGTCTCGCCCGTAGACGCCCGCTCGGACTGCTCGCCGATGTCGGCGCCCGAGGCGAAGGCGGTCTCGCCGACGCCGCGGACCAGGATCGCTCGGACGGCCGGATCGTCCGAGGCCGCGGCGAAGAGTCGCTGGAGACCTCCGAGCATCCGGCCGGTGAGGCTGTTGTGACGCTCGGGATTGTCCAGGACGATCCGCAGCACTCCTGCGTCGTCCACGTGTGCTCGGAGGTTGTCGGTGCCGGTGTCGTATCGATCGCTCACGGCGACGCAGCGTAGGCCGCGCGATGCTTTGCGGTGACCAGACGACGTTGGGGGAGCACATGGGATTCGACACGGGGCGTCTTGCACGAGTGACCGAGCTGGCCGAGCGCTACGTCGCCGACGGAAAGCTGGCCGGCGCACAGGTGCAGGTCGCGCAGAAGGGGGTGGTCGCACTACGGCACACGGTCGGGCTCGCCGACGTGGCCACCGAGCGGCCGCTGGCCGACGATGCCATCTATCGCATCTATTCGATGACGAAGCCCATCACCTCGGTGGCCCTCATGCAGCTGTACGAGCGGGGCCTGATGCTGCTGGAGGACCCGGTCGAGCGCCACCTGCCCGAGTTCGCGAACCCGCAGGTCTGGGTGGGCGGCAGCCTCACCCAGCCGCTCACCAGGCCCGCACAGACCGTGATGACGGTGAAGGACGTGTTGTGCCACACGTCGGGGCTCACCTACGGGTTCTTCTTCCAGAACAACGTCGATGCGATGTATCGCGAGGACAACCTCGGCAACTTCGGCCTCCCGGAGGTGTCGCTGGAGGAGGCGATCGAGACGTTGGCATCCAAGCCGCTGGTGTTCGACCCCGGCACCGCGTGGAACTACTCGATGTCGACCGATGTCTGCGGCCGCCTGGTCGAGGTGATCTCGGGCCAGCCGCTCGACGAGTACATCGCCGAGCACATCACGGGCCCGCTCGGCATGGTCGACACGGCGTTCCACGTTCCCGAGGACAAGGCCCACCGCTTCACCACCCTGTACGTGACGACGCCCGGCTCGTTGCTGACCCCGATGGAGCCCTTCGACGCCAACCGGTACCTGCAGCCCCCCACCATGCTCTCCGGTGGCGGCGGCATGGTCGGCACGCTCGACGACTACCAGCGCTTCGCGGACATGCTGGTCAACGGCGGCCAGCTGGGCGGCAACCGCATCATCGGACGCAAGACCCTCGAGTACATGACGCTCAACCACCTGCCGGGAGGCAAGACGCTGAACGAGTTGGGGCAGTCGACGTTCTCCGAGGCCGTGATGAACGGGATGGGCTTCGGTCTCGGCTTCTCGAGCCTGGTGGACCCGGCAGCCAACGGCGCGATCGGCTCGTACGGCTCGTTCGCCTGGGGAGGTGCGGCGAGCACGGCGTTCTGGGTCGATCCGCTCGAGGAGGTGACCTGTGTGTTCATGACGCAGTTCCTCCCGTCGAGCCACTATCCGATCCGGCGCGAGTTGGCCGCCACCGTCTACCAGGCGCTCGACTGAGGCCCGGCGCCGTTCCGTAGCGGGCGCTATCGTTCGGCCATGGAGAAACCGACCGAGCTCGACTTCCACTTCGACGTCCTCTGCCCGTGGGCGTATCAGACCTCGCTCTGGATGCGCGACGTTCGCGACCAACTGGGACTGACGGTCAACTGGCGCTTCTTCAGCCTCGAAGAGGTCAACCGCAGGGAGGGCAAGAAGCACCCCTGGGAGCGCGAGTGGTCCTATGGCTGGTCGATGATGCGGATCGGTGCCTATCTCCGTCGGATCGACATGAAGCACTGCGACGACTGGTACCTGGCGTCGGGCACGGCGCTGCACATGGAGGGCCGCAAGCCCCACGAGCCCGACGTCGCGAAGCACCTGGTGGAATCGATCGGGCTCGACGCGAGCTTGGTGGACGAGGCCATCGCGGACCCCACGACCCACGACGAGGTCAAGGCCGAGCACGAGAAGGTCATCAACGCCTCCGGATACGGCGTCCCCACGCTCTTCTTCCCGGGCCCCGACGGCGAGCAGACGATCTTCGGCCCGGTGCTGGTGAACCCGCCCACGGGCGACGCTGCACTCCGGCTGTGGGACGGCGTCTGCGCCTGGCTCGAGTTCCCCGAGCTCTACGAGATGCAGCGGCCGAAGACCAAGGCCGACGAGGTCAAGATCGCCGAGGTCTTCAAGCCCTACCTCGAGGCGCGCGACTGGGTGTCGATCAACCGGGGCAAGGAAGTCGCCATCACCGAAGAGGGCTTCAGCGTCGTCGGCGACACCTGACTCAGCTCGTCACGTCGCGGCGAGGACCAGCCAGTGGGCGGACATGCCCGCCGCCAGGGCGAGGCCGACGCTCTTCGTGCGCCACACCGCCAGTGCGGCCACCAGCGCGCCGACATGCCACGACGAGAACGACCGGGTGCCGCCGTCGTCGAGGAACAGGCTCTGGGCCACGATGGCTGCCAGCACGGCCGGGACGACCAGACGGAGGGCCTGCTCGACACGGACGGGGATCGTGACACCGGCGAGCACGGTCACCAGCGACGCTCGCATCAGGAACGTCCCGACCCCGACGATCACCACCTGCGCCAGCGGGCTCATCGGTCGACCGCCATGCCCGCGGCGACACCCACCGCAGCGCCGATGAGCAGACCGGTCGAGTTGGGCGCGTCGCGGGCCAGCAGCGAGACCGCACCGCCGACGATCGCGGCGACGAGGCGGGCTCGATCCCGGATCGACGGGATGAGCAGGCAGATGAACGTCAAGGGCACGGCGAACCCCAGTTCCCAGCTCATCGGGATCGACGCGCCGAAGACGATGCCGAGCCAGGTCGTCACCATCCACGTCACGAAGAGCGGTATGGCCGCGCCGAGGTAGTACCAGCGTCGTGCCACCGGATCCCGCTCGGTCTCGTTGTAGAGCAGCGACACGCCGCTGGCCTGATCGGTCATGAGGTACGCCAGCGGCAGCCGCCACGACGCGGGGTACTGCGAGAACGACGGGGCCAGCGCTCCGGAGTACATGACGAACCGCAGGTTGATGACGAGGGCCGTGCTGACTGCGGTGATCCAGGCGGCATCGTCGGCGATGAGGTCGATGAGCGCGAGCTGCGCAGCGGCAGCGAACACGAGCGTCGACGCCAGGCCGCCGAGCCAGTCATCGACCGCGACCTCCGAGACCGTCACGCCGTAGACGAGTCCGAGCGGGAACAACACCGCGGTCAACGGCAGGATGTCTCGAGCGCCCTGCTTCGCGGCGCGTCGCTCGACGGTCTCGGTCATCGGAGGGAGTGTCGCCGAAGATCCGTCGGCTCGCGCCGAATTCCGGCGCCGTGAGCTCGAGAAGGCCGACCGGGAGGGGTGACCGCTCCGGTCGGCGGCCGTCCGCCCAGCTACGCTCGGCCGCAACCAGGGGGTGACCGATGCCGAATCCGTTCGACGCCGTCCTCGGCGACACCATCGAGCTCGACAGTGAGGACACGGGGGGCCGGAAGCGGTTCCCGCTGATGCCGGTCGGCGAAGCCGTCGACATGGGACATGCGCCCGACGGGACGCCGCTGTTCGATCCGCGGATCTTCGACAGCCTCGAGTTCGGTCGGAACCCGTATCCGTACTACCGGATCCTCCGAGACCACTACCCGGTGTTCCACGACAAGCTCCACAACGCGTACTACGTGACGCGCTACCAGGACATCGCCGACTGCTACTTCGACGAGGTGGGCTTCAACACCATCCCCAAGGGGTCGTCGTCGGGGGTGTTGGGCAACACCCAGCTGGAGCTGAGCGGTATCGAGCATCGGCGCCGGCGCAACATCTACGGCCGCCACCTGGTGGGAGCAGCCCTGACGAAGCGCCTGCACGCACTGCGCGAGATCGCGCAGGAACTGATCGACGAGTGGTGGGCTCCGGACAATCCGAAGGGCGTCGAGATCGACCGCGCCGCCGGCACCGCGACGCTCGAACTCGGCAAGGCGTTCGCGAACGAGTTCCCGATCTCGGTGGTGGCCCAGGTGCTCGGGATTCCCCAGGACGCGCGGCAGCAGTTCACCTGGTGGTACGACGCGATGATGAGCGGGCTCGGCGGCTCCGACACGCACCACGACGGGTTGGTGGCCCGCCAGGACCTCGAGGAGTACGTCGAGTCGCTGGTCGAGGAGCGGCGTGCCGCCCCGACGTACCTCCACGACGAGGACGGCAACGAGATCTGCATGGACATCATCTCCGAGCTGTGCACGTCGGAGATCGACGGCGACGTCATGTCCACCGAGGAGATCACCTCGTTCATCGCGTTGGTCGTGGGTGGCGGCGGCGAGACCACGCGCGGAGCGATCATGAACCTCTGGTACCTGCTGCTCCAGCACCCCGAGCAGTGGTCGGCGGTCCAGGCCGATCCGAGCCTGTGGACACCGGCCTTCGACGAGATGCTGCGCCACTCGACCTCGATCGGAGGTCAGCCCCGCCACAACACCTTCGACATCGAGATGCACGGTGTGACGATCCCGGCCGGATCGTTGATGCACATGGTCGACGTGTCGGCCAACCACGACGACCGGGTCTTCAAGGATCCCGAGGTGTTCGACATCTTCCGCGAGGATCTCTACACCGGAAAGATCCTGCGTTCGGGCTACAAGGGCGAGGGCAAGTGCAGCCACATGGCGTTCGGCATCGGACCCCACCTGTGCCCAGGAGCGTGGATCAGCCAACAGGAGGGGATCATCGGCTCGGAGATCCTCCAACCGGTGCTCGGCAACGTCCGGATCGCCGAGGACAGGATGCCGAAGGACATCGACGAGGTGTCGTTGGCGCCGATCGGGCTCGGCTCGATCCGCGAGCTGTGGCTCACCTTCGATCTCCCTGAAGGCGTGTAGTGGCTGACGAAGCGTACGAGCACGAACACGACGACGAGCCGCTTCCCGCGGCCGGGTATCGGACCTATGAGGTGTACCAGCGTGAGCGGGTGGGCGAGACCACAAACCTGCTGAAGCCTCGCGAGCTGATCTCCGACGAGATGCTCACCGAGCCCGAGCGCCTGCTCACGATCCTGCGCGAGAACTACCCGTGCTACCGGGACTGGGTGGGCAACCGGTTCTGGATCACCCGCTACGACGACGTGACCTCGGTGTTCGCCGACGAGGCCAACTACGAGACTCGTTCGAAGCGCTGGTTCTACGGGCGCCCCGACCTGGGCCGCGACCTCGGTTCGGAGCTCCCGGTGTTGTGGGCGTGGGCCAACTCGATCGACGCCGCGCTCGAAGGGGTGGTCGGGCGCGTCCTGGACGAGCTCGGCGACACGGTCGATCTGGCCACCGAGTTCGCGGCACGGCTCCCGCTGGAGCTGTGGGGCGCCGCCCTCGACCTGCCTGCCGACGATCTGGCCGCCTTCTCGGCCCGGTACTGGCGCATGCAGCGGGGCTGGCTGTGGGATGCCCCGGACCAGCTCGATGGGCTCGCTGCGTTCGATGAGCTGGTCACCTACTTCGAGCCACTGCTCGAGGCCCGGCGGGGGAGCGGTGGTGACGACCTCGTCACGGCGGTGGCCGACCTCGAGCTACCCGACTCGCCTGGCACGGCCGCCGACCTCGTCGCCACGATCCTGGAAGCCGACCACGAGACGCTCCACGGAGGGTTGGCCAACCTCTGGTACCTCCTGTTGACCAACCCCGATCAGCTGGGCTTGGTACAGGACGAGCCGCGTCTGATGAAGTTCGCCTGGCTGGAAGCGCTCCGACACTCGCCACCGGTGACGGCGGCACAGCGGTTCGCTCGCCACGAGGTCGAACGGTTCGGCCGTCTGATCCCGGGAGGCGGCTTGGTTCACTGCTCGGCGCTCGCTGCCAATCGCGATCCGCGCGCCTTCGCCGAGCCCGACGCGTTCCTGGTGACGCGCAAGGACCTGTGTCAGCGCGAGCCGCGCGGCCAGTACCGCGCCGACGGCCTGCCATCGGGCATCTCGTTCGGGACGGGCCCGCCGTCGATCCACCCGGCGGTGCCCAAGGAGCGCCCGCGCTCGACCTACGCGCTGACCCGCGACGTCGCCGTGGCCGCGTCACACGCACTGCTGGAACGACGACCCGACATGGTCCTCGCCCCCGGAGCCGAACCGGTCCTGCGTTCACTGCGGCTGGGCGAGATGCGGACCTGCTGGTCGCTGCCTGCCGTCGGCTGAGTCGAGTGCTCGATACGAGCCCGCACGTCTCAGGATTTGTGAAGGGTTCCCGGCTCCGGGAACCCTTCACAAATCACCAGGAGCGTGACGAGTTGATGGGGTAGCCGGCTCAGCCACCGGTCGACGCGGCGTCGAACTTCGACGCGAGCCAGGGACCGGCGAGCACGGGATCGTGTCGCGCTGCCTCGCCCGCCGGAACGCACGTGGGGATGGCCTCGATGCGAGCGTCCCAGTTCGGCTGGTGGAAGAACGCGAGCGACTGGCGTCGTTCGGTGGCCGCCACGTCGTCATCGGGGATCGCCACCCGGTGCCGGGTGCTGCGCCATCGGTCGTTGGTCCAGCGCTGCATCATGTCGCCCAGGTTGACCACGAAGCCGTCCTCGATCGGCTGCACGGGCACCCAGGTGTCGTCGGCCCGCAGCACCTCAAGCCCACCGGTGCCCGGTCCCGGAAGCAGCACCGTGAGGGTGCCGTAGTCGCTGTGCTCACCGGCGCGGAGCTGGTGGGGCAGGGCCGAGGCACCGAGCGGCGGGTAGTTGAGGCCGCGGAGGGCGGACAGGTGCCGGTCGACCGCGACGAGGAAGAGCTCGGGCTCGACCTGCAGGGCACGGGCCATGAGGACGAGGAGCCGGTCGCTCAGCGCCGTCATCGCGTCGTAGTACGCCTCCCATGCCGCCCGGAGCTCGGGCAGCGCATCGGGCCAGATCCGCTCCACCCCGCCGAACCGGCCGGTGCCGTCGGCGTGGTCGCGCGGCGGCGCGATGTTGAAGCTCTCCTTGATGTCGGGTGGCGTTTCGATCCCGAGCGAGGCTGCGAGCGCCTCTTGGCCGGCCGGGAAGTAGCCGTAGGGGTGGTGCTCCTCGGTCGGGTGCCGCGCCGCCAGCTTCTGCTGGAGCGGAAGCTCGAAGAACCGCTCGGTGAGCGACCACGCGTCGTCGATGATCTGCGGGTCGACATCGTGCCCGACGACGACGAAGAACCCGATCTCGCGGCAGATGTCGTCGATCCCTGGCGCCAGCGCCTCCGGCGTCATGGTGAGATCGACGATGGGCAACGACATGGTCACACGGTCCCGCCGCTGCGCCAGTACTCGCCGTCCGCTCGGTCCAGGAAGCCGAAGTCCACCATGTCGCGGCGCAGGGTCGCGGTGTCCGCGTGGATCTCGCTGAGCGACGCGTTGACCTGCTTCTCGGTGTAGCGCTCACCGGGCTCGAATCGCTGGGCGATGTGGTCCAGCACCACGAGCCGCTTCGACTCCTTGGTGGGCAGGTGCACGAGGCGACCGTCCAGGAACGCCTGATCGAGGATCCTGGCGACCTCCGCCGGCGCGTCTGGGTGCGCGGACGGCCGGGGCTCCGGTGCCGATGCCCGGGCAGCGAGGGCGAATGCCTGCTCCAGCAGCACGAGTGTTCCGTCGGCGCCGCGCTCGACCAGGCCCGCGGCCTCGAGCCGGCTGACCGCCTCGACGACCTCACGCAGACGCATGGCGGTCCGGTCGACGAGGTCGTCGGTGGTGTCGGCCCCCAGTACGAGCGCGGCAACGACCCGCCGCCGATCCTCGTCAGCGAGCAGCCGCACGAGCGTGGCCGCATCGAGCGCGTTCAAGCTCCCTCCACGGGTAGGTGCGGGCATGCAG
>CBDHFJ010000174.1:0-60095 GCA_965262315.1 Acidimicrobiales bacterium
GGTCATCCGGTACACGATGTCGCCGGCCTCGCGGAACGCGGCCTTCATGCCGTCGTAGTTCTGGACCATGGTGGCGATCCAGTCGAGGTCGCCGCCCGCCGAGAACGCGTCGCCGGCGCCGGTCACCACGACGACGCGTGTGTCGGCGTCGTCGTCGATGTCGTGCCAGACCCGGCTGATGCCGTGGTGATCGGCGGCGGTCGTGGCGTTCATCGCCTCGGGTCGGTTCAGCGTCATGAGCAGGATGCCGTGCTCGTGACGCTCGAACGCCAGCCCCGGGTACTTGTCGAACCACTCGTCGCTCATCGTCGTCTCCTCGCGTTCGGCCGGGATCGTAGTGGCGCACACCGGGTCCGGGTCGGGACGCACGACTACGCTCGCCGGCCATGATCAGCCCCGAAGCCCAGGCCCACGAGGACATGCTGCGCGACCGGCGCGAGAACCCGCCGGAGCCGCCGGAGGGCATGGACACCATGAGCGTGGCCCGACTGGCCGACGACATGTTCGCCAGCTGGTCCACCGACCCCGGGACCGTCGTCGACGAGGTCGTGGCCGGCGGACCGCGGGCGCTGTGGATCGACACCGAAGGCATGGACGACCAGAAGGTGCTGCTGTACTTCCACGGCGGCGCCTACATCCTGGGCTCGGCCGACCACGTGCGAGGGATGCTGGGTCACCTGTGCCTCGGCGCCGGTTGCCGCGCGCTGTCGGTCGACTATCGCCTCGCACCGGAGCATGCGTTCCCTGCGGCGGTGGAGGACGCGGTCGCCGCGTACCGGTGGTTGCTCGACCACGACATCCAGCCCGGCGACATCGTCGTGGGCGGCGATTCCGCCGGCGGTGGGCTCACCCTGGCGCTGCTGGTGTCGCTGGCGGACGAGGGCCTGCCGCAGCCGGCGGGAGCCATCCCCATCTCGCCCTGGGCCGACATCACCTGCACAGCCGACACCTGGACCACCAAGGCCGACACCGACATGCTCCTGGAGAAGCAGCGGCTGTCCGACATCGGCCAGCTCTATCTCCAGGGAGCCGATGCGTCGGACCCCCGGGCCTCGCCGGTCGGTGCGGACCTGTCGGGCCTTCCGCCGCTGTATCTGCAGGCGTCCGGTCAGGAGACCCTGCTCGACGACGCGCTCGACATCGCTCGTCGCGCCGCGACGGCCGGGGTCGACGTCCGGCTCGACGTCTTCCCGGAGATGCAGCACGTGTTCCAGTACTGCGCTGGCGTGATGCCGGAGGCCGACGACGCGGTTGCCCGCCTCGCCGCCTGGGTCCGCGACCGGCTGGCCATCGGCTGAGGCCGCCCGTCAGGGCAGGGGCACCGGCGGCTCGATGCCCGTGTAGCGGGCTGCGGGTCGCATGATCTTGTTGTTCGCTGCCTGCTCGACGATGTGCGCGGCCCAGCCGACGATGCGGCTGGTCGTGAACGTCGGCGTGAACATGTCCTGGTCGATGCCGGCCAGATGGAGCACCACGGCGGCGTAGTACTCGACGTTGGTCACGATGACGGCGTCCGGCTTCCAGGCGGCCAGCATCGCGAGCATCCGGTCCTCGATCTCGAGCGCGCGGTCGACGATGTCGCCGCCGAGTTCGACGGCCGTCTCCTTGAGGAGTCGGCTGCGGGGGTCGCCCGCGCGGTACACCGCGTGACCGAACCCCATCAGCTTGCGGCCCGCCTCGAGCTCGGTCCGTCCCCACCGCTCGGTGTTGGCCGGGTCGCCGATGGCGTCGAGCATGTCGAGCACTCGGCTGGGTGCCCCGCCGTGCAGCGGACCGGAGAGCGCGCCGACCGCGCCGGCCAGCACGCCGCCGATGTCGGCACCGGTCGAGGTGATCACCCTGCTCGTGAACGTCGAGGCGTTGAAGCCGTGGTCCGCGGTCAGCGAGAGGTACCGCTCCACCGCTCGGGCGTTGGCGCCGGTGGGGGTCGATCCGGTCACCATCCGGACGTAGTCGGCGGCGTGGGACAGGGCGGGGTCCGGTGCGAGCGGGGTCAGGCCGCGCTGGCGACGGTGGATCGCCGCGAGCAGAGTCGGGGTGGCGCCGACAGCCTGGAGGACTGCAGCGCGTCGCTCGGCATCGGTGAGGTCGAGCGATGGCCGGGGGTCGACCGCGACCGACAGCAGTGCTCGGAGCGCAGGCAGCGGTCCGTGGCCGGCGTCGGCCATGTGGTCGGCGAGGGTCGCCAGCGATTCGGGCAGGCGCCGGGCGGCGGCGAGGTCGGCCCGGAATGCGGCCTCCCGGGACTCGTTGGGGAGGGCGTTCTCGAGAAGGAGATGGGCCACCGCTTCGAAGCTGCGGTGCTCGGCCACTTGCGTTGCGTCGTACTGGCGGTAGTGGAAGAAGCCTTCGTCGCCTCGGACCGAGCCGATCTCGGTGTCCGCCACGACGAGGCCCTTGAGGCCGGCGGGTGCGATGAGTGCCGTCGATGTGGATGTCGTCATGGGTCTGAGCTTGCAGCGACGGATCGATGTTGACAACATTGATCAAGTCAACGTTGATCGGATCCATCACCACATGTCGCAGGAGCTCACCGCCGCCGAGGCCGCCGCCCGACTCGGTGTCAAGCGCCAGACCCTCTACGCCTACGTCTCCCGTGGGCTGCTGCACCGCCACATGGCCATGGACGGGCGGACGTCGCTGTTCGACGCCGACGAGGTCGACGCCTTCCGGTCCGGGCGTCGCCGGCCCACCGAGGGTGAGCTCGACACGGTCATCAGCACGGCGCTGACTCGCGTCCGGGATGGCGATCTCCAGATCCGCGGCCGAGACCTGGTGTCGCTGGTCGACGGCGGCGCGCCCTACGAGGACGTGGTCGACGTGCTCTGGAACGGCTCGGGAGGGTCATGGGAGCCGTCGGACGATGCGGTCGCCGTCGTGGAGGCGATCCGCGACACGCTGCCCGAGGGCACCCCACGGGTCGATCGGCTGCGGGCCACGGTCGTTGCGGTGTCGGCGACTGACCCGCTGCGGGCCGACCTCACACCGGCCGCAGTCCGAGCCGCCGGCCGGGCGCTGATCGGCGCCATGGTCGCGGGCCTCCCCGTGGTTGGCCGGGGTGGCACCGCGGGGACGATCGCGGACCGGCTCTGGCCACGGCTCACCCGTCGGCGACCGACTGGACCCGCTCGCGCGGCACTCGATGCTGCCCTCGCCCTGCTGGTCGACCACGGCCTGGCCGCGTCGACCTTCGGCGTCCGCGTCGCAGCCTCCGTCCGCGCCGACCCGTACTCGGCCGTCAGCGCCGGTCTGGGGGTGGTCGGTGGTCCGCTGCACGGCGCGGCCAGCCGCGACGTCCACGAACTGCTCGCGGCGGCCGACGGCCCCGCCGGCCCGGCCGAGGCCGTCGGCGACGCCCATCGTCTCCTCGCTCGCAACCCGGGTTTCGGTCACACGATCTATCGGACCGAGGACCCCCGCTACGTCGCGCTCATGCAGCGGGTCAGCGATGCGTGGCGCGACGACTCCAGGCTGGGCACAGTGCACGCGGTCCGCGACCTCATCGGGCGGCGGACCGATGCGATCGCCAACGTCGATCTCGCCCTCGGCGCGCTGACCTGGCTCGCGGACATGGAGCCCGACGCCGGTGAGGCGGTCTTCGCGCTCGCCCGCACGGCCGGCTGGCTGGCGCACGCCCTCGAGGAGTACGAGGAGCAACCATTGCGTTTCCGGCCCCGCGCTCGTTACATCGGCTGACGGGACCCGGCGCAACCCGCTGCGGGCGGCTCCCATTCCGTGACATCTGCCCGACGGTTCTGTGGAACCGCCGAGGTCGACGGCGTCGTTCTCTCCTGCGACCGGTCGACGTGTGTGTCAACCAGGAGCCCGGCCGCCGGAGCGGATCCACCCCCCTCCGGATCCCCCGGCGGCCGCAGGCTCGCAACTCAGGAGAACCGAACCGATGAAGTCCCCCAAGTTCGTTGCCGGCGCCGTGGCGCTCGGTCTGATCGCTGCTGCCTGCGGCGGTGACGACGACGACCCCGTCGCCACGGGCGCGGCTGCCGAGACTGGCGACGCTCAGTCCGCAGAGCCCGCCGCGGCCGATGGCGAGGTCATGGACGACGACGAGATGTCCGACGAGATGGACGACGACGAGATGTCCGACGAGATGGACGACGACGAGATGTCCGACGAGATGGACGAGACGACGAGATGTCGGACGAGATGTCCGACGAGATGTCCGACGAGATGGACGAGATGTCCGACGACATGATGATGGACGTCACCCTGTTCACCGTCACCATCGAGAACATCTCAGGTGACTACACCGCCAGCTCGACCGGCGTGTTCGACACCATCGACGGGGGCGCCGAGCCCGGCCCGGCGTTCCCCGGTGACCGCTACAGCTTCGACGTCTACGCCAACCCGGGCGATCGCCTGAGCTTCGCGACCATGCTCGTCCAGTCCAACGACTGGTTCTTCGCACCGGGTTCGGAGGGCATCGAGCTCTTCGACAGCGACGGCAACCCGGTCAGCGGCGACATCACCGACGCCGTTCGCCTGTACGACGCCGGCACCGAGATCGACCAGGTCCCCGGCGAGGGCGCCGACCAGGCGCCGCGTCAGGCCGGCCCCGACACCGGCGACGCCGACCCGGATCCGCTGGTTCGGTCCGTGACCGACGGTGTGCCGGCCGTGTCCGAGCTGGTCGAGGTCACCGTGACGCCGGGTGAGAACGGGCTGTTCACCGTCTCGATCCAGAACATCTCGGGCAACTCGACGCTGCCCGGTCCGATCGCTCCCGGTGTCTTCGTGATCCACCAGGACGGTGAGCCGATCTTCACCCCCGGCGCGGCCGACCGCGGTCAGGGTCTGGAGGGTCTGGCAGAAGACGGCACCGCGGGGCCGCTGGCCGATGCCATCGGTGAGACCACCGGTGTCGCCAGCCCCATCGCCCCCGGCGTGTGGGTCGCCACCGACGGCAGTCCGGTGCTGTTCGAGGGCGGGGTCGTCGACCCCGGCAACGGTCTGGAGGCGCTCGCCGAGGACGGTGATCCGGCAGCACTCGCAGCCTTCGTCGAGACCGCCGACGGGGTCTTCCACTCGGGCGTGTTCAACACGCCCGACGGCGCCGATGCCCCCGGTCCTGCGTTCCCTGGCGACCGCTACGTCTTCGAGGTGCCGGCAGCGCCTGGTGAGTACCTGAACTTCGCCACCATGTTCGTGCAGTCGAACGACCTGTTCTTCGCTCCGCTGGAGATGGGCGTCCCACTGTTCGACGCCGACGGCAACCCGCTCACCGGTGATGTCACCGAGGACATCCTGCTGTGGGACGCGGGCACCGAGGTCGACCAGGTCAACGGCTTCGGCCCCGATCAGGCCCCCCGCCAGGCCGGCCCCGACACCGGCGCCGACCAGGACGCCATGGTCTTCGAGGTCGACACCCCCCAGGGCGCCATCCGGGTCACGGTGGAGCTGAGCTGAATCTTCCGCCGTTCCCCGCGAGCTCCCTGGAATACGACGGGATGCAAGCGGGTTACGCAGCCCTCGAACCGCCCTGGCCGACGACCCACCTGTCGGGCCAGGGCGGTTCTGCGCGTCGACGGGCCACCGAAGAGTGCGATGATCGCTGGATGCAGCTCGAGGTGATGACCACGACGGGGCCGGTGCGGGGGCGGGAGCGCAAGGGGGTCGCGCTCTTTGCCGGGATCCCCTATGCGGCACCGCCGGTGGGCGACCGGCGCTGGAAGCCGCCGACCGCCCCCGAGCCGTGGAGCGCAGTGCGGGACTGCACCCGGTTCAGTCCCGCCGCCCCCCAGCTCCCGGGTGACGGGCTCACGAACTCGGCGCCGGTCGTCTGGGACGAGGACTGCCTGACCCTCAACGTCTGTACGCCGGCAGCCGACGACGCCGGACGCCCGGTCATGGTGTGGATCCACGGTGGGGCGTACCGGCACGGGACCGGGGCCACGCCCTGGTACGACGGCACGAGCTTCGCTCGGAACGGCGACATCGTCGTCGTGACCATCAACTATCGGCTCGGGGCGCTCGGGTTCTGTCGAATGCCGGGAGCACCGACATCGGGCGTCAACGGCACCCTCGACCAGGTGGCGGCGCTGCGTTGGGTCCGGGACAACATCGCCGCGTTCGGCGGCGACCCCGGCCGGGTGACCATCGCCGGTGAGTCGGCCGGCGCGTTCAGCGTGACCACCCTGCTCGCGATGGAGCAGACCGACGGACTGTTCCGCCGCGCCATCCCGCAGTCGGGAGCCGGCCACCACGTGCTGGGGGACGAGACCGCGGATGTGGTCACCGGGCTCTTCCTCGGCGAGCTCGGCGTGACCACCGTCGAGGAGGCGCGGCGCGCCGACGCCCAGGCGGTGCTCGAGGCCCAGGCCCGGGTCGAGGCCCGGGCCGGCGACCGCATCGGCCGGGTCAACCAGCCCTTCTACCCGAGCGTCCACCCCGACCACCTGCCGGCGCTGCCCGTCGAGCTGCTGGCGCAGGGCGCGGGAGCCGACGTGGCGGTCCTGACCGGCACGAACGCCGACGAGACCACGCTGTTCGGCATGGGACAGGTGTCCGACGACAAGCTGGCGCACCTCATGCGGCACTACGTCGATCCGCCGGACCACCTCATCGCCGAGTACCGCGCCTCGCACCCGGAGGCGACGTCGGGCGAGATCTCGGTCATGTTGACCACCGACTACTCGTTCCGCATCCCGGCGGTGCGCCTCGCCGAGGCCCGGGCCCACACCGCGGCGCCGACCTGGATGTACCTGTTCGACTGGAAGAGCCAGGCGTTCGGCGGCGCACTCGGCGCGGCGCATGCCCTGGAGATCCCGTTCACGTTCGCCACGCTCGACCGACCGGGCGTCGACGTCTTCCTGGGGACCGACGACCTGCCGTGGCACGTCAGCCGAACGATGCACGATGCCTGGATCTCGTTCATCCGTACCGGGTCACCGACGACCGATGTGCTCGGGGCGTGGCGGCCCTACCGCCCCGAGGACCGCGCCGTCATGCGATTCGCCGACGACGCCGGCCTCCTCGTGGATCCCGCAGCGGCAATTCGTGAGGCCTGGAGCGGTCACCGCTGACCTCTGCCAAGATCGCGGCATGAGTGACGACTTGCAGACAATGGTGGACACCCAGGCGATCGTGGACCTCACGATCGCCTACGGCTGGATCCTCGACCACGGACCCCGGTCGGACCTCGATCAGGTGTTCACCGAGGATGCGGTGGCGATCTATGGCGGGCAACGCTTCGACGGGCTGGCAACCATCGTCGACAAGGTCGAGGCATCGCTCGGCCATCTGACGGTTTCCCAGCACCTGGTCGGCAACCAGCAGGTGAGGATCGACGGCGACACGGCCACCTGCCGGTGCTACCTCCATGCCCAGCACACCAAACGCGGGACCGAAGGCGGCGACAACTACGTGATCGCTGGTCGCTATCTCGACGAGCTGGTCCGGACCCCGGTCGGGTGGCGCATCACCCACCGGGTCCTGGAGGTCGACTGGACCGAGGGCAACATCGACGTGGTCCGGCAGTCATGAGGTTCGCCGTCAGTACCTCACCCCAGCGGTGCACCTGGGACTGGCTGCTCGAGGTCTGGCAGCGCTGCGACGAGATCGACCTGTTCGAGTCCGGCTGGACGTTCGACCACTTCTATCCGATCTTCGGTGACTCCACCGAGGACTGCCTCGAGGGGTGGATCAGCCTCACCGCGCTGCTCCAGGCCACCACCAGGCTGCGGGGCGGCGTCCTGGTCACCGGCATGCTGTACCGGCACCCCGCGGTGCTGGCGAACATGGCCGCCACGCTGGACGTCACCTCGCGCGGCCGCCTCGAGCTCGGGGTCGGTGCCGGCTGGAACGAGGAGGAGTGCCAGGCCTATGGCATCGACCTGGGCACGATGGACGAACGGTTCGAGCGCTTCGAGGAGGGCATGGAGGTCCTGCACCAGTTGCTCACCGTTGATCGGGCCAACTTCGAGGGCCGGTGGTTTCGGCTCGACGATGCCATGAACAACCCCAAGCCGGTGCAGGATCCGCTGCCCATCTGTGTCGGTGGCAGCGGGTTGCGTCGGACGATCCCCGCCGCGGCCCGGTACGCCCAGCACTGGAACTACGGGTCGCCCACGATGAACGTCGAGGACTTCCGCATGCGCCATGGCGTCTTCCTGGACGCGCTCGAGCACCAGGGTCGCTCCCGTGACGAGGTGACGGTGTCGTCGATCATCAGGTTCAACGGTGACCTGGACGCGATGGTGGCCGAGGCTCGGGCATTCGAGGCCGAAGGCCTCGATCTCGGCATCGTGTCCATCCCGAAGACGGTCGAGCCGGCGACGGTCGAATCGGTCGCCGAGGCGCTGGCGCCGCTGGCCTGAGTCAGCGGACGAGGGCCTGCAACCGGGGGATGGCGTCGTCGACCTGTGAGCCCAGCACCGCCTCCAGCGGCGCAGACCAGAGCCGACCCTCGTAGCGCAGCTCCACGCTGACCCGGCACGGGTCGTCACCCGAGAGGTGCGCGTCGAGAATCCACGGGGCGTGATCACGGCCGTCGACCTCGGCCCGTTCGAACCGGAGATTGTCGACTCGGTCGATGGTTCGCACCATGCGCAGCCGCTTCGACCGGGCGAGCGGGCCCACCTTCGCCCGGAGGGTGACCATCCACGCCGGGCCGACGTCGTCCGGCGCGGGGTCGGTGGGCTCGACACGACGGACGATCTCGAGCCAGTCCGGATAGTTGGCCAGATCCCGCAAGACCTCGGCGATCCGGTCTGCGTCGGCGGGGAGCTCCGCTGCGATCGTCTTCTGCACGGCTCCCAGTGTGCCGGGTTGCGGCCCGGTTGGTCCGATCGGACGGGGTGACCCCTGACGTTCGGCACGACCCCGCTGTGGCGCGACGTGGCCTCTACCCTCGACGGCGTGAAGTCGATCACCACCAGGCTCGACGCCGACATCGACCCGGCTGCGGTCGGTGCCGCAACCGGCATGTTGTGGTCCCACCAGGGCTCCTGCTTCGCCGGACTCGACGTGGCGATGAGGATCCCCGTCGCGACCATCGGAGATCCGGCCGCCATGCGGGCCGCCCACGAGACGTTGGCGGCGATCGCCGGTCCCGACGATCTCGATCGCCCCGGATCTGGGCCCGTCGCGTTCGCGGCCTTCCCGTTCGATCGAACCGCTGCCGGCGAGCTGGTGGTGCCGCGAGTCGTGGTGGCGTCCGGGCCCGAGGGACGGCGATGGATCACCGTGGTGTCGGACGGGTCGTTGTCGGTCGACGACGCGCGTGTCCAGGTCCAGGCGGCGATGGCCGACGGCAACGCTCCGCAACCCGATCGGCTGGCACTGGCGTCGGTGCTCGCGCCCGAGGTGTGGCGCGACGAGGTCGTGGCGGTCGCCCGCGATCGCATTCGGGCGGGCGAGCTCACCAAAGCGGTGCTGGCCCGAGAGCTGGTGCTGGAGGCTTCCGCCCCCATCGACCAACGGTCGGTGCTGCTGCGGCTCCTCGGCTCGCACCCGTCTGCCACCGTGTTCGCGCTGGACGGTTTCGTCGGTGCGTCTCCCGAGACGCTCGTGTCTCGGGTCGACGACGTGGTCCGGGCGCATCCGCTGGCGGGCACGACCCCTCGATCCTCGGATCCGGCTGGCGATCAGCAGGCGGCCGCCGCGTTGTTGGCGTCCTCCAAGGATCGCTGGGAGCACCGCATCACCATCGACTGGTTGCTGGATGAGCTGTTGCCGTTCTGCTCCTACGTCGACGCCGAGCCCGAGCCCACCGTCGTGTCGTTGCCCAACGTCCACCATCTCGGGACGCGGGTCGAAGGCCGACTCTCGTCGCCCCCCGTCTCGGTGCTCGAACTGGTCGCCGCGTTGCATCCCACGCCCGCGGTCGGGGGCGACCCGCAGCCGAAGGCGCTGGCGCTGATCCAGGAGCTCGAGCGCGCGCACCGGGGCCGCTACGCAGGGGCGACCGGGTGGGTCGATGCCGACGGCAACGGGTCGTTCGTGGTGGCCATCCGATCGGCCCAGCTCGACGGGGCCACGGCCCGGCTCTTCGCGGGTGTCGGTGTCGTGGGCGACAGCGACCCGCAGTCCGAGCTCGACGAGACCCGGGCGAAGTTCCAGGCCATGCTTCCGGCGCTGTTGCGGCTCTGAGGTCGTGATGCACCGCTGGGCGACGATCGGACTCGTCGCGGCCCTGGCCGTCGTGGTCGTGGCCCGTTTCGTCTTGTTCGATGGCGATGGCGACCCGCCCGAGGGAGCGCTTCGCGCCATCACGTGTGACGCGGCCGACGCGCGAGCGGAACCGCTGGCTGTCGACCTGGGGGTCCTGACCATCGAGGACCTGCGCGCCGTTCCCCGGGACGGCGTCGCGGAGATCGCGTTCGACATCGCTGTCGAGCCCAGGGACGGCGGCGTCGGGATCGTGACCCTCCAGGCCGGTGCTGACGGCACCCCGATTCGGTTGGGTTCCGCCGCGCAGTCGACGGCACCGACCACGACGGCGACACTGCTCACGTTCGAACGGTGCGAGACCCGCGCCCGCTACGAGGTGGTCCTGGAACTCGGCGCGCCGGCATGTGTGTTCTTCGTGGCGTCCGATCCGACCGAGGGTGTGTTCCGTCAGCTCCCTGTGCCGTTGGATGCGCCGTGCGACTCGGTGGCGCCTCCCGGCTGACGCGGAACCCCTCAGGCGTCGTGATCGATGAGGGTGCCGCTGACGAGTGCCTTGAAGCCGGCGACCGCGCGGGCGTGGGTGTCGGGGTTGTCCGAACTGGCCGAGACCAGTCCCATCATCACCGCGGAGATCACGTCGAACATGGTCCGCGCGTCCTCGGCGCGGATCTCGCCGTTGGCCACGCCGAGTTCGATCAGGTCGCCGAAGAAGGCGACCCGGTTGCTGGGGGTGAAGCGAGGGTCGGCGTTCAGATCGGCGTGACGGCTGACGTCGGTGCGGACCGCCACCAGGAACTGGGCGAGCGACGGGTCCTCCTTGTTGAGGACATGCGCTTGGTCGAGCACGGCGTTGACGCGGTCGACGAACCGCTCGGGCGCGGCCGCCATCGCTCGCTCGAACCGCTCGTAGACGATCTCCTGGACCTGCGCGTACGCCTCCGCGAACAGGTCCTGCTTGGAGCCGAAATAGTGGTAGATGGCGCCGGTGGTCAGCCCTGCGCTGTCCGCGAGCTGCCGGTTGCTGGTGGCCTCATACCCGTTCGACGCGAAGCATCGCCTGGCCGCGTCGAGGATGCGACGCCTGGTCTCTTCGCTGGATGTGTCGGGCGGTCGCCCGAGCCGTCGTGTCGTCGCCATGCTGCGTCCCCGCGGGATCGGTGCTAGGAAACTAACCGTTCGATCAATTTCAACCAACAGCCCGACGGTCGAGGAGGGACACAGCATGGATCTCGGACTCGCCGGGAAGAAGGTGGCGATCACCGGTGGCAGCCGCGGGATCGGGCGTGCGATCACCACGCGCATGCTCGCCGAGGGCGCTGCGGTGTCCATCTGCGCTCGGGGCCAGGAGGGCGTCGACGAGGCCGTGGCGGCGCTGGGAGACGGTGTCGTGGGCCAGGCCGTCGATGTCGGCGACGGCGACGCGTTGCGGTCCTGGGTCGAGTGGTCCGCCGACCAGCTCGGCGGGCTCGACGTCTTCATCGCGAACGCCTCGGGCGGAGGTGGCGGTACCGACGACGAGCGCTTCGACGCCAACTACCAGGTCGATCTCATGGGCCTCGTGCGCGGCGCACAGGCCGCCGAGCCGCATCTGGAGGCCTCTGGTGAGGCCGCGGTCCTGATGATCTCCACCACCGCTGCACTCGAACACTTCGGTCCGGGTCCCTCGAGCTACATGTCGCTCAAGGCCGCGGCCACGGCCTACGCGGCGGGCCTCGCCCAGACGCTGGCCGCCAAGGGCATCCGGGTGAACACGATCTCGCCGGGGCCCATCTTCTTCGAGCACGGTCCGTGGGACCGGATCAAAGCCGGCGTGCCCGAGTTCTACGAGGCCACCGTCGCCGGCCATCCGTCCGGACGAATGGGGACCCCTGAGGAGGTGGCCAACGTCGCCGCGTTCCTGTGCAGCCCGGCTGCGTCCTGGGTCACCGGCGCCAACGTCGTCGTCGACGGTGGCTACACCAAGCGGATCAACTTCTGAGATGACGGTGGGACGCTGACATGGACTTCGGGCTCGACGGGGCACGGGCGGTCGTGACCGGCGCCAGTCGGGGTGTCGGCCGCGCCATCGCAGAGGCGCTGTTGGCCGAGGGAGCGTCCGTTGCGGTGTGCGCGCGCGGCAGCGACGGTCGAGCCGACCGCACCGGGCGCACCACCCAGAGCCTGGCGGAGGTCCAGGCCGAGCTGTCCGCCGGCGGGCGCACGGCCCGCGCCGACGCCGTCGACGTCTCGGATCACGATGCGCTGGCGGCGTGGGTCACCTCGGTGGGCGAGGAGTGGGGCGGGATCGACATCGCCGTCTCCAACGCCAGCGCGCTCGGCGGCATCCCGCGCAACAACGACGGCTGGCGGAAGAACTTCGAGATCGACGTCTTGTCGGCCACCACCCTGTTCGACGCGGCCCTGCCGTACCTCCAGGCCAGCGACCGCGCGTCCTTCGTCCAGATCTCGACCATCACCGCCGTCGAGTACCACGGGTTCCCGGGCGGCGGTCTGAGCTATGGCTCGATGAAGAGCGCGCTGGTCAACTACGTCAAGCAACTGGCCATCGAATACGCCGCTGACGGCATCCGCGCCAACGCCGTCTCGCCCGGCCCCATCTTCATCGAGGGCGGCAGTTGGGACTTCATCCAACAACACATGCCCGAGTACTACGACGAGAACGTCGCGAGGCAGCCACAGGGGCGCCTCGGAGCACCCGAAGAGGTCGCTCGCGTGGTGGCGTTCCTCGCCAGTTCTGCAGCGTCGTGGGTTACAGGCGAGAATGTGATGGTCGACGGAGGCTTCACCAAGCGGGTGGAGTTCTGATGTCGCCCCGAGGAGACAAACATGAGTGATGAACAGCATCCGGAGCGGGTCGACGCCTACCTCGTGGCGGGTGGTCGCTTCCACGACATCGACTGGGTACGAATGGAGCTGTTGAAGCTGCTCGCCGAGCACCCACACGTGCGGGTCAAGGTCGCGGAGGACTACGAGGACATCGAGTCCATCACCGCGTCGTCGTTCCTGGTCTCCTACACGATCGATGTTCGCCCGAGTGAGGCAGCGCAGGTCGCGATCCGTGACTGGGTGGGGTCCGGCGGTCGGTGGCTCGCGCTTCACGGAACGAACTCCGCGCTCGACTTCGACCCGCCGAACCCGGTGGGTACGCCGCGTTGCTTCCCGATCTGGGCAGAGCTACTCGGTACCCAGTTCATCTCGCATCCGCCGATGGACCCGTTCCCCGTGGAGATCTCCGACGCCAGCCATTGGCTGGTCGAAGGCATCGAACCGTTCGAGACCGACGACGAGCTCTACCTCTGCGAGTATCACGGGCGGGAGTCGCTCCACCCACTGCTCCACACGACGTGGCAGGGAGAGACACGAGGGTTCGAGGAGAACGACTGGACCGATTGCGACCCGGTGCAGCTCGTCATGTATCTCAAGAGTCATGGCGATGGCGAGATCCTGTACAACAACCTGGGCCACGCCCGTGGTCACTGGGACATGCCAGAGGCGGTTCCCTACTACCCGCGCATCGAGCGAGGCGCCTGGAACGTCCCGCAGTACTACGAGCTGTTGCGCCGAGGCCTTCGCTGGGCCCTCGGCCACACCAACTGAGATCTGAGAGAGGAACGGAGCTTCCATGGCAGCAACGAAGAAGGCCCCCGCCAAGAAGGCGGCGGCGAAGAAGGCCGCTGGTGGGGCGAAGGCCTCCGCCGCGCAGATCCCGAAGGAGGTGCTGCTCGATCTCCATCGCCGGATGGTGCGCATCCGCCACCTCGAGGAGAGCCTCGGCCGCATCTCCACCGAGGGCAAGGTGCCCGGGTTCCTGCACCTGTACGTCGGCGAAGAGGCGGTCGCTTCGGGCGGCTGTGCCGCGCTGACCGACGACGACCAGATCACCTCGACGCACCGCGGCCACGGCCACCTCATCGCCAAGGGCGGTGACTTCAAGCAGATGATGGCCGAGTTCATGGGACGGAGCACCGGCTACTGCAAGGGCAAGGGCGGCTCGATGCACGTGTCCGACCTCGACCTCGGCATGTTGGGTGCCAACGGGATCGTCGGCGCCGGGGTCCCGATCGGCGTGGGTGCCGCCTTCGCGAACAAGTACCGCGACAACGGCCTCGTCACCATGGCCTTCTTCGGTGACGGCTCCACCAACATCGGCGCGTGGCACGAGGCCGTCAACATGGCCTGTGCGCTCCAGCTCCCCATCGTGTTCATGTGCGAGAACAACGAGTACGCCGAGTACACCGCCCGCGATCGGGTGATGGCGATCACCGACGTGGCCGACCGGGCCGTCGCCTACGGCATGCCCGGTGTGATCGTCGATGGCATGGACGTCGTCGCCGTCTACGAGGCCGCCACCGAGGCCGTCGCCCGAGCCCGTCGCGGCGAGGGCCCCTCGATGATCGAGTGCAAGACGTACCGGTACTACGACCACGCAGGTGTCCAGGGCCTCGGTCGCACGTACCGGTCCGACGAAGAGGTGGAGGAGTGGCTCGCCCGCGACCCCATCGACCTGTTCGAGGCCCAGCTCGCCAGCTCCAGGGTGCTGTCGAAGGCCGCGGCGAAGAAGGTGCACGACGAGATCCAGGCCGAGGTCGACGAGGCCATCGAGTTCGCCGAGAACAGCCCCTGGCCGGACCCGGCCACCGACCTGTTGACCGACGTCTACACGGAGGCCGCACGATGACCGTCACCGAAACCGACCAGCGCATCATCTCCTACAACCAGGCGTTCAACGAGACGCTCCGCGAACTCCTGGCCACCGATCCCGATGTCTTCGTCGCCGGTGAGGACGTCGGCCGCTACGGCGGCGTCTTCCAGTCGTTCTCCGGACTGAACAAGGAGTTCGGCGACATGCGCGTCGTCGACACCCCCATCGCCGAGCAGGCCATCGTCGGCCTCGGCCTCGGCGCGGCAGCGATGGGGCTGCGACCCATCGTCGACCTGATGTTCATGGACTTCGTGATGGTCGCCATGGACCAGATCGCCAATCAGGCCGCCAAGATGAAGTACATGTTCGGTGGCAAGGCCACCGTGCCGCTGACCATCACCACGACCGGCGGTGCGGGCCTCGGTGCCGCGGCGCAGCACAGCGCCAGCCTCGAGGCATGGCTGATCCACGTGCCGGGCCTCAAGCTGGTCTACCCGTCGAATGCGCACGACCTCAAGGGACTCCTCGTCTCCTGTGTTCGTGACGACAACCCGACCATCGTGACGCTTCACAAGGCGATGCTCGGCAGCAAGGGCCATGTGCCCGAGGGCCTGTACGAGATCCCGCTGGGTGTCGCCAACGTGGTCCGTGAGGGACAGGACGCCACCGTCGTCGCCATCGGCCGGATGGTGCAGTTCGCCGAGAAGGCGGCCGAGAAGCTGGCCGAGGAGGGCATCGACCTCGAGATCATCGACCCACGGTCGCTGCTGCCGTTCGACACCGAGACCGTCGTGAACTCGGCGCGCAAGACCAACCGGGTCGTCGTCGTGCACGAGGCGGTGCGCAACGGTGGGATCGGCGCCGAGATCGCCGCACAGATCCAGGAGGAGGCGTTCGACTACCTCGATGCGCCCGTGGGTCGTGTCGGTGCGCCGTTTGCGCCCGTGCCGTTCTCGCCGACGTTGGAGAACGAGTACGTCCCCGACGCCGACGACATCGCCGCTGCCGTGCGAGCGACCTTCAACCGGTGATGGCCTGACCCCCATGGGAACCGTCGGGATCATCGCGAGCCCGTCCGCGGGCAAAGATGTCCGGCGGTTGGTCGCCAACGCAGGCTCGGTGGGTGACGTCGACAAGATCGCCGTGATCCGCCGAGCCGCCATCGGCGCCGTCGAGGGCGGTGCCGATCGACTGCTCGTCCTGGACGACAATCGCCACTTGATCCGGCGCGCCCTCGACACCGCCCTGCCCGAGGGGGTCGAGGTTCGGATCCTGGATCTCGAACCCATGGGCAACGGTCGCGACTCCCAGCGGGCTGCCGCCGCGCTTGCCGCTGAGGGCGCCGGTGCCGTGCTCGCCTTCGGCGGTGACGGCACCTGTCGAGACGTCGCCAAGGGCTGGCTCGACGCGCCGTTGGTCCCGTTGGCCGTTGGCACCAACAACGTGTTTCCCCTCCACATCGAAGCGACGTTGGGAGGGCTGGCCGCGGGCATGGTCGCCTCGGGGCGGTTGGCACTCGCCGACGTCGCCGAACCGGCGAAGGTCATCCACGTCGAGGTCGACGGCGGTGCCGACGACCTGGCGCTGGTCGACGTGGTGCTCGTCGCCGGTGACTTCATCGGGTCTCGCGCCGTCTGGCACGTGGAGGACGTGGTCGCCGCCGTGTTCGCCATCGCCGACCCGGCATCGATCGGCCTGTCGGCCATCGGTGCGGCGTCGGTGCCCACCACCAGGGACGACGTCGGCGGCGTGTTCGTCCGCACCGGACCCGGGGGGATCTCCGTCCGCGCAGCGATCGCTCCAGGGACCTTCGCCGACGTCCACCTCGAAGCAGCCGAGGCCCTGGCGCTCGGCGAGACCGTCGTCTTCTCCGGGCCGGGCGTCCTGGCGTTCGACGGCGAACGTGATCACGTCCTCGGTCACGGCGACCAGGTCCGTCTGACCATCGAGCGGGACGGCCCGCTCGTCATCGACCCCGTTCTCGCCACCCGCCTTGCTGCGAGTGGCACCACTCACCCCATCGAAGGAGCCTGATCGTGCCCACGCAGATCCTCATGCCGAAGCTCGGCCTCACCATGACCGAAGGGACCATCGTCGAGTGGGTGGCCGCTGAAGGGCAGCAGGTCGCCGCAGGCGACGTGGTCATGCTGATCGAGACCGACAAGGTCGAGGCCGAGGTCGAGGCCGTCGCCGACGGCGTCGTGCATCACACCGCTGGGGTCGGCGAGACCCTCGAGCCCGGCGTGCCGGTCGGCTTGCTCCTCGGAGCGGGAGAGGCTGCGCCTGCGGGCGACGCCCCGGCCGCTCCGGTGGCCGCTCCCGAATCGGAGCCGACCGCCGAGGAGCCCGCCGCCGTGCCGGCCCCGGCAACGTCGGCGCCAGCCACCAACGTGGGTGAGGGCGGCCGCATGTTGGCGTCGCCCAACGCCAAGCGCGTCGCTGCCGAGATGGCGATCGATCTGGCCACGGTCACCGGCACCGGGCCGGGGGGTCGCATCACGTCCGAGGACGTCGAGGCAGCCGTACCTGCCAGTCGGGGCCTCGGGGGACGAATCCTGGCGTCGCCGCTCGCGAAGCGGGTGGCGGCCGAGCGGGGGATCGATCTGGCCACGGTCACGGGGACCGGGCCGGGGGGTCGCATCACGTCCGAGGACGTCGAGGTCGCACCCGTGTCGGCTCCGGCGCCTGCGTCGACCGCGGCGCCGACCGCCCCGCCAGCGGCTGCGTCAGGAGCGGCCGCTGCTGCCTCGACCGGCTCGGACCGCTTCGTGCCGTTCGCCGCGGCCAAGGCTGCCGAGCGCCTCGGCGTCGATCTCGCCTCTGTGGTCGGGTCGGGACCGGGCGGGCGGGTCAGCCGCAAGGACGTCTACGCGCACGCCCGGTCACACGGCGGCGGAGCGCCGCGTGCGGTGCAGCCCGCCGCGTCCGCCGGCCCGCAGCCGGGCGACACGGTGCCGCTCAAGGGCATGCGCGGCATCATTGCCGAACGGATGCACGGCTCGCTCCAGGAGATGGCACAGCTCACGCTGGCGATGGATGTCGACATGGACCGCTGCATCGAGCTCCGGGACCAGATGAAGGACATCGGCGCCGACGAGCTGGGCACGGTGCCCGGGTTCACCGACTTCGTGATCGCCGCCTGCGCCAAGGCACTCCAAGCACACCCGATGGCGAACGCCCAGCTCGAGGGTGACGAGATCCGGGTGCTCGAGGAGGTCAACGTCGGCATGGCGGTCGCCGTCGAGGACGGGCTCGTGGTGCCGGTCGTGCACGGCACCGATCAGCTCGGGCTGCTCGACCTGGCGATGGAGACGACGAGGCTGGCCAACGCGGCGAGGGACAAGAAGCTGTCACTGGCCGAGATGGAGGGCGGGACCTTCTCGGTCACCGCGCTCGGCATGTACGGCGTCGACATGTTCACCCCGGTGATCAACCCGCCGAACGCCGGCATTCTCGGCGTCGGTCGCATCCGCGACGACGTCGATTGGGACGGCGACATCCCGCGCCGGGTCAAGCGCATGACGATCTCGCTCACGTGGGACCACCGGGTGCTCGACGGTGCCCCCGCCGCTGAGTTCGCGCAGTCGATCAAGCGTCACCTCGAAGCGCCGCTGCTCCTCCTCGGCTGAGCCGTCGCGTCCGTCCGGGCGCGCTGTCGGGTTGGCGGTCCGCCGACCGCCAACCCTCAGCTCGAGTCCTACCGGCTTCGCCGAGTAGCGCCCGTTGACGTCACGGGCTCGCCGAGGGGCGTCCGGACCGCGGGGTTCCGCCATTGGATGGGTCCCGCCGATCGTGTGCGTTCGCTCGCCAAGCCGTCGTGCACGGACCGAACGTAGTGACCGATGGCACTCGTCTCAATGGGTAGGACGACCCCTCCGGCCCCTCCGACTCGCCCTGATCGCGCCATGCGTGGTGCCGCCGCCACCCCCGGTGTCGGCCTGTCCGCTCCGGACGCCGCGTCGAATCGCGGACAGGTTCAGGGGCGGAAGCCCCAGGAGGTGGGCCCGGGTGTGAGCGTGCGGCGAACCAGGCGAACCCAGTCACAGAGCATGGGGCGCGTGTCACGAGGGTCGATGATCTGTTCGATCTCGTAGAACTCGGCCGATCGATGGGGTGACCGGACCCGGTTGAGTCGCTCGGTGATCGCTGCCTTGAGGCCGTCGGGATCATCGGATTCCGCGAGCTCGGCCTTGTACGCCACTTCGAGGCCGCCCTCGATCGGAAGCGAACCCCAGTCACCGGACGGCCATGCGACCCGCATCGAGTTGCTGCCGGGCTTCTTGTTGGACGCGCCGGCCACGCCGAAGGCCTTCCGCACCACCACGGTGCAGTACGGGACCCGGGCCTGACGAAGGGCGACGAGCGCCATCGACCCGTAGCGGATGGTGGACTCCTGCTCGGAGGTCTTGCCGATGAGGAAGCCCGGGCAGTCCTCGAGGTGGATGACGGGCAACTGGAACAGCGATGCCACATCCACCAGTCGGATGAGCTTCCGGCACGCGTCGGCGGTCCAGCCACCGCCGTAGATCATGGGATCCTCGGCGTAGATGGCCACGGGCACTCCGTCCATTCGAGCCAGGCCACCGATGATCGACGTGCCCCACCCGGCGCCGATCTCGAAGAAGCTGTCTCGGTCGACGACGGCACCGATGATCGACCGCATGTCGTACGCCTGACGAGCTGCCCGCGGTATGGCCTCGATGAGCCAGTCCTCACGGCGGCCGGGGTCGTCGCCCCAGTCCTCGATCGGTGGGAGCTCGTCGACGCTGGTCGGGAGGTACGACAGGAACTGCAGCGCCCGCTCGAACGCCTCCTGCTCGGAGTCGACGACGTCGTCGATGGCCCCGTTTCGGGTGTGGATGTCGGCGTGGCCGAGCTCCTCCTTGGCCACCGCGCCCAGGCCCGCCTGTTCCACCAGCGCCGGGCCGGCGATCATCATCTGGGAGGTGTCCCGGACCATGACCGAGTAGTGGCACGTCGTGGCCCGGGCCGCCCCCATGCCGGCCACCGATCCCAGCACCAGGGACACCGACGGGGCCACGTCGAGGTGGTCGATCACGGTCTCCCAGCCGGCGAGCTCGGGGATGTAGGTCCGGCCCGCCATCTCGATGGTCTTGACCGAGCCGCCACCGGACATGCCGTCCAGGAGTCGGACGTGCGGGAGTCGCATCTCGGTGGCGATGGACTCCGACGCGGTGCGCTTGCCCGAGATCGAGGCGTCGTTGCTGCCACCCCGGACCGTGAAGTCGTCGCCCGACACCACGGCCGGTCGTCCGTCGAGTTCGGCCAGACCGAACACGAAGTTGGACGGCATGAAGTCCACGAGGTTGCCGGCGTCATCGTAGGTGGCGACCCCCGCGGTCTTGCCGAGTTCCCAGAAGGACCCCTTGTCGACGATGGCTTCGAGTCGTTCCCGTACGGTCTGTTTGCCGAAGAAGTGTTGGCGTTCGACCTTGTCGTGTCCGCCGAGCTCCTCGGCGAGCGCCTCGCGTCGGCGCAGCTCCTCGAGCTCGGGCTCCCAACCCATCAGGTGAGGTCCTTCTCCATGAAGACCGAGTGCGGATTCGGGTCGGCGATCCAACCGCCGAAGCGTTGATAGCCGGCCTGGCCGTAGAGGCCGAGAGCATCGGGTTGGCGGTCGCCTGCTTCGAGCACGATGCGATTCACACCCATGTCGGCCGCCTCGGCCTCGAGCGTCGCCAGCAGCAGTCGCCCGATCCCGTCTCCACGCGCCGACGGCAGGACGTACATGCGAAGGATCTCTGCCGTGGCGTCGTCCAGCCGGCGCACAGCGCCGCACCCGATGGCGCGGCGATCACGGTACGCGATGAGGATGGACCCCGTGCCGGCCGCCTCGTCGTCGCCGAACGGCGGTGGGTACGGGTGGTCGGGGTACAGGCCCATGAGCTCGGCGTCGAGGTCCTCGAGCAGCTTGCGAGCCGTCGGACTCTCGAGCGAGGTCGTCATCAGCGACGTGGTGCTCATGGGGGACGACCGTAGTGCGTGGTCCCTGCGGGGCCCACAACGCCGCCGCGGGCCCCGGTCAGTCGGACCGGTGGCGCAGCGTCAGCTCGGAGGTGAACCGGATGAGGTCGGCGTCGGGCTGCGCACGGGTCTCGGGATCGAGCGGCTCCCGCAAGCCGAACGCGGCTCGGCTGACGTGGCCTGTCGCCTGGACACCCATGAACTGGACCCCGGCCGCCGTCGTGATCGGTGAGCTGATCGACGCGACGACCGTCACCAGATGTGTCATGCCATTGATCACCAGGCGTCCATACACGGTGAACGCCTCGCCTTCGGGCACGATCTCGGAGCTCCGGTACCTGATGGTCGGGTGATTCTCGACGTCGAGGAAGTCCATCGACGTGATCATGAGGTCGCGGACCTCGTCGTTGGTGTCGACGCTGGCCGCGTCGATCTCGAAGTCGAAACGCTCGATCAGCCCACCCTCGGCGACGACCGCGGATGCACGATGTTGTCGGAACACCCCGGTGACCCGACCGACGCCGAGAAACGGCACCGAGAAGTGCAGGCTCGAATGTTCCGGATCACTTGCCCAGAGCCCGGGCTGGAGCTCGATCGCTGTCGCAGTGTGCATGCGTTGTCCTCGCCGGGGCGCGCAGTCGGCACAGCGAGAGCACGCTCCCCTGCTGTCTGGAGACGCGCCCGCAAGCATCGTCTCGTTTCCCACCTGTCGCGGAGATTAACAGTTGAACGACTGGGGGTGGAGGTTCGCCGGACAGCGTCCGGTCGGAGGTGGTCGCGGATGTCGGGTGGGAGCCCCCCACGCGCGATACTCGGACCGTTTCACGACTCGAGGGGGATCACCATGTTGGACATCGCGATGGCGCTGCGCCTGAAGGGCATGGCCTCACCCGAGGGCATCGCCGAGGCCACCGGGGTCGATGTCGGCGAGGTCACCGCTGCCCTGGCGAGCATGGTCGAGGCCGAGCACGCATCGGAGAGTCCACGCGGCCACCGGCTGACGCCCGAGGGCAAAGCGTGGCTGGACGGCCTCCTCGACGAGGAGCGCGCAGGTGTCGACGCCACGGCGATGGACCGGGTCTACGAGCGGTTCTGCGACCACAACGCCGACTTCAAGCAGCTCGTCACCGACTGGCAGATCAAGATGGTCGACGGCGAGCAGCAGATGAACGACCACACCGACGCGGCCTACGACGCTGCCATCATCGACCGTCTCGGGACTCTGGACGAGGCGGTGACGCCGGTCTTCACCGACGCCGCGGCGTTGGCGCCGCGGCTCGGTCGGTACCTCGACCGGTTCGCCGAGGCCCTCGCCGCCGTCCGGGGCGGGGACCAGTCGATGCTGGCGGCGCCGCTCAAGGACAGCTACCACACCGTCTGGTTCGAGATGCACGAAGAGCTCATCCTGCTCAGCGGTCGCAACCGGGCCGATGAGGCCGCCGCCGGTCGCGGCGCGTGAGTCCTCGCCCGACCACGGGCGATCTCGCACTCGGTGCGTACGAGTGGGTCGCTCGTCGGGCCGCGATCCGATCGGGGAGTCGGCGCGCCGGGCGGTTCGCATCCTTCGGGCACAACTCCACCATCTGCTTCCCGCCGGCCGCGCTGTTCGGCGAGCACGCGATCCACGTCGGTGACGACACCCTCGTCGGCCCTCGGGTGTCGCTCAGCGCCGGGATGGGGCCCGGCCAGGACCTGGTGAGCGACCGGATCGTCGACATCGGCAACCGGGTCTTGATCGGTCGGGGGTCGAGCATCGTCGCGCACCTCGAGATCGTCATCGAGGACGAGGTCTTCTTCGGGCCCAACGTGTACGTGACCGACCAGAACCACGGCTTCGACGACCTCGACCTGCCGATCGGGCGCCAGACCATGCCGGAGCAACCGGTGCGGATCGGATGGGGCTCGTGGCTGGGCACCAACAGCGTCGTGCTACCGGGGGTGACCATCGGGCGGCGTGTCGCGGTGGGCGCCGGCGCTGTCGTCACCACCGACCTTCCCGACAACAGCGTTGCCGTGGGAGCACCGGCCCGCGTGGTGAAGCAGTATTGACCGACCTCGAGGAAAGGGACCCGTCATGACCACCCAAGCTGTCGAAGCGCTCCGTGCGATCCACGAGCGTGTCGAGCATCTCGTCAACACGCTCGGTCCCGACGACTGGTCGGCGGCCAGCCTGTGCGAGGGCTGGCGCGTGCAGGACGTGTTCGCCCACATGTCGTCGAACATGAAGGAGACGGTGGAGCCCACGCCGCCACCTGCCGAGGGGGCACCCGACCTGCCCGCCGAGGTGGCGATGGAAGCCCTGGTCGAACCCCGGCGGGACTGGACGCCCCAGCAGCTGCTCGACGAGTACTCGCAGTACTTCGAGGGCTGGCTGGCAGCGATGGCGGCGATGCAGGAGGAGCCGACGGCGTCGACGGTCGCGCCGCTCGCCGACCTCGGGTCGCACCCGCTCCACATGGTCGCCAACGCGTTCGCCTTCGACCACTACTGCCATCTCTACATCGACGTGCTTGCGCCCCAGGGGCCGCTCGCGGTCGAGGTCGCTCCGCCCTCCGACGACATCGTCCGCCCCGGGATCGACTGGATGATCGCGGGCATGCCCCAGATGCAGCCGGTCGAGCTGGCTGCCGCAGTCTCGGCGCCGATCCGCCTGGAGCTCACGGGTGTGGGCGGAGGGAGTTGGCTCCTCACACCCGCGACCGAGGGCGGGATGATCGGCGTCGTCGAGCATGGCGGCGAGGGGGCAGCCACGGTGACCTCGAGCGCCCACGACTTCGTCAGCTGGGGCACCAAGCGCAGTAACTGGCGAGATTCCTGTCAGCTCGATGGTGATCTCGCGGCCGCCGAGTCCTTCCTCGACACCGTCAACATCATCTAGTCGGGCGCGCCGACCACGGAGGCGCGACCCCTCAGAGGTTGAAGTCGGGGGGCGTGAACTGGCCGGTGTTGGCGGAGATGCCGCCATCGACGGGCAGGTGGGCGCCGGTGACGAAGCTGGCCTTGGTCGACAGCAGCCAGCTGTGGGCCGCGCCCAACTCGTCGGCCCCGCCCCAGCGCTGGAGCGGGATGCGACGCCGCATGTCTTCCTTGCCCGGCCCCTCGAAACCGGTGGTCATGCCCGTCTCGGTCGGCCCGGGACAGACCGCGTTGATGCGGATGCCGCGCCCCGCGAGGTCCATCGATGCCGAGCGGACGAAGTTGATGACCGCGGCCTTCGAGGTGTTGTAGACCCACATCCCAGGGTCGCCGCGCATGCCCGAGGTGGACGCGGTGACGGTGATCGCCGATCCGGGGCGCATCGAACGGGCGGCGGCCCGCACGCCGAGCACCACGCCACGGACGTTGACGTCCATCGTGGTGTCGTAGCTGTCGAGCGGGCCGTCGAAGAGGTCGGCGCGCATGGCCACACCGGCATTGAGCGCGGCGCCGTCGAGCCGACCGAAGCGTTCCATGGCGGTGGCGACGGCCGCGTCGTTGTCGGCTGCGCTGGTCGCGTCGCCGATGACCACGGCCACATCGTCGTTGCCGTCAGCCCAGGAGAAGTCGGCCGACGGGAGGTCGGATGCCACGACGCGGCCGCCCTCGGCGATGACTTCCTCGACGGTGGCCCGGCCGATTCCCGACGCCGCGCCCGTCACCCACACCACTCGTCCGTCATGCAATCCCATGCCGCCTGACCCTAGGTGCTCAGCGCCCGCCGGGTCGCGGCGAGCAGGTGGCGGGCCCGGTCCGTGTGGTCCGGGAAGTCGTCGCGGAGCGCCTTCGACCGGACTTCCAGGCTGAACGGCACGTCCGGAGCGAACAGCTCCTCGAAGCCGGCTGTGTCGAGCTCACCGTCACCAGGTGGGCAGCGGGCGTCGAGGGCGTCGGTGATGATCTCCCGGTCGGACCAGCCGGCGGGCTCGCCGGGACCGTCACACCACTGCACGTAGGGGAACAGCCCGTGGTCGGCTGTCTCGATCTCGTCCCATGTCGTACCCGAGCGGGCGACGTGGAGCTGGTCGATCAGGATGCCGACGGCGGGGTGGCCGACCCGACCGACCACATCGAGGGCATCCGCCAGTGACCGGACGGCGGTGAAGCGCATGAACTCCAGGCAGACCCGAGGGCCGGTGGCGCCCGCACGGTCGCAGAGCTCGGCCAGTCGGGCCGCCGTGGCGCCCGGGTCGTCGAAGGCCGAGATCGCCAGCACGTTCCGGGCGCCGATCTCGGCGGCGGTGTCGACGATGGCGTCGCCGTGATCGCCGTCGGGGCCGAGCCGGATCACCTCCATGTCCAGCGGCACCAGACCGGTGTCGGCCAGGCGAGCAGCCACCGCAGCGGTGGTGGCGGCCTGCCACGACGCCGGGTCGTACCAGATCCCGACCGCGGGCCAGCCGGCATCGGCTGCGGCTTCGATCAGGCGCAGGGGTTCGGCGGCGAGCTCGGGGCTGACGCCGGCCGCGAGTGAGACGACTCGGTCGGTGCTCATGGTCCTCCTCGGAGGGTCGGGTCCCGTCACCTTGCCACTGCGTCGGCGACCGCGCCGGTCCCGGCTCGCGGTGGAATTGATCGCGCGGTTAGTATTCGGTCCGCTCACGCACCAGAAGGGGGATGCACATGGAGCTCGAAGGCAGGGTCGCCGCGATCACGGGGGGAACCCGTGGCATCGGTCGGGCCATCGCCGAGGCGTTCGTCCGTGAAGGCGCCAAGGTCGTCATCAACGGCCGAAGCGAGGAGAAGGGCGCGCAGGCGCTCGAGGAGATGGCCGCCGGTGACGCGGCCAAGTTCCTGGCCGGCGACGTCAAGACCCGAGAAGGGTGCGAGGCGCTCGTCGACTTCACGGTCGAGCAGTACGGCCGCATCGACATCATGGTCCCCAACGCCGGTGGTTCGTCCAACGCGGCGCCGGTGGCCGAGATGACCGACGAGGCGGTGCAGGATGCACTGCTGTGGAACTACTGGCACACCTTCTGGTGCATGCGGAAGTCCCTGGGCTACATGATCCCGCAGGAGTGGGGCCGCATCATCAACATCTCGTCGATCGAAGGCAAGGCCGGCAAGCCGGCGGTCTCGCACTACGTGGCCAACAAGCACGCCATCAACGGTCTGACCAAGAGCTGCGCTCAGGAGGTCGGCACCCTCGGCATCACGGTCAACGCCCTCTGCCCGGGCGCCATCGAGACCGACGTGATGAAGTCCGAGGGTCCGCCCGCCGCCGAGGCGATGGGCATGACGTATCAGGGGCTGCTCGACTGGTTCGCCTCGGAGTCCGCGGTCAAGCGACTGAACGAGGTCGAGGACGTGGCCCTGGTGGCCACCCTGCTGGCATCTGACGCCGGCGCCGGTATCACCGGCTCGCTCATTTCCGTCGACGGCGGCACGCTGCCCTACTAGGTCGAGGAGGACGAGACATGGGAAAGCTTGACGGCAAGGTGGCCGCCATCACTGGTGGCACCCGCAGCATCGGTCGGGCCATGGCCGACGCCTTCATCGCTGAAGGCGCCAAGGTCGTGGTCAACGGTCGGAACGAAGAGAAGGGTCAGCAAGCACTGGCCGAGATGGGCGCGGGCGACAACGCCGCGTTCTTCGGTGGTGACGCGTCGACACAGGCGACGGCCGAGGGGATCGTGGACTGCGCGATCGAGACCTACGGCCAGTTGGACATCATGTGCCTCAACTCCGGCGGTGTGCTCAACACCGCACCGGTGGCACAGATGACCGACGAGGAGTGGGAGCTGGAGGTCAACTGGAACCTCAACGCGGTGTTCTGGGGCATGCGCAAGTCGCTCCAGCACATGATCCCGCGCGAGTCGGGTCGCGTCATCGTGACGTCGTCGGTCGAGGGCAAGCTGGGCAAGCCCGGCATCCCCGGCTACGCGGCCACCAAGCACGCGGTCAACGGCCTCGTGAAGGCGGCGGCGCAGGAGGTGGGCACGCTCGGGATCACGGTGAACTCGATTCTGCCCGGCCTCATCGAGACCGACATCGTGCGTGAGACGGGCCCTGATTCGGCCGAGGCCATGGGCCTCGAGGGTGGCTACGACGCCCTCATCGAGATGTTCGCCGAGGAGTCGGCCATCAAGCGGCCGAACACCGTCGAGGAGGTCGCCGCCGTGGCGGTGATGTTGGCGAGCGATGCCGCCCGCAACCTCACCGGCATGATGTTCCCCGTCGACGGCGGGACGATGCCGTACTAGTGGGCAACCACGCGATGTGAGACAGCGGCCGGTCGCTCAGCGGCCGGCCGTTCTCGTTTCGGAGTGAGGGAAGGAGACACCGGTGGTGGTCGAGGGTCGAGCGCTGGGTCGGACGGGCATCGTGATCCCGCCCGTGATCATGGGGTGTGGCAACTTCGGCGGCGTGGGGTCGGCCCCTGCCTTCTTCGGCATGGGCGAGTCGGTCTCCGAAGCGATGGCGCTGCTCGACCGGGCGCTCGAGCTCGGACTCACGGTGCTCGACACGGCCGACGCCTACGGCGGCGGCCGCAGCGAGGAGACGATCGGCGCGTGGCTCGCCGCTCGGGGGCCGGCGACCCGCGACAGGGTGTTGATCTCGTCGAAGGTCGGCCAACCGGTCGGCGAGGCGCTGGACCGGAGTGGGTTGTCGGCGGCACACATCGAGCGTCAGGTCGAGGAGAGCCTGCGGCGCCTCGGCACCGACCACCTCGACATGTACCTGCCCCATTGTGACGACCCGAACACGCCACTCGAGGAGACCCTCACGGCATTCGACCGCCTGATCGCATCGGGCAAGGTCCGGGCCATCGGGGTGTCCAACCACACGCCGGCGGCGCTGGCCGAGAGCCTCGCCATCGCCGAGCGGGCCGGCGTCACCCGGTTCGAGTGGGTCCAGAACTCGCTCAACCTCCTCGACCACCCCGACCAGGCCGACACACTGGCGATCTGTGCCGAGCACGGGCTCGGGGTCACGCCGTTCAGCCCCTTGATGGGCGGGCTGTTGACCGGCAAGTACGACCTCGAGGTCGACTACCCCAGTGGGTCCCGCATGACGTTGCGGCCCGAGCCGTATCTGGCGTACTGGACCAAGCCGGTCTTCGACGCCATCGACGAGTTGGGTCGGGTGGCGTCCGACCACGGCGTCAGCACCGCCGGCATGGCCCTCGCCTGGGTCGTGCACCATCCTCAGGTGACCGCGCCCATCGTCGGTCCGCGGCGGCCCGACCACTTCGCCCCGGTCGCCGAAGCGCTGTCGGTCGACGTCGACCCTTCGACGCTCGACCACCTGGCCGAGACCTTCGTGGCGGCCACGTCGTGATCGGTCCCGACGACATCTCCATCGAGGCGATCCGGGCCGCACGCGAGCGGCTGCCGGCCCAGGTGATCGACACGCCGCTGCTGCCGCTGTCGCACGACGGCCCCGGCCCCGAGGTCTTCTTGAAGATGGAGACGCTGGGTCCCATCGGGTCCTTCAAGTTGCGCGGGGCGGGTAGTGCACTGGCCGGGGTCGACATCGAGCGAGGTGTGTGGACCGCCAGTGCCGGCAACATGGCCCAAGCCGTCGCCTGGATGGCGCGGGCGCAGGGTGCCGCCTGCTCGGTCGTGGTGCCCGACCACGCCCCCGAGGCCAAGCTCCAGGCGATCGCCCGGTTCGGGGCCGAGATCATCCGCGTGCCGTTCGAGCGGTGGTGGGAGGTCATCGTCACCCATTCCTTCGATGGGCTCGACGGTAGGTTCGTCCACCCGGTGTGCGACCCGGCCGTCATCGCCGGGAACGGCACCATCGGTCTCGAGATCCTCGACCAGTGCCCCGAGGTCGCGACGGTCGTGGTGCCCTACGGCGGTGGAGGGCTGAGTTCGGGTGTCGCCGCCGCCCTGCGTGCCGAGGCGCCCCATGTCGAGGTGTTCGCCGCCGAGGTCACCACGGCGGCGCCACTGGCCGCGGCGTTCGTCGCCGGACACCCCGTCGACGTCGACCACCAGCCCTCGTTCGTCGACGGGATCGGGTCGGGTCGGGTGCTCGACGAGATGTGGCCGCTGGTGTCAGAGCTGCTCGCCGGATCGGTCGTCGTCGAGCTCGACGAGGTGGCCGAGGCGCTGCGACTCGTCCTCGGACGGGCGCGGGTGGTCGCCGAGGGAGCGGGCGCTGCTCCGGTGGCCGCCGCGCTGCGCGGCGACCTGCCCGGTCCCGTCGTCTGTGTCGTCTCCGGCGGCAACATCAACGCAGCGGCGCTGTCGGAGGTCCTCGCCGGCAGGACCCCGGGCTGAGCATCACTGCCGAGTGCCGAGCCGCTCCAGGAACGCCGCGGCCTCGTGACGCGATCCGATCCGGTGCACCGTGGCGTGGCCGCCGTGCTCGGCGATGATCCGTCGTTCGAGCGCCGGCTCCCATCTGCGTTTGCGAATCACACGCCATGCGACGCCCCACTCGTCGCGCCACTGGCGCCAGCGCGTGCTCTCGCAGCCGGGAGGCATGGCGACGCCGGGCCGATGGACGCCACGCACGAGCGCACGGCGCAGGCAGGTGGGCCACGGGGTGTCCATCACGACCACGGTGTCAGCACGTGCGATGCGGAGCGCGAGCGTCTCGTGGTAGTTGCCGTCGGCGATCCAGCGCTCGCCGGCGAGGATCTCCACTTGGGTGTCGTGCCACTCCTGCGGCGTCGGCGCGACCCATCCCGGCTGCCAGTAGTGGAGGTCGAGGTGGATGAGTGGCAGGCCCGTTCGCTCGGCGAGCCCGCGTGAGATCGTGCTCTTTCCGGACCCGGCGAGGCCGGTGACCACGATCCTCCTGCCGATCGGTTCGTTCACCACGCATCACGTTGGCACGTCGGGACCCCCGGGCGCGACGTTTCGGGGCGCAGACGGCCTGCTACCTCAGGGCGCCGAGGAGGTTGCTGTAGTCGTCGGTCCACAGCGAGCCGTCCGCTCGCGCCGGCGCCCACTCGGGTCCGGGCGGGTCTGATCCCGCAGGCGACAGGACCATCCAGTCGGTGGAGGCGGCGCCGGTGGCTCGTGCGTCGGTGTCCGGCCGGTACCTGAGCACCCAGGCGTCGAACCCGAGCTCGGCGGCCACCCGACCCAGGGCCGGCTCCAGGTCGAAGTAGCGGTTGGAGATGTGGAACGCGATCGGCCCGTCGGTGCGTGCCTGGTAGGCCTCGACCGCCTCGAGGGTGAGCAGGTGGACGGGGATGGCGTCGGAGCTGAACGCGTCGACGACCAGGAGGTCGAAGGTCTCGGCCGACTGCTCCACCAGGATGCGGCCGTCGCCGACCTCGATCGCCACCTCACCCTCGGCGCGCTCCAGGTGGGTGAACAGCGACGTGTCCAACGCGAGGTCGACCACCACCGGGTCGATCTCGTAGAAGACCGTCCTGTCCGCAGGCCCGGCGTAGCCCGCGATCTCACCGACACCGAGGCCGATCACTGCCGTGGTCCCCGGGTCCTCCGACGAGAAGACGTCGCCCAGGGGCCCGAGCGGGTGGTAGTACGCCGTCGGGGTGTCGACGCCCGGGATCTCTCGGCCGTGGATGGTCGTCCCGGACACGAGTTCGAGTCCCTGACCGGTGCGGTGGACCTCGTAGGTCCCGAAGAACGAGCGCTCCCTGCGAACGACGTCAGCCGGATCGAGCGCCACGACGACGGTCAACATCAGCGCCATGGCCATCGCTGCCGGTGCGGGATGCCGGAGCACGACGAACGCCATGATGCCTGCGCCAGCCAGGGCCATCGACACCGGCTGGAGCTGGCCGTCGACCCGCAGGAGCGCGGCGACCGCCAACAGCGCGGTCACCGCCACCGCACCGCCGATCGCGTAGCGATCGCCGAGCGCTCGAAGTCGTTTCCCTTCGGGTGGGGCCGTCAGCGCCAAGGCGGCCACGATCGCCAGCGGGTACTCCCAGACCCGGTCGAACAGCATGGGTGCCACCAGCGCGACGAGGCCGCCGCCGAGCGCACCGCCGACCGACAGCCATGCGTAGAACTCGGTCAGGTGGCGGACCGGGGGCCGGTCAGCGGCCAGACGCAGATGGGCCAACGTCGCCGCGGCGAAGAACCACCCGAGGTGAATGACCAGGGTGGGCACGAAGCTGCCGCTCAGCAGGGTGAGGGGGATCAGGATCGAGAACGCTCGGACTCGGACCGCGAGGCCGGGGATCCGCCGTTCGGAGCGGTCGCCGAAGGCGATGACGAAGCTCAACAGGAACAGGGCCAGTGGGATCGCCCACAGCAGCGGGAACGAGGCGATGTCGGTGGCCAGGTGCCGGGTGACGCCCAGCAACAGCGCGGTCGGGATCGCGGCGAGGGCGACCCATCGGCGCCGTTGGTTCCACGACACCGGGACGGCACCATCGGCCCGGGCGAGGGCCCGCGCGTCCCGAAGACGAACGGCGTCGGTGGGTCCGGTGAGTACGGCGCACCCGGCGGTGGCGGCCACGAAGGCCACGTAGAGCCCGGTGAACAACCACGTCTGGGCTTCGAGGCCCAACCTGGGCTCGATGACCAGCGGGTAGCCGATGAGCGAGCCGATGGCGCCGACGTTGCCGGCCGCATACAGGAAGTACGGGTCGTCGGCGGCGGGATGGCCGGTGTCGGCGAACCAGCGTTGGAGGGTCGGGCTCGCCGTGGACAAGGCCAGGAACGGCAGGCCGACCATCAGGGTGAGGACGCTCAGCGTGCTCACGACCGCCTGGTCGGCGTCGAGCGTCCAACCACCTGGGACGCCGAGTGGCAGGACGACGAACGGGAGCACGAGCAGCGCCACGTGGACGGCCCGGTGTCGGGCGACGCCGAACGCTCGAAGTCCGAGGTGGGCGATCAGATATCCCAGCAGCAGGGTGACCTGGAAGAAGACCATGGCGGTGTTCCACAGGCTGGCGCTGCCGCCGGCCCGAGGAAGCAGGAGTCGTCCCACCAACGGTTGGACGAGGAACAGCAGCGTCGACCCCAGCAGACTGGCCAGGACGTACGCAGCCACCACCACCCGGCGGCGGGTGTCGCCGATGGTCCCGACCAGGGGCGCGGAGAGAGGGGAGTCGAGGGCGCTCATCGCTCGTGATCCATCGGCACCGGGGCGTCCCGCATGAGGCGAGCTGGGGCCGGCCGCCCTGCCACACTGAGCACGTGGAGAACCCGACGGTACGGATGGCGACGTGGAACATCTGGTGGCGTCACGGACCCTGGGAGCAACGGCAGCCGGCGATCGTCGAGACCCTTCGCCGAGTCGACGCCGACGTGGTCGGGCTCCAGGAGGTGTGTCTCCGAGAGCCCGACCAGCCGACCGCGCTGCGAGCCGCGTTCCCCGAACACCATCTGGTGGTGGCTCCCGGCGGCAACGACGGCCGTTTCACCGTCGTCAACGCCATCCTGAGTCGGTGGCCGGTCCTGGACTCCGACGCCATGTTCCTCGACGTCGGGGAGCTCCCCCCGCACCGGACCGCGCTCTGGGCCCGCCTCGATGCCCCCTTCGGTCCGCTGGACGTCTGGTGTACCCACCTCTCACACGGGTTCGACCAGAGTGCGCTCCGGCAGCGCCAGCTCGGCCAGATCGCCAGGCGCATGGCCGAGCGCCGCGGCGACCCGACCACCGGGTTCCCGCCGGTTCTGCTCGGCGACCTGAACGCCGTGCCCGACAGCGACGAGATCCGGTCGTTGACCGGACGTTCAGCGTCCTACGCCGACCGGTTCGTCGCGTCCGATGTGTGGGAGCAGGTCGGCCACGGATCCGGCGTCACCTACACCGAACGGAATCCGTACGTGAACGACTCGGCGTGGCCCGAGCGGCGGCTGGACTACGTGTTCGTCGGGTGGCCGCGTCCACGGCCGGTGGGCAATCCCGTGACCGCGGCGCTGTTCGGTGACGAACCGATCGACGGGGTCACCCCGTCGGACCACTGGGGCGTGGCTGTCGACCTGGTGGCGTCGGTGGGGGCGTAGGGCCGGGACGTCAGGCAGCCTGGCGCACGTCCCGACGGGCGGCGTCGAGTGCAGCGCGGGAGCGGGTGAGGACGGGGATCGACGCGCCGGAACGGCGCAGCGTCTCGTGGGCATTCCACCGCTCGAGCAGGATGCGGAACCGGGTGGGATCGACGGTCTGGTTCGTGCTCATGGTCGCCACCTCCTGGTGGTGTGTCGGTGATCTCATCATGACGACATCCAGGCCGCAGGTGGCACTGTTCTCAGCTGTGAACTGGTAGCGATACAGTGGATACCACTGTGATCGATGAGATAGACAGACGAATCATCGCTGCGTTGCGAGCCGATGGGCGCATCTCGTTCAAGGATCTCGGCGCCGAGGTCGGGCTCAGCGCGAACGCGACCGGCGTTCGGGTCGGTCGCCTGCTGGGCGACGGCGTCATCACCGGCGTCCACGCGCACGTCGATCACGCCCTGCTCGGTCGGGGTCTCGAGGCATTCGTCGACTGTTGGCTGTCCGAGCGCGACGACGAGCACTGGGAGCGCTTCGAGCAGTACATCGCCGGCGACGATCGGATCCTCGACGCCGTCCACATCACCGGCAAGGTGGACTTCCGGCTTCGCGTGGTGGTGGAGTCGCCTGCCGACCTCGATCAGTTGCTGGTGGCGCTCAAGCGCGAGGGTGCGATCGCCGAGACCGACACCCGCCTGATCCTGCGCCGCTACGCAGTCGGTCCGTCCTGATCATCAGCCGTCGTCGTCGAGGAGGTGGCGCCGGAACCAATCGAGGATCAGGTCGGCTCGCTGGATGCGGTGCACCGGCGAGCCGGTCCGGCTCATCTCGTGGTTCTCGGACGGGAACAGGTGGTACTCGACCTCGCGGCCTCGCTCGAGGAGCGCGTAGAACAGCTGGTCGGCCTGGTCTGCTGGGCAGCGCAGGTCGTCGTCAGCATGGAGGATGAGCAGCGGGGTGGTCATGGCGTCCACGTGGGTGATCGGGGACTGGCGCAGGTACTCCTCGGGGTCCTCGTAGCCGGCGGGGCCGAACCAGGTGCGCCACAGCCCGGCCGTGTCCGAGCCCATGTCGAGAGCCAGCAGGTTGTTGACCGCGCGCTCGGAGCACGCCGCAGCGAATCGGTCGCTGTGGCCGATGATCCAGCTGGTCATGTAGCCGCCATAGGACCCGCCCAGCACCCCGCACCGCGCGGGATCGATGAACGGGTGGCGCGCCAACGCCGTGTCCATGACCGCCATCAAGTCGGCGTAGTCGATGTCGCCCCATCCACGGCCCGGCATCCGGTGCTTGCGCCCACGGATCGCCGCACCCCAGGCGTCGTCGCGGCCGGAGCTGCCGCGCGGGTTCGCACAGATCACGACGAATCCCGCGGTCGCCTGCATCTGGAACTCGTCGAAGAAGGTGTTGCCGTACTGGGTGAAGGGTCCGCCGTGGATGTTGAGGAGCGCCGGGTAGGTGGCGTCGGGGTCCATGTCGGGTGGGGTCAGGATCCAGGCGTCGACCTCTTCGCCCTCCGACGTGGCGAGGAAGTGTTCCATCGGGCGGGGTGCGATGCGACTCGTGAGCGCATCGGTGACCGCCGTTGCCCGCCGCTCGACGCCACGGACGAGCAGGTGGCCCTCGGCCGGTGTGGTCGAGTCGGATGCGGCGAAGGCGATGGTGTCGCCGGCCACGTCCCAGGACGTCACCATGCGTGGACCCGTGATCACCGGGTCCGCGCTCCCGGACCCGTCGGCATCGAGCGCACGGAGCGACACGTCGCCGCGATCCTGCACGGCGGCCAGGATGGTTCGCTCGTCGAGCCAGGACGGTGCCCGGGCGGCCGGGAACATCGACCACTCGCGATCCAGCGCGCCCGAGATCCAGCGCACGTCGCCCCCGGCGATGTCGACGACGCCGACCTTGGTGTTCTGCGGGTACAGGTCCACGTCGTCGTACCCCAGGACCGCGACTCGGCTGCCGTCGGGGCTCGGTGACGGGCTGTGATGGTTGCCGCCCGAGGCGACGACGCGGAGGTCTCCGCGCAACGGCACAGTGACGATCTCCGAACCGATCCACGGGTGGGCCGAGGCCGCCCGGCCGGCGATCAGTCCGCTGCCGTCCGGCAGCCACTTCGCTCGGGTGACGTCGAGGTCGCCGGGGGTCAGGTCCCGTCCAGCTCGGGAGCCGTCGAGCGCGGCAACGTGCAGGTGGCTCGGACGGTCGATGACCACGCCGGCGCCGTTGAGTCGGTAGTACGGGCGGGTGATGTGGCGCGGCGGCCGTCGGCCCACCTCCTTCGCGTCGTAGTGCGGGCCCGGGACGCGGGCCGTGTAGGAGATGTGGCCGCCATCGGGAGCGAATGCGAGACCGCCGACGGTCTCGGGGTGGTCGGCCACGAGCGCCGCTTCGGCCGGACCGTCGGTTGCCAGCACGAACAGCGAGGACGACACGTCGTCGGCCTCACCTCGACGGGTGGTCACGAATGCCAGCAGCCTCCCGTCGGGGGACCAGGTGGGATCGGTGTCGTTCCACACGCCCGAGGTGACGGGCACCGGCGGACCCGACAGGTCGGTCGGTCGGATCCAGATGCGACTGCGGTACCGGTTGGCGTCGCCGTCCACGGACGTGACCACGAACGCCAGGCGGCCGGCATCGGGGGACAGCGCCACGTCGCTGACCCAGGACAGGTGGTTGATGTCCTCGGGACGCATCGCGGCAACCTGACCGACGACCGGTCAGCGGTCGGTTGCCGGGCGGCCGCCGAATGCCGAACGTTCGATGGGGACGGGCTCGCTGATCGTCTTCGCGTCGTTCGGGTGCACGCCCCACGCCGAGATGATCGCCAAGGTGACGAAGCGCCAGAGGCCGTCGGGGTCGAGGCGCAGCGTGCCCTCGTAGCGGCCGCCCTGCACGCCGCGGTTCGAGGTGGTGGTGAAGTACGAGGTCATGGACGCCGTCGTGGCACCCTCGTCGACCTGGATGGCGATGTTGGAGCACGTGTGCCCGCCGGCGATCAGCGATGGCATCGCGCCGTACGGCTCGTACAGCTCCCGCATCGACTCCCGGCCTTCGAAGTGCATGTCCACGCCATCGGGCGGGAAGTTCAACACGTCGAGCACGGCGTCCTCGGCGTAGCAGTCGAGCACCGTGTCGCCGAACCGGGTGTCCATGGCGTAGGCGTAGCGGTTGAGGGCGGCCGTCACTCCCTCGCGGGCCCGCAGGTGCGCGACCTCGGCCTCCAGCGCGGCGATGCGGGCTTCCAGGTCGGTCATCGGCGTGACTCCTTCGTGCAGGTCGGATCGGTGGTCGCCGCCGACCCTACCCGCGTCGAAACGACGACTTCAGCGAGACCGCGCGACGTGTGTGGTGGCCGCCCGGTCGTAGATCGTCCGCCGCCTCGGGTCGGTGAAGATCCAGATCAGCGAGGCCAGGACGATCGCCATCCCCACCAGGACGCCCAGCACGGGCACGACCGAGATCGCGTTCGGGAGCCAGCGCAGCGACGCCACGCCCGGCGGCGGTGGCGACGCGCCGTCGCTGCTCACGACCTTGGTCCCGACGACGAGCTTGCCCACGGTGGCGCCGATACCGGCAACCATCCCGATCTCGTAGACGACGGCGACGACCAGCCCGACCAGCAGTGATGTGCGCGATGGCGTCTCGGAGATGCCGTCATCGATGAGCGCTCGAATCAGCAGGAGGACGCCGCCGAGGAGGACGGCATCAATCAGGCGGCCGACGATGCGTTGCACCGGTGAGGCCAGATCGTCGGGCATGGGTGCCGGGGGGTCGGTGACCGACGGCGGCAGTGGCTGGGGCTCACCGACCCACGTCTCGCCGTTCCAGTACCGGTGGGTGCCGGGCGGGTCGCCGTCAGCTCGATACCAGCCGGGCTCAGGGGTCGCCGGGGGCGTCACCCGAGACCCCGCGGCATCACCGGCGCGCCGCCGGTGATGCGGTTCTGCGCCTGCTGTGCAGCCTGTTCGGCATAGTGGGGGTGCGGCAGGATCCAGAACACGCCGTCGGCGATGTCGGAGACGATCCGGTCCGCGAGTTGCGCCGGCGAGATCTCTTCGGGTTGGCCCGTTCCCGGCGACCCGCCGCCCATCTCGGGGGCGTCCTCGTGGCCGGGACGGTTGCGTTCGCTCTGCCCGATGCGCGTCGCGACGAGGCCCGGGCACAGCACCGACACGCCGATCGCGGAGTCCGTCAGCTCGTGGTGCAGGTTCTCGCTGAGTGCGACCACGCCGCGCTTGGCGACGCTGTAGGAGGCGATGCCGGGGAAGGCGAGGATGCCGGCCACCGATGCCGTGTTCATGACGTGGCCCGGTTCGCCTCCCTCGAGCATGCGGGGGATGAACGCGTGGCACCCGTAGACCACCCCCATGAGGTCGATCCCCAGCACCCAGTCCCAGTCGTCGAGTGACCCCCACGCCTCGTGGCGAGTGACCACACCGGCGTTGTTGGCAAGGAAATGTACGGCGCCGTAGGTGTCGTAGGCCTCGTCGGCCAGGGCCGCCACCGCGGCGCGGTCGCTCACGTCGCAGATCGATGTGTGCACCGTGGCCCCGGCTGCGGCCAACTCGGCCGCAGCGGCATCGAGCGCAGGCGCCTCGATGTCGGCCAGCAGCAGCTTCGCCCCCATCCCCGCCAGCTTGTGTGCCAGGGCGAGTCCGATGCCGCTGGCGCCTCCGGTGATCACCGCGACCTTGCCGTCGTAGTCCTGCATCGTGCCTCCTGTGAAGTCCCGATGGAGGATAGGAGGCCCGTCGTGGCCGAGGAGGGTTGACGTCTGTACGTGTACGGGTGTGAACTGACGGGATGAGCGATACCACCCTCACCAACCCGTACCTGTCCGCGAACCGGGCGCCTGTCACCGAGGAGGTCACGGCGTTCGATCTGCCGGTGGTCGGTGAGATCCCCGCCGAGCTCGAAGGGCGATGGCTGCGCAACGGGCCGAACCCGATCGGGGCGGTCGACCCCGCCACCCACCACTGGTTCATGGGCGACGGGATGGTGCACGGCGTCCGCCTTCGGGGCGGCAAGGCCGAGTGGTACCGCAATCGCTGGCTGCGTTCGACCCCGGTCGCCGAAGCGCTGGGTGAGGAGCCTGTCGGCGGTCCCCGCTTCGGTGGCCGCGACCACGGCCCCAACACCAACGTCGGGGGTTGGGCCGGCAAGACCTGGGCCATGGTCGAAGCCGGCGGCACCCCGATGACGATGACCTACGACCTCGACACCATTGCCTTCGACGACTTCTCCGGCACCCTCCAGGCCGGCTTCAGTGCCCATCCGAAGTTCGATCCGGTCAACCGTGAGCTCCACGCCATGACCTATGCCTGGCCCGACCTGATGGATCACGTGCAGTACGTGGTGGTCGGGTCCGACGGCAGGGTCACCAAGACCGTCGACATCCCGGTGAGCGACATGATCATGCTCCACGACATGTCCCTCACCGGGACCTACGCAGTCGTGTATGACCTGCCGGTGACCGTCGACATCGAGCTGGCGCTCCAGGAGCGGTTCCCGTTCCGCTGGAACCCCGAGCGCGAGGCCCGGGTCGGACTGCTGCCGCGCGACGGTGACGCAGGCGACATCATCTGGGCGCCCGTCGAGCCGTGTTACGTGTTCCACCCGATGAACGCCTACGACTCCGAGGACGGCAAGGTCGTGCTCGACGTCTGCCGCTACGAGAAGATGTTCGACAAGGACCTCCGCGGTCCGTTCGGCGACTCCCTCGCCACCCTGGACCGTTGGACCGCCGACCCGGTGGCCGGCACGGTGCACGAAGAGCGCATCAGCGACCGGTACCAGGAGTTCCCTCGACACAACGACAGCGTCGGTGGCCGGCCCTACCGCTACGGCTACTCGTCTGCGGTCCGAGACCTGAGTGTCGACGCCACCCAGGAGGCGTTCGGCGCCACCTACAAGATCGAGGTCGACACCGGGGCCACCGAGGTACACGACCACGGCCCGGGGCGAGGCGGCGCCGAACCCGTCTTCGTCGCCCGCGACGGCGCCACGGCCGAAGACGACGGTTGGCTGATCGTGCTCGTGCACGACGCCACCACCGACACCAGCGATCTGGTGATCCTGGACGCGCAGGAGATGGCCGAGACCGCCCGCGTCTCGCTCCCGCAGCGCGTGCCCGACGGTTTCCACGGCAACTGGGTCAGCGACCGAACGGTGTCCCCCACCTGATCGCCCGCGGCGGCTGAGTCGATGTGCTCAGCCGCCGTCCGATCCGATCCTCGGCCGCTCAGAAGGGCCGGCCTCGCGCCGATTGGAGCGGGTGTCCACCGAGGCCGATGCCATCCGCACCCTCGCTCGACCGCGGACGCCCGTGCCGCCGTCGACGGCGTGCCGCGACGTCGATCGGCGATTCCGGCGTGCCCCTGACCTTCGGAGCATGCTCGTGCACGCGAGCCCGGGCGGCCCGCCGCGCCTCGTCAATCGCACTCGGTTCTACGAGCACATGTCGGGTCGCCTCGGCTACGGCTGGGCGCTGAACAGCGGTCGCCCCGTGCTCGAGCTCCCGCTCGTGACCACGTCCCGCACCCTGTCGGCCTCCGACAGCATCGCCGACGTGGCACTGGATCTGTTGGGCCAGGAGTGGCCCAACGCGGCCGACGACCTGCTGGTCGACTTCGGCGGCGGCGTTCACGGCACGGTCGGTGTGGTCGATGTCCTGGCCTGGCTCGGCGCTTCCTACACGGTCCAGGCGCAGGAGGTGCGCCACAGCGAACGCCGCCTCAATGCGCTGGTGCAGTCGGCCACCGACGCGATCCTGGTGGTCGATCGGGACTTCCGGACGACGTTCGCCAACCCTGCCTACACCGACCTGACAGGGGTCGAGCAGGCCCACTGCGAAGGCTCGAGCATGTTCTTGGCCGTCCATCCTGCGGACGAGCCGGACATGCGGGCCCGATTCGTGGAAGCGATCGTCACTGACGCACCCGTGTCGGGCCGGTTTCGGGTGCGCTCCACCGACCAGGGTTGGCGATGGTGCGAGTACGACGCTCGCAGCATGTTCGCCGACGCGGCGCTCCACGGGCTGGTCGTGACCTTCAGTGACGTCGACGATCGCCTGAAGCTCGAAGACGACCTGCGACGTCAGGCCTGGACGGACGCCCTGACCGGCCTCCCGAACCGAGTGCTGTTCGTCGATCGGCTCCATCGCGCCGTCGAGCGGGTGGCCGCCCGAACCAGCCGCGGGGTCGGCGTCATCTACTTCGACCTCGACGGGTTCAAGATGGTCAACGACAGCCTGGGTCACCATGCGGGCGACGGCCTGCTCCGTCAGGTCGGCGATCGACTCCAGGCGATGGCGCGGTCCGAGGACACCGTCGCCCGGCTGGGCGGGGACGAGTTCGCCGTCCTCATCGAGGACTGTGAGGAGAACGATCCGGTGTCGGTCGCTCGCCGGATCGGCGAGGCCCTCGCTCGCCCCTTCGAGCTCGACGGCCGCCAGGTGCCGATCCGGGCGAGCTTCGGGGTCGCTGACCATCGCGGCGGATCCCGCGTCTCCGGTCAGGAGCTCCTTCGCCGCGCCGACGTGGCCATGTACTCGGCGAAGCGGTCGGGCCGCGACACCGTGCGGGTGTGGTCGCCGGCCTCGGACACGGCGGCGAGTACCCAGCTGTCGCTCGTCGCCGACCTGGCCGATGCGATCGTCGAGGATGGCCTGACGGTGGAATACCAGCCGTACGTCGACATGGCGACGGGCCGTCTCCGCGGGGCCGAAGCGCTGGCCCGATGGGAGCATCCGACACGCGGTCGCATCATGCCCGACGAGTTCATCCCCGCCGCTGAGCGGGCCGGCCTGATCGACGAGCTCGATGCCGCCGTCGCCGAGTCTTGGCCTGTGCGCAGGCCGGACGATGGTTCGGCTCCGGACTCTTCCCCGCGGACGCGACCCTGTCGATCAACGTCTCGGGCTCCGAGCTGCGCCGTGACGACTTCGTGGAGCGCATCGCGGAGCTGACCCGGTCGAATGGCCTGGTGCCGCCGCAGCTCCAGGTCGAGATCACCGAGACCTCGCTGATCGAGGACATCGGCCTCGCGGTCGGCTCCCTGGCGTCACTGCGAGAGCTCGGTGTGCGGGTGGCAATCGACGACTTCGGGACCGGCTACGGATCGATGGCCTACCTCCGTGACCTCCCGGCGGACGCGGTCAAGGTCGACCGGTCCTTCGTGGCCGGCGTCGGCGACGGGCAACGCGACGTCCTGATCGTGAACGGCATCCTTCGCCTGGCCGAGGCGTTGGACATGGCGGTCATCGCCGAGGGCGTCGAGACCGAGGAGCACGTGCGGGTCCTGCGGGAGCTCGGGTGTCCGACGGCGCAGGGCTACCACTACGGCAGGCCGATGCCGGCCGACGACTTCGAAGCGTTGTGGTCGGCGCGACCGCTCGGCGTCGGCTGAGTCGCTCGTCGCGCGGCGAAATTCGATTCCCTCCGCTACCAGCGCGTGCGTATCGTTGCGAGACGTGCGCATCCCAGCGCACCCGAGCCGGATCGGAGGTCGCGCACATGACTGTCTCGTGCCTTCTCTCGTCCGGCCGCGCCCCACGGAGGGCCTGAGGCGTCACCAGCGGTGACGGCGGCCGACCCGATCGTCCGTTTCGTCCCGAAGGAACCACGCCACCATGCGTCCAACCCCGGACTGGCTCGTGTCCGAGCCGTACACCGACGTCGATCTCGGCGTCCTCAAGAGCGGGAAGGAGGCCCAGGTCAACGTCGTCGAGCGCATCGGCGACGACGGCCGTCGCTGCCTCCTGGCCCGGAAGCGCTATCTGCCCAGGGAGGTGAAAGCGAAGGGCACGCTCGAGGCCATGGGTGTCCAGCGGGCCTCCACCTTCCGAAACGACGTCGAGTATCGGGAGGGGCGCCAGTTCCGCAAGAGCCGCGATCGCCGAGCCGTCGAGCAGATGACCGCCCACGGCAAGCGGTTGCTCCAGGGTCGCTGGACCGGCCACGAGTTCGAGACCATGGAGCGCCTGTGGGGCGCGGGCGTGTCGGTGCCGTATCCGATCTCCTACGGCGACGACGTGTTCGACCTCGAGTACGTCGGTGACGCCGAGCAGGCTGCGCCCCAGCTCTACGCCGCCCACCTCTCGGGCCCCGACGCCGACGAGGCGTTCGGCCAGGTGATGGCGGGCCTGGAGCTGCTGGTGTCGGAGGGCATCGCCCACGGTGACCTGTCCGCCTACAACCTGCTGTGGTGGCAGGACCGGGTCTGGTTCATCGACTTCCCGCAGGCCGTCGACATCGCCGCCAACCCCCAGGGCCTGTCCTACGTCCACCGCGACGTCGTCAACGTCTGCCAGTGGTTCGCCAGACGCGGCGTGGCCGCGGCCGAGGACCCCGACGCCCGTTTCGCCGAGCTGCTGGTGCTGTTGTGAGCGTGGTGACCACCTCAAGCGGCTGGGCGGTGACGTCGATGGAGGTGGCGTGAAGAGGTTTCGCTCGAACGTCTGGGTGGCCGTGCTCGTGGTTCTGGCGGTGGGGTGCTCGGCCACTGGTGGGGAGACGCTGTCGACACTGGTGCTCGACCCCGAGTGCCGCGACGGCGGTGAGGTCGTCGCTGACGGGACGCGGTGGTTCCTCGACCAGGGCAGCGATGTGCCTCGCTCCTGGCGTGCGAGAAGCGAAGTCGAGGGCGTTCTCCACATCGAGTCCGAGACCACCGGGCGGTTCCTTGCGGCCGACGGCACCGCACTTGTCGTCCGAAACGACTTCCGCAGGCTGTCTTGCTCCCTCTGGGAGTGATCGGGGGATCTCGGGACGCTGCTCCCCGGCGGGGAGCAGCGTCGGGCGCGGATTCCGACGGCTGGTGTCGTGTCACAGTGGAACGATGAGAAGGGCGGCGACCACGCTCCTTGTGGCCGTGGCCCTCAGCGCTTGCGGCGGAGGGTCGCTGGACGTCGAGGACCCCGACGGGGTGATCGCCGATGTCGAGTTCCTGACCCCAGACGCCCTCGATGCGTTGATGGTTGATCGAGACCTCTCCGGGCACTCCTTCCTCCGCTGGAACCGACTGAGCGAGTCCGAGATCCTGCTGCGCACCCCCTCTGGCGTGTGCTGGGACGACGAGTACGACGTCGATCTCGAAGCCGCAAGGGTCGACGGGCTGGTCGTCTTCGACGTGGCGGTGAGCGGCTCCGAATGCGAAGGAGGCGACGAGATCGGTCTCATCGTCCAGCTGGAGGCGCCGATCTCGGACGCGGACATACGCGTCCGCCCGTCGGGACAATGTCGCCGCGAGGGCTGCCCGTGACGGACCGCTCCCCGCGGGGAGCAGCCTCGGGCGCGGCAGCTCCCCACGAGCGCGGAACAGCGCCGACCGGGAGGGGAGGGGGTCGGCGCTGTCCGGAAGGCGATCAGGTGTCAGGTGTCAGGTCTGGGTGCCGACCTTGAGGTCCTTGAAGGCGACGCCCTTGTCCACGCTGGGTTCGCGAGGCAGGCCCAGGACGCGGTCGCCGATGATGTTGCGCTGGATCTCGTCGGTGCCGCCGGCGATCGACGACATGAAGGTGCTGAGGAACATGCGGCCCCAGGACTCGCCGTCGTCGCCCGGCATGAAGGCGTCGGACTCCATGCCGATGACCTCCTGGATCAGCGGCCGGTAGGCCCACATGATGTTGGAACCGTGGAGCTTGCCCAGCGAACCGCCGGGGCCCGGGGTCTTGCCGGCCTTGAGCTCGGCCCGGGTGCGCAGGGCGACGAGGCTCTTGGCCGTCTCCTCGGAGTAGAGCTTCATGATCTTGTCGCGCACGACCGGGTCGGCGATCTTGCCGTTCTTGGTGGCGTGCTTGATCAGGCGCTTCGAGTACGGCGTGCTGATGCCCGACGAGCTGCCGGTGCCGATGGCGACGCGCTCGTACATGAGCATGGCCGTGGCCAGGCGCCAGCCCTCGTTGTAGGGGCCGAGCATGTTGTCCTTGGGAACGCGGAGGTCGGTGAAGAACACCTCGTTGAAGTGCATGCCGCCGTCGATCTGGTGGATGGCCCGGACCTCGACCGCCGGGTCCTTCATGTCCACGATGAACATCGAGATGCCGCCGTGCTTGACCTGGTCGGGGTCGGTGCGGGCGATGAGGATGCCGTAGTCGGAGACGTGGGCGAGGGTGGTCCACACCTTCTGGCCGTTGATGGTCCACTCGTCGCCGTCGAGCTCGGCCCTGGTCTGGAGGCTGGCGACGTCGGAACCCGCGCCGGGCTCGGAGAACATCTGGCACCAGACCGTCTTGGCCGAGATGTTGTCGGCGAGGAACTGGGCCTTCTGCTCATCGGTGCCGTATTCGGCGACCATCGGCAGGCACATGCCGTGGCTGATCGTCAGCTGGGCGGTCATGTCGGGGTACTTGGCGTACTCCTCGCGCCAGATGCGGTCGTGGGTCTTGGTGAGGCCCTGGCCGCCGTACTCGACCGGGTAGGTCAGGCCGGCGAGCCCCGCGTCGGCGAGCTTGCCCTGGAAGTCCTTGTTGATGGCGATCGTCTGCTCGTCGCGAGGGTCGTCACCGTCGAGGTGGACACCGGTGGCGTGCTCCTCGAGGAACGCGCGGCAGCGATCGCGGAAGGCCTGCTCCTCGTCCTCGGTCAGCGTGTCGTCGCTCATGCAGGAACCCCTTCGTTCCGAGTTCGTATGTCTCCGTACAATAACCCGCCGTACGGTGGGTGGCCAGCCGCGGCGAGGGCCGCGCCATCGAGGGGACGCGGTCGTACCCTTGGGACGTCATGAGCTCCGAACGCACTGCCGCCGAGGCTGGACGCACTGCCTCCGAGGCCGAACGGCGACGAACCTTCGCCATCATCAGCCATCCCGACGCGGGCAAGACCACGCTCACCGAGAAGTTTCTCCTGTACTCGGGACAGGTCGCCCAGGCCGGTTCGGTCAAGGCGCGCGAGGGTCGTCGATCCGCGCGCTCGGACTGGATGGCCATGGAGCAGGACCGCGGCATCTCGATCGCCTCGGCGGTCATGCAGTTCGACTACCGCGAGCACGTCGTCAACCTGTTGGACACCCCGGGTCACCGCGACTTCTCCGAGGACACCTACCGGGTGCTTGCCGCCGTCGACGCCGCGGTCATGGTGCTCGACGCCGCCAAGGGCATCGAGGCCCAGACACTCAAGCTCTTCGAGGTCTGCAAGGCCCGCGACATGCCGATCCTGACCTTCATCAACAAGTGGGACCGCCCGGGGCGGGAGCCGCTGGAGTTGATGGACCAGATCGAGGAGCTCATCGGTCTCCAGACCACGCCCATCACCTGGCCCGTCGGCCCGGGCGGTGACTTCCGGGGCGTGATCGACCGCCGGAGCGGCGAGTTCGTCCGCTTCACCCGCACCACCCGTGGCGCCACCGAGGCGCCCGAGGAGATCGTGTCCGCCGACGAAGCCGAGGCATCCGAGGGCGACGCCTGGGAGCAGGCCTCCGAGGAGGTCATGCTGCTCGACGAGATCGGCGCCACCCACGACCCCAAGACCTTCCTCGCGGGTGAGACCAGCCCCTTGTTCGTCGGGTCCGCGCTCACCAACTTCGGTGTCCGCCACCTCCTGGACTCGGTGATCGACCTGGCCCCGGCGCCGATGCCCCGCGAGGGGCAGGAGGGCGAGTACCGGTCGCTCGACGGTCCGTTCTCGGCGTTCGTGTTCAAGGTGCAGGCCAACATGGACCCGTCGCACCGCGACCGCATGGCGTTCATGCGCATCAACTCCGGTCGGTTCGAGCGTGGCATGCAGGTGACCCACGAGCGGCTGAAGAAGCCGTTCAGCACCAAGTTCGCCACCTCCGTCTTCGGCGCCGAGCGCGACACACTCGACGAGGCCTGGCCCGGCGACGTGATCGGCCTGGTCAACGCATCGGACCTCCGCATCGGCGACACCCTGTTCGAGGGCGATCACATCGCCTACCCGCCCATCCCACGCTTCGAGCCCGAGCTGTTCTGGAGCGCCCGGCCCATCGACGTGTCGAAGTCCAAGCAGTTCCGCAAGGGCCTCGATCAGCTCGACGAGGAGGGCGTGGTGCAGGTGCTGCGCGACCTCGACGCCCCCACGGCGTCGCCGGTGCTCGGCGCGGTCGGTCAGATGCAGTTCGAGGTCTTCGCCCACCGCCTCGAGCACGAGTTCGGCGCCAAGGTCGACATGTCGCCGACCTCGTGGGCCGTCGCTCGCCGCACCGACGCCGAGACAGCCGACAAGGTGCGCGAGCTGCGCGGGACGCGGGTCCTCGGCTCGCTCGACGGCACGCTGTTCGCGCTCTTCGACTCCACCGGCCGGTTGGGCCGGACCGTGGCCGACAACCCCGACTGGTTGCTCGAGCGCGTCGTCGAGACCGCCGGTTGACCCGACCCGCCGGCTCAGGACTCGCTGAGCTGTTTCTGCAGTGGGGTGGGGAAGCTCGGCTTGACCACGACGTCACCGATCGCGTTGCCGAGACGCTCGATCTCCGCGTCGATCAGCATGCGATGGTCGGCACCGACGTCCTCCAGGAGTTCGACCACCAGCTCGCCGTCGGCACGCTGCGACCAGCCGCCGACGATCCTGCCGTCGACCCAGACCGTCGGGCCGATGTTGCCGTTGCGGTCGAACAGGGGTGCCTCGTGTTCGCCGAGGTACCAGTCGCGTTCCTTCCAGCCCATCGGTGTGGGATCGAGAGACGGGAGGAGCGCCACCCACGGCTCCGGCAGCGGTGGGGGATCGAGGTCGTCGGGCAGGACCCAGCCGGTGCCCTCGTCGAGCTCGACCTCGACCGCCCCCACGGTGGTCAGCGCCGCCTTGACCTCGCCGACCTTCCACTTCGTCCACCACTTCAGGTCCGTCATGGTTCCCGGGCCGAAGGCCCGGAGCCAGCGGCGCACGAGCTGGGCCTGGGCCTCCGCGGGCGCCGGGGCCGGCGGCTCCTCGCCCAGCCAGCGGGCCCGGAGCTGCCAGTTGTACATGCGGCCGGTCCAGTTGCCGTTCGGTCGCCCCCGGACCAGGACGCCCTCGTTGGCGAGGACACCGAGTGTGCGCGACGTGGCGCCGGCCTCCAGCGGATGTTTCGTGCCCCGGCCCAGCACGACCCGGGTGGCCAGGCGAGGCACGAGCTTCGTCAGGTCGCGGGCCTGGGCGCCTTCGACAGGCATGGTGTCGGCGATCTCGCCAGCTGCGTCCGCGAGCCATGCAGACGGATCCTCCACGCCGCCCTCCCGCAGCGCGTCCTCCAGCCGCTTCCGCTCGGCCGCCGCCACGGCGGGCGTCGACGACGCCTCGACGAGCGGCAACACCTTCCTGCTGGCGACGAACAGCGTGCGCCGCATGGCCAGCGTCCGCACCAGAGTGCGGTCGTCGTACAGCGCTCGCTCGACCTCCCCGATGGAGGGGTCGGTCGTCCGGACGAGCGCCGAGAGGAACACCGTGGCCGGGTCGGTGGCGTGGAGCACGACCATGGCGTCGGCGGCCTCGACGGGAGTGTCGAGCCGGTGAACCAGGCCGTGGCGGTGGCCCAGGCGGACGCGCCGTTCCGTGCTGTCGATCTTCCTCGTCACGCGGTCATGATCGCTCAGCGATCAGGTCGCCGAGGTGCGCCAGCTGTTCTTCGGCGTTGCCGAGGGTGAGCTCGAGCTGACGGGTCATCAGGAAGTACCGGTGCAGCGGATAGTCCCGGTCGACGCCGACGCCACCGTGGAGATGGGTTGCTGCGTGCATCACCCGGAAGCCCGCCTCCGACGCCCACCAGCGAGCGATGGCCACCTGCTCCTCGGCCGGTCGGTCGGCCGAGAGGCGCCACGCCGCCTGGCGGGAGGTGAGGTTGACGGCTTCGGTGTCGATGTAGGCGTCGCCGGCTCGCTGGCTGACCGCCTGGAACGTGGCGATCGGTCGATCGAACTGGTGCCGTTGCTGCGCGTAGTCGGCGGCGAGCTTCAGGGCGGCCCGACATGCGCCTGCCAACATGGAACAGATCGCCGAGTCGACGCGGAGCCGGAGCCACTGCATGACCGTGTCGGTCGACGCCGAGCCCAGGCGCTCACCAGCGGCACCGGCGAACGAGACGTCGGCCTGCGGGTGGCCGGTGGTGGTCTGCCGCGCCCTGCGATCGACGCCGTCGGCGTCGGTGCGGACCAGCCACATGCCGTCGTCGGTGGGCACGAGGACGAGATCAGCCTCCATGCCGAAGGGCACGACCGGAACCGATCCCGTGAGGCGGCCGTCGCTGATCGTGACGCCCGGTCCGGCCACCAAGGCGGCGGTGGCGATCAGTGAGCCGTCGGCGATCGACGGCAGCAGTTCCGCCTGCTGCGCCTCGGTGCCGAACGCAGCCAGCGGCAGCCCGACCATGACGACCGTCTCGGTCATCGGCACGAGAGCGGCATGGCGGCCGACCTGTTCGACGGCCGCGGTCGTCGCGAGGAAGTCCAGTCCGGCCCCGCCGTGTGCCTCCGGGAGCGCCGCACCGACCACGCCGGACTCGGCCAGGATGGTCCAGAGGTCGCGGTCGAGGTGGATGTCGGCCTCGGTCATCGCCCGCAGCGACGCGTGGGTGACCTTGTCGCCCAGGATCTGTGCGGTCAGGTCGGCGACCGCCTGCTCTTCTTCGTTGAAGTCGAAGTCCATCGTCGGCCCCTATCGGTCCGCCCGGGGGAAACCCAGGCCGAACATGGTGATCAGGTCTCGCTGCATCTCGTTGGTGCCGCCGCCGAAGGTGAGGATGACCAGCGCCCGGTAGAGGGACTCCAGGGTCGACCCCTGCCCGGCGTCGGTGGACGTCAGGTAGGCGAGCTCGTTGTAGATCTGCATGAGCTTGCGGAACGCCCGGGTGTAGAACTCGGTGCCGTACACCTTGACCGACGACGAGTCGGCCACGTCGAGGTGCTTGGTGGCCACGCTCCACGCCACCTTCCAGTTCAGGAGGCGCAGATACTCCAGCTCTGCGGTGACCTCGGCGAGGTTGCGCCGCACCCACGGGATGTCGATCACCGGTGTGCCGTCGGCCCGGGTGGATTCGCGGGCGAAGGCGACGGCGTTGTCGAGGGCCCGCTCGATCATCGCCGACGAGCACAGGGTCACCCGCTCGCGGTTCAACTGGCTGGTGATGAGGCGCCAGCCCTGGTTCTCCTCGCCGATGATCGACGTGGCCGGGACCCGGACGTCGTCGAAGAACGTGTGGTTGATGTTGTGTGTCGACAGCAGGTGCAACGGCTCGAGCGTGATGCCGGGCGTGTCGATGGGGATGGCGAACAGCGAGAGGCCCTTGTGTTTCGGCACGTCCGGGTCGGTGCGCGCCGCGAGCCAGATGTAGTCGCAGCCGAGCGCCAGGCTGGTCCAGGTCTTCTGCCCGTTGATGACGTACTCGTCGCCGTCGCGCACGGCTCGGGTGGCAAGCGACGCGAGGTCGGTGCCGGCGTCTGGTTCGGAGTAGCCGATGCAGAAATGCAGCCGTCCCGCCGCGATCTCCGGGAGGAAGAACTCCTTCTGCTCGGGAGTGCCGTGGTCCATGATCGTGGGGCCGACGGTGTTGATGGTCAGCATGGGGGCGGGCGACCCGACCCGCATGGTCTCGTCGTAGAAGACGAACTGCTCGACGGCGCTCTTGCCCTGACCGCCGTACTCCTCGGGCCAGCCCATGGCGATCCACCCGTCGGTCCCGAGCTGCTCGACGATGCGACGCCGGATCGGGCCCGTCCCCTCCTCGTGCTCCATCTGCCGACGCACCTCGGGACTCATGAGCTCGGCGTAGTACGCCCTGAGCTCGTCGCGAAGTGCAGCCTGTTCGTCGTCGAGGTCGATGAACACCCCGTCCCCCTCCGGTGTCGGTCTCGCCATTCTGACGCACCGTCAGATGCCGGCGCGCACCCGGGCCGTCACCGACCCTGAGTAGCCTCGACCCGTGCGAGCACTCTCCCCGACGGCGGCCGCCCGGTTGGCCGCGATCGTCTGCTGTCTGGCCCTGGTCGCTGCTGCGTGCAGCGACGCCGGCGACCAGGCGGATCCCGGTCCCGAGCCCACGTCCGCCCCCACGGCCACGCCGGCCGAACCCGACACGGCTCCGGCAGACCCCACGCCGCCCCCCGTCGTGGGGCAGGAGCGCGCGCCCGACGACGTGCCGGGCGTCTCGCCGCCCGTCGACGTCCCGGTGTTCGACGGCGACGACGAGGTGCTGGCCTTCGACGACGACGTCAGATCCGGGACCCTCGACAACGGGCTCACGTACTACATCCGCCGCAACACGGCGCCGGGGGGCCGCGCCGAGCTCCGGCTGGCGGTCGACGCCGGCTCCACGTGGGAGGACCCCGACCAGTCCGGTGTGGCCCACTACCTCGAACACATGTTGTTCAACGGCACCACCAACTACCCGGCCAACGAGCTGATCGCGGTCCTGGAGGCCTTCGGCAGCGAGTTCGGCCCTGACGTCAACGCCTTCACTTCCTACGACGACACGATCTACCAGCTCTCGGTCCCCACCGACGACGCCGCACTCTTCGCCGAGGCGCTCGGCGTCCTCCGGGAATGGGCGTCAGAGGCCACCATCGACCCCTTCGAAGTCGACGCCGAGCGCGGCGTGATCCTCGAGGAGTGGCGGGTGTCCGGCCAGGGGCTGGGCTCGCGGGTCTTCGACGTGTACGAGGACCTGCTCACCACCGGCACCAGCCTCGAGGGTCGGCGGCCGATCGGCGAGCGCGAGTCCATCGAGACCATCACCGAGGACCAGCTCAGGCGCTTCTACGAGGACTGGTACCGGCCCGATCTGATGGCGGTCATCGTCGTGGGCGACGTGGACGTGGACGATGTCGAGGACGCCATCGCCGACCGCTTCTCGGACCTGGTGTCACCGGACGAACCCCGCCCGGTCCCCGCGGTCGACATCCCCGTCGCCGACGAGTTCGGCTACCGGCTCCTGGCCGACCCCGAGCTGCCCAACGGCTTCGTCGAGGTGATCTACCCCGGCCCGACCGGCCCGGTCGAGACGACCGGCGACTATCGGCGATCCGTCGGCGCCGACCTGGCCTCGGTCATCATCGACGAGCGGCTCGCCGACGACGTGACCCGCGGCGAGGCGCCGTACCTCGACGCCGGCGTGAGCGTCACACCGATCGCCCGGGGGTTGGCGACTCCCAGCTTGGTCGCGCAGGCGGAACCGTCCGCGCTCGACGACACGCTCCGGCACCTGCTCCGCGAGCTCGAGCGGATCCGCACCGACGGCTTCACCGAGGAGGAGGTCGAACGGGCGGTCGCCGCACGGTTGGCCGACGTCGAGCAGATCTACGCGGGGCGAGGGAGCCGCCAGGACGTCGACTACGCGGGAGAGTACGTCGAGCACCACCTCGGTGGTGAGGCGTCGCTGTCGTGGGACGACTGGATCGAGCTGGAGCGGCGATTGCTCGACGAGATGTCCACCGACTACGTGCAGGCCGCCTACCTCGACTCGATCGCGGGGCGAGCCCCACAGGTGGTCGTCTTCGGGCCCGATACCGACGTCGACCTCCTGCCCGACGAGGCTGCGGTCCTCCAGGCCTTCGCCGAGGTCGCCGCCGAGCAGGTCGCGTCCCGGGTGGACGACGGGGTGCTGATCGACTCCCTCATGGACGCCCCCGAACCGGCCGAGGTGGTCGAGCGCTCCCGGATCGACAGCCTCGACGCGATCCGGTTGGTGTTCGCGAACGGCGTCACCGTGCTGCTCAAGCAGACGACGATCTCCGAGGGTCTGTTCTTCTTCCAGGGCACCAGCCCGGGCGGCCGGTCCGTCCTCGACGACGATCAGCTGACCGCCGCCTTCGTGCTTTCCGACGTCATCGCCTCCTCCGGTCTGGGTGCCGTCGACCAGGTGTCGCTCGAGCGGCTCCTGGCGGACCGGATCGTCAACTACGGGCTCTTCGTCGAAGAGACGGCCGAACGCATCGGTGGCGGGGGCGCCGCTGAGGACGCCGAGCTGATCCTCCAGCTGATCCACCTCTCGATCACGGCCGCCAACGCGACCGATGCCGCGCTCGACACCGTGGTCGGGGAGTTGCGACCCTTCGCCGAGGCTCCCGAGGAGTTTGCCTTCCTCGCCAGCGCGATCGAGCTCTTCGATGCCCGCTACGGCGGTGATCCCCGCTTCACCGTGCTGCCGCCGGCCGACGAGTTGGATGCGTTGACGACCGCCGACGTCCTCGACGTGCACCGGGCGGCGTTCTCCGACAGCGGGGGCGCGGTGCTGACGGTCGTCGGCGACTTCGACCTCGGCCGCATGGAGGACCTGGCCGCCCGCTACCTCGGCACGCTGCCGTCGGACGGGTCGCCCGACGAGTGGGTCGACCGCCAGCCCGATGCGCCGTCCGGTGTGGTCACCCGACAGGTCGCGGTCGGGCAGGATCCTCAGGGGGACGTCCAGATCCTGTTCTCGGCTGCGGCCGACATCGATCAGGTGGAAGAGATCCAGCTCGCCGCCCTCGAGAACGTGCTGGCCACCAGGCTCCGGGACCGGCTCCGGGAGGCGCTGGGCGCCACGTACTCGCCGTCGATCCTCATCGACGTGCTCGACGAGCCCGATCGGCTGGTGGAGACCCTCATCCAGGTCTCGGGTGACCCCGAGGGGATCGACGAGATCGTGGTCGAGGTCGAGGCCATCGTCGCCGCGGTGCTGACCGACGGCATCACCGACGCCGAGGCTGCCACCGCCTCCGAACAGGTGCGCCGGGACAACGAACTGGTGACCAACCGGTTCTGGTCGGATCGGCTGCAGCGTGCCGAGCGACGTCCTGACGAGGTCCCCCTGACCGTGAACGAGCGGGTCGACGTCGCCGCCGAGGTCGATGCGGACGTGCTGGAGTCACTCGCGTCCCTGGTGCTGTCCACCGACGACTACATCGTGATCGTGCGCGGCCCCGCCAACTGACCGGGGCGGACTTCCGGTCCGCGGGAATGCGTGGTGCCCGCCACCGGGTTTCGGGCGCCGTGCCAGATCACGACGCTTCGTGTCGCGTCTCGAGTCGGTGACCGCATGATCGATCCCGACGGGGCGATCACGCCGGTCACGTACGCCGTCGCGTTCGGTGGTGGCCTGATCAGCTTCGCCTCACCGTGTGTGCTGCCGCTGGTCCCCGGCTACCTGTCGGTGATCACCGGGCTCGACGTGGGCGAACTCCAGGAGTCGCGCCGCTCCAACGCGCTGGCGGTGACGCGCGACACCGGCCTGTTCGTCCTCGGGTTCGGCGCGGTCTTCGTGCTGCTGGGCGTGTCGGCCACCTCGATCGGGTCGTTCGTGTTCGACCAGCAGATCCTCCTGACGCGGGTGTCGGGTGCCCTGGTGTTGGCGATGGCGCTGTTCATGCTCGGCAGCATCTACCTCCAGGCGCCGTGGCTCTACCAGGAGATGCGGTTCCACCCGCAGCTCGGACGGTACGGACGCGCGGCGCCCACGGTTGCCGGCGCCGCCTTCGGGTTCGGCTGGACCCCGTGCATCGGGCCGGTACTGACGTCGATTCTCGCCATCGCGGCGGCGTCCGGCCGAGCCACCACAGGAGCCGCGCTCCTGGCCGCCTACACGTTGGGCCTCGGGCTGCCCTTCCTGGTCACCGGGCTGCTGATGGGTCGCCTGAGCACCAGCCTCCAGTGGGTCCAGCGCAACCTCCAGACGATCGTCATCGTCTCGTCCATCTCGCTCGCCGTCTTCGGCGTGTTGCTGATCTTCAACCAACTCATTCGGGTCACCACCCTCCTCCAGGATCTCCTCCGCGCTGTCGGGCTGGACTTCCTGGTGGAGCTGGGCTGACCCCGTCACACAGGGGAGTCTCATGGCCAACAAGACGAACAAGGGCGGCAAGCGTCGCGCCGGCTATCAGGCGCCGAAACAGTCGGCCGCTGCCAAGGCGAAGGCCGAGGAACGATCGAGGGCCAAGGAGACGCGCACGGCGGTGCCGGAGCGGCCGGCGCGACGCGAACGCAACGGGACGCTGAGCTGGTGGCTTCTCGGCGCCGGCATCGTCGGCGTGGTGGGTCTGGTCATCACGCTCTCGATCGTGCTCGGCGAGAACCAGACCGGCGTGACCGACGCCGAGGCGTGGGACCTGCCGGCGTTGGATGCCGACAACGATCCCGACGGCGACGGCCGCGTCACGCTGGCCGAGTTCGAGGGCAAGCCGCTGATCGTGAACTTCTTCGCGTCGTGGTGCGTGAGCTGCGACCGCGAGCTTCCCCTGTTCCGGCAGGCCACCGAGGACTTCGCCGACGAGGTGTCGATCGTGTTCGTCAACTCGAACGAGACCGGGAACTGGCGGCCGATGGCGGAACGCAACGGCATCGACGACCAGGTCCTCATCGACGACATCGGTGGTGCCAACAACAACGGGCTGTACCGGTCGCTCGGCGGAACCGGTGGCATGCCCATCACGGCGTTCTACGACGCCGACGGCAACCTGGTCGACGTGGTGTTCGGTGAGTTCGACGCCACCGGCCTGTACGAGGCGATCGCAAGCGTCACCACCTGATCCTCCGCTCGGTGAGGGCCGGGCTGTGGTCGAATGGGTCGATGCGTCAGGGACTGATCTGGATCGACGGCGACTTGGTGGACGCCGAGCACGCGGCAGTGTCGGTCTTCGACCACGGGCTCGTGGTGGGCGACGGGGCGTTCGAGACGATGGTGGTCATCGGCGGGGTGCCCTTCGCGGCTCGCCGCCACATCCGCCGTCTGCACACGACCATGGCGGCGCTGGCGCTCGAACCGCCCACCGAGGCGGCCCTGCGCGAGGCGATGCGACAGGTCGTCGAGGCCAACGCGGTGACCTCCGGTCGCCTCCGACTGACTGTGACCGCCGGCCTCGGGCCGTTGGGATCGGGCGCGGCCTCGGGACCGGTGTCGGTGATTGCCGCCGTCGAGCCCCTGTCGGCCATGGCCGCGCCCGAAGCCGTCACGGTGCCGTGGACGCGCAACGAGACGGGCGCCCTGGCCGGGCTGAAGACCACGAGCTACGCCGAGAACGTGCGGGCGCTGCGCTACGCGCGAGAGCAGGGTGCCAGCGAGGCAATCTTCCCCAACACGCGCGGTGAACTCTGTGAGGGGACCGGCACCAACGTGTTCGTGGTCGTCGACGGGCGGGTCCTGACACCGCCCCTGAGCTCGGGTTGCCTGGCAGGCGTGACCCGGTCGCTGGTGCTCGAGTTGACCGAGGTCGAGGAGACGCCGATGGACCTCGGCGTTCTGCAGACAGCCGACGAGGTGTTCCTCACGTCGACCACGCGGAACGTGCAGGGGCTCACCCGAGTCGATGACCGCACCCTGGCGGTCGGGCCGGTGACCGCGGCCGCTGCCGAGGCGTTCGACGCGCTGGTGGGTCGAGACCTCGATCCCTGATCGGTCAGATGCGAGTATCGGCTCGGATGTTGGTGGCGCCGGGCCCGGCATACGCCAGGCCGTACCCCGGCTCGCGGTCGAAAGCGGGAGCGTCGACGCCGGCGAGTGCGGCTCGGTAGGCGGTGATGAGGCGATCCTCGGCGTCGTAGTCGAAGGGATCCTCGAGTACCCGTTCTTCGGTCCCCCCGGGTTCGGGCGGATGTTCGGCCAGCCAGCGGGCCGTCGCGCCGATGGCCTCCCGCGCCGGCACGATGTCGTGGTAGCCGAGCAACGTCCGGATCTTGTCCGTGCTCATGACGCGATGGGTGGTCTGGGCGCCCATCACCATCGGCCGCGCCGGTACCGCCAGGTCCCACGGCAGGTCCACGATCTCCAGCTCCGCATCCATCGCATCCGCGACCACCTGGATGATCTGGCGGACGGTCAGGCACTCGTCGTCACCGACGTTGAAGATGTGGCCGTTGCCGGCATCGGTGTCGAGGGCCAGGACGACCGCGTGGGCCAGGTTCTCGGTGTAGCCATGGGTGACGAGCGTGAGGCCGCCGTCGGCACTGATGATCTGTCGGCGACCATCGAGGATCCGTCGCACGACACACCATTCGCGGGGCGCCAGCTGTCGCGGCCCGTAGACCATGGGGTACCGGAAGTGGCTGGCCGTGGGGTGGAGTTCGAACACCAGCTCTTCGGTGCGGCGAATCCGGTAGCTCTTGCCGTCGTCGTCCTCGGTCGACGTCGGTGCGTCCTCCCGGGTGGGCACCGGAAGTCCCGCGGGCCGCCACCGGTCCGGGTCGAAGTAGCCGCGGTAGGCCGGGACGCCACCGATGGAGATGAACTTGCCGACTCGATCGACGAGGAGCTCGGCGAGCATCCGCAGCCGGCCATAGGTGACGACGGCGACGTCGAAGGTCAGGTCGCCGAGCGTGGCCCGGGTGTCGTCCTCGTCGTGCACCTTGCAGTGGAGGTGGGGGACGTGGTCGACCTCGGGCAGCTCGTGGCGACCCGAATGCATCACGGTGACGTCGTAGCCGCGCTGTTCGAGTCCCCGGAGGATGTGGGGCCCGGTGGGCCCGGTGCCGCCGATCAGGAGGGCCGTGGGAGCGCTCATCGGGCCGACGCTAGCGGGAGCGTTGTGCCTCAGGTGGCGAACGGGGCGAACGAGGTGTGCTTCGCTTTGGGAGTCCAATGGGGCTCTCGATTATCTTCGCCCTCTGTGAGGGGCAGAACCGCGACGAGAGCCGGGCAGTCCGTGCCCGCCGAGGTTCTCGCGCGCGCTGCCGACACGAGCCACGCGAACGTCGCGGCCGGTCGGCGGGCGGACTTCGACCTGGGTCGGGAACCGCGGAAGCGGCCGCTGTCGCCTGCGCAGCGCCGGCGGCTGCACCGTCGCACCGCGGTGTACGGGCTCGTGGCGTTCGTGATCATGGTCGGCTGGGCGATCCGAAGCCCCGGCAACTCCGACGTCGAGTCCTACACCGAGACCGCCATCGAACTGCCCGTCTTCGAGTCGATCGGGCCGCCTCGGCACGACGGCGCCGACGACCTCGGCCTCGCGTCGCTGCAGCGCAACGGGACCAGCGTGAGCGTCGCCGGCTGGGCCGCCGAGACCGATCGCGTCGAAGTGCTTGCCGACGGCGAGGTGGTGGGCACGGTCCCGGTCACGCTGGAACAGCCCGGGGTGGCGACCGCCAACGACCTCCCCACCGCGTTCGTCGGCTTCGAAGGCGAGGTCACCATCCCGTCGGGCACCGACACGGTGTGCGTGACCCGGCCCGGCCAGCTCCCGGGCCTCGCCGCGTGCGACATGACCCAGCTCGACATGGCGACGCAACGCATCGTGGCCTTCTACGGGGTGCCGTTCGAGCCGCCCCTCGGCACGCTGGGCGACGGGTCGGCGGCGTCGGTCCTCGATCGGCTGGTCGACCAGGCCGAGCCCTACGACAGTGCCGCTCGGCCGGTGATGCACGTGTTCGAGATCATCGCCACGGTGGCCCAGGCGGGCCCCGGCAGCGACGGGAACTTCAGCGCGGCCATCGGCAAGGACCAGATCTGGGACTTCATCGAGGAGATCCGTCGCGTCGGCGGCCACACGGTCATCGATTTTCAGACCGGCCGCGACAGGTATCTCGACCAGGTGCCGGACTACATCGAGTTCCTGCGGGAGCCCGACATCCACATCGCCCTCGACCCCGAGTGGGACATGGAGGAGGGCGAGATCCCCAACGAGGTGATCGGTTCCTCCGATGCCACCGAGATCAACGAGGTCATGGAGTACGTGGCCGAGATCATCCGCGAGCACCGGTTGCCGCGGAAGGTGATGGTGGTCCACAACTTCACCGAGGGAATGATCGCCGACCGCGACCTGCTCGACCCGCCGCCGGAGATCGATCTGGTCATCCACATGGACGGTCACGGGCCGCCGCAGAACAAGATCGGTGTCTACGACCGTCTGTCGTCCCAGGACTTCTTCAACGGGTTCAAGCTCTTCTACCAGCGTGACTTCCCGCTGATGACCCCCGAGCAGGTCCTCGCCCTCGACCCGGACTTCATCAGCTACCAGTAGGACAGGTCAGTCCAGGCCGGCGGAGACGAGGTCGAGGCCGTAGAGCTCGGCGAACCGGGCGCGCCAGGCGGGGCCGTCGGCGGCGAGCTCTCCCAGCTCGTGCAGTTCGGCGTCGGTGAACGGCCGGCCCTGCCACATCTGCTCGGCGCCCCACGCGACCGGCCATCGGAGCTGACCGACGGGCGCCTCGATCGCCTGCTGGATGGTCTCGGCCACGGCCTCGGCCCGGATGTTGGCGACGATGCCGGTGGCGTAGACGTCGAACATGCGGCCGTAGGCACCGTTGTAGGCCGAGCCCTCGGGGAAGTCCGGGTTCTTGCCGAGGATCGCAGTGCGGGTGACGCCCGGTTCGATGATCGACACCCGGATGCCGTGTGCTGCGAGGTCGTGCGCCATGTTCTCGCTCATCCCCTCGAGGGCCCACTTCGAGGCGCAGTACACGGGCTGGCCCATGATCCCGATGCGGCCGGCGATCGACGACACCTGGACGATGTGACCGGAGCCCTGCTCGCGCATCGTCGGCAACACCGCCTGGGCGCAGCGGACCGTGCCCCACACGTTGATGTCGAACAGTTCCTTGCCGGCCGCGATGTCGACGTCCTCGATGGCGGCGTTCTGGCCGATGCCGGCGTTGTTGACCAGGACGTCCACCCGTCCGGCGTCGGCGATCACGGACGCGAACCCCTCGGCCACCTGGGTGTCGTCGACCACGTCGAGCACCACCGGGGTGACCTCGACGCCCGCCTCGGCCGCGAGCTCGGCCAGCTTCTCGCCCTTGTCGAGCGACCGCATGGTCCCGTAGACGCGGTGGCCCTGGCCCGCCAGGTGCAAGGCGGTGGCTCGGCCGATGCCCGAGTTGGCGCCGGTGATGATGGTGACGGGCTGGGACATGGGGACTCCTCGATCGCAGAGCGGGCCGGCGTGATCGCCGGAGTGGTGAGCAGCGTAGGATGCGGCGACCACCGACACAGGACGAGGGGGAGGACCACCGATGAAGGTCGGCGTGATGTTCGCCAACACCATGGGATTCGCCGGGCCCGAGGGGGCCACGGCGCTGGCGCAGGCGGCCGAGGCCGCCGGCTTCGAGTCGATCTGGACGGTCGAGCACGTTCTGTGGCCCGAGGGTTACGAGTCGACCTATCCCTATTCGGACACTGGCCGCATGCCGGGCGATCATCGTTCGGTCATCCCTGATCCGCTGACCTGGCTGACCTTCGTCGGCGCTCGCACGGAACGGATCAACCTCGCCACCGGCATCCTGATCCTGCCCCAGCGCAACCCGAGCGTCCTCGCGAAGCAGGTCGCAACCGTCGACCAGCTGACGGGCGGCCGGCTGCTCCTGGGGATCGGCGTCGGCTGGCTCGAAGAGGAGTTCGACGCGTTGGGCGTCCCGTTCACGGGCCGCGGTCGCCGCAACGACGAATACGTCGAGGTCATGCGGGCGCTGTGGTCGGCCGGCGACGACGGCGGCGCCACCCACGACGGCGAGTTCGTGTCGTTCGCCAATGTCCACTCGAATCCCAAGCCGGGCGGCGGCTCGGTGCCGATCCACGTGGGCGGCCATTCCCGCAAGGCGGCCGAGCGGGCCGGGTACCTGGGCGACGGCTTCTTCCCCGGGACCGGCGACATCCCCGAACTGCTGGACATCATGCGCCAGTCCGCCGCCGACGCCGGGCGCGATCCGAGTGCCATCGAGGTGACGACCGGCCATCCCGGCCTGTTCGGAGACGACCCGATGGCGGCCGTCGAGGAGCTGGAGTCCTGGGGCGTGCACCGGACCCACGTGCCGGCGTTCGCGCTGTCCCGAGGTGACATCGCCGAGAACTGCGGCGTCTGGGCCGAGAAGCTCGGCTTGGGCTGACGGGTACCGTGTCCGATCCCGCCGAGACCCTCGCCGGACGCGTCGCCCTGGTCACCGGAGCGAACCACGGCATCGGCGCAGCCACCGCGTTCGCGCTGGCCGAGCGGGGAGCGGACGTGCTGGCCGGATACTGGCGGGTCGCACCCGGCGACCGTGCCGACCCGTACCAGGAGATGCGCAGCCGCGATGGCACCGAAGTGGTGGAAGCGATCGCCACGCTTGGTCGTCGCTGTTGCGCCGTCGAGGCCGATCTGCGAGATCCGGCCACGCCGGCGGCGCTGTTCGCCGAAGCCGAGCGTGACCTGGGACCGGTCTCGATCCTGGTGCACAACGCCAGCGCCTGGCGCAAGGACAGCTTCGCTGCCGACGGGACCGATGTGGTTGGTCGACAGAACCATCCGGTCACGCCCGACAGCATCGGCCCCCAGTTCGACGTCGACGCCAAGGCGGGGGCACTGCTGATGAACGAGTTCATCGCCCGCCATCGCGAGCGTGGCGACGACTGGGGCCGGATCGTGACACTCACGTCGGGTGAGGGCCGGCAGTTCCCGGGCGAGGTCTCCTACGGCGCGGCCAAGGCGGCGCTGATCAGCTACACGCTGTCGGCTGCGGCCGAGATGGCCGCTGACGGGGTCTGCGCGAACGTTCTCTATCCGCCGGTCACCGACACCGGCTGGATCACCGACGAGGTGCGGGCGTTCGTGGCCCGCGACCACGATCACCATCACGTCGCCAGCCCCCGAGAGGTCGCCGACGTGATT
>CBDHFJ010000175.1:0-18057 GCA_965262315.1 Acidimicrobiales bacterium
AGATCGTCGATGTCCGCGAACTCGATGACCATCTTGCCGCGCTTGTCGCCGAGCTGGACCTGCACTCGAGTGTCGAGGCGCTCCGCGAGCTGATGCTCGACTTCCAACAGCGCCGCGGACTTCGGTGCGCGACTCGGCGATGGGGACGGTGACGGCGACGGGCTTTCGGCGCCGGAGCGCACCAACTGCTCGACCTGGCGCACCGTCAACTCCTCCGCGACGATGCGACGGGCCATCTCGTCCTGGCCTTGCCGCGATCCAAGCGCGAGCAGCGCCCGGGCGTGGCCAGCGGTGATGTCGCCGGACACGAGCAGCCCCTGGACACCTGCGGGGAGTTGAAGAAGGCGGAGCGAATTGGCGACCGCGGACCGACTCTTCCCAACGCGCTGGGCGACGGCATCCTGCGTGAGGCCGAAGTCCTCGATCAGCTGCTGATAGGCCGCGGCCTCCTCGAGCGCGTCGAGATCCTGGCGGTGGAGGTTCTCGACCAGTGCGTGTTCGAGGGACGTCAGATCCTCAATGTTGCGGACGATCGCCGGAATCGTCTTCAGGCCCGCCCGTTTCGCGGCACGCCACCGGCGTTCGCCGGCGATGAGCTCGAAGCTGTCCGGCCCCTTGGCCCTGACCAGCACCGGTTGGAGCACCCCGACCTCGCGGATCGACGCGGTCAAGGTGGACAATGCGCCCTCGTCGAAACGATCGCGCGGCTGATACGGGTTCACATCGATCGCGCCAACCGGCAGCTCTCGATACGCGACCTGTCCTGTCTCCGCTCGTGGTTGCTCACCGTCGCCGGGGATCAGTGCCCCCAGGCCTCTACCGAGCCCTGTTTGCCTCGCCACCGCTCACCTCCCGTGCAAGCTCACGATAGGCAAGTGCGCCGCGCGAGCGACCGTCGAACATGATGATCGGCTGGCCGAAACTCGGTGCCTCCGACAGTCGCACCGATCGAGGAATGACCTGCCGGCAGACCTTGGCACCGAAGTGTGCCCGCACCTCGTCGACCACCTGCGCCGCCAGCTTGGTCCGCGCGTCGAACATCACCAGCGCAATGGTCGAGACGTCGAGATCCGGGTTCAGATTCCGCTGCACCAGCTCAACGTTGCGCAACAACTGTCCCAAGCCCTCCAGCGCGTAGTACTCGCACTGGATCGGAACGAGTACCTCGCTTGCGGCCGTGAGGGCGTTCACGGTGAGGAGCCCCAAGGACGGGGGGCAGTCGATCAGTACGTAGTCGAGCTCGGGCAGCAGCGGCTCGAGCGCAAGAGCGAGCTTGCGTTCGCGGTTGAAGGCCGGCACCAGCTCGATCTCCGCTCCAGCGAGATCCAAGCTCGAGGGCGCGACCCGGAGCCGAGGCATCTGCGTGGGCAGTGCACACTCCTGCAGGGGAACGTCGCGCAGGATCACGTCGTACATGGACGCCGAGATCCCCCGCGGGTCGATGCCGAGACCGGTGGTCGCGTTGGCCTGTGGATCGAGGTCGACGACGAGAACGCGGTAGCCGATGTCGGCGAGACAGGCAGCGAGATTGATCGTGGTCGTCGTCTTTCCGACCCCGCCCTTCTGGTTCGCGACCGCGAGCACCCGGGGCAGGGGATTGTGTGATGCCGGATGGCCCTCCCGCTCCGAAGTCGGTGCCGGAACGTCGGGAGCTGCTGCGTCCATGGTGGACGGCGGAGCTGCAAACAGGTCGGACTCAGAGGTCACCGAGAATGCTCCTCTCATCGGCGCACGACCGGCTGCGAGCGTAGCAGCAACTCTCCCCGGGTAGAACCCTCCACGCAGCTTTGGCCTCGGGGCGTGCATGAATCGCGCGCCGCGAATCCCCCGACACGACATGTTTCACGTGAAACACGGAACCAGCGCGCGTCACCCCGCCGGTGTGGGTCTGGCGGGCAACGGGCGTGCCCGGACCCGTCGACGCGACATCGGTGTTTCACGTGAAACACCGCTCGCGCAGCGGCATCAACAAGCCGCTTCGTCGAAGGCACGAGCACGACCCATGAGGGGGCGCACCGACAGCTCGACGACCAGGGGTCAGGTGTCGGATCCGCCGTGACCCCGAACCGCGAGGCGAAACGGGTCCGTAGGCGACAACTCGTCGACGGGCCGGGCTCGACGTTTCACGTGAAACACCGCCCCAGTGGCGGCCCCGCAATCCACTGCGCCCAACGCCCGCAGAACTCAACGTTTCACGTGAAACCCTCTGCCCACCACATGCGGCCTCGCGCCACCAGGTCGTGCACCACCCGTACTCCCGGGTCGGGACCGGCGGGCCCACTCACGACGCACCAGGCAGGTACCGGCGACCCGTCACCTCGGATGACAGACCAACCGGAGCAGCTCAGAACAGGGGACGCTTGCGCACCGTCGCCGCACGACGGGGATACCGGTCATCGAGTGGAACATCCCGGCGAACACAGCGAGCCAAGGCGGTGCCGCCTCCCGTCGCCACCCCCGAGAGTCCCAAGGCCAGCTCGGCCAGGCCCTCATGATCCCAGCGCTCACCGGGGACCGTGCCAGGGGGCTCCGACACCACCAACTCGCCACCGACACGCAGGAACCGGACTCCGGCCTCAGCGGTCACGCCGGGCGGCCCGAAGCTCCGTGCCGTCACCCAGCCCGCACCGCCGCGATACCGCGGATCCCGGGCCAGCACCTCGGCATCGGCCTCGTGCACCGTCACGCGCTCTGCGAGCTCGAGCTCCTGGACCGCTTCGACGAGAAACGCACACCGCCTGACGCCTCGGTCCACACACACCACGCGGAGCTGCGGCACCGCCAAGGCCACCACGAGCGCAGGCACCCCGCCACCGCTGCCGAGATCCACACAGAGTTCATCGGGTCGCTCGGCGACGACCGCCGCAAACGCCCGCCCGTTCGTCACGTGGTCTTCGAAGGGCGCAGGACCGAGGAACCCGAGTTCCCTGGCCGCCGCCAGCACATCTCCCAACCGCGGTGACAGATCGTCGAACACCTCATGGACGCTAGCCCCGCGAACGCGAAGAAGGCGGGCCCCAGGCCCGCCTCCTTCTCCGATCACCGCCAATCGGCGGCGGCACTCACTCGTCGTCTGGCAGCAGCACCACGCGCCGGCGGGGTTCCTCGCCCTCGGAGATGCTCCGGACGCCCTCGATGTCGATCACGGCGTCGTGGATCGCCTTGCGATCCGCCGACCCCATGGGCTCCAGGGCGAGTTCGACACCCTCGGCCTTGACGACATCGGCCTGCGTCTGCGCGAACGCGGCCAGCGCTGCCCGTCGACGTTCGCGGTAGCCGGCGACGTCGACCATCACTCGGGTCACGTCTCGGCCTTCCGACCGCCGCTGCACCGCAGCGCGGGTCAGCTCCTGGATGGCCTGCATGGTGCCACCCTTCGGTCCCACGAGGAGGCCCAGATCGTCACCTTCGAGGCTTCCGATCATGATGTCGTCGTCCATCGACGTCGAGACAGATGCCTCCACGCCGAATCCTTCCGCCAGACCACTCAGGAAGTCGGTGACAGCCGACTCCTGTTCCGCCTGGGGCATGGGCTCGTTGCTCTCGCTCACTGGCTTCTCTTTCCTGCCGCCGCGCTGGTTTTGCGCGGGTGCCGGTTCCCGACCGGCCTCGGTCTGCTGCTCGTCGATCTCGGAGGCGGGGGCCGGCGCCGGCTTGTCGCCGCCCTTGTTCTGCCCGCTCCCGCCACGACCGCGGCTGCGGCCACCGCCCTGGTTGCCGCCTTGGCTCCGGCCCTTGCTCTGCGCGCCGCCGCCCTGGCTCCGGCCACCGTCGTTGCGCTGCTGACCCTGCCCGCGCTGGCCATTGTCGCTACCGGAACCCCGACCGCGTCGCTGCCGACGGTTGTTCCGGGCGTCACGCTTGGGGCGCGGCTGGGTGGGACGAACCCGAGCCCGGACCCGGGCCTCCGTCCTCTTCAGACCCATCCACCGGCTCTCGGGCTCCTGCACGATCTCGAACTCGGCGTCGTCGTGCGCCACGCCGAGCTGATCCAGGGCCTCTTCCTTTGCGGCGTCGACGGTCTCCCCGCGGACTTCAACCCACTCCATTGCTATTTCCTCTTCCGGTCGCGACGACGACGGGAGGGTTCCGGTTCCGGAGGCGGCGCGTTCTTCTTCGGCGTGACCCGCTTCGAGGTCGGCCGGGACTGCGGCTCACGCCGCTCGGTGGAACGCTTCGCTGCAGGCTTCGCCTGGGCCGCCGGCGGCTTCTTGCGCTTCTTCGGCGGTGGCGTCGACAACGGGCTCCGTGACCCATGGGCGGCTCCGCCCGAGTCCGCCCGCGTGCCGGTCTGCTTCCGTGTCGTCTGGTTTGCAGATTTCTTGGGTTCGGCGACCTCGGGAACCACGATCTCCTTCTCAGCGTCGTGCTTCCCGTAGACCCGCCGGGTGATGAACGCCTGCTGCCCGACCCGGAACAGGTTCGACACGAACCAGTACACGACGAGGGCGGCAGGGAAGCCGAACGAGAAGATCGGCAGCATGAAAGGCAGGATCTTCATGATCATCTGCTGCTGCGGGTTGATCTCCGCGTTCGTGTTACGCCCCTGAATCTGCTTCTGCTGCACCCAGGTCGTCACACCGACGCCGATGACGAGAAGCAGGAAGGGGAGACCGTGAATGATCGACTCGCCGAGTGCAGACGATGCGCTCTCGGAGAGGTCGAGCCCGAACGAGTTCATCTCGTTCGTGTCGCGCAGGTCACGCGCGAGCTGTGAACTCTCGGACAGGAAGTCCGGGTTGAAGGTGCGCTCGTCGAACTCGGCGAGCACCCGCTCACCGCTGGGCGCCGCCGATGTGGCGTCACCGACCGCGAGGCCGATGTCGGTCACTCGACGGGTCAGGCCACGAACCACCTGGAAGAGAAACAGGAAGATCGGCAGCTGCACCAGAATCGGAAGACACCCGCCCAGCGGGTTCACCCCGTTTGCCTGGTAGAGCGCCATCATCTCCTGGTTCATGCGCTCACGGTCGTTGCCGTGCTTGGCGCGGAGCTTCTTGAGCTCCGGCTGCAGTCGCTGCATCTCGAGCATCGACCGGGTCTGGCGCACCGTCAGGGGCGCCACGATGGTCATGATCACCAGCGTCAGCAGGATGATCGAGCCGCCGTAGCTGGGCCACAGGTCGTACAGCCAGCTCAGCAGGTTGGCGATGCCGTCGGAGATGAACATGAATCAGTCCTTCCCGGGCACGGGGTCATACCCGTGGGACCCGAAGGGATGGCAGCGGCACACCCGGCGAACGCCGAGCCAGCCACCACGCAGCGCGCCGTGGTGATCGATGGCCTCGGCGGTGTACTCAGAACAGGTGGGGACGTACCGGCATCGGGCCGGCCGGGTGGTGCTGAACCGTTGGTAGCCCCGGATCATGCGGAGCATCCCGCGGCCCACGGGGCCCGGCCCGCCTCGACCGGTCACGACGCCAGCTCCTCCAATGCCGAGATCAGCCACGAGCGAGCCTGCTCCGTGGTGAAGTCGCCTCGATGCACACCGACGAGATAGTCGCCGGGGGGAACCAGGTCGGGCCGAGCCTTCGCCACCTCGGCGAAGATGACGCGGAGACGTCGACGGGCGCGATTGCGCACGACCGCCTGTCCGACGTGGCGGCCGATCGCGAAGGCGAGACGTGGACTCGGGGACGCATCGGCATGGAACGTGATCCGCAGGGCGCCCGATCGGGCGCGAACACCGTGGTGTCGGAGAGCGTCGAACGCCCGCCGGCCACGGACTGCCGGGATCAAGCGGACAGCTTCTGCCTTCCCCTGCGGCGGCGAGCCTTGATGATCGAGCGACCAGAGCGGTCCGACATCCGGTGGCGGAAGCCGTGACGCTTCGCCCTGCGGCGCTTGTTTGGCTGGTACGTGCGCTTCACGTTGCGATTCCTTCTGCGTGGGTCGAGGCCGGGGGAGGAGGCGCCGGGCGCCGATCGGCTTCGATTCGTCGTGCCGTCCGACCGTGCGGTCCGGCTGGTGCGTCGCGCCTCTCGGCCCCGACGCGATCTCCAACTTTCACGAGTTCACGAACTCGCGGTGGGCAGGATCTCGGAAGTCCACCCGGCAGGTCCCGATGACCGCCCCGTGCCCGTTGAGTCCTTCGACCCATGTCGGGGCAGGCGACACCAGTTCGCGCCGGCGAACAGATGCAGGGTAGAGGCCTCCGTCAACGCATGACAACCTGGTGGCCACCACCTGTTTCCACAAGCGGCCTGGCGCGGCAATACCGGTGGCCTGACACGCCGAAAACCGTGCTCGGGTTCATCCACAGGTGTTCCACACTCTGTGGTCAACGATCACACACAACCTGTGGATATCTTGCCGAAAACGGCCGCTGACCTGGTGCTATATACTCCCCAAGTCATCCACTAGCCGCTCGGGACTTCTCCCATTAGGGTGCGACCTCCATGCAGCGAGCCCGTGTCACGCCCAAGAGTGCACCCACCGATGACGCGCGCCCGGCATGCCCTGCCCGCGCCCTGCACCACGCCTTTTCCACATGTGTGGACGGGATTGTGGAAAGACCCAGGAGGAAGTCGCGTGACAAACGCGAACCAGCTATGGGACGTCTGTGCCCAGTCAATTCGAGAACAGGTGTCCGACGGCGTCTGGAACAGCACGTTCAAGGAGGCCCGTCCGCACGGGATGATCGAGCATGAACTCGTGCTCACCGTGCCCAGCCAGTGGGTGAAGGAGCGTATCGAAGGTCGCTACCACCAACTCGTCCTCGAGGCCCTCGCGGAGGCAAGCACCTCACCGGTGCAGATGATCATCGAAGTCGAGACCGATGGCCACGACGTGGACATCGACCTGACCGCGATCGACCAGCATCTCGGCCCGGACGCGGTCGTGGTCGACATCAGCGACGACACTGCATCGGCCGGTGGGGTGGCGGTGGCAGAGGCGTCGGCCGATGCCAGCCCGACCAACGAGCGGTACACCTTCGAGAGTTTCGTGACCGGCACCTCGAACCGGTTCGCGCACGCCGCGGCACTCTCGGTCGCCGAGCGGCCGAGTCGGTCGTACAACCCGCTGTTCATCCACGGCGACGCCGGTCTGGGCAAGACCCATCTGCTCCAGGCCATCGGCAGCTACATCCACGACAACTACCCGGACTTCACCACTCGCTACGTCTCCACCGAGGCCTTCCTCAACGAGTTCGTCGAGGCCATCCGCACCAACAACCGCGCCGAGTTCAAACGCCGCTACCGCGAGGTCGACGTGCTGTTGGTCGACGACATCCAGTTCCTCGAGGGCAAGGAAGGTCTCCAGGAAGAGTTCTTCCACACCTTCAACACCCTGTATCAGGCCAACAAGCAGATCGTGCTCTCGTCGGACCGACCGCCCGACGCCATCTCCACGCTCGAGGATCGCCTCCGCAGTCGGTTCAAGATGGGCCTGATCACCGACATCCAGCCGCCCGATCTCGAGACCCGCCTCGCCATCCTCCGCAAGAAGGCCGAACGCGAGACCCAGCCGGTGCCGCCCGACGTGCTCGAGTACATCGCCAGCAACGTCAAGGACAACATCCGCGAACTCGAGGGCGCGCTCATCCGGGTCGCCGCGTTCGCCAACCTCAACGACCTGCCGCTGTCGGTCGAGGTCGCCACCGAGATCCTGCGCGACCTCGTCTCCACCCGACAGCCCCGGCCGATCACCCCCGACCTGATCATCGACACCACCGCGGAGATGTTCGGATTCACCAAGGAGGAGATCATCGGGCAACGACGGCACCGCCCGCTGGTGACGGCTCGCCAGATCGCCATGTACGTGTTCCGAGAGCTGACCGATCTCAGCTATCCGGCCATCGCCCGCGAGTTCGGCGGCCGCGATCACACCACCGTCATCCACGCCGTCGACAAGATCGGCGCCCTCATGAAGGACCGCCGACAGATCTACGACCAGGTCACCGACCTGACGCAGGCCATCCGCAACGGTGGATGACACTGGGGATCACTCTGGGGACACCCGGTGGGTGACGCCGTGGACCACCAGTGGAAAGCTCACCGTCATCCACTGACGCCCGCTGCGCCGCCTCCGTTGTTCCCAATCCGTCAACACCGGCTCCACACCCTCCACCCCTGGTCTGACCAGGCGAAATAGGGTGTTGCCCACAAATCCACACACCTACTACCACCACTACCTCTATTCATGCATTCCCCAGATGTGGAAGAGGCAGCGATGGGGACGGCGTGCGGCAGACGCCCCAGTGGCGGCCTTCCCTCTCTCCGAGTTCTGACCAGAAAGCGATACCAACCGTGAAGTTCCGATGCGAGCGTGAGGTGCTTGTCGATGCCCTCAACACGGCCGGCCGAGCCGTGTCGAGCCGAGGTGGGAGCCTGCCCGTCCTTGCCGGGCTGCGACTCGAGCTCAACGGCGACACCCTCGTGATCACCGGCAGCGATCTCGATCTGACCATCACCGTGTCGCTCGAGGTCGCCGGCAACGAGGACGGCGTGGCCGTGGTGCCCGCCAAGCTGCTGTCCGATGTGGTGCGGGCGGTCGAGCCCGGTGCGGTCGATCTCGCCATCGAGGGCGGTGACGCACAGATCAGTGCTGGTCGCTCGCAGTTCTCGCTGCGGACGATCCCCGCCGACGAGTACCCGCAGCTCACCGATGTCGATGGCGACGGGGTGCAACTCGATGCGGCGGCACTGGCCGAGGCACTCCGGCAGGTCGTACCCGCGGCATCGTCGGACGATTCCCGGCCGATCCTGACCGGTGTGCTCATGGCCGCCGAGAGCGAGGGTCTTCGCCTGGTGGCCACCGACTCGTATCGTCTGTCGGTCCGCGATCTGACCGGCACATCGGTGCTCGAGGGCGAGCAGAGCATCCTGGTCCCGTCTCGTGCCCTCACCGAGCTGACGCGCCTGCTCAGTGGTGACGACGGGGTGGTGCTCCACCTCGGCGAGCGGGACGCACAGTTCGCGGTCGGGTCCACCCGGGTCACCACTCGCCTCATCGAAGGCGACTTCCCGAACTACCGAGGCCTGATCCCCGACAGCAATCCGAACAAGCTCACGGTCAGCCGCTCCGCGTTGCTCGACGCGGTGCGCCGGGTGCGCCTGCTCGCGCAGGAGGCCACCCCGGTGCGGCTCGCGATGTCTGCTGACGGGCTGGAGCTCGTGGCCATGACCCAGGACGTCGGTCAAGCGCACGAGTCGGTCGACGCGCAGTACGACGGCGACGAGCTGACCGTGGCGTTCAACGCCGACTACCTGTCGGTGGGTCTCGATGTGGCGCCGGGCGACGAGATCACGCTCGAGACCGTCGACGCGCTCAAGCCGGCGTTGCTCCGCTCAGCCGAGCACCCCGAGTTCCTGTACCTGCTGATGCCTGTGCGCGTCTCCTGACGCGGCGCGCGCCGGACCCCACATGGCCGTCCTGCGTCGACTCTGGCTGACCGACTTCAGGAACTACATCGACCTCGACCTGGCGTTCGACCGCGGCCGCGTGGTCCTGAGTGGCTCGAACGGCCAGGGCAAGTCGAACGTGCTCGAGGCCATCGCCTACCTGGGCACGCTCGGATCGTTCCGCGGCGCGCCGCCCGAGGCGCTCATCCGCGCGGACGCGGAGCAGGCGGTGGTGCGCGCCGAGGTACAGGCCGAGGAGCGCGAGCTGCTGATCGAAGCCACGCTTGTGCGTGGCCGAGCCAATCGCATCCAGGTCAACAAGCAGAAGCTCGGGAGGACGCGGGATCTGCTCGGTCTGATGCCGAGCACCGTGTTCGGGCCCGACGACCTCGAGCTGGTCAAGGCCGGACCAGGTGTGCGTCGCAAGTTCCTGGACGATCTCCTGGTGCAGCTGCACCCGCGCAACGACAAGATCCGCAGTGACGTGGACAAGATCCTCAAGCAGCGCAACTCGCTGTTGAAGTCGGCCGGGGGTCGGGTGTCGCCCGAGGTCGAGTCGACGCTGATGGTGTGGAACCACAAGCTCGCGGAGGCCGGCGAGGCGCTGGGCCGCGCGCGCCAGGACCTCGTGGCGAAGCTGGCGCCCCGCGTGAACGAGGCGTACGCGGCGCTGGCGGGCGAGGGTCACCCCGTGGCGCTCAGCTACGAGCCGGAGTGGCTGGCGCGGGGCCTGCTCGCGGAGCTCGAGGCGGCGGCGAAGGACGAGCTGCGCCGGGGCACGACCCTCGTGGGGCCCCACCGTGACGAGCTCGGCGTGTGGTTGTCGTCGATGCCGGCGCGGTCGCACGCGTCGCAGGGCGAGCAGCGCACCCTCGCGCTCGCGTTGCGCATCGCGGGTCACCACGAGCTGCACGCGGCCACCGGCACGAGTCCGCTGCTGTTGCTCGACGATGTCTTCTCCGAGCTCGACGAACACCGCGCCCACTCGCTCCTGTCGTTACTCGTCGCCGACCAGACCTTCGTCACCACCGCCGCGCCGACCCCACCCGTCGACGGAGAGATCCAACACCTCCGCGTCGCCGGCGGCGCGATCTCGTCCGCGTGAGGTTCTCCTACCAGCCGCGGCGGGTGATCTCCTCGGCGAGGGTTCTCTTGGGGAGTTCGACCAGCCAGTCGGGGTCGCCGATGTGGTCGCGGTAGGTCTGTTCGAGTGCGTCCGCCTCGCCGAGTCGGCGGGCCACTTCCTGTGCCACTCCGGTGGAGTAGGGCGATCGGGGAGACCCGGTGGCGAAGACGAGTTCGCGCGCCCGCTCCGTGTCGCCCTCGGCCAGGCACAAGATCGCGACCAGAGCGACGGCGTCATTTGCTTCTAGCGCCATACGCCCGGTCGCGGCGGTCCGGGCGAAGTCGGCAATGGCGGAGCTGGCGGTCTCGACCGAGCCCAGCCCGAGTTCGGCAAGTGCCGACCAGAACGCGACCGTGCTCTTTGCGAGCGTCTCGTTTGCGAAGACGTGGTCGATGTCGACGTTTTCCGTGGCGTGGCGCCGGGCCGCTGTGTAGTCACCTTCCAGCCACGCACAGCATGCAAGCGTCCAGTCCAGGCCGAGGCGCATGAAGGTGCCCATCCCGTATCGATCGGGGTCCGACAGGCCCTCGGCGGCACAGCGGCGTGCGGCTTCCGCGTCGCCTTGCTGGAGCAGCACCCATGCTCGTTGTCCATAGACCTCGCAGGTGTCCGGAAGGCCAGCGGCCCGCAGGGCCGCCGACGCGCGGTCGATCCGCGCCAGGGCTCGCTCAGGATCATGCCGCGACAGCGTCAGTGCGCTCGAACAGTGTCCAGCGGCAGCGATCATCGGGTCGTCGCTTTCGATCATTCGCCTCGTGGAATCGAGCCAGCCGGGCCAGTCGGCGATCAACATCTGGTGGTAGCGCCGACTCCAGTCCATGATGACGCGCTTCAGCGGGTCCGAAATCCGAGCCTGGCAGCGCGCCAGTCGAGCGAGGGTGCCGACGGAATCCCCGCATACGAGGAAGGCGTCAGCCATCCCGACGTAGAGGTCTGCCGCGTCCTCCCAGCGACCGTTTGCCTCCGCCCAGTCGCCTGCGGACAGACCGTTTGCAGTCTCGATGGCGGTCCTCGACAGGTCGCTGAGATTGAAGTCAGCGGGGTGATCGTTCGGGAAGACGGATCGGCAGAACTCAAGGTGACGATCGCGAACCTCGGCAGCGATGCCGAGATCGACGAGGCGATCCTCGGCGTATGCCTTCAGGGTTTCGAGGAGGCGAAAGCGTCCGGCGCCGACCCGCGCGACGAGCGAACGGGCCATGAGGTCCTCGACCAGATCTGCAGCCTCGGCCCGTGACACGTCACCCACGTGTGCAGCTGCGTCCAGGGTGAATCCGCCCACGAAGACGCCGAGTGATGCGAAGAACTGCTGCTCGTCGGGTTCCAGGAGGTCGTAGCTCCAATCGATGGTGGCCTCGAGCGTGCGCGTCCGCTGTCGCCGTCGCCCGCCGGACAGCAGGGCGAATCGGTCGTCCAGGCCCCCGAGCAACCCCTCCAGTCCGAAGACCGGAGCTCGGGCTGCGGCCAACTCGATCGCGAGGGGTAGGCCGTCGAGGCGACCGCAGATCTCCTGGATGACCTGGAGCTCGTCGGTGGTCGCGACGAACGCGGAGTCCGCTGCTTGCGCGCGGGCGACGAAGAGCTCCACCGCGGGCGAGTCGCTCTCATCGAGAGCCAGGCCAGGGAGTTGATGGACTTGTTCGCCGTCGATGTCGAGCCACTCGCGGCTCGTCGCGAGCAGCCTCGCCTCACCTGGGGTCGCCAGTAGTCGCGATGCGAGGTCGACGCAGGCGTCGATGACGTGTTCGCAATTGTCGAGAATGACGAGCATCGATTGCGGTGCGATGAAGTCGGCCAGTTCCGCGAACGGTTGGGTGGTGTTGAGGTCGAGGCCAACTGCCTTCGAGACCTTCGCCGCGACGTGCTCGTCGTCGAGGGCTTCGGTGAGGTCGACGAACCACACGCCTGCCGGGTAGCTCGCCAGCGAGTGCCCTCCGGCCTCGAGGGCCAGACGCGTCTTGCCGACGCCGCCCACCGCCGCGATGGTCACCAGCCGATGGGTGACGAGCGAGGCAAGCACGGCTTCGAGGTCGGCTTCCGCGGCCGAGCAGCTCGGTCGGCGTCGCCGGCAGGTTGGTCCTGCCCTGCAGCGCTCGCAGGGGTGGGTGGTCGATCTCACCGAGTTGCCACAGCTCCACTGGCTCGGCGATGTCCTTCAGCTCGTGGGCACCGAGCGGCCGTGCTTCGATGCCTGCGGCGATCCGCACTGCGGCGGTGAGGAGAACCTGGCCGCCGTGGCCTGCCGACTCGACTCGTGCAGCCATGTTGACGACCGGTCCGAAGTAGTCGCCGCCTCGTTCCTCGGACTCACCGAGATGGAGGCCCATCCGCACGCGGAGTTCGGGGCCCGGCCACGAGGCACCGGCGAGAGCGAGCTGTGCGGTCTCGGCCGCGAGCACGGCGTCGCTCGCCCGGGCGAACGAGGCGGCGAACGCGTCGCCGGCCGTGTTGAAGACGTACCCGCTGTTCCGCTCAATAGCGTCGCGCACCAGTTGGTCGTGGAGCTGCAGGCTCGACGACATCGACGGGGGATCGGCGGCCCACAGCCGCGTCGACCCCTCGACATCGGTGAACAGGAACGTCACCGTCCCGCTTGGTCGCTCTCCCGCCACGCAGGCATTGTCGCACCTGCCGGGTGACCGCCGCCGACAAGGATCTGTGAACACGTTGCGGTCGCACGCAAACCGTTCACAGATCCTCTGTCGGTCGTGGTCGGTAGGGTGCACGCATGCCATGGGAGCCGTTGCCGGGGGCGAAGGAGCGGGAGCCCGAACGCGTCGCGGTGCCGCTGGATCAGCTGATGGACCGGCTGGCGGGTACGTCGGTGTCGGCGATCGAGGTGATCATGGACCGGTGGCCCGACATTGTCGGCGACGCGATCGCGGGTGTCAGCGCGCCGGTGAAGCTCGCTGACGGGACGCTCAGTGTGCGTGTGGAAGCGGCCGAGTTGGCCGGCGAACTTCGCTGGCTGGAGCCGACGATCGTCGAGCGGGTACGGGATCTCGCAGATGGTACGGAGCTCGCCGCGGTGCGTGTGGTGACACGACCACGCTGAGTGGTTTTTCGAGGGATCAGCCTTGTGGACAAACTCCTCACCATGACCGGTGATGTCACCACTCGCTGGTACAATCACATGCACGTGATTTCGGGGGTCTCACCAGCCTTTTCGCCCTGAATCCGGCTGGCTGCCGGAGCCGCGGCGGACCTTGGCTCGAACCCCCCGCAGAACACCGTCGGTCGAACCCATCGATCGGCATCTCCGAGTGGTGAAAGGTCGCTGCGTGTCACAGACGGCTGACTCCTACGGCGCCGAGAACATCCAGGTTCTCGAGGGCCTCGAAGCGGTCCGGAAACGGCCCGGCATGTACATCGGTTCCACCGGACCGACCGGCCTGCATCACCTCGTGTACGAGGTCGTCGACAACTCCGTCGACGAGGCCATGGCCGGTCATTGCAGCCGCATCGAGATCACCCTGTTGCCCGACGGGGGCTGCCAGGTGTCCGACGACGGTCGCGGCATCCCGGTGGGCCAGCACCACCAGTACGAGGACATGACGGCCGCCGAGGTCGTGCTGACGGTGCTCCACGCCGGCGGCAAGTTCGGCGGCGGTGGCTACAAGGTCTCGGGCGGCCTCCACGGCGTGGGTGTGTCCGTCGTCAACGCCCTGTCCACCAAGGTCGAGGTCGAGATCGACCGCGAGGGCAAGCGCCACTTCATGTCGTTCCGCGACGGTGGTGAACCCGACGAGAAGCTGAAGGTCATCGGCGACGCTCCCGACGGGCGAACCGGTACCACCGTGCGGTTCTGGCCCGACCCACTCATCTTCAAGGAGGGCATCGAGTTCCGCGCGGCCACCCTGCTCGAGCGGTTCCAGATGATGGCGTTCCTCAACAAGGGCCTCGAGCTCCACATGGAGGACCGACGCCCCGACGCCAGTGTCCCCCAGGAGACCTTCCGCTACGACGGCGGCATCATCGACTTCGTCCAGCACGTCAACGCCTCCAAGGAGGCGCTCTTCCAGACGGTCGGCTATGTCGAGGCCACCGAGGAGGAACAGGAGGTCGAGCTGGCGTTCCAGTGGAACACCGGCTTCAACTCCGACGGCATCCACTCCTTCGCCAACGGCATCGCCACCATCGAGGGCGGCATGCACGAGCAGGGCTTCCGCACGGCCCTGACCCGCGTCGTCAACGCCTACGCCCGAGACAAGGGCATGCTCAAGGAGAAGGACGACAACCTCCAGGGCGAGGACATCCGCGAGGGCCTGACCGCCATCATCTCGGTCCGCCTCGCAGAGCCCCAGTTCGAGGGCCAGACCAAGTCCAAGCTCGGCAACGTGTCGATGCGGTCGCTGGTCGAGAAGGCCACCAACGAACACCTGGCCGACTGGCTCGAGGAGAACCCGGCCGAGGCCAAGCGCATCGTCCAGAAGTCCCAGCAGGCGGCGCAGGCTCGCATCGCGGCCCGGTCGGCCCGAGATGCCACCCGCCGCAAGTCGGCGCTCGACGGCGCCGGCCTGCCCGGCAAGCTCACCGACTGCTCCTCACGCGAGCCGCGTGAGTCCGAGCTCTACATCGTCGAGGGCAACTCCGCCGGAGGTTCGGCCAAGGACGCGCGTGACCCGCGCATCATGGCGATCCTGCCGATCCGCGGCAAGATCCTGAACGTCGAGCGGGCCCGCGTCGACAAGATGTTGAAGAACACCGAGGTGCAGGCCCTGATCGCCGCGATCGGCGCCGGCTTCGGCGAGGACTTCGACATCGAGAAGATCCGCTACCACAAGATCATCCTGCTGGCCGACGCCGACGTCGACGGCAGCCACATCCGCACACTGCTGCTGACGTTCCTGTTCCGGCAGATGCGCGAGCTCGTCGAGCGAGGCCACGTCTACATCGCGCAGCCGCCGCTGTACTCCACCGAGGTCTCGAAGTCGAAGATCTACCTCAAGGACGACCACGCCAAGAACCAGTTCCTCGAGGACAACCCCAACCACAAGGCGGACTTCGGTCGGCTGAAGGGTCTGGGCGAGATGGACGCCGAGGAGCTGTGGGACACCACGATGGACCCCGCGCAGCGCACGCTGCTCCAGGTCACCGTCGAACAGGCCGCCGTGGTCGACGAGGTCTTCTCGGTGCTCATGGGTGAGGACGTCGAGAGCCGCAAGGAATTCATCCAGACCAACGCCAAAGACGTCCGGTTCCTGGACATCTAGGGGAGACACATGTCTGACACCACGTTGCCTGCGGGCGATGACGGGGCTGCCGGCATCGAGGCGGTCGAGATCCAGGCGGAGATGGAGCAGTCCTTCCTGGACTACGCCATGTCCGTCATCGTCTCGCGCGCCCTGCCCGACGCCCGCGACGGCCTCAAGCCGGTGCACCGCCGCATCCTCTGGGGCATGTACGACACCAACGTGCGCCCCGACCGGTCGCACGTGAAAGTGCGCCACGGTGGTGGGCGAGGTGATGGGCAAGTACCACCCGCACGGCGACACCGCGATCTACGACGCCCTGGTGCGTCTGGGCCAGCCGTTCTCGCTGCGGCATCCGCTGATCGACCCCCACGGCAACTTCGGATCGCCGTCGGATCCGCCCGCGGCCATGCGCTACACCGAGTGCCGGCTCTCGCAGTTGGCCATGCACATGCTGGCCGGCATCGACGAGGACACCGTCGACTTCGAGGACAACTTCGACGCCTCCCACGAGGAGCCGCACGTCCTTCCGGCACGATTCCCGAATCTGCTCGTGAACGGCGGCCAGGGGATCGCGGTCGGGATGGCCACGAACATCCCGCCGCACAACCTGGGCGAGGTCGCCGATGCGGCCACGTTCCTGTTGTCCAACCCCGACGCCGACAACGTCGCGCTGATGGAGTTCGTCAAGGGTCCCGACTTCCCCACGGGCGGGCAGATCCTGGGCCGTCAGGGCATCTACGACGCGTACACGACCGGGCGCGGCTCCATCAAGGTGCGGGCCCAGGCCGAGATCGTCGAAGACGGCAAGAACACCATGATCGTCGTCACCCAGATCCCGTACCAGACGAGCGTGGAGGCCATCGAGGAGAAGGCCGCCGAGCTGGTCGATCGCCGCGAGATCGAGGGCATCCGCACCATTCGCAACGAGTCGGCCAAGGGCAACACCCGCCTGGTCTTCGAGCTCAAGAAGGACGCGCCGGCGCTCGTCATCTTGAACCAGCTCTACAAGGGCACGCCGCTGCAGAACACCTTCTCGGTCAACATGGTGGCGCTCGACGACGGCGTTCCCCGCACGATGACGCTGCGCGACACGCTGGTCGCCTGGGGTGAACCACCAGAAGGAGGTCGTCACCCCGACGCTCCGAGCATCGACTGGCAAAGGCGCAGGCCCGGGCCCACATTGTCGAGGGGCTCATCCGGGCCACCGACATGATCGACGAGATCATCGCCCTGATCCGCGCCAGCGCCGATCCGGCCTCGGCGCGTGAAGGCCTGATCGCCGAACCCTTCGAGTTCTCCGAGATCCAGGCGCAGCACATCCTGGACATGGCGCTCAGTCGCCTGACGCGCCTGGGTCGCACCAACCTCGAAGAGGAGCTCGAGACCCTCAGGACCACCATCGAGGCACTCGAAGCGATCCTCGGCGACGAGGCCAAGTTGCGTGCGGTCATCGAAGAAGAGCTCGCCGAGATCCGGGAGGAGTTCGCCACCGAGCGCCGGACCCAGCTGGCCCACGATCCCGGCGAGTTCGCCATCGAAGACCTCATTGACGACGAGGCGCTGGTGTTCTCCCTGACCGACGGCGGGTACGTCAAGACCACCTCGGTCGACGAGTTCCGCAGCCAAGGCCGCGGTGGCCGGGGGGTTGCCGGAGCCGGCCTCAAGGACGAAGACGTCATCACCAAGCTGCTGCACACCACAGCGCACGCCTACCTGCTGTTCTTCACCAACTTCGGCAAGGTCTACCGGATCAAGGCGCACGAGGTCCCGATGGCGTCGCGCACCGCTCGCGGCACGGCGATCGTCAACCTCTTGCAGCTCGCACCCGAGGAGACGATCGCCGCGGTCGTCGACACCCGGGACTACGAGACCAACCGGTTCCTCGTGTTCGCCACCAAGAACGGTCAGGTCAAGAAGACCAAGTTCAACGAGTACGACAAGTCCCGTCGTGACGGGCTGATCGCCATCAACCTGAAAGACGGCGACGAGCTCGTCCGGGTGATGCCGACCAGTGGCGACGATGACATCTGCCTCGTGAGTTCCGGCGGACGCCTCATGCGCTTCGCCGAGGACGAGGTCCGGGCCATGGGTCGCGCCGCGGCGGGCGTTCGAGGTATGAAGCTCAAAGACGGGGACGAAGTGGTGTCGCTCAGCGTCTTCCGTGAAGGGTCGATGTTGCTGTTCGTCACCGACGGTGGCTACGGCAAGCGCACGGAGATGGGTGCGTTCAACGCCAAGCACCGTGGTGGCCAAGGCGTCACCGCAATGAAGATCGGCGACAAGGGCAAGCTCGTCGCGAGCCGCACCGTTGGCGAGGACGACGAGGTGCTGCTCGTCTCTTCCAAGGGCACGCTCATCCGCATCCCCGTGAATTCGATCTCGGTCCAGGGTG
>CBDHFJ010000176.1:0-14192 GCA_965262315.1 Acidimicrobiales bacterium
CGGCGGACCCGCCTGCGTTGAACTCGTCTCCCTCGATCACCGCGCAGTCGTCCACTCGGTTCGCGGCGGCCCGGGCCAGCGTCGACTTGCCCGCTCCGCTGCGACCGTCGAGCGCCACCACGAGGGGTGCTCGGCCGGCTCCGGTGAGCGACTCGGTCGCGGCGACGAACAGCTCGACCTGCTGGCGCAGTCCTGCGGCTGTCACGACCGGCTCATCAGTGGGGGAGTCCGGGGTCATTGCTCGACCACGTCATCAGCGAAGCGACAGGAGGTAGTCGACGATCGCGTCGACCTCGTCGGCGGTCAGGACGCCCGCATAGGACGGCATGCCCTCACCCCAGCCGTCGGCATGGTGCGCGCCGGGCGCGAGGATCGACTCGCGGAGGTAGTCGGCGGCCTCGACACCGGGAACGCGGTCCGCTGCGGTCGATCCGATGGCCACGAGTGAGGGCCCGCCGACCGACGGACGGTCGGACACGGTGTGGCAGGAGACGCAGCCGCGGACGCCGTTGTGGAACGACTCGGCGAACAGCTCGGCGCCGCGGGAGGTGGCTGCGGACGACGAACAGGCCCCGAGGAGCACGGCCGCGGTCGCCAGCACCGCACTCCCCAGGATCCGTCGGACAGGCACGACGCGATCCTGGCAGACCCGGGGTCCGGGGCGACGGACGCGTCAGCGGCGAACAGCGGTGGTCTTGGTGGCCTTGCGTTCGTACATCACGCTGTCGGCCCGGGCGATCAGCTCGTCGCGGGCTTCCCCGGGGGCGGCCAGGGCCACACCGACGCTGGCGGCCACCTCGATCCCGAGACCCCATCGACCCGACAGACCCTTCGATCTCGCGCTCCAGCCGGCTGGCGATGGAGTAGGCATCGTCGGGGCGGACCACGTCGGCGAGGACCATCAGGAACTCGTCGCCTCCCAGACGCCCCACGGCGTCGCCGGGCCGGAGCACGCCGGTCAGTTGCTCGGCCACGGCGCAGAGCACGTCCGTCACCGCGGGCGTGGCTGTGGCGGTCGTTGATCGCCTTGAACCGGTCGAGGTCGAGGTACAGCACGGCCACGGAGCCGCCGGACGCCAACGCATCGTCGAGCCACGCCCGAATGCCGGCACGGTTCAGCAGCTTCGTCAACGGGTCGCGGCGCGCGTCCTCGGCGAGCTGGAGTCGCAGCGTGGTCGCCGCGGTCCGGTCCTCGATGGCCAGCAGCAACGCGCCCGGGGTCGACGGGTCCAACGGACGGAGGCTCAGTCGACCGTAGTGCCGGTCGCCCGACGGCTCGTGGTGGAACGCGATGTCGAGGTCGACGTCCACGATGCCACCGGCAGCGGTGTCGAGGGCGGCCTCGACGGTGCCGTCGTCGAGGCAGATGCCGAGGAGCTCGGCCAGACCGGCGCCCTCCGGGAGTCCCGTGATCTCCCACCAGCGGGCGTTGGCGAACACGACCGTGCCGTCGGGCTCGACGTGCAGCACGCCGGTCGGCATCGCCTCGGTGACTCGAGCGAGCAGCGCCTCGCGCTTGTGGAGCTCGGTGACCGCCTCCATCTCGTCGGAGATGTCGACGAACTCGGAGTAGACGTGTGGCCCGTCAGGCCCGTCGACGTCGGCCAGGCGGTTGTGGTCGGTCGCTTCGATCCACACCCATGAGTCGTCCTTGCGGCGCATCCGCTGCCGCATCCGCCTCGAGTTCCCAGGCTGGTCGAGGAGCTCGGCCCAGTTGACGATGCTGCGTTCGTGGTCGTCGGGATGGATCAGGTCCATCACCGACTGTCCGATGATGTGGTCGGGCTCCCAGCCGAGGGCTCGGGTGAAGTCGGCGTCGATGTCGAGCACGACCCCGGTCGGGCTCAGCTTGTTCGTGAATCGGCGCGGCGGGAGCAGGGTGGACGCCGAAGTGACGTCGTCGGTGGCGTCAGTCAGGTCGGTGAGCACACCGAGGAAGACCCCGTGCGATGCACTCAGATCGATGATGTGGAGGACCGCGGCCGTGGTGTCGTCGGCGAGGGTGACCGATCCGTCCGCCGCGCCATGGCGCCTGGCCAAGTCGAACAGCGCCACGGCCTTGCCCTGCGAGGCCGGTCCGAGCGGGTCGAGGGGTGTGATCGCCTCGACCTGCTGCCCCCGGCACGGGAGGTCCTCGGGGAGGGGCACCACGGCTGCGCCACTCGGGTCGAAGGCGATGACGCGGCTGGCCGGGTCATCGAGGAGTTGGCGCACGCGGGCCGGGGTGTGCGGCTGCATGGGTGGTCCATCGGCGGGACCGCCGCAGAGTTGACGAGTCGCAGGGGTCAGGTGGTGAAACGCAACCCCAGAAGGCTCTGGGTGCTCAGCCCCAGCCGGCCCTGCTCGTCGGCGAGCACCGCCGTGCACAGCGCCGACCCATCGGCCTCGAGGTTGGTCTCGGCCGTGACGCGGACCCACTCGCCGATCGGCTCGCGTCGGATGGCGAGGCTGAGGTCGGCGTTGATGAGCCCCACACCGTCTTCCATGTCGAAGATCGAGCTGATCCCGGAGCCGAAATCGGCCGCCGCCAGGAGCCGGCACAGCGGTGGGGTCGACTCGCCGCCGATCAGCGGCACCCGGAGTCGGATCCAGCACTCCATCGGCCCGTGGCCCCAGGTGGTCGGCCACACGGGTCGGTGCTCGACCGCGTGCTGGTGGTAGGTGGTCGGGACCCCGCCGCTCGCCCACGATCCCATCTGTACGGGCTGCGCTTCGGCGGGATCGGCGGCTGCCTCGACGGCGGTCCAGCGAGGTTCGGGAAGCGGTTCGCGCCGGAGGACGAGGGCCCGCGCCGACAACAACCGACTGGCGTCGTGGGCAGCCGAGACCTCCACATCGACGTGGCTGACCCGCCGGCTGACATCGCGGCGAGCCACGTCAACCGTCAGGGGCACCAGGGGAACCGGCCCGCTCGATCTCGACGTTGAGCCGAGCCACGTACTGGTCGCCGTCGATGGCCTCGAGCACGCGATGCCCGACCAGGGCCGACGGAGGCCCGCCGTGCATGGCGTCGGCTCGCCAGGGGCCGGTCGTGAACGGCGTGGGGACGAACCGGTCGCCGTCTCGGATGAACAGCGCCTCGGTCACCCGGTGGATTCAGGGTCGGGCGACGCGGTCGTCAAGTCGACGTCCACTGTCGGCCGGGTGGGCCGCGTGGGGCGGGTCGGTGTCGACGGTCGAGTCGGCCGCGTCGGTGCGGCTGCGGCTCCGTTCGAGGTGCCGGCTGTCTCCGAGGCGCCGTGGCCGTTGCGGCCCGGCGGGCGAGTCGGCTTCGACGGCGTGTCCTGCTTCGGGGGGAGTGGCCGGGTGCCGGTGTCCCTCTTTGGACTCGGACCGCTTGCCCGCGTAGGTGTTCACGTAGGTCTGGCCCGACAGCTGGGCGATGCGGAACATGACCTCGTCGGTCATCGCCCGCAGCGTGCGCGGGTCCTCCGGGTCGCCGATGTCGGTCGCCCAGATCGGCTCGCCGATGCGGATCCGGCACGTCTTGAACGGCTTCATCAGGAACTGATCGGGTGGCTGGATCTCGACGGTGCCCTGGTGGCCGACGGGGATGATCGGCGCGTTGCAGCGAATCGACAGCCGCGCCGCGCCCGTCCGCCCCTTGTGCAGGTTGCCGCTGCGTGACCTGGTGCCCTCGGGGTAGATCATGAACAGGTGACCGCCGTCGAGCACGGTGGCCGACGTGTCCAGGGCCGCGACGGCTGCTCGTCCACCCTTGCGGTCGACCGGAATCATGCCCATGGCGGGGAAGAGGTGCTTGGTCTTCCAGTCGTCCAGGTACTCGCCCTTGCCGATGGCCCAGACCCGGCGGGGGAGCACGGCCGGCACGAAGACCGAGTCGCAGAAGGACAAGTGGTTCGGGGCGATGATGCCCGGGCCGGTGCGGGGCACGTGCTCCACCCCTTCGACTTCGACGTTCCACAGGCGATGGACGAGCCACCTGATGGCGCCGAAGCCGTACTTGCTGGCCCGGTCGGAGCCGGGGAGTTCCGGGGCGGCCTCGAACTCGAACGAGGGCCGCCCCGCCGTCATGACCGCAGCTCCCGGCGAATGGCCTTGCCGCTGGACGCCACCGGGAGGTCGTCGACGAAGTGGAACACCGACGGGACCTTGTAGCCGGCGAGTTGGCTGCGGGCGAACGCTCTGAGGTCGGCTTCCGCGACGTCACCCGACACGTGGGCGATGACTGTCTCGCCCGTCTCGGCGTGGTCGCCGCCGACCACCACGGCGCCGCGGACCTGGGGATGCTGCATGAGGACGTTCTCGACCTCGGCGGGGTACACGTTGAACCCCGAAACGATGATGATGTCTTTGACCCGGTCCACCAGGTGCAGATGGCCGTCGTCGTCGAACAGACCGACGTCGCCGGTCCACAGCCAGCCATCCGGGGCGAGGATGGCGTCGGTGGCATCGTCGTCGTCCAGATAGCCGAGGAACACGCCGGGACCACGAACCACGATCTCGCCGACATCGCCCTGATCGACCGGATCGCCGGACTCGTCCACCAGGACGAGCTCGACCCCGGGCCAGGGCTTTCCGACCGAGCCGCGAGGCGGGTCCAGGTTGCGACCGGAGGTGATCGCGGACGAGGTCTCGGTCAGGCCGTATCCCTGGCGGACATCGAGGCCGTATCGCTCCACGAGGCGCTCGTGCACGTCGTTCGGCAGGCTCGCCGCGCCCGATCGGGCGAACCGGATGCGGTCGAACGCCGTGGTCGCACGCTCGCTGTTCGCCCAGCGTCGCCACATCGGCGGGGCGCCGGTCAACATGGTCACGCCGTGCGTTTCCATGAGGTCGAGTGCTTCGTCGGCGTCGAACCGCCGCTGGAACACCAGGGTGGCGCCGGCCCGGAGGCTCGAGAGGACGACGACGTTGAGGCCGAGCACGTGCGAGAGGGGAAGGGAAGCCAAGACGATGTCGTCGGCGCGCACGTTGTCCCGGCCATCGGCGCAGATCATCTGCTGGACCCAGGTCAGCGATGCATGGCTCAGCATCGCGGTCTTGGGCGTCCCCGACACCCCGCTGGTCGACAGGAGGAACGCCGGGGTGGCCGGATCGACGGGCACCGGAGCGGGTGCCTGCTCGGCCGAGGTGGCGACGTCGGCCATGTCGAGCACGGGCACGCCTGCGATGGTCGAGAGCCCTTGCACCGACGCCGCGGTCTCGCCCACCACTGCCAGCGCCGGGCGCAGTGACGGCAGCTTGCGTTCGATCTCCGGCCGGGGGCTCAACGGGTTCACAGGCGCGACGACCGCGCCCACGCCGAGCACACCCAACGCAGCGGTGACGAAATGGACCTCGTTGCCGCAGAGCAGCACCACGTGGTCTCCGGGCCTGATGCCGTGGTCCGCCAGGGCCAGCCGCATCGCGGCAACCCGGTCGCTCAGTTGGCCGTAGGTCAGTGCGAGATCGCCGTCGATGAGCGCCGTCCGCTCGGACGGATGCTCGTCGATCAGCGTGCCCAGGCTCACGACGCCGAGTATGGCATGTGACCGGTGTCGCAGCCGAGGTGCGCTGCTCAGATCTCCTTGTTGGGCCGACCGGTGCCGCCGCGGGGGCGGCCGCCCATGTCGGGGTTGAGCTCGGCCTCGGCCATCAGCTTGGCGACCAGCGGGCCCAGTTCGGTCGGGTCCTCGGGCTGCTCGGCGACCGGGCCCAGACGCCACTGCTCGGCGATGCCGAGCTTGTTGCCCTTGACGTCGAAGACGCGGCCGGTGACGTTCTTCGCTTCCTCGGAGCAGAGCCACGCGGCGATGATGGAGATCCACCGCGGCGACATGGCTTCCTTCTGCTCGTCGGTCATCTGATCGAACCCGACGAGGTTCTCGGTCATGCGCGAGAGTGCGGCTGGGGCCAGCGCGTTGACGGTCACGTTGTACTTGGCCAGCTCCATGGCCGTGATCACGGTGAACGCGGCGATGCCGGCCTTCGCGGCGCCGTAGTTGGCCTGGCCGATGTTGCCGTAGATGCCCGACGGCGACGCGGTGTTGATGATCCGGCCGTAGGTCTCCTTGCCGGCCTTGGCCTGCTCACGCCAGTACACGGCCGCGTGGTGCGTGGGCCCGAAGGTGCCCTTCAGGTGGACGGCCATGATGGCGTCCCAGTCGTCTTCGCTCATCGAGAAGATCATGCGATCGCGGAGGATGCCCGCGTTGTTGATCACGATGTTGATGTCGCCGAAGGTGTCGATGGCCTGGTGGATCATGTCCTTGGCGGACTGGAAGTCGGCCACGTTGCCGCCGTTGACGACCGCCTCGCCGCCCATGCCTTCGATCTCCGCGACGACTTCCTGAGCCGGGGTGAGATCCTCACCCTGGCCGGCGGCGTCACCACCGAGGTCATTGACGACGACCTTCGCGCCGTGGGCGGCCAGCATCAGGGCGTGCTCGCGTCCGATGCCGCGGGCGGCGCCGGTGACGAGGGCGACTTTGCCTTCGACCATCTTGCTCATGGGGGATCCTTCCGACGGAGGGTGGACGGCTCGGGCCCGCGCCTCGCTGACGCAGGTCATGCGGTCGACGACGTTACCCGACGGTCAATCGACCCGCCGAGTTCGACTCTCCCGCCGCTTCAGGCGGCGCTCGGGTTGGCGTCGAGGTCCGCGGCGCCGAAGGCGACGCCGAACCGCACACACCAGATCACCACCGTGTCGAAGACCTCGAGGTCGACGTCGGGCGGGATCTCGTAGTTCTGGCTGCCGATGTTGCCCTTGAGATCGCCCAGATCGATGAACTCGTCGTCGAAGTCGCCGGCCGGAGCGTCGGCGTCGGCGCTGGTCAGGTAGACGTTGAGATCAGGACCGTTGTCGGTGGCGAAGTCCTCGAAGCGCAGGAAACGCTGGTCGGTGCCGTCGTTGAGCACGAGGGCCGTCCCGACCGCGGGGTGGCTCCGATCGACGAACTGGCCCTCGGCGAGCGTGACGATCTCGTCGCCGTCCATGGCGGTGTCCTCGTCGACCTCAGCGTCGGTCGGGATGTCGTCGTCGTCCATGGCGTCGTTCATGGCGTCGGCGGTGTCCTCGTCGATGGCGTCGCTCGGGAGCCCGGAGGCGCCGGCCCCGGAATCGAAGACGGGGCCGGCCTCGTCCACCTCGTCGTCGATGAACGCGGTGTGGATGCCGAAGAAGCCGAACGCCAGCCAGGCGAGGGCGGCGATGGCGAGCGCGCCGACCGGGAGCGCGATGCGCCAGTTGCGGCGGAGGGTGTCGATCATCGAGGTCATGGTGGGTTCGCGGCATCGAGCGGCCGGGGTCTTCGGTGACCCTACTCACGGAAGGTGGTGCCCGACCCGTCGGCCTGCCGCTCCCTGCAGTCCCGGGACTGATTGCAACGGTTTCGTAACGCCGCGGTCGTTGTCCTGACCTGGTGCTTCTGGGAGGGTGGTCCCCGGCGAGAGTACAAGGGGCGACGGGCGCGATGGACACGGCAGTCTGCGACACGATCACATTCGAGCTGGCCGTCTTCGAGCGCGTCGGCGACGAGGTTCACGTGACGCTCCGTGGCATGTCGCGATGTGCCCATGTCGAGCTGGTGGTCTTCGACGATGGCCGCCGGGCGACCTTCACCCCGATGGGCTCCTCCTCGGTCGATCGGGTCCGTGAGTACGAGCTGGCCGACGCGGTCGAGTTCGCGCCCGGCAAGTCGCTCGAGGTCCGCGGGCTCAACGGCACCGAAGTGGTCATGATCGAGGACGTCGGCGAGGGCTTCCCGGTGGTCTGCAGCGCAGATCCCACCGTGCCGGGCCTGCCCGAGCAGTTCCTGCACCGCCGCGGCGACCGCTACGTCTTGATGAGCGGGGATCAGACGGCTGCGTTGCCGGTGGCCCGCCGCACCGCCCTCGTCGCCTGACCGACGGTCGCCCCCGGGGGCAAGGTCCTCGCGGGAACGATGGTGCAGGCGCCTGACCCGTCTGCCGGGTCGCAGCCGCACCACTAATCTGCCACGATCGGATCCGACGACCGAACGGGGGGAATCGTGGGAGCACTCGACGGCATTCGAGTCATCGACGTGGGGCTGCTGGTGCAGGGACCGCAGGCCGGACAGACGCTTCGCGACCTGGGCGCGGAAGTCATCAAGGTGGAGCTGCCGGGCATGGGCGATCAAGCTCGCTGGATCCCGCTGTCGCCAGAGGACCTGCGGACGCCCTACTACGAGGCCTGCAACCGCGGGAAGCGGAGCATCACCCTCGACCTGCGAATCCCCGAAGGTGCGGAGGTGTTCCACAAGCTCGTCGACACCGCCGATGTCCTGCTGGCCAACTTCAAGCCCGGGACGCTGGAGGGATGGGGACTGGGCTACGACGAGCTGTCGGCAACGAACCCGGGCCTGGTCTACGCCATGGGCTCGACGTTCGGGACCGAGGGCCCCGGTGCCGAGCGGGAGGGCGCCGACCTCGCCGGCCAGGCTGCGGGCGGGTTGATCTCGACGATCGGTGACGACGACGGCCCGATGAGTCCGGTCGGGGTCACGATCGCCGACCACATCGGAAGCATGAACATGGCGGTCGGCATCCTGGCGGCGCTCTTCGCCCGGGTGACGACGGGCCGTGGCCAGCGGGTGGACGTGTCGCTGCTCGGCGGCCAGATCTACGCCCAGGCGGCGGAGTACACGGCGTTCCTGATGACCGGTGCCGTGCCGGGCAGGTCGAACGCCGGTCACCCCCTGCTCCCCATGGCATACGGCATCCTGCCGACCAGCGACGGAGCCATCGCGATCATCGGCGTGCTGCCGGAGAAACGAGAGGAGTTCTACGCTGCGGTCGGCAGGCCCGAGCTCTTCGACGACCCTCGTTTCGAGCCGCTGTTCCTCGGAACGCCCACCCGGAAGCAGCTCTTCGCCGAGCTCCGGCCGGCGATCGCGCAGAAGAGCACGGCCGAGTGGGTCGAGATCTTCGACGCCATCCCGATCCGGTACGCGCCTGTGCAGGACTATGCGCAGGCCGCCGCCGATCCGGAGGTGCTCGCGAACGAGTACATCGTCGAGATGGCCCACCCGAACGGTGGCACGGTGAAGGTGGTCGGCGCGCCGATCAAGCTCAGCGACACCCCGGCGGAGCCGGCGGCGATGGCGCCCGAGCTGGGGCAGCACACCGAGGAGATCCTCGTCGAGCTCGGCTACGAGTGGGAGCAGATCGCCGCCCTGAGCGACGCCGGCGTGACGTGAGCGCTCGGCAGTAGTCCGAAGGAATTAGTCCTAAAGGCCTGGGCCGAGCGCACCGATGCCTTCTCCGGAGACACACATCTGGAGGAGACATGATCGTCGCACCTGGTCGCGCCACCAGGCGTGCGGTTGCCATCGCATCTGCCTTGCTACTGCTGCTCGGACTCGTGCAGCTCGCACTGATCGCCGATCCTGACGCGGCGAGGTCACAGGAGGAGCCCGAGACCGAGCTCGCCGAGGCCACCCAACCCGCCGAAGCCCCCGAGGCGTCGGACGAGGACGACCCTTCGACGGAGGAGCCGGTCGCTGAGCCGGTGACCGACGAGGATCTCGACGCCATCGACGTCGACGCCCGGCCCATCCTGGTGCCCGGAGTGTCCGACGGAGGTCGGCTCGGGACGCCGGAGGGCATCGGCGACGTCAACGGCGACGGGATCGACGATCTCGCCGTCGGGGCCTTCTCCGACAGCACCGCCGGCGAGGGTGTGGGCGCGGTCCACGTGCTGTTGATGGCCGCGGACGGCACGGTCGCCGACGCCACGCGCATCACCAGGGGTGAGGCCGGCTTCGGCGGCTCGTTGCTGGACGGCGGTGGCTTCGGGTTCCGCATCGCTGCGCTCGGTGACGTCGACGGAGACCGAGTGCCCGACATCGTGGTCTCGGCCTACCGCTCGAGCCGCGTGCACGACGACGCCGGTGAGGTGTGGGTGCTGTTCTTGAACCCCGACGGTTCGGTGAAGGACTGGCAGGTCATCACCGAGGGCTTCGGCGGCCTCGAGGCCAACCTTCGTGAGGGCGACCAGTTCGGCGTCGACGTGTCCGCCATCGGCGACCTCGATCGTGACGGCGTCACCGAGATCGCTGTGGGGATGTGGCGCCGTGACGGTGTCGCGACCGACGACGGCGGGGTGCTGGCGGTCTTCTTGAACGCCGACGGCACGGCCAAGGACTATCAGGAGATCTCGGCGGTTGCAGGATGGGCAGACGCTCCCATCGGAGGCGACAGTGGCTTCGGGGTGTCGGTCGAGGGACTCGGTGACCTGAACGGCGACGGGGTGCCGGAGATCGGCGTGGGTGCGATCTCGGTGAACGATGGCCGCGGCGAGGTCTGGATCCTCTCGCTCGACGCCAATGCCCGGGTCGTCGATGCCGCACGGATCGCGCCGGGTGTCGGTGCGATCGCCGACGTGCACCAGGACGCTCGGTTCGGGTCGGGCCTGGCAGCGCTGGGCGATCTCGACGGCGACCGGAGCCAGGAGTTGGCGGTCGGTGGCTTCGGTCTGAAGGACTCGCGCGGCGTGGTGTGGATCGTCGAGCTGGGCCGCGACTTCACGGCGACCGACGTCCGCCGGGTTCGAGCGCCGGGCCTGCGGCCGGGCGATCTGTTCGGCCACACCGTGGCCGTGGTCGGCGACGTCGACGGCGATGGCGCCCTCGACCTGGCCGTGGGTGCGCCCGGCTCCGACGCCGACGGCCCCGATCGTGGGGCCCTGTACCTGCTGGATCTCTCCGACACCACCCCCGCACCGGCCGATCCGGCCGAGGACGGTGACGACGCTCCGGCAACGCCCGACGACAGCGTGGACGAGGTCACGCCTGGCGAGGATGCCGGCGACGACGGCACCACCGACGACGGTGGCGACTCGGCTGACGACGACGGTGCGGATGAGCAGGGCGACGACCAGTCTGGCGACTCGGCTGGCGACGACGGCACCACCGACGATGGTGGCGACCAGGCTGGCGACCAGGCTGGCGACGACGGCACCACCGACGATGGTGGCGACCAGGCTGGCGACGACGGTGCGGACGACCAGGCTGGCGACGACGGCACCACCGACGATGGTGGCGACCAGGCTGGCGACGACGGTGCGGATGCGCAGGGCCAGGAGCCCGAGGTCGAGGATCCGGACGCCGGGCCCGACGGTGACCCCGACGGTGACGGCATCCCGAACCGCATCGAGGGCAGCGGCGACATCGACGCCGACGGCATCCCCAACAACGAAGACCCCGACACCGATGGCGATGGCATCGCCGACGCCGTGGAGGGGCTGGCCGACGCCGATGGTGACGGCATCGCCGACTTCGTCGAGATCGACGACGACGGCGACGGCGTGCTGACGATCGACGAGGGAGCCGCCGACAGCGACGGCGACGGCCTTCCCGACCACCGGGATCCCGACGCCGACAACGACGGTCTGCCCGATGGGCAGGAGGGTTCCGGCGATTCGGATCGTGACGGGGTGCCGGATCGTCTGGACGAGGATTCGGACAACGATGGTCTGGCCGATGGTGAGGAGGGGACCGGTGATTCCGACGGGGATGGTGTGTCGGACAACCTCGACGAGGACTCCGACGACGATGGTCTGCCCGATGGGCAGGAGGGTTCCGGCGATTCGGATCGTGACGGGGTGCCGGATCGTCTGGACGAGGATTCGGACAACGATGGTCTGGCCGATGGTGAGGAGGGGACCGGTGATTCCGACGGGGATGGTGTGCCGGACAACCTCGACGAGGACTCCGACGACGATGGTCTGCCCGACGGGCAGGAGGGAACGGGCGACGCAGATGCGGACGGTGTCCCCGACAACGTCGACGAGGATTCGGACAACGATGGTGTCCCCGACGGTGAGGAGGGCACCGGTGATGCGGATCGTGACGGTCTGGCCGACAACGTCGACGCCGACTCGGACAACGACGGCCTGCCCGACGGCGAAGAGGGGGCCGGCGACAGCGACAACGACGGCCTGCCAGATCTCGTCGACGCCGACTCCGACAACGACGGGCTGCCCGACGGCGAGGAAGGCACCGATGACGTGGACGAGGACGGCCTGCCGAACAACGTCGACGACGACGCCGACGGCGACGGTGTCCCCGACGCCGAGGAAGGAGCCGGCGACTCCGACGGTGACGGCGTGCCCGACTTCCTCGACGCCCGACAGGCCGTGTTCTCGGTCGCTCTGGTCACCGCACCGGACATCCGTGCCGGTGAGCGGACCCAGCTCCAGCTCGAGATCGTGAACGAAGGACCCGATCCGTCGACGGCGACCACCGCCGAGCTCCAGCTGCCGGACGGTGTGATCGTCGAGTCCGAGAACACGCCGGCCGGTTGTGAGCTCAGCGGCCGAACCCTGACCTGTGAGATCGGGGAGCTGGACGTCGACGAGACGGCCATCCGGACCATCGACGCCGAGGTGCTGGGTGCGGTGCAGACGCTCGACCTCTCCGCGACGGTCACCGCCCCGGAGGGCGAGGAGCGGGTCCGCACCGGCCCACTGGCCGTCCTCGACCAGGCGATCCCCACCGGTCTGCGCTCCACGAAGGGCGCGGTGGCGATCGTGCTCCTGACGCTCCTGGTGTGCGGCGGCATCCTGCTCTCGATCACCCGCGACCAGCAGGTGCACGTGCCCAAGCACTGATCTTCAACCGTTCCCCCGACCCGGCCTTCCTGTGGACCGGGTCACCCCTCCCGGATCACCCCCGTCGGATCACCCCGGCGGGGGTGATCCGCGTCAGGTCTCTGCTCATGTGGGGCGCCGGTCGTGCCGATGGAGGGGTCACCGAACCCGGGAGGAACCATGGGACGAGACGTGATCGACATGATGCAGGCGCGGATGGGCGACGAGCTCAATCCGGGAGAGCGCTATCTGGGGGCGCACGCCATGACCATCAAGGCGCGCAAGGCCTTCGGCCTCTGGGCCGACGGGGTCGATCTCGGCGCCGTCCTGTCGGCGTACGCCGCCGAACACGGCAACGTGGGGGAGCTGGACGTGGCCGACGACGAGGTGCCCAACGCCTTCCTCGCCGCGGTGACCACCGAGCGTCTCCTCGTGTTCAGCCGCTCGATGACGGGCAAGCCGCGCGAACTGGTCGACCAGCACGACCTGCCGGGCTGCACGCTCGACGTGGCCGACAGCGGCGACCGCGTGCGCTCTCGCATCTTCGTCTTCGGTCTCCCGTCCGGCCGGGTGTTCGCGGGGGAGAGCCCGATCAACGGCAAGGCGCTCGACGCCGCCGACCGCTTCGTCGAAGCCTGGGGCACGGCCCAGGAGGCTCTCGTCGGCTGATCGGCGCTGGCGCCGCCTGGGTGCGGCGCCCGAGCCCTATCGTGGTCGGCCGACATGAGACGGCCCCCGCGATTCCTCGCCCTCGCGCTCAGCGCAGCGCTGGTGGCCGGCGCCTGCTCGGGCGGCGGAGGCGAAGAGGCCGAGCAGGCGACGCCAACCGAGGTGCCCACCCTCACCAACGAGCTCCCACCCACACCGACACCGGTGCCCATCCCGGAGAACGCGATCAAGGTCGGGGTGCTGCTCGACACGGGCAGCCAGGACGAGAGCGGTGTCGACGCGGGCAACGTGATGAGTGTCCTCGATCGTGGGCCGGGGGTGGCGTTCGAGGCCCAGATCGCCGCGATCAACGAGGCGGGTGGCCTGCTCGGCCGGCCGATCAGTCTGATCCAGGTCGACACCACGAGCCGACGGTCGGTGATCGATCGCGCCGCCCGCGACATGATCGCCGCCGGCGTGGACCTGATCGTCGTCACCTGTGAGTTCGACTTCGCCGAGCCGGCCATCCAGCGGGCCGAGGAGGCGGGTGTCGTCGTCATGTCGCCGTGCGCGGCCGAGTCCGGTTGGACCACCGGTGCGGCCGGCGAGCTCGCCTTCTCGATGGTGCCGCCGGTCCAGACCTACGGCGTCGCCATGGCCGACTACATGTGGGCGCAGGGGTACCGCAACATCGCGGTGATGTCCGACCAGTCGGCACCCGAGGCCCGCGCCGAATGTGGCGCGCTCGCCGAGCGTTGGCGAGAGCTCGGCGGAACCTTTCAGTACAGCGAGGCCTTCAACCTCCGGGCGGCCGACAATCTGGACGAGAACCTCCAGGTCCGCCGGGCGCGTGACGCCGACGCCATCGCGTTCTGCGCGTTCTCGATCATCGGCGAGAAGCTGCTCGGTGGCGACGACGGGGCGAGCGGTATCCGTTCGATGAACATCGACGTGCCGATCGTGGCCGGACCGTCGTTCGACACCGGGA
>CBDHFJ010000177.1:0-17205 GCA_965262315.1 Acidimicrobiales bacterium
TTCGCGGCGCCGGCGTGATCCTGGGCGACTGAGGTTCAGCCCGACCGGTCCTCGACGACGAGCGCGGGCACGGCCTCGTCGTCGTCCTCGTCGTCGTCCTCGGCACCGATGCCGAGCACGGCCATACAGGTCAAGGTAGAGCGCCAACAGGATGATGCCGTCTCGCCGGTCGACGTAGAGCCCCCAGGCGGCGAGGACGAACGCGGTCAGCGCCACCGCCAGCATCAGCACCAGCCCCAGGCCGGTCAGGAGGTCGTCGCCGATGTCGCCGGGGCCGACGAGCCCCATGGCGCCACCCGACCGCCAACGAGTTGAAGATGTTGGAGCCGAAGAGGTTGCCCACGATCAGCTCGGTCTCGGAACGACGAGCGCAGGCCACGCAGGTCACGAGCTCCGGCAACGAGGTGCCCAGCGCCACCAGCGAGAACCCGATGAACCCGCCCGAGACGCCCCAGGCGTCGGCGACACCCGTGGCACCGATCACGACCAGCTGCGCACCGGCGACCGTCCCGATCAGGCCGCCGAGGCTGCGGAGGATCTCACTGGCGGAGCTCGAGCGGCTCGTCGCCGTCGTCGTCCACCACGTCCTCGGCCAGACCCTGGCGCACCAGATAGCCGACCACCGACACGAGCCCGACCGCGAGCACGATGCCCTCCCAGCGGACCCAGCTCGCCGTCGACCACGAATGCCGCGAAGACCAACGACGGCCCCGATGGCCAGCGGGATCTCACGCCGGACCGTTGTTCGGCTGATGGTCATGCGGGTCACGAACGCCGCGGTCCCCAACACCAGCGTGAGGTTGGCCACGTTGGAGCCGACGATGTTGCCGACGCCGAGATCCCGGTCGCCGCCACCGGCGGCGATGGCACTGACCAACATCTCCGGCGCCGAGGTCCCGAAGCCCATCACCACCGCCCCGATGACCACCGGCGACATGTCGAGCAGGGTCGCCAGGCGGGCCGAGCCGAGCACGAAGTTGTCGGCGGCGTAGACCAGCACGGCCAGGCCGACGAGCAAGAAGATCGAGGTCGAGGATCATCGAGCCGACCAGTGTGCCGAGATCCGTGCCGTCGATCCGCGGATCAGCCGAGCAGCGGGAACACCTCGGTGGCGACCCGCTCGATCACGGCCTCTTTCTCGTCGAGCGGGGGAAGGATCACCAGCTGGTCGAGTCCGGCCTCGTCCAAGGCCGCGATGCGTGCCGCGAGCTCGTCGGCCGTGCCGACGAGGCAGGTTCGACGGATGAGGTCCTCGGTGACGAAGCGCTCCTCCTCGGGAATCACCCAGCAGTTGTGCCCGAGATGGATGCGCTGGTGGCGCCGTTCCTCGGGCACCTCGGCGAGCATCGCGGTGTAGTCGTCCCAGATGGGCTCGAGCCATGCCCCGGGACGCCGACCGAACTGACTCCACTGTTCATAGGCGTAGTGCAGCGCGGCGATGGCGAACGCTCCGGTCTGCCGCTTGCATCGCTCACTGCCGGCCGACTCGCCCTCGTCGAGCACGAGCATCGTCGTCAGCGTGGCCACGGGGAAACTCGTTTCGGCCCCCGCCCGCACCCGCGGCGGTGATGCGATCCCGCAGCGCGGCGACCGCTGCCGGGTCGGGTGGCACGGACGTGATCAGCCCGTCGCCGAGGCGGCAAGCCAACGCCAACGCACGGGGACCGAAGGCCGACACGTACATGGGGATGGCCGGCTCGAAGCGCACGAAGCCGTGGTCGGGCATCAGGTGACGGATGGGTGCGGTGTCGCCCCGCCAGGCGAAGTCGACTTCCTCGCCCCGCAGCAGGGGGGTCAGCGTCTCGAGGTACTCCTCGAACTCCCCGATCCGCATCGGCTTGTGGCCCATCGTGCGCATGGCGGTGTTGCCGGTGCCGATGCCACAGAACACCCGCCCGGGCGCGAGCTGGTTGATCGTCGCGTGCGCCGCCGCGGTGACCGGCGCCGGTCGGATCGGCGCGACGGCGACACCTGTCCCGATCCGCATCGTGGTGGTGCGGTCGGCGGCCAGCGCCAACATGGCGTACACGTCGGACCAGATCATCTGGCTGTCCGCCATCCAACAGTGGGTGAACCCGAGCGCCTCGGCCCGGACGACGTGGTCCAGATCACTCGGTCGGGATGCAACACAGATGCCGAACTCCATGGCGACGATCTTGGCAGCCCGACGCTTCCGCGTCGTCCGGGCCCGCGATGCGCGAACATCTCACGTCATGGACATGCCCACGACTCTGAGCTCCGTTTCCGCCGACTGGTTGACCGACGTCCTCCGGGGTTCCGACGCGATCGACGCCTCGACCACCGTCGCGGCGGCAGACGTCGCGGACATCGGCGAAGGAACCGGCATCTTCGGTGAGATCGGCCGGGCCCGCCTCACCTTCGCGGGCGGATCGGGCCCCGCCACCGTCATCGTGAAGATGCCGTGTGTCGAGCCCGAGAACCTCGCCGTGGCCCACGCGCTCGGCATCTACGAGCGCGAGATCCGCTTCTTCGAGGACGTGGCGCCGGTCACCAGACTCCGGATTCCGGCGTGCCACCTCGCGCACCTCGCCGACGACGGCGGATTCGTCCTGGTGCTCGAGGATCTCGCCGTCGACTACGAGATGGGCGACCAGGTCGTCGGCGCCACCCTCGACCAGGCCAACAGCGTCGTCGACGCGCTCGTGGGGCTCCACGCCCGCTGGTGGGAGTCCGACGCACTCGGCGCGCTGTCCTGGCTGCCGGTACCCGACGCACCCCAGTACATGGCGGCCGTCCCCGACATCTACCGGGCCGGGCTCCCCGTGCTGACCGCGGAGTGGACCGACCGGGTGCCGTCCACCTGCATCGACCTGGCCCAGGCACTCGACCCCAAGTTCGAGGCGCTGATGACCGCCACCGGCGGCAGCCCACAGACCTTCGCGCACGCCGACACCCGCCTCGACAACCTCTTCTTCCAGCGCGGCGGCGACGGCGTCGCCTTCATCGACTTCCAGCTCTCGTTGCGCGGCCGCGGCGTGACCGACCTGGCGTACTTCATCGGGACCAGCGTGCAGCAGGACGTGGCCGCCGACAACTGGGAGACCCTCCTGCGCCGTTGGCACACCCAGCTCGTCGATACCGGCGTCGACTACTCGTGGGACGACGCGGTGCGCCACTACCAGGAGTGCGCCCTGTACTACCTCGTCGGCGCGATGTCGCTCATCGGGACGTTCGACAGCGGCAACGAGCGCGGGGCCGCCATGACCACGGCCTACACCACCCGGATCTGCAACCACATCATCGACGCCGACTGTGGGACGGTGCTCGACCGACTCTGATCGACCACGCCGGCGGGACCTCGGTCCCGATGCCGACCTGTACGGGGTGATGTACGGTGTAAGTCACCCCCAGCAGTGACTCGAGGGACGAGGCCATGACCGACATCGACGAGTCGAAGCCCGCGTACCACCGCGACTTCGACCACTCCACCGCCGAGTGGGCCGCCACGGCCCCCGAGATCTGGGACGAGTACCGGCAGAGCTGTCCGGTCGCCCGCTCCGACGCGTTCGGTGGCACGTGGCTGCCGACCCGCCAGGAGGACATCTCGGCCATCGCCCACGACACCGAGAACTACACGTCGCAGGGCGTGGTGGTGTCGGTGTACCCGCCCGAGGTGCCCCGGCCGATGGGGTACGCACCCCCCATCACCTCCGACCCCCCGTTCCACTCGGTCGCCCGCCGCCTCCTGCTCCCGCCGTTCGCGCCGAAGCCCATCAAGGCCCTCGAGCCCTACACGCGGGACTACTGCAACCAACTGCTCGACGAGCTGCTCGACCAGGGTCCGGTGGTGGACGCGGCAGTCGGCTACGCCCAGCACATCCCGGTCCGGATCATCGCCAAGATGCTGGGCATCCCCGAGGAGGACGGCGACAAGTTCCGTACCTTCATCCACCGGATCCTCGAGACGCCGGGCGTCGAGGAGGAGATCGACTACGAGGAAACCCTCGATCACTACCTCGACGTCCAGATCGCGCAGCATCGCGACAACCCGCGCGATCCCGATGACGACGGGGACCTGATCGACTACCTGATCAACGTGGAGATCGAGGGCCAGAAGCTGGTCGACGAACACGTTCGCGGCTCGATCGCCCTGCTGTTGATCGCCGGCATCGACACCACGTGGTCGGCCATCGGGGCCAGCATCTGGCACATGGCCCAGCACCCCGAGCATCGGGCCCAGCTGCGCGACGACCCGTCGATCTTCCCGTTCGCGATCGAGGAGATGCTCCGCTACTACGCGCCGGTCACCATGGCCCGCATCGCGGCCACCGACCACGAGCTGGGTGGCTGCCCGGTCAAGGAAGGCGACTGGCTGCTCCTGCCCTTCCCCGCCGGCAACCGCGACCCCGAGGCGTTCGAGAACGCCCACGAGGTGATCCTCGATCGCAAGCAGAACCGCCACGGCGCCTTCGGTCTCGGCATCCATCGCTGCCTCGGTTCGAACCTGGCCCGGCTGGAACTGAGCGTGGCGCTCGGGACCTTCCTCGAGCGCATCCCGGAGTTCGAACTCGCCGACCCAGAGGGCGTACGGTGGTCGGCGGGCCAGATCCGCGGCCCACGAGAGCTGCCGATCCGGATCCTGTAGGGGGAACGCCATGAAGATCACGTACAACCGCGAGGCATGCCAGGGGCACAACCGCTGCTACATGCTGGCCCCCGAGCTCTTCGATGTGGACGACGAGGGCTACGCCATCCTCCTCGTCGAGGGCGATGTCCCCGCCGATCTCGAAGAGAAGGCGCAGCTCACCGTCGACAACTGCCCCGAGTTCGCGATCGAGCTCAGCTGAGCGTGGCGCGCCGGCCATCAGGCCGGGATGCCCACGAGCTGTCGCGTCGACGTTCCTCCCGTGCCGAAGTTCGGTACCGTGGAGTCATCCGAGTCGAAGGAGATCGACACCATGGGAAGCCTCGGCTCCTCTGAACTCATCATCATCCTGGTGGTGCTGCTCGTCCTGTTCGGCGGCGCCAAGCTGCCCCAGCTGGCCCGTTCCCTGGGTCAGGCCCAGCGTGAGCTCAAGGAGGGCTTCAAGGAAGGCGCCGTCGACGAAGACGACTCCAAGGCCGACGACAAGGCCTGAGCCTGCGAAGGCCCGTGTGGGGGTCCGGGTGTCAGTAGGTGCGTCGGTAGTGGATGCCGGCGCGGGTGCGATCGACCTCGTCGATCAGGCAGGCGGCACGGAAGCAGTAGGCCAGCTTCTGCGCGGCGTCGCGACCGATGCCCGCGTGCTGGGCGATGTCGGCGGTGGTGAACGTCGCCGGCACCGACCCCGGCAGGAGCTGCACCAGATCGACCACGTCGGTGAACCGATGCACCTCGAGGACCTGCTCCAAGCGCCTGTCGACGGTGCGCCAGCCACCGCGTCCACGGCGCGCCTTGGGATCTTCGACCTGGACCTTCACCACATCGGCCACCACCACGTCGAGCTCCAGATTCGGGTGGTCCAACAGGGTGGGGATGCTCACCAGCTCGTCGAACAGGGAGTACACCGACCCCTTCTTCGGCGACCGGCGGGCCGACACCCGGCCTCGATCCAGTCGGGTTCGGGCCGCGATCGGGTGCACGAGCAACATCCGGTGATCGGACAGCAACCGGTCCAGCTTCGTCCCCATCGAGCCGAACGCTCCCGTCTGGATCTCGATCAGGAGCTCATCGGCCAGACCCTCGTTGCGGACGATGTCGACGACGAACCCATCCATCGCCACCTCGAACAGGTCTCCGGGCTCGGCGTACCTGCGCTTCAGGGCGGCGTGCAGTGACCCCTCGTTGAGGGTCCCGATGTGGGGTTCGGGGCCGACGACCATGGCCCGAGGTTGCTACACCCACGAGACCGATGAGCGGACCGCGGCCGAGCAGTTCAGTCCAGGAGCTTCTCGAAGTAGCGCACCACCGCACCGGGGCCGTGTTCGAGATCCTGGATCGGCTGCCACCCGTCGGCCTCGTGGAACGCGATCGACTGCGGGTTGGGGGGCTCGACGTTGACCTCGCACAAGAGCCGATCTCGGCCCTGGGACGCAGCGTGATGGGCCAGCGTGGCGTAGAGCCGGCCTGCGAGCCCGAGGCGGCGATGGGTGTCCGCGACGATGATGCGGTCGACGTAGCCGAAGTTGTCGTAGCGCTCGGACAACCAGCGGTAGTTCTTGCTCTGGTACCCGGCCCCCGGTGCAAAGGCCACGAGCAGGCCGCCCAGCGCACCGTCGTCGTCGACCACCCAGGCCTGGTCAGCGATCGCGAGAAGGTCGACCAGCGAGCCGGCATCGTGCGGGTTCACCGCGGGCACCGCCGCGTTGTTCATCGCCAGGATCGCGGCGTGGTCGGCCACCGTGGCCGGTCTGATCGGGAGCATCCGGCGCATCGTACTGACATCTGACGGGCAGCCCCATCGACGGCTCGGATTCGTCCCGCGGTCGTCGCCTAATCTGACGGGGTGTCAGATTCAGCTTCCAGACCACCGCTCCTCGACGGCGTCCGCATCATCGAGAGCTCGCTGCTCGGGCCAGGTCAGATCGCCACGTTCTTCTCGGACCTCGGCGCCGACGTGATCAAGGTCGAGCCGCCCGGCGGCGACTACATCCGGCAGATGACCTGGCCCATCATCGACGGCGTCTCGCTGCTGCACCTGCACACCCACCGCGGCAAGCGCAGCATCACCCTCGACCTGAAGAGCGACGAGGGACTCTCGCTGTACAAGGAGCTCATCGCCGGCGCCGACGCCGTGGTCGAGGCGATGCGGCCGGGAACGCTGGATCGCCTGGGCCTGGGCTACGACGTCCTGCGCGAGATCAACCCGAAGCTCGTCTTCTGCACCCTGTCGGGCTATGGATCGACCGGTCCCTACAAGTCACTCCCGAGCCACGGCATCGCCTACGACACCTGGGCCGGTCTGATTCCGCCGGAGTACGACGACGAGGGCTTCGCTCGCATCCCGCGCGACATGCCGAACATCGGGATCAACGTGGGCCCGATGATGGGTGCCTTCGCGCTCCTCGCCGGCATCACCCGTGCCCGCGCCACCGGTGAGGGCTGCCAGATGGAGCTCGCCCAGAGCGACGCCGCCGCGTACATGGACTGGTATCGCATCGAGACCTGGAAGGCCTACGAACGCGACGAGGAGACCGTCACCGGCAATCCGTCCGATGACTACGTCCGCCGCCCGCCGGGCCTGGCCGGCATGTGGGAGGGCGTGCGCTACCAGATGTACGAGTCCAGCGACGGCCACGTGCTCTTCATGGCGTCGGAACAGGCCTTCTGGAAGAACTTCGCCGAGGGGGTCGGCCGCGCCGACCTGTTCGAGGCCTATCCGGGCTCGCAGTACGCCGACCACGCCAGAGGCAACCTCGAGCTGCAGGCGGAGCTCCGGAAAATCTTCAAGACCAAGACGTCGAAGGAGTGGCTCGACTTCGGCGAGGCACACAACACGCCGATCGCGCCGGTCTACAACGCCAAGACCGCGCCGGAGGACCCGCAGTTCCAGCATCGGCTGCCGTTCTTCTCGATCGACGACGTCGGCGCCGAGCAGCTCCCGCTTCCCGTCAACGTGATCGGCGAGGAACGGCTCGTGCCCACCATGGCCCCGACGGCGGGCCAACACACCGACGAGGTGATGGCCGAGGTCCTGGGCCTCGACGCCGATCGCATCGCCGAACTGCGCGACGGGGGCGTGTTCGGCTGACCCGGCCCGACCCTCCTTGGGCAGGGAGTGTCCCTGCCCACTCCAGTACCGTCATGGACCATGCCCGCCATCCGGTATCACGCCGCCCTCGACGACGCTGAACTGCGCGCCGGCTTCGATGCGATCCGCGCGGAGATCGGCGTACCCGCCTTCTCCGACCAGGCGCTCGCCGAGGCGCACGAGGCCGCCGAGCGCGGACCGGTCACTCCCGATGGCGCGACGGACCACCGGGTCGACCGGCGCGACCTGCACCTGGTGGCGATCGATCCTCCGGGCAGCCGAGACCTGGACCAGGCGTTCGGCGCCGAACGCCTGGGCGACGGGTATCGCGTCCACTACGCCATCGCCGACGTCGCGGCGTTCGTCGCCCCCGGCACGACCCTCGAAGCCGAGTCACTCGAACGGGGAGTGACGCTGTACGCACCCGACCGCCGCGAGTCTCTTCACCCCGAGATCATCAACGAGGAGGCCGCGAGCCTGCTCCCCGGACAGGACCGCCCGTCGGTCCTGTGGACGATCGACCTCGACGGTGAGGGCGAGATCCGGCGGGCGTCACTCGCACGAGCGTCCGTGCGGGTCGCCGAGGCCATGACCTACCGCGACGCGCAGACCGAGATCGACGGCGACCGGCCGCGCGAGTCCCTCACCCTGTTGTCGGAGATCGGGCGCCACCGTCAACGCCTCGAACGCGAGCGTGGGGCCGTCAGTCTCGCCCTCCCGGCCCAAGAGGTCATGCGAGACAGCCACGGCCACATGCAGCTGGTCTATGACGACAACCTCCCCGTCGAGGCATGGAACGCCCAGATCTCCCTGCTGACCGGCATCGCCGCTGCCGACATCATGCTCGACGCGGGCGTCGGGATGTTGCGCACCCTCCCGCCCCCCGACCCCGAGACCATCGACGGCCTCCGTCGCACCGCCCGCGGCCTGCGTGTCGACTGGCCACCGGAGCAGTCCTACGCGGACCGGGTTCGAGATCTCGATCCCGGCGACCCACAGGAGGTCGCGATGCTGATGCGTTCCGCCCGCGGTCTGCGCGGTGCGGGCTACGTCGGTTTCACCTCGGCCGACGAGATCCCCGACCAGAAGGAGCACTCGGCCATCGCCTCCACGTACGCGCACGTGACGGCCCCCCTCCGACGCGTGTGCGACCGCTACGCCAACGAGATCATCCTCGCGATCTGCGCCGACCACGAGCCCCCGGGCTGGGCGATCGAGACGATCCCCGAGCTCCCCAAGATCATGGGTCGGACGCGGCAGCGTGAACAGGCGCTCGAACGTGCCGTCATCGACTTCATGGAGGCGATGATGCTCGAGGACGCCGTGGGCCACGAGTTCGACGCCGTGGTGGTCAACCACCGCCGAGATCAGGCCATCATCCAGCTGGCCGATCCCGCGGTCATCGCTGCGGTCGAACCCAAGCCCCAACTCGGCCAGGAGATCCGGGTCAAGCTGCTGTCGGTCGATCCCGTGGCGCGTCGCGTGCGCTTCGAGCGGGTGGACTGAGGGTCGCATGCTGCGCCGCGGCGATCGTTGGCGCCGTCGGGCCATCACCTGGCCCGCCATCCTGTTGGGCGCGCCCCTGCTGATCGTGCTCAGCCCAGTGCTCGTGGCATCGACCCTCCTGGTCGACATGGTGACCGGCCCCCGGCGGCTCCGCTGGAGTCGGCTGTTGGCGATGGGCATCCACTACGTGGTACTCGGCTGGCTGGGTCTGGTGGCGGGCGGCGCCCTGTGGATCGGCACCGGCTGCGGACTCCTCATGGGACGGCCCTGGGCCCGGCGCGTCCACTATCGGTTCCAGCAGTGGTGGACGGTCGCCGTCCTGGCCGGCGTCCAACGATGGCTGGGCGCCGACGTCTCTGTCGAGGACGGGCACCTCGCCGCGGAGGGCCCGATGATCGTGGCCGCACGCCACGCCAGCTTCTTCGACGCCGTGGTGCCCACAGTCGTGCTCGCACAACACTCCGACGAGCTGAGCCGCCACGTCCTCAAGATCGAGCTCACGTGGGAACCACTGCTGGATCTCTTCGGTCACCGGCACCCGAACCACTTCGTGCGGCGCGGTGCCACCGACCGTTCCGAAGAACTCGCCGCCATCGCGGCGCTCGGCCGCGACGCCGGAACCGACGCCCTGGTGATCTTCCCCGAGGGCACCTTCCGCACCGCCAATCGAGCCGCCCGCATCATGGCGACATTCGCCGAGCGCGAACCACACCGATCGCAACGCCTGGATCTGGCTCATCTGCTCCCCGCCCGGCCGGGCGGCGTCGGAACCCTGCTCGACACCCGGCCGGACGCGGATCTGGTGCTCATCGCACACACCGGATTCGAGCCGTTCGGCTCGTTCCGCCAGATCATCGCCAACGTGCCGTTCCGTCGTCCGGTCGAGATCAAGGTGTGGCGTGTCGCAGCCGCAGACCTGGCCGCGGAGCCGGCCGAACGCATGGTGGCCATCGACCACTGGTGGCAGAAGATGGACGACTGGATCGACGAGCGCCTCGCCGCACACGAGCGTCCCCGCTCCTAGCATCAGGGCATGACCACGCCCCCCGTCGACCAGGCGCTGTTCGATGCCGCCTCCGAGATCGCTCGCGAAGCCGTTGCGTTCGTGAAGGACGGGTTCGAGCGCGGGTTCACGATCGAGATCAAACACGACGGCTCCGAGGTGACCGAGATCGACAAGGGCGCCGAGGCGCTGGTCCGGCGACTGGTCGCCGAACAGTTCCCCGACGACACCGTGGTCGGCGAGGAGGCCGGCGTGACCGAGGGGACGAGCGCGCGCCGCTGGATCGTCGACCCCATCGACGGCACCGCGTCATTCGTACGCCGGGTGCCCCTGTTCTCGACGCTGCTGGCCGTCTACGACGAACACGGCCCGGCGGTCGGCATCATTGCCATCCCCGCGCTCGACGAGTTCGTCGCGGCAGGGCGAGGTCTGGGGTGTTTCCACAACGGTGAACCCACCACCGTGTCGTCGATCGGCACGGTGGCGGACAGCTGCATCTCCGCCTCCGCGTTCGACGGGAGCTGGTGGCCGACCGAGAGCCTGGTGGCCATCTCCGACTCCGGCGCCAAGACCCGCACGTGGGGGGATGGCTACGGCTACTTCCTGGTGGCCACGGGGCGGATCGAAGCCATGGTCGAACCGGCGCTCAACACGTGGGACATCGCCCCCATGTTGGTGGTGATCCCCGAGGCCGGTGGGCGCATCACGACCTGGACGGGCTCGACGGAGCTGGCCCAGGGTGCCGGCTGGATCGCGTCCAACGGCCATGTCCACGACGACCTCATGCGCCTGGTCGCCCGCCCCTGACGGTGACAAAAAACGCGAGCACGGGAGCCGAAGCTCCCGTGCTCATCGTGACGACCTCGGGGCCAAGGTCAAACCGGCATCCGCCGGCCCTCCAGCCAACCCCTCGGTCAGATCTGTCTCACCCGCCCTGTCGCTCCGCACTGCCGACGCTTCCCGACATCCGGTTGGGCCCGGTCGCTCCCCGGCGCAGCCGGTTCACACGCCGTGCTCACCCCGTGTCGCAGCCGCCCGCTGCTGACGACCGCTTCGCAGCCCGCAGGGAGCAACCAGCGATGAGCGGGATCGGTACCGCGAGCCGGGTCATCCGCTCCGTGTCGTCTCCACCGACGTCGCAGCGGAGAGGTGAGGGACGACCAACGACCAGCGCCGACCGCAGCCGCAGCGCCACGAGCGTGGCGGTTGCGGGACTAGAACGTGACACTCTCCACGCTGACGGCCGGCTTCAGGCGGCTCTTCCAGCTGGAGGCATCACCGATGGACTCGGCGTAGCGCTCCTTGCGGCGAGCCACCCGGGCACCCACGTTCTCCTCCGGGGCCTGCTGCTGGTACTGCGCCTGGATGCCTTCCTTGAGCATGCCCAGGGCTTCCGAGCGCAGCTGGGAGATCCGGCTCTCGGTGACGCCGAGGAAGTCGGCGAGCTCCTGGGAGGTACGACCCTCGAGGAAGTAGCCCACCACCACGAGCCGGTGGCGCTCGGGAAGCAGATCGACGGCGTCGGTCAGGTACGAGTGGAGCTCACGATGCTCCATCTCCTCGCAAGGCTCACGAGTGGAGCTGTCGGGGAGGACGTCGACCAGGGTGAGGTCCTCGTCGGCCCCTTCATAGACCTCGTGTTCGAGGGCGAGCACGACGGACCGGAACATGCGGTCCTGGAGGCGGTTCAGCTCCTCCGGGGTCATGCCGAGAGCTTCTGCCTTCTCCTCTGCGTTGGGCAGGCGGCCGAGCTCGGTGGCGAGCCGCTGCTCGACACCCTCCAGGCGCCGAGCGAGCGTTCGCACGCTGCGGGGCGCCCAGTCGGCGGCACGAGCGGCGTCGAGGATGGCGCCACGGATGCGCTGAGCGGCGAACCGCTCGAACGGCACACCGCGTGCCTCGTCGTAGCGTCGAGCCGCCTCGACCAGACCCAGGGCACCGGCCCTGGCCAGGTCGTCACGATCGACGTGCCGCGGGAAGTGCACCGCAACCTGGTAGACCACGTGCTTCACGAGCGGCAGGTGCTGTTCAATCAGCACGCTGAGGCTCGTTTCGGGAGAGGCTGATCCCATCATCGCCCTTTCGGTATTCGTCCGCATCTGTCTCCGCACCCCTTGTCGAGTGATGGGTTGGACCACTGGGGTTGGTCCGCCATCCTCAGACGTGCGGACAAACCTTCGACATGAATCTCGGGGACCTTGAGGAAAAAGTCTTTGGGATCATTCACCCAACGGCCGCCGAATCCCCACTCGAACAGGCGAAATGGGCACTGCGGGTGGGCAGTTGCATGCGATCGGCCCAGGTCAGACGCCCCAGACAGACGCAATCCGTAGCGGATCGTGAGCGCTGCGTGAGATGCCCTTGACGCTCAGTTCAGATCGCCGACGCCCTCGAACTCCTGGCAGATCAGCCCGCGCCGACGGGTGCCCGCGAGGAAGCGGGACGGGTCCACCGCAGTCGCCAAGCCGCGTACGCCGCCGTCGACGCGCCCGGCGACCACCTCGTCGATGGCAGTCGCCGCGACGGCTGCGGCACCGAGCGAAGGGCGCTCGACGGCGCCCAGGATGCGGACCTCCCGAGCAGAACCGATGCGTCCCCTCAGCTCGACCCGCACCGCCCCCACCGCACCCTCGGGGTGTGGCGGGCTCAGCATGGGGAGCCACGACGTGAACCGGTCCTGGCGAGTGGCTGCCATACGCGCGGTGATGCGGGACGCGTCGAGGAACGCCGGGCGCAGCAGGATCGCGTCCGGCAACGCTGCTCGGTAGCAGTCCGCACCGGCCACCGGCTCGGGAAACCAGACCAGTTCCCGACCCGAACCGCCGGGTCGGCGGACCCAGGCACCGTCGCGCCAATCGCGGGCAGCACGTTTGAGTGCCCGGTGGTGTTGGCGAGCGCAAGATGGGCCACCGGTGCCCGCCTTGGCGATGTGGACCTCGTCCACGACGTCGAACCGCGACGCTCCGTGGGCGGCCAGGACGCAGCTGAGTCCAGGCGCGAAGCAGACACCCGTGAGGACGGGCACACCCGCGCGGCGAGCCTCGGTGTCCAACGTTCTGATCGCTTCGACGTCGTCGATCCGGTCGCTGCACGAGACCGCCGGAATACCAGCTCGGACCGATCGGCGGATCGGATCGAGATGGTGGCCACACGGGGTGGCAACGAGGAGCAGATCGATGCCCTGATCCTGGAGTCGGCCGTCGATCAACGCGGCCGCGCGCGGGCCGAGCGATGCCACCGCCTCGTCGAGCTTGGCGTCGTCGAGATCGGCGAGCACCACTTCGAGCTCGGGATCACCGGTGAGGAGTTGTCTGGCAACGCGTGCGCCCACGGCGCCGGCGCCGAGGATGCCGATCCGGGCAGCCATCGAGGCGTCAGTCGACCTCGAGCTCGCGCCATCCGCCGGATTGCGGCGGGACACCTCCCGAGCCGCGAACCCGCAGGACGCCGGCGATGGCGCCGGCGGCCGACAATGCCAGCAGGATCCGCCGCAACAGCCTCATGCCTCGAGACTACCTGTCGCCCGTCATGCCGCCGCGATCAGCGACACGGCCAGCAACGCCAGCACCAGGCCGGCCATCTGGACCGGGCGCAGTCGCTCTCGGAAGACGATCCAGGCCCAGAAGACGGTCACGGCCGGGAACAACGACGTGACGACGGCAGCAACCGAGGTGGAACCCACTCTCGTCGCCGCCAGGAACAGGGTGTTGCCAGCGGTGACGAGGACGGCGACCCCGACCACCGGACCCACTGCCGCGCGCGTGATGGACCAGGACGCCCTCGCAACCACGAGGACCAGGGCGATGGCCAGGAATCCGCCGAGGCGAGCTGCGACGATCGGCCACAACTCGCTGTCGTCAGATGTCTCGGCGAGGCACAGGAACAGCGTGCCGATCCCGATGGCTCCGCCGAGGCCAGACAGCAGGCTCGCCGGAATCGATCCCGCCCCCTCGGACCGGCCGATGCTCACGAGTGCGATGGCCACCAGGCCCACGATCACGCCGAGCGTCGCCTGCCCTCCGAGCGTCTCGTCGCCGATCGTGGTGGTGACCAGCACCGGCAGGGCCGCGGCGCCGACGCCCGCCACCGGTGCGGCGATGCTGACCCGGGCCCGGGCGTAGCCCAGGTAGAGCGCCACCAGGCCGAGCGACACCGCTGCGCCGCCCAGCAGCCCCCAGCCCAGGTCGCGCGCGGTGACCTCGCCGCCGACGATGGCTGCGATCACGAGCACCAGTAGGAACCCGACCAGGTTCGAGACCGCGGTGACAACCCGCGAGTCCGCCCGCCGCGCCGCCAGTCCACCCAAGAAGTCCGACGTCCCCACCGACATCGCCGCCAGCAGGCTCAGCACAACCGTCACGCCCGGGAGGCTACGTGAGCAGGATCTGTGATGAGTTTGTCGCCCACTGCAAAGCCATCACAGATCCTGTCTTTGGCGACCACTCCAGTCGTCGTCGGCGAGGCGCGAACGGCTGAGCGACCGTCGCCGAAGGCGACAAGGCGGGCTGAGCATCAGCGGTTCGGGGGCAGTAGGGGGGCGAGAGCGCAGTTCGAGCCTCCGTGGAGCGGCCGGCCCACGTCAAAGGCCGCCCCCGGAGGGGCGGCCTTTGACGTGGGCCTAGTTGGAGTTGAACCAACGACCTCACCCTTATCAGGGGTGCGCTCTAACCAACTGAGCTATAGGCCCGTGAGCGAGGCACGTTAGCGCCTGCGTCGGCGAATCACGATATCGGCAACCCCCGCGAACGCGCCCACGAGTTCCGGCGTGGTCCCGCGAGAGCCACAGGCCGGCGGACTCGTCAGCGCCGTGCGGGAGGGCGGCGACGGCGGCGGCGACGGGGCGGGATCGGCCGCGCCGACTCTTCCTCGATCATGGTGATTCGCACGCCACCCGTCAGATCGCTGATGAGGTTGAAGAGCAGGCACATCAACACGTTGAAGGTGGTGCCGGCGATCGACAGCGCCAAGCCACCGAGCGCGTAGCCGCGGAAGATCTGGCCGGCGTCGAAGTCGAAGGTGTCGAGCGCGAACAGCTCGGTGATCAGACTCTCGAGGCGGTCGACGGTGCCCGAGCTCTCGGCGACACCCCAGATCATGAAGCCGGCGACGAGGAAGATCACCCAGAGGCAGGCGTAGAAGAAGATCGACACCTTGAGCACCGACCACGGTTCGACGTGGCGGATGATGCGTCGGACCCGCCGAGCCTGGAGTCGGACCCTGCGGCGCCGTTCCATGCGGGACATCCGGCGGGGCCGCGGGAGCGGCTGGTGCATCGAGGCGTCGTCCAAGACCAGGACGTCCCCGGGCTGGGGCTGGGCCGGGCTGTACTGCTCGGGTCCGAAGTCGAGCTCGTACTCGTCGGGGTCGCCGTCGAACAGCAGGGCTCCGTCCGGCCCCTCGATGCCTTCGTCGTCGTACTCATCGTCGTACTCGTCGTCGTCGGAGTAGTCGACGCCGTCGTAGCCATCCTCGTCCGGCAGCCGCAACCCATCACCGAACGGGCTCTCGCCAGCCGGCTCGTCGTACTCGTCGTCGTCGGAGTAGTCGACGCCGTCGTAGCCATCCTCGTCCGGCAGCCGCAACCCATCACCGAACGGGCTCTCGCCAGCCGGCTCGTCGTCGAGCTCGACCGCGTCCTCGACCGCGGCGTCGGCATCGGCATCGGCATCGGCGCCATCCTCCGCATCGGCGGAACCGTCATCTGCACCTGCGGCGGCGTCACCGTCACCGTCGCCGGCGTCCGCGTCCGCGTCTGCGTCTGCGGAACCGTCATCTGCAGCGTCCGCGTCTGTGTCGGCGTCGGCGGCTTCAGCAGCCTCGTTGTCGGACGCCGAGACGGCCTCGGGGGCATCGTCTGCCGCATCCGCGGGGTCGTCGACGGCGTCCTGGGCAGCATCCGACCCAGGCACGGCCTCAGCGGCGGTGTCCTCGGCGACGTCGCCCGTACCGTCCGGATCCTGGGTGGGACGGTCGGTGGGGTCGTCGACGTCGGGCTCGATCAACGAGTCGGCGTCGTTTGGCACAGGCAGCAGTGTACGGGGTGGGGTGGGGCCATTTGTTGGCACAGACGCCAGGACGGTGCGATCGGTTCCCTGACGGGCACCCCACTCGTCAGGCGCCACACAGGATGAAGTGGACCGGGTCGCTGGCGGGAAGCGGCCGGCACAGCCCGGCCGCCGGGCCCACTGCCGCCAGACGGGGAGCGAAGCTCAGCGGGACGTCGATCGCCAGACCGCGTTCGTGGCGCGACGTCCCCGGTTCCGCGACCGGATAGGGATTGGTGTGCCGGTTGGCCCAGAGCCGCTCCTGTTCAGCTCTCGTCCGCAACCCGGAGACGATCGGCACGGGCTCGCCGAGCAGACCCTCGGCGAGCCCGATCGCAGCGATGAGGCGAGGGTCCAGGCCGGACGCAGCCTCGTTCGGCGGACGGCTGGCGCGACCAGCCGCTGCAACATCGCCCACCGATGCCACGACGTCGACGGCGCCATCGCGGTCGGTGCGCACGACCTCGACCCCGGGCGGCACCAGGCCGACCAGCTCAGCGTCGTTGGCGGCGGCCAGGGCCACCGCATCGGCCACCACCTGGACGCGCGCACGGGCCACGGTTCGTTGACCGAGCAGTGCCAGGGCGACCACCAGGGCCGCGATCAACCAGAGTTGCAGTGCGGCGAGCGGCAGAGCCTGCCCGCGGGCACCAGTCATTCGGCCACGCATGCGCGGCCTCCTTCCCCGTGTCGGGTGTTGGCAGGGGAAGGCGGGTTGTGGCGACGTCAGTCGTGGGTGGCGTCGCCCTCGTCGTCAACCGACTGGTCGTCGGCTTCGGCTGATGGACCGTCGTCGGCCTGAGGGGTCTCGTCGACATCGCCGCCCTCGGAGCCGTTGCCCTCATCGGCGTCGAGCTCGGCCTCGTCCTCGCGGATCACCGGAGCGACGGCGGCCACCACCTCGTCGGCGCTGACCGACATCACCTTGACGCCTGTGGCATAGGCACCCTGGACCGAGATC
>CBDHFJ010000178.1:0-19277 GCA_965262315.1 Acidimicrobiales bacterium
ATCATCACCGAGGAGCACGTCACCGTCGTCGGAGACGCGGCATGGGTGGTCGGCGTCGAGAACATGCTCCTGCCGGGTGTCAGCGGCGCCGGCTCGGTGGTGAACACCTTCGTTCGGAGCGGCGACGGCTGGCGGATGGTCGGGCACCACGGCGCGCCGATCACGCGGCCGGCCATCGACTGACCGGGCTCGGCGCCGCCGCGTTCAGACCGAGGCGTCGGCGGGATCGAGTCGCGGGGCGGAGAGGTCCCGGTCCCGGTATGCACCCGGGCCGGTGAACATTCCTCGGTGCCAGCGACGGGGCGTCAGGATGGCTGCGCGCGGGTAGTCCTCGAACATCCAGCGAGCGAAGTTCCGGCGGGTCCAGTCCGTCAGGTCTGCCGCACGCAGCGCCGCCCGGGCGCCGAGTGGGTGTTCGAGGATCTTGGCGAGCGCCCGAGCGAAGCGATGGTCCACGGTGAGGTCCTGATCGATGCGCCGCTGGTATGCGGCCGCGGCGACGTCGGGCCGGGTGGCGCCCGCGTCGAGGACGGCGGCAGCTGCGGCACGGCCGCTGAGCAGCGCCTGTGCGATGCCTTCGCCGGTCATGGGATCGGTGGCGCCCACTGCGTCGCCGACGAAGAAGACCCGGTGTGCTGTGCGCGCCAGTCCGTCGACTCGGGCCGGGATCGGCCACGCTTTGTGTCGGTCCTCGGCCACGGCATCGGGGCCGAGCACGTCGCGGACGGCGGGACGAGCGAGAAGGTCGGTCCAGATCTTCCCCATGTCGCCGACCTTGACGCCGCTGGAGCGATGGATGCCGAAGCCGACGTTGGCGCGCTGGCCTGGGAGGGGGAACGACCAGGCATACCCGGGCAGCAGGTCCGGCTCGAACCACACGACCAGGTGTTGCGCGGCGGGGCCCACGTCGGAGAAGTACTGGCGGAACGCATGCCACTCGCCCCGGTACCCCGGTTCGTCCAGCCCGAGGTGCTTGCGGACTGGCGACCACATGCCGTCGGCCGCGATCAGGTAGCGGCACGCGATCGGGCCTTCACTGGTGTGCACCACCAGGTGGTCGCCCGTGTCATCGAGAGATCGGAAGGCGACGCCATCGCGCAGTTCGGCGCCGGCCTCGCCGGCGAGCTCCACCATCGCCTGGTCGAGATCGAAGCGGGGCACGACCGCGGCGTAGTGCCCGTCGTGGGGGAGTGGGAGTCGGACCTCGCGGCCGCGAGGGCTGGAGATCACGATGTCGGTGACACCGTTCCAGTTCGGCACCCCGGCCGGGTCGAGCCCGAGCTCCTCGAGCTGGCGCAAGGCGTCGGTGGTCAGGCCGTCTCCACAGCACTTGTCGCGCGGGAAGCTGGCCTTGTCGACGATGATCACGTCGCGTCCACCGCGGCGGAGCTCGATCGCTGCCGCGGTCCCTGCCGGGCCGGCGCCGACCACGAGGACATCGGTCATCTGCATCGATCCGAGGGTACTGAGCGTCGCCACCGGTGGCGCAGCTCAGCGGGAGACCGCTGTCGAAGATGCGATCAGAGCCCCGAGTCGTCCGACCCGTCGACCCCGCCGCCATCGTCGGTTGCGCCGCCATCGGTGCCGCCGCCGTCGTCGGTTGCGCCGCCATCGGTGCCGCCGCCGTCGTCGGTTGCGCCGCCATCGGTGCCGCCGCCGTCGTCGGTTGCGCCGCCATCGGTGCCGCCGCCGTCGTCGGTTGTTGTTGCCGCCGCCGTCGTTGTTGTTGCCGCCGCCGTCGTTGTTGTTGCCGCCGCCGTCGTTGTTGCCGCCGCCGCCGTCGTCGTTGTTGTTGCCGCCGCCGTCGTTGTTGTTGTTGCCGCCGTCGTCGTTGTTGCCGCCGCCGCCGTCGTTGTTGCCGCCGCCGTCGCCGTTGCCGCCTCCTTCGGGGGTGGGCGTGGGCACGGGGGTCGGGGTCGGGTTGGTGGGTTTGCCGTCGCAGCCGATGCCATCGCGGGGCTGATAGAAGGCTCGGAACGAGTCGATCTCCTCGGTCCCGTCCTCGTAGCGACGGACCCGGTCGGTCTCGATGACCGTGCACTGGCCGGAGAAGTACTCGCGCTGTTCCAGCACGTCGACCTCGGACCACGTGGTCGAATAGAGACTCACCGTCAGCGACGTGTCCGTGTACGTCGGCCAGATCAGCAGCGGGTACGGGGTGTTGTTGGTGAACTGCACGTCCGGCTCGGGGAACGAGATCGTGCTCTCGATGCCGCGGCGACCCGCGAAGTCGAGGTAGCGGGTGAACCACAACGTGTGTGCCTGGTACTTGTCGATGTCGATGCCGCCATAGAACATCGCCTGGAAGATCGTGGTCGCGAACTGGGAGATGCCGCCACCGACGTCGCTCGAGAGCTCACCTCGGCTGATGACCCCAGCGGGCACGAACCCCTTCTCGGTGGTGCGTCTCCCCACGTGGTCGTTGAGCGAGATCGACTCGCCCGGCTGGAGGACCACACCCGTCATCAGGTCAGCGAAGAGCTGGATGTTGGTGACCCTGCTCTGGCAGCAGTCGTACGGGGTGGTCGCCTCACCGACCAGATCGATGATCCCGAACTCCCGCAGGAGCTCGTCTTCGCTCTTGTCGACCGCCTCGAGGACCAACGCGACCCGGTCCCGGCCGTCGCGGAGGGCCCGCTCGATCCGCTCGGCCGAGTCGATGTCGCAGCACCGCGTGGCGACGAATCCGACCAGGCGAGGCCGCCCGTCGATGACCTCGATCACGTTCTCGTCGGGGAGCTCCGGCTCGCCATAGCGCTCCGTCAGCGAGGCCTTGGTCGCGTCGGGGTCGAGGGTGTACTCGAATCCGTCCTCGGTCTCGGCGAAGCGCATCCAGCTGCGGAGCGAGGCCGCGTCGAAGGCGGCGTCGTCGCCGACCGCGGAGACGATGATGCCGTCGGCGGTCAGCGCGTTGTACTCATCGGCGAACACCTGGGCTTCCTCGTCGCTCATCGACGGGTTCAGCTCGAGAGAACCGGCCTCGACCACGATGGGGCTGTCGCCCGCGCTGGCGGCGGCCACCACGTCGTCACGGATGTTCGACAGGTCGAAGGTCTGGACCGACTGGCCGGGCACGACCACGATCAGGCCGTCCTCGACGGTGAGGGTCGGCTCGATCGGTTCGGGCTGGCCGGCGTTGACGACCGCCTCGAGTTCGGCCGGGTCGCCCTCGCCGAGGCGGACCGCCGTGGTGGCGCTGCGCGATCCGAACACCCCGGCCAGCCACGAGAACGGCCTGCCGAACACGTTGCCGCGTCCGATCTCCATCACGTTGTCGGCGGTGGCCATGGGGTCGAGTTCCAGTCCGACGACCCCGGCAGTCGTGGTGACCTCACCGTCGGCGGTGCGCACGATCACTGGTGTCTCCGCGTAGCCGGCTGCGACGTCGACGAGCACGGCTTCCAGCTCGTCGCGATCGAGGCCCCCGACGTCGGTGCCGGCAACGGTCACGCCGCGCGCCGAGGCACCGCTGTTGAGACCGCTGTCCACCGCCCAGCCGAGCCCGACCAGCGCCAGCAGGAACAGGGGGATCAGGACGGGGAACACCACGCGCGGGCGCGTCAGCCGAGCCCGCCAGCTCGGGGGCTTCTGCTGCGGCTTCGCCCGCTTGGGGCCCGAGCGCGAAGGCGATCGTCCTGGGGAGCTGATCGGAACAGGCTAGTGGTGTGCGAATTCGATCCCGTGTCATCGCCCAGGCCGTTCGACCCGATGGAGTTCACCGCAACAATGCCGAGCCGCTTGGACGAGGGAAGGGCCGGGCCGACCCCGTCAGAACAGCCTGGCCTGGCTGCTCTCGATACCTCGCAGCTCGTCGTAGTCGACCTCGACCCAGTCGATACCCCGGTCGGTCGCCAGGACCTTGGCCTGCGGCTTGATCTCCTGGGCCACGAAGACGCCGCGGACGGGCCGCAGGTTCGGGTCGCGGTTGAGGAAGTCCAGGTAGCGGGTGAGCTGCTCGACGCCATCGATCTCGCCACGCCGCTTCACCTCGACGGCGACGGCCCTGCCGTCGCCGTCGCGGCAGACGAGGTCCACCGGTCCGATGTCGGTCGGGTATTCGCGCCGGACCAGCAGGAAACCGTCCTCGATGGACTCGGGGTCGGCGGCCAACAGTTCCTGGAGATGGGCCTCGACCCCGTCCTTCTGAAGGCCCGGGTCGACGCCGAGATCATGGGCCGTGTCGCTGATCACCTCGTCGATCCGGATGATCAGCTTCTCGCCCTTCGGGTTGGTGACCGTCCACTCGTCGTCGCCCTCGACGAGGCGGTTGGGGGCGTTCATCCAGTTGAGCGGCTTGTACGCACCACCGTCGGCGTGGATGGCGACGCAGCCATCGGCCTTGACCATGATGAGCCGCTCGGACAGGGGGAGATGAGCGCTCAGGCGACCGTCGTAGTCCACCGAGCATCGGGCGATGACCAGGCGCATTGGCGGCACACTATCGGTGCGTTCGGCCCATGGGGGGATGGTCGGGGGTGGCCCATGCCACCGCCTCGAACCGGGGCTGTGCCACCCTGGGCGACATGCGCGATCTCGCCCGGCCGGCGGCTCTGGTCCTGTCGGTGGCCATGCTCGCCGCCGCCTGCGCCACCACGCTCGACATCCGGGTGGACCCCGGGGACCAGGGCTCGGCGCCGGCCCCCGACGAGATCGCCGCGGACGACCCCGGCGATGATGTCGCCGACCGCGGTGACGCGGTCGCCGCGGATCCGGCCGACCTGGCCGGGCGCTCGTCGTGGGACGAGGGCGACTGCGAGTTCACCCCACCCGAGGGGGTGTCCACCACCTGTGGCTGGCTCACCGTCCCCGAACGGTGGGACTCCGACGCCGACGCAGACACCATCCGCCTCCACGTGGGCATCTTCTCCACGGGCGCCGCGGGAACGCCGGTCGTCTACCTCGAGGGCGGCCCGGGCGGCGACGCCCTCGCCAACATCGACACCAGCTTCCCGAGCCTGTTCGCTCCCATCGCCGACGCCCACGATCTCGTGGTCATCGGTCAACGCGGCACCGGTTCGTCCGAACCCCATCTCCAGTGCCAGCGGGCGATCGACGTCGAACTCGACCTGCTGGACGAGTCCCCCGCTCCGGCCGAGGAGGCGGCGGCCTACGACGAGGCCTTCGCTGCGTGCACCGCGGACTTCCGCGACGACGGTGTCGATCTCGCGGCCTACAACTCAGTGCAGAGCGCCACCGACGTCGAGGCGCTGCGACTGGCGCTCGGCCACGACGAGTGGAACCTCCTGGGGATCTCGTACGGCACCCGGCTGGCGCAGTCGATCATGCGGCTCTATCCCGAGGGGCTCCGCAGCGTGATCCTCGACTCGGCGTTGCCCACCCGCCGAGAGGCGCCGGTCGACATCCCGACCGTCGCGCAACGCGCCTACGGCGAGCTCTTCGCCGGCTGTGACGCCTCGACGGTGTGCTCGACCACGTTCCCCGACCTCGAGCAGCGGTTCTTTGCGCTGGTCGACCAGCTCGATGCCGAGCCGCTCGACTTCATGGTCAGCGACTCGGTCACCGGGGAGCAGTACCCGGCTCGGCTCGACGGGACCGACCTGCTGGGTGTGGGGTTCCAGGCGCTCTACTCGAAGGAGGCGCTGGCCGGTCTGCCGGAACTGGTCGCCCAGCTCGAAGCCGGTGACACCTCGGGGGCCGAGACGTTGGTGGGGCTCCAGGTCACCAGCCTGCCCTTCGTCGCCAGCGGCATGTACTGGGCCGTGGAGTGTCACGAAGAGGTGCCGTTCATCGAGCCCGGCGACGCCGACGCGGGCAGGACGGGCGACCCGTACTTCGACCGTTTCGCCCCGGCCGAGCTCGACGCCTCGCTCGGGGAGCTGTGCGCGCACTTCGACGCCGGGGCTGCCGACCCTGTCGAGGACGAGTTGGTGCGCAGCGACGTCCCCACGTTGCTGCTGGCGGGCACCTACGACCCGATCACGCCGCCGGCGGACACCGAGTCACTTCTCGAGGGTTTGCCGAACGGCACCTACGTCGAACTACCGCACACGGGACACGGTGCCGTGGTCGACCCCTGCGGCCAGGAGCTCGCGGTCGCGTTCCTCGCCGACCCGACGGCGGCGCTCGACACCGGCTGTGTCGCCGGCTTGACCGAACCACCGTGGGTGATCGACGTCTTCGCCGACGTCGACTTCGAGCCGTTCTCGTACGACTCCGCGTTCGTCAGTGGGTCGGGTGTGGCACCCGTCGGTTGGGAGCCGGGGGCCGAGGGTTCGTTCGTGAACTCGGACAACCTGCTCCACCTGTCGGTCATCCTCCAGCAGGCGGTGGTGGGCGTCCCTGCGGACTTCCTGGTCGAGAGTCTGTCGCTGGTGCTCGGCACCGAGCCGGTCGAGCTCCCGCCCGTCGAGGCTGGTGGCCGGAGCTGGGGGCACTGGGAAGCCGTGATCCCGGGCAGCGTCATCGACGCCTACGTCGTCGACGACGACGGCACGACCCTGCTCGTGCTGTTCCAGCACGCCCCCGCCGACCGCGACCGCGCCCTCGAGGTCCTGACCGACCCCATCCTGTCTGCCTTCGGCCCCTGACGACCTCGGGCCAACCTGTAACGGTCTCTGGGACCGTTACAGGTTCGCCACGGAGGGTGGTCAACCTGTCGCGGACGCTGGGACCGCGACAAGCGGTCTGGCGTTCAGAGGCGGTCGCCGAGGCGTTTGCGGATCAGCTCGCGGCGTTCCTGGAGGTCGCGGTAGGTGAGGGAGTCGACGGTCTCGTCCACACCGAACGAGGCCTTCACCGCGGTCAGGTCGACCTCGTAGCTCTCCTGTTCGACGCCGATGGCGGCCGCGATCTCGGCGCCGTGGGTCTGGGCGAAGTACATGGCCAGGTGGGTGATCTCGCCGAACAGGTCGACGTCGGGCGCCAGGTTGGCGATGGCGGCGTCGAGGAACACCATGTTCTTGGCGAAGAGCATGAGCTCCTTGGGCATCCGGGCGCCGTAGCTCAAGAGGGCCTTGATGACCCGGTTGATCTCGTCGACGAGCTCGTCTCGGCTCAGCTTGGTGGGGTCGACGGTGGGCCCGTCGAGGCCGAGGTCGGCGATCACGGCGTCGATGTCAGTGTCCGCCGGCAGCGCGCCGAGGTCCCGGATGGCGGCCACCTGGCCGCGGACGTCGTTCATCGTCGAGCTCATCAGCAGCTTCAGGAACGCGATGCGCCGGGCCTCGCTCAGGCGGCCGACGATGCCGAAGTCCAGCAACGCGGTCCCGCCGTCCTGGAGCACGAAGAGGTTGCCGCCGTGCAGGTCGCCGTGGAACACGCCGTGGATCATGGCGCCCTCGAGGAAGCCGACCATCCCCGTGCGGACCCACTTGTGGGTGTCGACGCCGGCGGCGCGGATGCGATCCACGTCGTCGAAGTCGAAGCCCGAGAGGCGTTCCATCACCAGGACCCGCCGGGTGACGAGCTCGGGGTGGGGTCGCGGCACCATGAACGAGTCCTGGCCGAGCTTCTCGAACGACTCGGCCACGTCGAGCATGTTCTGGGCCTCGAGCCGGAAGTCGAGCTCCTCGACGATGGTCTGGGCGAACACCTCGACCAGCGCCGGCGGGTTGGCCAGCGCCGCCACGGGGATGCGGCCCACCAGGAACGGGGCCAGCCACGACATGACGCTGAGGTCGCGCATCACGAACCGGGCGACGGTGGGCCGCTGCACCTTCACGACGACCTCGACCGGTCCGCCGTCGGGCCCTTCTCGCAGCACGGCTCGGTGGACCTGCGCGATCGAGGCGGCAGCCAGGGGCTCGCGGTCGAACTCGGAGAAGACCTCGTGGATGGGTCGACCGAGATCCTCGGTCACGACCTGCTCGACGGCCTCCCAGGGCTCGGCGGGGACTTGGTCACGGCACTTCTTGAACTCCGAGACCAGCTCGGGTGGGAAGAGGCCGTCGCCGCTGGAGATGATCTGGCCCAGCTTGATGTAGGTGGGCCCGAGCTCCTCGGCCGCCTGTCGCAGACGGCGGGCGATCCCGGCGCGTGACTCGTCCCGACCCTTGCGGTGGTCGAGGGCTCGCCAGGCGGCGACGGCACCGCCGATCTCCCTGACGACCTTCACCACCCGCAGCCCCGGTGGGACGCGCCGGGGTCTGGTCATCTCGGGGACGCGACGGCGCGCGACGGCCCGCCGCAGGTCGATCTTGTGCTGCCAGGGCAGCTCCTCGTCGGCGGGGAGGATCCACGGGGGCGTCTTGCTGAAGGCCCCGATGCGTTCGTCTCGTTGGGCGTCGATCAGGCTCACCCCACGATGGTCTCAGTCTCGGGTGCGTTCTGTGTGGTCGTGCCGAGCGACTTTCGTCACGCCTGATCCAGTACGCCCAGGACCGCGTCCACGAGCTCGGGGCGACAGATCAACAGGTCGGGCAGATAGCTGTCCTCGTTGTTGTACGTCAGCGGGCTGCCATCGAGGCGGGTCGCCGACAGTCCGGCAGCCTGTGCGACCGCGACCGGCGCACACGAGTCCCACTCGTACTGCCCGCCGGTGTGGGCGTAGATGTCGGCCTCGCCGCGCACGACGGCCATGGCCTTCGCCCCTGCCGACCCCATGTAGATCAGTTCGCCCTCCAGTGCGTCGGCGAGCCGTTCGGCAGCCGGACCCGGCCGGGTGCGGCTGCAGATGATGCGCGGCCCGCCGGCGGGGGCGTCGGGCACCACGGCGGGCTGCCCGCTGTGCAACGTGAGGTCGAGCCCGGGCAGGGCCACCGCGCCCGCCGTGGGGTGTCCGGCCTCGACCAATGCGACGTGGACCGCCCAGTCGCTCCGGGGTGGCTCGCCGAACTCTCGTGTGCCGTCGAGCGGGTCGACGATCCAGACCCGCTCGGCGTGCAGGCGAGCCAGGTCGTCCTTGCCCTCCTCGGACAGCACCGCGTCGGCCGGTCGATGCTCGGCCAACGCCCGCATCAGGAACTCGTGGCTGCGTCGATCACCCTCGTCCTTGAGGGTCGTCGGGTCGCCGTCGCCCAGCTCGTCGCGGACCTCGAGCAGGAGGGTGCCGGCCTCGGTGGCCAGTCGGGCCGCGAGGTCGTGGTCGTCGGGTGTGGCCATTGGCACGTGCTCCGTCATCACAGGTGAAAAGGGGGGCGCTGGTATCCTCCCACGGGTGAATTACGAGCTGTCGCACCTCGAAACCCTCGAGGCCGAGTCCGTCCACGTCATGCGTGAGGTCGCCGCCGAGTTCGAGCGCCCGGTGCTGCTGTGCTCGGGCGGCAAGGATTCGCTGGTCATGGTGCACCTGGCGGTCAAGGCGTTCTGGCCCTGCCGCATCCCGTTCCCGATCATGCACGTCGACACCGGACTGAACTTCCCCGAGGTGATCCAGTTCCGCGATGCGCTCGTGGACGACCTCGGGGTTCAGCTGGTCGTTGCCTCCGTGCAGGACTCGATCGATCAGGGACGTGTCCAGGAGGAGACGGGCCCGAAGGCGTCCCGCAACCGCCTCCAGACCACCACGCTGCTCGACGCCATCGAAGAGCACCGTTTCGACGCCGTGTTCGGCGGAGGCCGACGTGACGAGGAGAAGGCGCGGGCCAAGGAGCGGTTCTTCTCCTTCCGAGACGACTTCGGACAGTGGGACCCCAAGGGGCAGCGGCCCGAGCTGTGGAGCCTCTACAACGGCCGGCACCGCATGGGCGAGCACTTCCGCATCTTCCCCATCTCCAACTGGACCGAGCTCGACATCTGGATGTACATCGAGCAGGAGAAGATCGCGCTGCCGTCGATCTACTACGCCCACGAGCGTGAGGTCTTCGAGCGCGACGGCATGCTCCTCGCGGCCGAGTTCGCCCAGATGGTCGACGGCGAGGAAGCGTTCACGGCAACGGTGCGGTACCGGACCCTGGGCGACGCCAACATCACCGGCGCCGTCCAGAGCACGGCCGACACCATCGACAAGATCGTGGCCGAGGTCGCCGCCACCCGCCTGACCGAACGCGGCGCCACCCGCGCCGACGACCGCATCTCCGAAGCGGCCATGGAGGATCGCAAGAAGGAGGGCTACTTCTGATGGCTGAGACTTCCGCCAGCTCCTTCGCTGCGGTCCGACCAGAGAACGCTGAGGATCGCAAGAAGGAGGGCTACTTCTGATGGCTGAGACTTCCGCCAGCTCCTTCGCTGCGGTCCGACCTGAGACTTCCGCCAACGCCGAGGATCGCAAGAAGGAGGGCTACTTCTGATGGAGTTGCTCCGTTTCGCCACTGCCGGCTCGGTCGACGACGGCAAGTCGACCCTGATCGGCCGCCTGCTCTACGACTCGAAGGCGATCTTCGAGGACCAGCTCGAGGCCGTCGAACGCACGTCGATCCAGATGGGCGCCGACTACACCAACCTGGCTCTGCTCACCGACGGTCTGCGGGCCGAGCGCGAGCAGGGCATCACCATCGACGTCGCCTACCGCTACTTCTCCACACCGCGGCGCAAGTTCATCATCGCCGACACGCCTGGCCACATTCAGTACACCCGCAACATGGTCACCGGTGCGTCCACTGCCGACCTCGCGCTGATCCTGGTCGACGTGCGCAACGGCGTCATCGAACAGACCCGCCGTCACTCGTTCATCTCCAGCCTGTTGCGCATCCCGCACCTGGCGGTCTGCGTCAACAAGATGGACCTCGTCGACTACGACGAGGCAGCCTTCAACAAGGTCCGGGACGAGTTCAAGGCCTTCGCGAACAAGCTCGACATCCAGGATCTCACCATCATTCCGGTGTCGGCGCTCAAGGGCGACAACATCGTCGAGCGCTCGCCCAACATGCCCTGGTTCGAGGGCTCGTCGCTGCTTCACCACATGGAGGAGCTGCACATCGGTTCGGACCGGAACATGATCGACGCCCGGTTCCCCGTGCAGTACGTGCTGCGGCCCCAGTCCGACAAGTTCCACGACTACCGCGGCTATGCGGGCACCGTGGCCGGTGGCAGCTTCCGGGTGGGTGACGAGGTCATGGTGCTCCCGTCGGGGTTCACGTCGACCATCACCCACGTCGAGACCCACGACGGTGACGTCGACGTCGCGTTCCCGCCCATGTCGGTCGCCATCCGTCTCGCCGACGAGATCGACATCTCCCGGGGTGACATGATCTGCCGCCCCGGCAACCAGCCGCAGGTCGGCCAGAGCCTCGACGCCATGGTGTGCTGGATGACCGAGCAGTCCGCGCTGACACCCCGGACCAAGCTGACCATCAAGCACACCACCAACGTGGCGAAGTGCCTGATCCAGGACCTGGACTACCGCCTGGACATCAACACCCTGCACCGTGACGAGTCGGCGACCCAGCTCGACCTCAACGAGATCGGCCGCGTGCGCATGCGGGTGCAGAAGCCTTTGCTCTTCGACGAGTATCGGCGCAACCGGACCACCGGCAGCTTCATCCTCATCGACGACAACACGAACAACACGGTCGGCGGCGGCATGATCCTCGGACCGAGCCGCTGAGTCATGGATGACGACAACACGACCATCATTCGAAGCACGGTCGGCGGCGGCATGATCCTCGGCCCGAGCCGCTGAGTCATGGATGACGACAACATGAGCATCATTCGAAGCACGGTCGGCGGCGGCATGATCCTCGGACCGAGCCGCTGAGTCATGGATGACGAGAACACGACCATCATTCGAAGCACGGTCGGCGGCGGCATGATCCTCGGCCCGAGCCGCTGAGTCATGGATGACGTGACCAACGCAGCCCGACGCAGCCCCAACGTCGTCTGGCATCCGTCCGAGTTGCCGCGGGACGAGCGCTGGTCGGGGCTCGGCGTGGAGGGCATGACGGTGTGGTTCACCGGCCTGTCCGGTTCGGGCAAGTCCACGGTGGCGGTCGCTGTCGAGCGGCTGCTCCTCGAACGCAACCGCCCCGCCTACCTGCTCGACGGCGACAACCTTCGCCACGGGTTGAACGGTGACCTCGGGTTCTCCGCCGACGATCGTGACGAGAACGTCCGCCGCGCGAGCGAGGTGGCTCGGCTGTTCGCCGACGCTGGTGTGGTGTCGTTGGTGCCGCTGATCAGCCCCTACCGGGCCGGTCGAGACCGCGCTCGGGCGTTGCACGAGGCCGCGGACCTCCGTTTCGTCGAGGTGTTCGTCGACACGCCGATCGAGATCTGCGAGCAGCGCGACCCGAAGGGGCTCTACAAGCTGGCCCGTGCCGGCGAGATCACCGGGTTCACCGGCATCGACGATCCCTACGAGGCGCCCGTCTCGCCGGAGCTGGTGCTGACGCCCGACCAGGGCGACGCCGACACGCTTGCATCACTGGTCATCGCCCACCTGGGCATCTGACCGCCCGGGTTGCGCTACTCGCCCTTGCGCTTGCGGAGGCGCTTGGAGTGCTCCTCCAGGCGCTTGCGCTGATCCTTGGTGAGGCTGTCGAGCCCCTGTTCGGCGACCTGGTCCAGCAGGGCGTCGATCTCCATGTCCATCAAGGGGTCGTTGGGTGGAGACGACGGTGTGGGCACGGCCGACAGGTTGCCCCGGCCGCGGGAGCGGCGGCGGCGCTGTTGTTGCTGGCGGGGCGCCGCCGATGCTTGCTGGCCCGTCATGGAGGCGGGGAGCGGGATCCGAGGGATCCAGCCCAGGGTGGATGCGTAGCCGAGCGACCGGAACACGATGAGGGCGGTGGCGATGGCTGCGGTGACCAGGACGAAGTCGAACTCGTCGCGCTCGGCGAGGATCGACAGGTAGCGCAGGCCGACGAAGACACCGATCATCACGGGCGCGGGGATGCCGAAGAAGAACTTGGCCGTGGGGTACTGGGCCACGAAGGCGATGATCACGCCGAACTGGATCATGTCCACGCCGCCGTAGGCCCCGACGAATTCCGACGAGATGGCGTCGAAGACGGTGACGGCGAGTGCAGGCACGACGGTCAGCGCAACGACGAACCCGAGGTAGTGGCGGCGCCCCATCAGCGCTTCCATCTGGCTGCCGAAGATGTAGAAGAAGACCAGGCCGATGACGGTCCAGATGCTGGGCTCGGCGACCAGTGGCCACGTGAAGATCCGCCAGACCTCGCCGCCCAGGACACCGGCGTAGCCGCCGGCACCTTCGGTGAGGAGCCACAGGCGGAAGGTCAGCTCGTGGGAGGTCCCCTCGGCCGCGTACACGAACATCCAGAGGACGTTCACCGCGATGAGGGGTCACGGTGGTGGTGAACTCCACCCCACCGATGACGAACCACGGCCGCGCACCGCCGCCGAAGCCGCCTCCCGCAAAGGGGCTGCTGAACGAATACCGGTCAGGCACGGCCTTCAAGGTACAGCGCCGAGGCCCTGCTCCGGGCGACGCCGGGCAGGGTTGCTCACGAGTCGGGTGTCGGGGGAGCGCGCGCTCAGCGATCCTGGCCGGCCCGGCCCACGGCGACCGCCCGGGCCCGCTCGGCCAGCACGTCCACGTCGTGGGCGTCGAGCGGTTCCAGGACCGAGTCGTGGCCGCCGTGGTCGAGCGCCCAGCGCAGGACGGTGTCGGCCACCCAGGGGTTCTTGGGAAGCAGCGGCCCGTGGAGGTAGGTGCCGATGACGTGGTTCTGGACCGCGCCCTCCTTGCCGCTCTCGCCATCGTTGCCGTGGCCGTGCTCGACCCGGCCGAAGAACGTGGCGTCGGAGCCCAGCAACGTTCGGCCGACATGGTTCTCGTAGCCCACGACCTGCCGGACCTCGCCGTCGAGGCGGGCCTGGAGCACGATGTCGCCGATCATGCGGCGGTCGCCCGCTTCGGTGTCCACGTCCAGGATGCCGACGCCAGGCAGCCGCTCGCCCGAGGCATCGGTGTAGCCCACGCCGGCGAGCTGGATGCCGCCGCAGACCCACAAGAACGCGGCGCCGTCGGCCGCTGCGGAACGGAGGGCGTCGGCTTTGGTGCCGGCGAGGTCGTGGGCCACGATCCGCTGGTCGCGGTCCTGGCCGCCGCCGAGGTAGTAGAGGTCGTGGGCTCCGGGCGTGATCGCGTCGCCGTGCGCGACCTCGGTGACCCGAAGTTCGTGGCCGCGCCACGCCAGACGCTGGCGGAAGACCGCGATGTTGCCGCGGTCCGCGTAGATGTTCATCTCGTGCGGGTACAGGTGGCAGAGGCGGACGACGGCCATCAGGCGTCCTCCCAGAACGGGACGACGAGGTCACGGCGCACCAGCTCGGCTCGAAGGTCGAGCATCGCTGTGTAGGTGGGGAGTGCGAACACGGTGTCGCCTGGGCCGGCGGCCGCCAGGGCGGCGTCGAGGGCCTTGCCGGGATCGGGTTCGACCACGATGGCAGCAGGATCGGCGCCTCCGTAGACGCAGCGAAGCGCCAGGTCGTGGGCCCGATCGCCGGCGACGGTCAGCGACGTCGCTCGATCGAACAGCGGCTCGTAGTCCACATCCCAGATCCAGCTCACGTCCTGGCCGTCGGCGGTGCGGTCGTTGAGGAGGATCACGACGTGCAGGTCGCCTGCGTGGGTGAGCGTGGCCCGGACGTTCTCGTTGGCGCCGGTGGGGTTCTTGGCGAGCAGCATCACCAGCCGCTTGTCGCCGATGGCGACGTGCTCGCCGCGGCCGAACGCCGCATCGGTGGCGCCGAGGGCGTCGGGAAGAACCGCGGTGTCGAGGCCGAGGGCGTGAGCCGTGGTCACCGCTGCGGTGGCGTTGTAGGCGTTGTGGAGGCCGGGCAACGCCAGCGACGCGGCCACGGGGCCGGCGGGCGTGGCGATCTCGATGTCGAAGCCATCGACGCCGCGGACCTGGACGCGGGTGGCGCTGATCGTCGGCGTCGGGCGAGCGAGCCCGCAGTTGTCGCATCGCCAGTGGCCCATGTGGCCGATGCCGATCATGTCGTAGGTCAGCGGGTGGTCGCAGCGGGGGCAGTGGGTGGAGTCAGCGGCGTGGGGACTGGACGTCGCGGGCGATCGAGGTGTCGTCGACGCCGAACCAGATCGTGTTGGGGCGCTCGTGTCCGAGGTGGGCGATGGCGGGATCGTCGGCGTTGAGGACCAGCGTGGTGTCGGCCGGGAGGGTGGCGATCATCGTGCGCCAGGTCTCGGACCAGCGTCTCCAGTTCGCCGTAGCGGTCGAGCTGGTCTCGGAACAGGTTCATCAACACGATCACCCGTGGCTTCACCTGGTCGACCACAGACGGCAGGGCGGCCTCGTCCACCTCGAACAGCCCGAGCTTCGCGGCGTCGTCCATGTCGAGCAGGGCGGCGGTGACGCCGCGCAGGAGATTCGAGCCCGCGGTGTTGGCCACGGTGGGGATGCCCGCGGCGTCGGTGGCGGCGCGCAGCAGCCGCGCGGTGGTCGTCTTGCCGTTGGTGGCCGAGATCACGACCGAGCCCTCGGCCAGCGGCGCCGCCAGCTCCTCAGCGGCGCGGGGTCGCAGCTTCAGCAACACCACGCCGGGCAACGTCGTCCCGCCGCCACGCCCGAGTCGTCGAGACAGCCGGCCCGACGCCCGGGCGACGAACTGAGCCAACCGACGCATCCGCCGAGCGTACCGACGCCCCCGTCCGGTCCGGTGGTGGCGCAGGGCGAGCCGCCAGCCGAGTGCCCAGGTCGGGGTGGTCATGTCACCCTGGGTGTCCCCGCTCGCCACCGGTCAGATCGACGATGGCCACCAGGGCCGTTCAGTAGGGTGGGGGAAGCGCCTGGAGAAGGGTGGCAGCGATGAGCGACGACAAGCCGTGGATCTACACCCAGAGCCTTGCCAGTGTGTACCCGCACTACGTGGCCAAGGCCGAGAAGAAGGGGCGATCAAAGCGCGAGGTCGACATGATCATCCGCTGGCTCACCGGCTACACGCAGCGACAGCTGAACTCCAAGCTGAAGGCCGAGGCCGACTTCGAGACGTTCTTCGACAAGGCACCCGAGCCGAACCCGGACCGCCGGCTCATCACCGGCGTGGTCTGCGGCGTGCGCGTCGAAGACATCGAGGAGCCGACGATGCAGGAGATCCGGTACCTCGACAAGCTCGTCGACGAACTGGCGCGCGGCAAGGCCATGGAGAAGATCCTCCGCACGCCCGCGTAGGGGCGGCGGCGCAGGCGCTCGGTGGCGACGGTCTCGCCCATGGAGATGCGTCTCGGAGTCGTCCCCGTGCCGGTGTCGGGCATCGACCGCGCCAAGCAGTTCTACGTCGAGGCGGTCGGGTTCGACCTGGACCACGACGTACGACCGGCCGAAGGGGTGCGGGTCGTGCAGCTGACGCCACCGGGCTTCGTCGTTCGATCGTGTTCACCGCCGGGCTGCCAGGGGTCTCGACCGACCCTGGGTCAACGCAGGGGCTGCACCTCGTCGTCGATGACATCGAGGCTGTTGCCGAGTTGCTGTCGTCCCGAGGCGTGGAGGTCAGCGAGGTGAACGATCTCGGCGGTGGAGTCCGGACGGCCGCGCCGATCGCGACCGCAACAGCTGGGCCCTCCAGGAGATCCGCGCCACTGAGTGATCGCGGCCAGTCGGTGGCCCGACGGTCGTGCCCCCCACGCGCTTCGGCGTTCGGAGAGGCTGGCAACATGGAGAGGTGCATGCTGTGCTGCGCTCCCTCCACTGTCCGGATCTCGCTCCTGCATCGCTCGAGGACTACGTCCCGCCCCTTCCGTCGGACTTCGTGATTTTCGTCCAGGCTGAGGTCGGGCCGAGCGACGGCGAAGGCAGCGAGGTGTTCGGCGTGTCCGTTTGTTCGCCGGACGGCCTGTCGCGGACTGCGATGTCAGGGAGCCACAAAGGCTTTGCGTTCGTGCGACATCGGCTCGTGGTCGAGCGCTGGGACACCGTCGTCATCCGGCGAGCGATCGAAGACATCTGCCGACACAGCAACGGGGACACCTGGGACGAGGTGGCGCGAAAGCTGGGTCGATACATGCATTGGGAGTTCGAGGACTACGAGGTCTGATCGACCGCGCCCCCGAACGAGATCGGCGATGGACCTCCGGGTGCAGGCAGCGCGACTCACAATTGGCAGCGGTGTGTCCGACCCCCCCACCGACCATAGCGACCCCGACATACGAGACCTCGAGACGGGAGCCGGCGTCCCTACGGCCGCTGGCGTCTCCATCCGTCTTGGAGTCGACGCTGGAGGCACATCTCGCCGAGGTTCTTCGTGAGCTCCATCGACGCCCACCCGACGATGTGGATGAACGGCCGATCATCGGCGTACGGGAAGCGCGTCAAGTGCGCCGCTCCCAGCTCGCTGTCCTCGAGGGAACCCACGAGTTCGGTCCAGTCGGCCCAGAGCGAACGCAGCTTCGGCAGCGAGCGATCGGGGCCGGGCCACTCGACCTCTTCCCACGACGGCACTGGCTGCTCGGTCGAGTGCGCGAGCAGCGTCTGGAGCCACCAGATCGGATGCCACAGCGCCCAACCCAGCGTCGGCACCGCCATGTCGGGGCTCTCCTCACCGAGTTCGCCGAACCAACGGCCCGCACGTTCATGAACCGTCCAACTCGTCGGATGTGGGGTCCAGAGACACTCGGCAAGCGTCAGCCCGTCGAGAGCATCGTCCGCGAGGGTGAGCATCAACCAAGCCTGGCGATCGAGCACCGCCACTGCGGACGGATCCGTCGGGGTCGCCAGACGCTGCATCATGAAGGACGGTACCGGTGGACTATGCCCGGCGTGCTGCGCGGCGCGCTGAGGCCGAGCACCAGGATCGGGGCCGCGGCAACGGTCTTGGCGATGAACAGCGCGTGCAGTGGCACCGACGCGTCGGTCTCGTCTCGCTGGTCATCGCTCACGACGTAGACCACCGGCCACACACGCACCAATCACCTGCGAGGCGAGTCGCGCAGGAATGAGCAGCCGACGAGGACAAGCCACAGCCCGAGACCGAGGCCGATGCCTTTCGGCACGAGATCGCTTCCCCCCTCGACCAGCGCGCCAACCATCCCGCCAGCGAGCAGCGCTCCGGCGAACGTGAACGAGAGGAATGCCTGGAAGTGCACCAACCCCATCATCCCACGGCGGTTTGTCGCTGTCGCCAGGCACTGGACCTGGTCAGTGGTCACGCAGTGACCACCGGGTGACTCGGCGCCAGAGCCGCGTTCAGGGCTCGTCTTCGTTCGGTCGGTCCGCCAACGCATCGTGACCGGCGAGGCTCGCGATGCTTCGCGATGTGGAGTGCTCGCTGCCAGTCCGCCACGACGACCAGCATGGGTGTGCCGCTCGATGCGGCGACCGTAGTGACGCCACCTCCACTGCGTGAGGTGGCGTCGCTTGAGTCCGACGCCGTCAGCAGTCGGCCATGGCGGTGAGGGCCTCACACAACGCTGATCGGCCGTCGGGCCCGAGCGCTCCCAGGCGGACGGTGAGCACCGACTTCGGAATCGCGGTCAGGTTGTCGACGCTGGCGACGCTGTCGCGGTCGAGTCCGTGGTCGGGGCCGACAGGGATGCATGTCGGGATGTTCCTGATGGTGCTGGTCACGGGGGCCACCACCACGTTGTTGAGCACGGGTAGGACCTCGTTGCGCGACACGATGAGGACCGGTCGGCGCTTCTGGTTGGGTGGCTCCATGAGCCACAGTTCGCCCTGGGCTACCACGGCTCGGCTTCGGTGAGCGCGATCGCATTGGCCATGGCGAGTTCGTCGTCCTCGGAGGTCTGGGGCCGGGTCCGGTACGACTCGGCGATCGCCTCGCCCACACGAGCGCGCCGCACCGAGTCGGCGAGGTGCTCGACCCCCTTGCGGATCACCGCCGACCTCGTCTCGCCCACCCCCGCTTCGACCAGTTCGTCAATGATCGCCAGCTCGTCCTCACTGAATCTGGTGGGAATCGGTGTCGTCATACGCCAGAGTATACGGAATGTACGACGGGGCAGGTCTGCCAGTGCGACGGCCGTGCTGGACGGGGCGTGAACTGGTCACGAGAAGTGGCGTTGGGGCCACGGAGAAAAGTGTGCCTGAGCAGGGACTTTGGCTCGAGAAAGTGTCACACCCCGTCAGTAGGTTGGAGGCATGGCGTTGGCGGAGGTGGCTCCGATTTCGGGGGCGAGGGAAGCGGCGGGCGAGGGGGACATCGATGCCGCGTTCGCAACGTTGACGGCGGCCATCGCCGATGTCCGGTCGGCCCTGGACACGCTGGACGGCGTGGGCCTCGGCGAGGCCTCCAGGGATCTGGTGGCGGCGCGGTCCCAGCTCGAGGCGGTCGAGCTCGAGGCGGTCGGTCGGTACCGGGACTCGCTGGACTGGGCGGCCGACGGGTACAAGTCACCCACCGCATGGATGCGAGCGATGTGTCGGCTACCGAAGGGGGCTGCGGGCAAGCGGTTGGCGCTGGCCCGCAAGCTGAAGTCGATGCCGCTCACCACCGCA
>CBDHFJ010000179.1:0-8707 GCA_965262315.1 Acidimicrobiales bacterium
GAGCAGCGGCACCTGTTCGCCGGGGTGGAGGGTGCCGACTCACTGTCGTGGAATCCGCACAAGTGGCTGGGCACGATTCTGGACACGTCGCTGCTCCACCTGCGCGACCCCGACCATCTCATCCGGGTGATGTCGACCAACCCCAGCTACCTGCGCAGTACCGCAGGTGGGGAGGCCACCCAGTACCGGGACTGGGGCATTCCTCTTGGTCGGCGCTTCCGCTCGCTCAAGCTCTGGTATCAGTTGCGCATCGACGGACCGGAGGCGATCCGGGCGCGTCTGCGTCGTGATCTCGAGAACGCCCAGTGGTTCGCGGCCCAGGTGGAGGCCTTGCCCGAGTGGGAGGTGGTGGCGCCGGTGCGGCTGCAGACGGTGTGCGTGCGTCACATCCCGCTGGCGGTGGCCGACCAACCCGACGCGGTGAGTGGCCACAACCTCGGATGGGTGCGGGCGATCAACACCTCGGGCGAGGCGTTCCTGTCACCCTCGATGTTGGACGACGTGTGGATGGCTCGGGTGTCGGTGGGGGTGGAGTCGACCGAACGCCGCCACCTCGAACGCCTCCTGGAGCTGATGCTGCACCACACCGGCGACCCCAATCGCTGACGAGGGCCCGCCCACGCCCAGTGACCAAACCAGCAACGGTCCTCTGGGACCGTTGCAGGTTTGGCTGGCCGTTGGCTGCAGCGCGTGACCGACCAGAACGGCGGTCACTCCGGGCAAACGCTGCGCACAGGGTTCGCTCGTCGTCGCGGTGCGTGGTGACCTGTAACGGTCTCTGGGACCGTTACAGGTTGGCCACGCCGGGTGGTGGGGGGCGGCGGTCGGGTGGCCCGGGTCATGGGAATCAGATCTCGTGACGGCAGGTGGGGCGATTCGTACCCCTGGTTGCGACGACGGGCTGTAGCGCGCGATCGGGGTCAGCCGGTGGCGTCGGTGACTGCCCGCTCCACCAGCACCCTGGCGAGGTGGCGGCGGTAGTCCGCGTCGGCGTGGATGTCGGCGGGCGGGTCGGACTCGTCCGCCGCGGCGGCGCCCACGGCGGCGGCGTCTGCACCGGACGCCAAGGCGTCGGAGGCGGCTGACGACAGGGTGGGTTGCGAGCCCATGTTGACCAGCGCCACGCCACCGCCCTGTTGGACGGCGCAGCCGACGATGGCCCAGTCCTGGGCTCGCCGGTTGAACTTCTGGAACGACCAGCCGCCCGACGAGACCGGGAACCGGATCTCGGTGAGCAGCTCGTCAGCCCCGACGGCCGTCTCCAGGAAGCCGGTGAAGAAGTCCACGGCGGCCACCTCGCGTTCGCCGCCCGGGCCGCGGATCACCATCGTCGCGCCACACGCGAGCGCGACCGCCGGCAGATCCGACGCCGGATCGCCGTGAACCAGTGACCCACCGAGCGTGCCTCGGTTGCGGACCTGCGGGTCGCCGACGTGGCCCGCCGCGTGCGCGAGCAGCGGCACCGACGACGCCAGCACCTCGGAGCGCTCCACGTCGCGATGGCGGGTCAAGGCCCCGACCGCCACGTGACCGTCGCGAGCCTCGACGTAAGACAGGTCGGTCACGTCGCCGATGTCGATCAGGACCTCGGGCTGCGCCAGGCGGAGCTTCATCAGCGGCAGCAGGCTGTGGCCGCCGGCGAGCAGCTTGGCCTCGTCGCCGTATTCGGCGAGTACCGCCAGCGCCTCGTCGGCACTGCCTGCTCGTTTGTGGTCGAAGGCTGCGGGGATCACTGGGCACCTCCGTTGTCGACCGCCCAGCACACGGCATTGACGATCATCTGGTAGCCGGTGCAGCGGCAGAGGTTGCCCTCGAGGTTCTCGCGGATCTCGTCGCGGGACGGATCGGGGGTTGTCGGCGAGCAGCGCCGTGGCCGCCATGATCATCCCCGGGGTGCAGTAGCCGCACTGGAGTCCGTGCTCCTGGCGGAACCCCTCCTGCACGGCGGAGAAGCCGTCGAACGGGCCGCTCAGGCCCTCGACCGTGGTGACCTCCTTGCCGTCGGCCTGGACCGCCAGCACGGTGCAGCTCTTCACCGCATCGCCGTTCAACAGCACGGTGCAGGCGCCGCAGTTGGACGTGTCGCAGCCGATGTGGGTGCCGGTCAGGCCCTGGTCGTCGCGCAGGTAGTGCGCCAGCAGGGTCCTCGGTTCGACGGTGGCGCTGGTGTCGGTGCCGTTGACCGACACCGAGACCTCGGTCATGGGGTTGCTCACGATCCACCTCCCTGGAGGATGGCGAAGAGTTTCTGTGGGGTCACCGGCATGGGGATGTCCCGCACGCCGAGGTGGCTGACGGCGTCGACCGCGGCGTTGACCACCGCGGGCGGCGCTCCGACCGAGCCCGACTCGCCGATGCCCTTGGCGCCCATCGAGTTGTTGGGCGTGGGTGTGGTGGTGCGGCTCGACGTGTACTCGGGCACGTCCGGTGCGCCGGGCACCAGGTAGTCGACGAGGGTGCCGGTCAGCGGCTGGCCGTCCTCGTTGTACTGCATGCCCTCGTAGAGGGCCTGGGCGATGCCCTGGGCCACGCCGCCGTGGACCTGGCCTTCGGCCAGCAGGGGGTTGATGACGTTGCCGCAGTCGTCGACCAGATACATGTCGCGGATGGTGATCTCGGCGGTGAGCTTGTCGATCTCGACGACGCAGCCGTAGGCGCCGGCCGGGAAGCTGAAGTTCGGTGGGGCGTTGTGCACGGTGGCCTCGAGCTCGCCCGGTTGCATGCCCTCGGGCAGCTCCAGGTTCTGGAAGCTCTTGGTGGCCACCTCGGCCCAGGTCACCGACGCCGATGGCGAGCCGGCCACGTTGAACTGGTCACCACTGACCTCGATGTCGTCGGGGTTGGCTTCGAGGATGTGAGCGGCGATGGCCTTGGCCTTGTCGACGACCTTGCGCCGACGCCATCTTCACCGACTCGCCGCCGACCGCGGTGGCTCGGGAGCCCATGGTGCCGATGCCCTGGACGACCGTGGCCGTGTCGCCGTGGCGGACCGAGATCTTGTCGAAGTCGATGCCCAGCTCGTCCGACGCGATCTGCGCGAACGTGGTCACCGTGCCTTGACCGTGGGGCGAGGCGCCGGTGTAGATGATGGCGCTGCCGTCGGGCTGGATGCGGACCTGGCCCGACTCCCAGGAGCCCAGGTGCCCGAAGGCCTCCAACGCACCGGCGGGACCGAATGCCGCGATCTCCAGCCAGCACGAGAACCCGATGCCCAGCAGCGGCTTCGTGCCGGGTCGTCCCGATTGGCCGCCTGCTCGGCCTTGCAGGGCCTCGTAGTCCATGATGTTGAGCAGCTCGTCGAGGCTGGCCGCGTAGTTGCCCGAGTCGTACACCGCCACCTCGGAGTGGGTGGGGTAGGGGAAGGCGTCGGCCGGAATGAAGTTCTTGCGCCGGACCTCCAACGGGTCCATGCCCAGCTCGTCGGCGACCATGTCCATCGTGCGTTCGATGTTGAAGCTGGCTTCGGGCCGCCCGGCGCCGCGGTAGGCGGCGATCGGCGTGGCGTTGGTCAAGACGTTGGTCCAGCCGCCCCCGACCTTGGGGATCCGGTAGCAGCCGGCTGCCATGGCGGTGGTCAGCGCCGGCATGCCCATGCCGCCGGCGTCGGCGTAGGCGCCGTTGTCCTGGAAGACGTGCACTTTGAGGGCGAGCACATTGCCCTCGTCGTCGAAGCCCACCTGCACGTCGGTTTGCTGGGCCCGCCCGTGGTACATGTTCAGCATGCACTCGGACCGGGTCTGGGTGTACTTGACCGGTCGGCCGAGATGCCGGGACAGCGCCGGTGCCAGCACCAGTTCGGGCGCCGGGTTGATCTTGGCGCCGAAGCCGCCGCCGACGTCGGGGGCGATGCAGCGCACGGTGTCCTGGGAGACGCCGAACCAGCGGGCGGTGTCGGTCCGCAGCTTGTGGGGCGCCTGGTGGGTGGCCCACATCGTCAGGCCGGCGGGGCCCCAGTCGGCCAGCACGGTGTTGGGCTCGATGGGAACGGCCGAGCAGCGATTGTTGGACAGCTGGAACGACAAGGTGTGCGGCGCGGCCTCGAGGGCGGCGTCGAGCTCCGGATCCTCGACCGGCATGGAGAAGATGCCGTTGACCGGGATGTTGTCGTCCACCGGCGCTGCGCCTTCGGCGAGGGCCACGTCGATCGACGTGTTGGCCGGGAGCGCCTCGATGTCGGCCCAGATGGCGGCGGCGCCGTCGGCGGCGGCGGCGCGGCTGGTGGCGACGACCACGGCGTAGGGCTCACCGGCGAAGCGGACCTTGCCGGTGGCGAGCACCGGTCGCTCCAGGCCCGGTGGGCCGTCGAGGGGTGGCATGCCCTCGAGGTCGGCTGCCGTCCAGACGGCGAGGACGCCCTCGACCTGGTCGGCGCCCGACGTGTCGATCGAGGTGATGCGGCCGTGGGCAACGTCGCTCGTGGCGAACGCCAGATACGCGGTGCCCGTGGGCGTGATGTCGTCGACGAACTGTCCACGACCCGTGATCAGGTTGGGGTCCTCCTTGCGGAGCACCTTGGCGCCGACCAGTGACATTCGCTCTTCCCCCTCGGTTCGTGCGACGCCCTCCGGCGTCGTCGGCGCCGAGACTAGTTGGGCGTGGTCGTGGCCGCCGGGGTGGGGGCGGGACGGTCGATCGGGCGGCGAGGCGAGGGCCCAGAAGACCGAGCCGGCCATGGCCGCGATGGCCAGGATCGTGAAGCCCAACTGGTAGTCGCCGGTGGCGTCGGCCAGGGTGCCGGCCAGGATCGGGCCGGTCACGGCGAACATGGTGACGACCATCGACGACAGGCCCATGATCCGAGCGAAGGACGTGGCCCCGAAGTAGTCGGCGCGGATCGCCTGCATCTGCGGACCCCGGACGCCCCAGGCGAAGCCGTGCATGACCACGAACGCCGCGATCGCCCACCAGTGCTGCACCCAGGTCAGCAGCAGCAGGCCGATGCCGTGGCTCATCATCGCGATCCCGGCGATGAGGCGCTTGTTGATGCGGTCGCCGAGGTAGCCCCCGGCGCCGGTGCCGATGAGCTGGAACACCGGTACCAGGCCGGCGACGAGGGCGGCCCGGCCGGCCGAATAGTCGCGGTCCTCGGTCAGGTACAGCGCGAGGTGCGCCATGCTCGACGACACGACCAGCAGCGCCGAGCCGTGTCCCAGCGAGATCATCCAGAACGCACGCGTCCGGATGGCCTGTTCCGCGGTGAAGTGCCGGTCCTGGACGCCTTCGGCTCGCGGTTCGTGCACCAGGTCGGCAGGGTCGATGCCGTCGACCGGCTCGCCGGTGTCGGCCCGCGAGCGGCCCACGATCGACGCGGCCCACCAGGCGATGGCCGCGAGGGTCATGCCGGCGACCGCCGTGGTCCACCGCCAGCCCACCCACCGGTAGCCGACGACGACGATCGGCCCGGCGAAGCCACCGATCGCGAACCCCATGCTCTGGATGGAGAGCGCTCGGGCCCGCCGCCGTTCGAACCACGCCACGGTGCCGGCGGTGATGGTCAGGAACCCGATCATCGTCATGCCGATGGTGGTGACCGCCATGGCCAGCACGAACTGCGTCCGCGTCTCGATCTGGGACAGCCAGAGGAACCCGCCGGCGCTGATGACCGCGCCGATTCGCATGACGATGCGGATGCCGTGCCGCTCGATGGCTCGGCCCTGGTACGGCCCCATGACGGCGGCCTGGGTGCGGGTGCCGGCGAACGCCAGCGAGAACAGGGTCTTGGACCAACCGAAGCGGTCGCGCAGCTCCACGGCCAGGTTGCCGTACCCCTGCATCCACAACATCGACTGCAAGCCCCACACCACCGAGCTGGAGGCGACGACCTTCCAGCCCGTGAACACTCGACGCCCCCGTCGAGCGTTCTCCCGTTGCAGCATCGGCCGCCATCCTATGGCGCGCGCCGAGTGACGCGAATCCCGGTTCGGTTCGGCCGAGGATCGGCTGACGAGCATGGCGCCGTCCGACGGCGCGAGCCGAGTGACGAGAATCCCGGTTCGGTTCGGGCGAGGGTCAGGTGACGAGCATGCCGCCGTCGACGGCCAGGGCGTGGCCGGTGGTGAACGACGAGGCGTCGGAGCAGAGCCACAGCGCGGCGTCGGCGATCTCGGTGGGCTCGCCGAACCGCCGGAACAGGCTCAGCCGCTTGGCGGTGTCCTCGACGTCCCGGTTGCGGCGATCCATGGCGTTGCGCAGCATCGGCGTGTCGATCGCACCCGGACAGATGCAGTTGATGCGGATGCCGTGGCGGGCGTAGTCCATGGCCGCACTCCGGGTCAGCCCCAGCACCGCGTGCTTGGAGGCGGTGTACGCGGGCTGATTGTGCTGGGGCTTGTAGGAGTTGGTCGAGGCGATGTTGACGATCGAACCGCCGGTGCCGGCGTCGAGCATCGCCCGGATCTCGTGCTTCATCGACAGGAAGACGCCGCGCACGTTGACCGCCATCATCCGGTCGTAGTCGTCGTCGGCGCACTCGGCCAGGGGCACGGTCTCGAACTCGATGGCTGCGGCGTTCACCGCGGCGTGGAGGCCGCCGAACGCCGACAGCGCCTCGGCGACGACCGCCTGCGACGTCGCCCGCGTCAGCCACGTCGCCTGCGCGGAACTGCACGCTGCCCGCGGCGTCCGCACACGCGGCGAGGAGGTCGTCGGCACCCCGGTCGCTCAGGTCTGTCGCCATCACGCTGGCGCCGGCCTCGGCGAGGCGCTGTGTGATCGCCCGACCCATGCCACCGGTGGCTCCGGTGACGATGGCCACTCGTCCCTGCAGTTCCTCACTCATCGTGTCTCCAATCTCGATGCCGCGTGTCGTCCGGCTGCGAAGCCGAAGACCATGCCGGGGCCGAGTGTGCCGCCTGCCCCGCCGTACGTCATCCCCATGGCTGATGCCATGACGTTGCCTGCTGCATACAGGCCCTCGATGACCTCTCCGTCGAGATCGACCACCTGGGCCTGGCCGTTCGTCCTGGGTCCGCCCTTGGTGCCGAGCGCTCCGGGCCGTACCTCTACGGCGTAGTACGGCGCGGCGTCGAGTGGCCCGAGCGTCGCTGAGGCAGTGCGGGTTCCGTCACCCCAGTGCGTGTCGTTCACGCTGCGGCCGCGCCCGAAGTCCGGGTCGTCGAGGTCGGCTACGTGGGCGTTCCAGCGCTCGACCGTCTCTTCGAGGCCGGTGCCGTCGACGTCGATCAGGTCGGCCAGCTCGGCCAGCGTGTCGGCCGACGTGAGCCAATCGGGCACCGCACCTTCGCCTCGGTACCGGTACAGGCCGTGGCGGGCCATGTAGCCCTGGTCCATGATCAGGAAGGCCGGCATGTTCTTGTAGTCGAACGAGCCCGGGTCGAGCTGGTGGAAGGCCGCGCCGAAGGCGTTGTAGTTGGCGGCCTCGTTGGCGAATCGTCGACCGTCGCGGTTCACCATGATCGAGCGCGGTTGGACCCGCTCGCGGTTCACCATCCAGGCGAAGGTCTCGCCGGCGGCGTTCGGCACATCGATGGTGGGCACCCACCACGCTTCCTGCATGTTGCCAATCGAGGCGCCGGCGCGCATGGCCATCTTGAGGCCGTCACCCGTGTTGGTCTCGATCGAGACCGGTCGTTCCAGCGGCCCCCGGATGAAGTCCCGGATCATGTCGCGGTTCCACTCGAAACCGCCCGTGGCGAGGACGACGCCACCCGTTGCCTCGACCTCCACCTCCCCGGCGACGGTCTCGAAGCGCACGCCCGTCACGCGCCCGTCGCGTTGAACGAGCGCTGTCGCACGATGACCGGTGTGCGGCTCGATGCCCCGGTCGAGGCACGACTTCAGCAAGCGGCCGACCAACGCTTGCCCGCATCCGCGGAGGTTGGCGGCCTCGCGTTCGGCCATGACTTCTCGGGGCACCTTCGTGGTCGCGCCGCGCCCCAAGGTCGTCTCGTTCATCAGCACATGGGGTGACATCTGGCGGCTCTGGGACACGGTGTCCGCCCAGTCGCCCAGTTCGTTGAAGTCGAACAGCGGACATTCGAGCGACCGCCCACCTGCGGTCGAGCCCCCCGGCTGCTCAGGGTGGTAGTCGGGGAAGCTCTCGACGATCTCGAACTGCACGGCCGTGTTGTCCTCGAACCAACGGACCATCTCCGGGCCGGTGTCGACGTAGGCCTCGGCGAGTTCGGGGAGGATCATCCCGTGTGAGAGGGAGTCGAGGTAGGTGAGCGCGTCGGCTCTGACGTCCGGCGCGCCAGCCTCGGCCATGTGGTGGTTGCACGGGATCCAGATCATCCCGCCCGACATCGCGGACGTCCCGCCGACAACGTCCGCTTTCTCGAAGACCCCGACCTTTGTGGCGCCGCGGCCGTGCGCCGCGACCGCAGCCGCGAGCGCGGACGCTCCCGATCCCAACACCACGACGTCGAATGTCTCCATGCCCCCCCCGATCAGTTGGCGCAACGTTACGTCGGATGCCGAGGCCGGTGAATCGGCGGACCGGCGCATCCGACGGTGGGACGATCAGGGGGTGACCACCAGCTTGCCCGCGGCCTTGCGGTCCATGAGCGCTCGGAGGGCTTCGGCGGCTTGGTCGAGCGGGTAGCGCCCGGAGACGTGCGGCTGGAGCTCGCCACTGGCCACCCACTCGATGAGCTGGTCGCTGATGGCCGCGCTCTTCTCGGGCTCGCGGCCGGTCATGGCGCCGTAGAACACCCCGACGATCTGGCAGCTCTTCAGCAGCGTCAGG
>CBDHFJ010000180.1:0-21272 GCA_965262315.1 Acidimicrobiales bacterium
CCGTTGCGAGGTGCCAGTCCGACCGGCCCGTCATTGCGGCCCCGATCGATAAGCCGCCCCCGATGCACACGGGGTTGACCATCAGGCGGAGCTCGTCGAGCAGGCCGACCTCGATCAACGAGCCGGTCAAGGTCGGGCTGCCCAGCACCAGCAGCTCAGCGTCGGATCCAAGCTTGATGCGTTCGAGCTCCTCGAGGTCGCTGCAGATCGTCGTCGGCGCCCAACCGGCGTCGTGGCGAGTGGTCGACACCACGACCTTCGACCGGGTATTCATCAGCTCGGCGGTGTGCGGGCTCGCGTGGCGAGCGTCCTCGGTCGGCCAGTACTCGGCCATTCCGTCGTAGGTGGCTCTTCCGAACACGAGCCGATCTGCGTGCTCGAGCTGATCGTCGGAGAACCGGGTGAACTCGTCGTCGATTGTCCAGAAGTCGAAGGCACCGCCAGGCCCTTCGAAGAAGCCATCGAGGGTCACCATGATGAACGCCGCAAGATGTCCCACTCAGCCGTCCCCCTCAGATGCGCCGATGGGTGGCACTCGGTAGAGGACGCCACTGCGGGATTCGAATGTGTTGTCGTCCCACGTGTTGGCCGTGATGTAGAGGTCGTCGGCGGGTGACAGTGCGCAGGAGAAGCATCCTCGGTCGACGTCGATGGTCTCGATGATGGCGCCGTCGGGAGTGATGTGTCGGCAGTGTCGGTTGGGGACGTCGGCGTACCAGATGCTGCCGTCAGCTGCGAGGCACAGGCCGTCAGGGGCGCTGCCAGGGATCTCGGCGAGCGTGGCACGGTCGGAGAGTCCGCCATCTGGTGCGATGGCGAAAGAGCTGATGCGTGCTGCGTGGGACTCGGCGACGATGAGCTGTGACCCGTCAGCGGTGACGACCATGCCGTTGGGAAAGGCGAGATCAGCGGCGACCTCCCTCACCGAGCCGTCCTGTTCGACGACAGCGATCTGCCCCGTGGCAGGTTCCTCGCCGGCCATCATGTCGAATCCGACACCGTTGACGTACACCCGGCCCGACCGGTGGGTGACGATCTCATTCCACGGTGCATCAGACACCGACGCGAGGTCGGCCACAGCCTCCAGTCCCTCGCTGTGCTCGCGGAGGAGACGACGCCGCGCACCATCGACCACGAGTAGCCGGTCGTCGGCATCCCAGTCGATGCAGACAGGAAACCCGTCCAGCCGGGCGTGCACGATTCGATCGCCTCCGTCGGGAGTCACGCTGATGACCTCGCCATCGACCCAGTCGCAGTACCACACGCTGTTGCGATGCCAGCGAGGTGATTCACCGAACGCGATTCCCTCGACAACGGGTTCCGGGCGCGATCGTCGTGGTTCCGTCACGTCACCGACCGGAGCAGCACGTCTGCAACCGCCTCCGGCTGGCTGAGCGCAGGCAGGTGCCCGCCGGGAATCGTTTCGACGTCGATGCCGAGACGACTACGGGCCACTCGGCGTTGGAACTCGAGGGGGAACAGGCGATCGTCTCGCGCAGCGATCACCTGGGTGGGGATGGCGGGCCAACCGTTGAGCGGACACGGGTCGTCGAAGGGTCGCCCGCTCTGGTCACGGGTCCGGCGCCCGGATTCGGCCCAGAGATCGGCGGGGATGTCATGGCCGTACACGACGTCCGGGTGGTCGAGGTCGGCGCGATCGAGACCCAGCTCGTCGAAGCAGGCTTGTTGAGCGGCTGCCTGGCCGGTGTTGGTCCACCAGTCGTGGCCTCGCTCCCCAGGCTTTGGGATCATTGCCGCCAGGAGCACGATTCGGTCGGCTTCGATCCGCTCGGCAACGACAGGTGCAATGATTCCGGCCATCGACTGAGCAACGACAACGGTGCCGCTACGTCCGTCTCCGGCCCGGACGGCGGCCGCTACGTACGCCGCGAGATCGGCGTCAGGATCGTCGGCGGGAAGGTCGGGGGCGACGGTGTCGTGGCCCGCTTCTTGGAGAATCCCCTCGACGAGGTGCCAGTACCAGCCGCTCGACGCAGCACCGTGAAGGAGCAGGAACGTTCTCGCTCGGGTCGTCACGGCGTCGCCTGCGAAGGATGACCGAGCACGCATTCGAGATAGCGGCGCAAATGACCAATAGCTTCGAGCACAGGGCCGGGATCATTGGCCGCTTTCGACAACACGAACCCCCCTTGGAGCACCACCTGGCTGTGACGGGCCAGGCTCGCCGCGTCAGCGTCGACAGTGCCATCGCTGGCACCGATGGCGGCGGCAAGGTCCGCTTCGAGCGTTTCGGCGTGCCCGAAAATGCTCGCTGCGCACGCGTCACGCACCGCCGGGCTGGTGTCGAAGGCTTCTTGCGTCATGGTCCCGACCAGGCACGTGTACTCCGCCGGGGCACCCGAAATGAGTGAAGCCCGGAAGTCCAGGTAGGCAAACACGCGGTCGGCCGGGTCATCGAGGTCGTGATACGGGGCGGCAGCGAAGAGCGCGCCCGTCGTCGCGGACCAATGATCGGCAGCAGCGACAGCGAGCTCCTCCTTCGAGGAGAAGTGATGGAAGAACGCACCCTTCGTCACACCGGCGGCATCACAGAGATCATCCACGGTGGTCGCATGCAGCCCTTGGGCCCGGATCAGATCGACTGCAGCCGTCAGTAGCGCGTCCTTCGCTTCACCGTGTCTCGGGCGGCGTGCAGCAGCACTCAACTCGATGCTCCTTCGGCGGCGGCACGCATCGGATCGAGATCGAGCTTCCGCATCTGCAGCATCGCCTCCATGCACGGGAGGCCGTTCCAGGATCGCCAAGGACGTCACCCAACTCGGTCGCCTGCCACGAAAGGCCGAAGCGATCCTTCAACCAACCACATTGCCCCTCCTCGCCACCCTCGGTCAGCGCAGCCCAATACCGGTCGACCTCGGCCTGACCGTCACAGGAAACCACCAGCGAGACCGCCTCATTGAACTGGAACTGCGGACCACCGTTCAGCGCCTGAAACGCGCGACCCATCAGTGTGAAGTTGACCATCAACGGCGAACCGTCCGCGCCAGGACTGACATCGTCAACCCTCGAGTCGGGGAACACCGAGACGTAGAACTCTGCCGACTCCAGCCCGTCGCCGTCGAACCACAAACAAGGAACAATCGCAGACATGCCCTGGAACATACCAACTGGTTGGTATGCCCGCAAGAGGCGACGCCGCGCTCAGGGCCGGTCTTCGCACTCGCCGACCTCGATGCTCGTGACGGTCGCCCGCTGGTCGCCGTCGGAGCCTTGGTGCCGGAACGCCTCGAGCGTGGCCCGGTCGCGCCGGCGTTCGTCGAACTTCCGAGCCCAGGAGCCCGAGTTGGGAGCGCCTACCAGAGACAGTCCGTGCACCTTTCGCACGCGCGGTCCCGAAGACGTTGTCACTCACGGCGCGAGACGCAGTCACGTCACCGAGGTCGGGCTCGACACCGCCAGCGATGAGGACATCTGGGCGTACGCCGACGAGCCCGGCTTCGTCATCGTCTCCAAGGACTCCGACTTCCGGCAGCTCGCGTTCCTTCACGGCCCACCACCAAAGGCGGTGTGGCTGCGGGCCGGCAACGTCACGACCAACGACGTCCATCAGCACGTGCCCGGGGCGGGGTTCGAACCCGCACGCTCCTGAAGGAGCCGGGGGGTTTAAGCCCCCTGCGTCTGCCAGTTCCGCCACCCGGGCTCTGCCGTGGCCATGCCCTGGGGCACGGGCGCCTATAACTCGGGCCAGGTCGGCCAGTTGCGGGCCCAGGGGTGGTGAATCATCGGGAGCTGCTTGCGGCGGACGACCGGCACGTCACCGGTGAGGTCGATCTCGATGTCATCCCCGCGGATCTCGTCGCCGTCGACGAAGTCGCCATCGACGGTCCGCCACGGCGGGCGGGGCGGCGCGTCCGAGGTGCAGTCCACGCTTCCAGGCTAGCGTTCGGCCATGGCACGGCTCGAAGACAAGGTGGTTTTGATCACGGGCGGCGCCCGTGGACAGGGGGCAACCGAATCACGGCAGGCGGCGGCGGAGGGCGCGCACGTCATCGTGACCGACGTCCTCGACGAACAGGGCGCCGAGGTGGCGGCCGAGATCGGAGGCACCTACCTCCGGCTCGACGTGACGTCGTCGGGGCAGTGGAAGAACGTCGTCGAGACCATCGTGGCCGAACACGGCCGTATCGACGGCCTGGTCAACAACGCCGGCATCTTCCGGCACGACACCCTGCTCGAGAACAACGAGGACAACTTCCGCCTGATCACCGAAATCAATCAGTACGGCGTGTTCAACGGCATGGCTGCCGTGGCTCCGGTGATGCGTGACCAGGAGTCGGGCTCGATCGTCAACATCTCGTCGGTCGCCGGCATGCGCGGGCAGCGGTCGATCGCCTACGTGGCCTCCAAGTGGGCGGTCCGCGGTATGACCAAGAGCGCGGCGTCTCAGCTCGGCAGGTACAACGTCCGGGTCAACTCGATCCACCCGGGCGCAATCGAGACCGACATGCTGTTCGATCTCGGCGACGAGACCATCGACCGCCTGGTCGGTGCCGTGCCCATGGGACGGTCCGCCAAGCCCGAAGAGGTCGGCAACGTGGTGCTGTTCCTCCTCAGCGACGAATCGAGCTACGTCTCGGGCGCCGAGATCGTGGTGGACGGGGCGCTGATCGCCGGCTGAGGTCGGCAGCTGGGCCAGACGCTCAGTCCTCGTCGTCCGCGTGGACGACGAGGAAGCTGCGGTGGGCGTGGTTGGCGATCTTGGACGACACGCTGCCCCGGATGAGGCGCGTCGCGCGGCCCAGTCCCCGACTGCCGACGACGATCAGGTCGGCGTCGACCTGATCGGCGACCTCCAGGATCGCTGCCGCGGGGTCGTCGTCGAGGAAGTGACCAGCATGACGAACGCCACGGTCGGCCAGGAACTTCTCGGCCTGGTCGAGCGGCCGCCGCTGCGTCGAGACCACGTCGATGTTCCTGGTGAACTCCTCTGGCACCGAGGCATAGAGCGCGTTGATCTCGCTGAGTGTCGGCGCGTCGAACGCGGTGACCACGTGGACCACGGTGTCATCGGCGCTCAACGAGGTCGCCGTCTCGAGCGCGTCCATCGCACACGCGGATCCGTCGTAGCCCACGACGATGTTGGCGAAATTCATGATGTCTCCCTTCGAGCGTTGACTGCGCCTTCAGCATCCTGGGCAACACACGCCGAGACCAGGGCCCTAGGTCACGATCGGAAACGGTCAGGCGACCCGGCGGAGATCGACGACGCCGGCTCGCTCGGTCCGATCGTCCAGCTCGATCACCTCGAGCGCGCCCCAGAGGGCGTCCCGCAGCCGCGGCGCACTGTCGGGATGGTTCACGGCGGCGAACCCGTCGACCATGTCGGCGAGCACCGCATTCCAGGGACGATCCCGAACGACCACCGACACCGTGGCGGATCCGTCTCGGTTTCGCTTGATGCTGCGGGTGACGCCAGCGACGCGCGGCGGACTACGAAACGCCGGGGCCTCGAACCCGTGCGCCCTGGCCGTCTCGGACAAGGCCCGAGCGGCCGCTGCGAACCGCATACTCCGCGCTTCCATCAGGTTCTCAGTATGGCCAGGGGCACTGACAGTCTCGGCCCGGCTCCCTGACGTCGAAAGGAACTCCCCCCACGGGGTTGACGGATCGAACAGGGTGTTCGATCGCGTGACGGCACGTCGGCGGACACGGTTTCGTCTCGTCGACGTCGGGTTTCACGTTCCGGGCAGCCGTGGCCGGGAACGGGCATTCGAAGTCCTGCGGTCCCCCGCCCCCGAACGGCGAGGAAGGCACCAGCCAGCCGAGAGCCATGTGCTCCCCCACGCTGAGGAGGTGCCCGCCCCACGCGATCCGACCGAACCGGCCCCCAGACCACGGCGTCATTGGCCGACCTCGACATCGATCAGATGGACGCCGCCGCGGTCGAGGCCGCCATGGGCGACGTGACCCGGGTTCGTGGCTGGCTCGACTCGGTCGAGGCCAAGCTGGCCGCCCGGGCGAAGACCCTGGCCGCCGAAGGCACCGGCGGCGGCGCCCGGGAGACACTGGTGCTGAACGGCCGGAGGTCCGGGCGGGAGGCCCAGAAGGCAGCCGCCCGGTCCGAGACGCTGGCGGCCAACCCTGAGCTGGACGACGCTCTGGCCAACGGCGACGTGTCCACCGATCACATCGACGCCCTCACCCGCGCTGTCGCACCCCTGCCCGAAGCGGCCCAGGAGGAACTCCTCACCGATCCCGAGGTCATCGACGCCGCCACGAGGATGAGCCCGGACCCCTTCAACACCTTCGTCAAGAAGAAGGCCCGAGACCTGGCCGAGGACGAGGGTGAGGACACGCTCCAGAAGCAGAAGAACGCCACCAAGCTCCGCACCTGGTTCCGCAAGGACGGGATGCTCGTCATCAACGGCGAGATCGATCCCGAGACCGGCAACCGACTCGTCACCGACCTCGAGAACGAGATGGAGACGATGGCCCAACGGGACCGGGCGCCCAAGAACGATCGCACCCGTGCCCTGGCACTGGCCGAGCCGCCTGAGCACCCCGCCCGGGGCGCTTCGGCGCGCCCGAGATGCTGGGAACGCTGCCTCCTGCCGGTTAGCGTCCACATCGTGATCGGCGATCCGCCCCTGAATCCTGCCCAACAGGAGGTCCTGCGGCTGCTCGGCGCCACCCCGGACCAGCGGCCGGTGTTCGATCGCAACCTGCGGGTCGAGCTCAAGGCGGAACTGGAAGCGGCCCTCGGTTGGGTGGCCGAGCACATCCCAGACGGTGAGGACCTGTTCGTGTCCAAACGCCACGTCGCCCAGGTCATGAGCTGCGAGACCAAGTACCTGGCCGAGCTCGACGACGACTTCCAGTGGTCCATCCCGGTCGCCCGAGGCACCATCACCCACAAGGCGATCGAGCTGTCCATCCACTGGCGGGGCGAGATCGTGCCGCTCGACCTGGTGGACGAGATCCTCGCCAAGCTCGACATGGGCGACGACAAGCTGGCCTGGTGGTATCAGGGGCTCGACCAGACCGACCGCGCCGAGCTTCGCAGCGAGGTCAACAACCGACTCGTCGCGTTCCTGGAGTGCTGGCCCGACCTCAAGCCCGCCTGGCGACCGACCGTCGAGGCCGGTGTCCGAGCCGAGCTGGCCCAACGCAAGCTGATCCTGTCGGGCAAGGTCGATCTGGCTCTCGGCCGAGCCGTCGGCGACCAGGCCGGCAAGGTCATCGTCGACCTCAAGACCGGCAACTTCTCCCCGACCCACCGAGACGACCTCCGGTTCTACGCGCTGCTCGACGCCATCCGCATCGGCACCCCACCTCGCATGGTGGCCACCTACTACCTCGACCGCGGCGAATTCACCCCCGAGGCCATCACCGAGGACGTCCTGCACGCCACGGTCGCTCGGGTGACCGACGCCGTGGGTCGCATCGTCGCGGTTCGCTTCGGCGGAGCCGAACCCGAGACCCAGGCCGGACCCGGATGCCGCTGGTGCCCAAAGCTCGAGACCTGTTCGGTCGGAACGGCCCATGTGACGCTCGAAAACGAGCTGGCGGACGTCGGGTAGGCGATAATCGGACCATGGATTACCTCATCTCCGAGCTGGACGACGCCGGCGTCGCCACCCTCACCCTCAACGATCCCGACCGCCGCAACGCGATCAACCTCCAGATGAACGAGGAGATCGTCGATGAGATGGAACGCCTCGAGAACTCGGCAGACGCCCGAGCCATCATCGTGACCGGCGCCGGCAAGGGCTTCTGTGCCGGCGCCGATCTGGGTGACCTGCTGGCAGCTCGAGAACGAGACAACATCCACGACATCTACCGGGGCTTCCTGCGCATCGCGCACTCACCACTGCCCGTCGTCGCCGCGGTGAACGGCGCCGCGGTCGGAGCGGGGATGAACATGGCGTTGGCGGCCGACGTGATCATCGCCGGCGACCGAGCCCGGTTCGACAGCCGATTCCTCCAGATCGGGATCCATCCCGGTGGCGGCCACACGTGGCGGCTGATCAACAAGACCAACGAGCAGACCACCCGTGCCATGGTCCTGTTCGGCGAGGTGCTCGACGGCGCTCGGGCCGCAGAGGTGGGACTGGCCTGGAAGCACGTCCCCCAGGACGACCTGATGACGGCGGCCCACGAGATGGCCGCTCGTGCCGCCACCTACCCGACGAAGCTCCAGCGCTCGACCAAGACCGAGATGAACAAGCTGCCGAGCATCGACACGTCGCCTGCGGCGGTGGAGCACGAGGTCAAGCCTCAGGTGGCATCCATGGCATCGCCGGAGTTCCAGGCGCTCGTGAGCAAGCTCCAGTCCGACATCAGCTCCAAGGGCTGAACGCCGAGCTCAGAGCCAGGCTGCGCTGAGCTCGTCGGCGCGGACGGCCCACTCCTCGGAGGTCACCGCGTAGCGGACGTGGTCTTCCCACGCGCCGTTGATCTCGAGGTACCGGACGGCGACGCCTTCCTCCCGGATCCGCAGCTTCTCGACGACGCGCCGACTCGCGGCGTTTCGCGGGATGATCGCGATCTGCATGCGATGCAGGCCGAGCTCCTCGAACCCGAACTTGAGGGCGACGACGAGGGCCTCGGGCGTGTACCCGTGCCCCGCCCTGGCCTCGTCGACCCAATAGCCCACGTAGCAGTTCTGAAACGGGCCCCGTTGCACCGACGAGATGTTCATCTCGCCTGCGAAGTCGCCGTCGACGAAGACGCCGAACCCGAACCCGCTCCCCAGGTGGCGTTCGCGTTCACGGGCGTTGCAGCGGGCGGCGAAGGCGTGGCGGTCATTGATGACGTCGGGTGAGCCGGGCGGGCGGCTCGGTTCCCACTTGGTCAGCCAGTCGTGGTTCCGGGTGCGCACCTCGCGCCACGCCGGAAAGTCCGCCGGCACCAGCGGACGCAGCTGCACACGCCTGCCTCGCAGGCTGGGGTTGATCTCTCGCACTGTTGAGCGCCCCCGACCCAGTCGCATCCTCGGACCCTACCCTGCCCGATCAGAGCAGGCTCATCGCCACAGGGGCGACCCAACACGGCGCACCGGACCACCCCAGAACCTCGGCCGGTCCACCCCGATCACAACAGACTCATCGCCACACCGTCGAGGATGTCCGACTCGCTGACCAGGCACGAGTCGTAGTCGAACTGGCGCATGATTCGCACCAGCACGCAGAGACCGCCGACGATGACGTCGACCCGCCCCTCCTCCATGCCGGGGTTGGCGAGCCGGTCCTCGCGATTCTCGGTGGCCAGGGTCCGGAACACGTCCTCGACCGCATCCTTGGTCAGCACGAAGTGGTGCACCGCGTCCCGGTCGTAGGTGTGCAGGCCTTGTTCGATGGCCGCCGCGGCCGTGACCGTGCCGGCGAGCCCGACGAGCGTCGACGCATGGGCCGCCTCGGGGATCGCCGCGACCACGTCATCGAGATGGAGCTCGACGATGGACAATGCCGCCACCAGCTCCTCGGGCCGCGAGGGGTCGGAGTGGATGTGCTGCTCGGTGAGCCGCACACACCCCATGTCAGTGCTGATCCCCCGTTGGAACGTGTCGGAGCCGTACCCGAACTCGGTGGACCCACCACCGATGTCAACCACCAGGAACGGACCGTCCGCCGGGTCGAGCTCGGCCGTCGCGCCGGTGAACGAGAGCCGAGCCTCCTCCTCGCCCGAGATCAGTTCCGGCCGGACGCCCACCACGACCTCCGCGAGATCGAAGAAGTGGTCGCGGTTGCGGGCGTCACGTGCGGCCGAGGTGGCCGTGATGCGGACCGCGTCCTCGGCCACGCCATGGCGATCCATCGCCGCCTTGTACTGCTGGAGGCACTCGACGACGCGGCCGAGCGCCGCGTCCGAGATCGTGCCGGTGGCATCGACGCCTTCACCGAGCCGGGTGATGGTGGTGATCCGCTCGATGGTGTCGTAGCCACCGTCGGCTCTGCCACGAGCGACGAGCAGTCGGGTGCTGTTGGTGCCGCAGTCGATGGCGGCGACGGTTCGAGTCATGCCTCCTCCTCGTCGGCCTCGGCTGCGGCGAGCCGGTCGGCGACCCACTGGCCCGCAGGATCCTCGCCCCCGGCCAACCAGTAGGCGTAGTGCGCGTGCAGGCACTTGAGCCCCCGCCGCGTCCCGCCCACTCCGCCGGTGGGGCGGGGCCCGGCGTGCGAGGGATCGATGGCCGCCTCGCGCTCGGCGGCGTAGCGATCGTGTGCCGCCTGGACCGCCGAGGGATCGAGCGCCGCCTCCGCTTCCCGCACCGCACCGTCCGACTCGAGGCGGCTGACCACCAGGCGGTCGCGCTCGCTGACGAGCCAGTACCGAGTCGGCATCGGCGTCCCGTCCTCGAGGAAGGGCGCGTTCCGGATCACTCGGGGGACACCGTGGTCGTCCCGAACGACCACTTCGAAATCGGATTGTGGTGCGCGACCCAACAGGGCACGAACCTGTTCGATGTCGTCGGCCGTGGCCAAGGGCGGAATCAGCCGCCTCGGAGCATCCGGCGCAGCACGATCAGCACGAACAGGATGCCGACCGGCAGGGCCACCCGCTGCAGAACCGGGGTTCCGGCGACGTCGAGGAGGTCCACTGCTTCGGCCTCGGGCGAGTCGATCTTGCGGACGGTCGGCTCGGCCGGCTCGTCGGCTTCGGCTGCAGTGCTCCCGGCGGCTGGCTCGGCTGCGGGAGCGGCTTCCCCGGCCTCGCCTCCGCCTTCCTCGATGAGGGTCTCCAGGTTGTCGGCGAACTGGCCCATCAGCTTCGTGCTCACGTCGGCGATGGCACCGCGACCGAACTGGGCGACCTTGCCGGTGATGGTCAGGTCGGTGTCGACGTTGACCTTCGTCTTGTCGGCAGCCAGGGGGTCGAGCTTGGCGGTGATGAGCGCCGACGCGTTGCCCGAGCTCCCGCGACCGTCACCCTTGATGACGATGCGCCAGTTGTCCTTGTCCCGCTCCTGGTAGACGGCGGAGCCCTTGTACTGAGCGGTGATCGGGCCGACCTTGACCTTCACGAGACCGCGCATCTCCTCGCCCTCGATCTCCTGGAGCTGAGCTCCGGGCAGGCAGGGCGCAATGCGCTCGGGGTCGTTGAACGCGGCCCAGACTTCTTCCACGCCGGCGTTCACTTCGATCTCGTTGCTCAGCTCCATCGGCTCAAGTCACCCCTGGTGTCGATGTCGATCAATTCGCCTTCGCAGGCTACCTCGTTGACCACGTCGGGCCTCATGCGCATGAGCGACCGAGCCCCTTCGTCGCCCGACAGCGGCAGCAGCGACCACATCTCTTCGCCGATCTTCACCGGTGGGGATCGGCGGCCGGAGAACGTGGCGGTCACCAGCTGCCCCGGCGCGTCGGCCACGGCCTTCCACGCCGAGCTGGGAACCAACGGCATGTCGCCGAGCCCGACCACGATCGCATCGTGGCCATCGGCACCGGCGACCGCGGTCGCCGTGTTCAGCGAACTGGCCTGCCCATCGGCATAGTTGTGGTTCTCGACCACCGTCACGCCTTCGGGGACCACGTCGGTCAGGTCGACGGCGCCGGTGATGCAGTAGACGTCGGCGAAACCTGCGTCGAGCGCAGCGTCGAGCGCCCACCGCACGACCGGCTTCCCCCGGAACGGGGCGACCAGCTTGTGGGTCTCACCTTCGTAGCGAGACCCGAACCCCGCGGCCAGCACCACTGCCGCGATGCTGCCGGTGCGATGGCTGGCGCTCTCCTGCTGCGTCATCCAGCCAGTGTGCCGCGGTTCGGGCCCGGCGGTGCACGTCGGAGGACTCGGCAACACCGGACCAGCGCTACTCCGGTACCCAGACGAGCGTCTCTGTCGCGGGAACGAGGGCCTCGCACGACGCGGTCCGCCCACAGGCATCACCGCCCCAGACGACGATACGGTCGTCGGTCGCAACGACCATCGGGGAGTCGCGTGCCCAGTCCGGATCGATCGGTGTGGCGGACCAGGATCCGGTCGAGGGGTCGAGGGCCACCTCGCCGAGCGACAGGACCTCGCCGACGACCGCGGCGGGCCATCGGCTGCGGCTGGCCGGCACCGGGAGCGACGTGGCCCGGCCCGTGCCCAGGTCGACCACGCCGCCTGCTGTCGCCGACGGGACCACCACCACCCCGTCGAGCAACCCGATCTGGTCCGCGACCACGTCGAGGCCCAGGACGCCCGAGTCGAGCGGATCGCCGACGACGCCGCCCGTTGCCGGGTCGTGGCGACGAATCAGGACCGGCTGCCCGTCGGTCACCGTCGCGGTCACGATCGTCGAACCCGTCCATCCGGCCCAGAGGCCGCGGCGGTCGGGGGCGCCGAACGTCGCGAGCACGTCGAGGAATCCCAAGTCGACATCGATGGAGACCATGTCCGCAAGCGGATCTCCCGTCGGCGGCGGAATCGCACCGACCACCACGACCCGCTCCCCCGTCCACACTGCGTCAGCGAGCGGGTTCACGGCTCCCCAGGCCACATCGAGCTCCCGCCACGAGTCCTCGGCCGGGTCGTAGGCGACGGCGCCGGTCAGCACCCGGTCGTCGCCATCCACCCCGCCGACGACGACCATCTCTGCGCCCGTCCACACCGCGACCGAGAAGGCACGCGCCGGTGGCGGCGCCAGGGGCAGCTCCCGCCACCGGCCGGTGCTCGGATCGAACGCCGCCCCATTGCGGAAGGCCGTACCCGACGCGTCCGTCCCGCCCCAGACCAACACCTCCGCGCCGGTCCAGACCGCCGCTGCGCCAATACGGCCTTCGAGCGGGCCGGCGTCGAACGTGTGCCAGCCGGGCTCGAGCTCCAGTGTCGGGACGGGCGTTGGTGTCCTCGTCGGCTCCGGCGTCACGCCCGGACCGACCTCGACCGACCGACCACCTCCGGAGCACGCCGTGACCACCGAGGCCATGGCCACGGCCGTGGCGAGCCACCGTGCTCCTCGCCACCGCTCCAGCCATCTCATCGGAGCGTCATGCTACGGCAGCGCTCCGAAACTCCGTTTTCAACAGCGACGCGATCGTGTCCACTGGTCGGGTGCGAGATGGGGAGACCGAGGTCGCGCGCCCGCGCGGCCACTGGCAGGCGCTGGCGACGCTGCTGGCGCCGTTCCGGCGTCGTGTCGTCGCGCTCGGCGCCATCGCCGCGCTCGGTGCCGCACTGCCGCTGGTCGGCCCACTGCTGCTCAAGGTGATCATCGACCGCGCCGTGGACGGGGCGCCCACCTCGGAGCTGATCGTCCCGGCCGCCTTCTACGTGGGCGTCGCCGTGGCGAGCCAGATGATCGCGATCGCCGTGCTGTGGGCCGCGACGAGACTCACGTGGAACGTGACCGACGCGGCGCGGGTCGAGCTCACCGGCCACGTCCTCGACCACGACCTCGCGTTCCACCACACGAAGACGCCAGGAGAACTCGTCGAACGTGTCGACGGCGACCTCACCGCGGTCAGCGATCACCTGGCGAACTTCGCCGTGACCCTGATGAGCGTGATCTTCACGCTCGGCGGCATGGTCGTCGTCGTGTCCGTCATCGACTGGCGTATCGGCGTGGCGCTCCTCGGCTACATCGCCATCGCCACCGTCGTGTTCACCTCCGTCCGAGACAAAGCGGTGTCCGCATCGGAGCACGAGCGCGGCGCGATGGCCCGGCTCTACAGCGGGATCGAGGAGCGACTGGTCGGCGCCGACGACCTTCGTGCCAACGGCGGTGGCGCCCACGCGATGAGGCGGTTCTCCGACGACGCCCGACGGGGCCTACAGACGGCCGTTGCCCGAGAGCGGCAGATCGTCTGGCTGTGGCACGGTGCCACCGGGGTCGTGATCGGCGGCGCCGTGTTCTCACTCGCGGTCGGTGCTGCGGGCGTGAAGGCCGGCTGGATCTCGGTCGGAACCGCGTTCCTGCTGCTCCAGTACACCCAGCTGTTGCATGCGCCGTTGGAACAGATCATCGACCAGCTCCAGCAGATCCAGAAGGCCGCGGGAGCGATGCTGCGGGTGCGCTCCCTGCTCCTGTCCGAACCGGACCGCCCGGCCGAGGAGGGGGCGTCCGTGCCACCCGGCGCCCCCGGCATCGTGTTCGACGAGGTGGAGTTCTCCTACGGGGACGAGCCCGTGCTGCAGCGCTTGTCGATCGAGATCCGACCCGGGCGTTCGGTCGGCGTGGTGGGCGCCACCGGTGGCGGCAAGACCACCCTCGGCCGACTGCTCACCCGCTCGATGGCTCCCGACGCCGGGCGCATCACCGTGGCCGGCGTCGACCTTGCCGACATCGGCGAACGGGATCTGCGGCGGCTCATCGGCGTGGTGCCACAGGACGTCGTGGTCTTCGACGCCAGCCTGCGGGACAACATCACCCTGTTCGACCCGCGCCCCACTGATGCCGAGGTCCGAGCTGCACTCGACCAGGTGGGCCTGGGTCGCCTGGCGGAGGGAGCCGACGGGCTCCGGCGGCCCCTCACGGGCGACGGCGGCGGCCTGTCGGCCGGGGAGGCGCAGCTCGTCGCGCTCAGCCGTGTGTTCCTGCGCGACCCAGCCATCGTCCTGCTCGACGAGGCCACGTCCAGGGTCGACCCCGAGACCGAACAGCTGGTCCTCCAGTCGATCACGCGGCTCCTCGAAAGGCGCACCGCCATCGTCATCGCACATCGGCTCGCCACCCTCGAGCGGGTCGACGAGATCGCCGTGCTCCAGCACGGCGTCGTCGCCGAACACGACAGCCGCGAGGCACTCCTGGCCGACGACTCCACCTACGCCCGACTCGTCGCCCTCACCGCGGCCACCGAACCCGTGGACACGGCATGAGCACGCTCGACGGCCTCACGACCACCCGCCTCACATGGCGGGTCATGCGGAAGCGGTCCGCGATCTTCTTCGCCGGCGGGTCCGGCTGGGCGATCTTCGTCGCCGGCGCGCTCGGCCTCGGCATCCTCCTCGAGCTGGTCTTCGACGGAATCGTCGATGACCGCAGCGCCACCTACCTGACCATCACCATCGGCGCGTACGCGGCCGTCGAGGTGGCCCGCCGGCTCATCGTTCACAACTCGGCGATCGTGTGGTCGAAGGTGTGGACCATGACCGAGATGCACCTGCGCGGCGGGATGCTGCGTGGCCAGGTCAGCAGTGGCGGGCGCGATGCCGGACCGCAGATCACCCACACGGGTGCGGCGATGGCCCGGTTCCGTGACGACCCCACCGACGTGGCCTGGTACTTGGACGTCTGGGTCGACATCACCGGCGCCACGCTCTACGCCGTCGTGTCGGTCACGATCATGGCCCTGATCGACCCGTGGCTGACGCTCGTGGCCGTGCTTCCGATTCTGGCCATCGCGGGGACCACTCGGCTGCTGGGCGCATGGGTGACCCGGGCCCATCGCCGGCATCTCGAGAACGCGTCCGCCCTCACCGCCACCCTTCGCGATGTCTTCGCAGCCCAGGACACCATCCGCCTCTATCGGGCCCGTGACGACGTGCTGGGCGAGGTGGCCCGGCGCTCACGTCAACGCGCCGACGCCGCGATCGTCGATCGGGTGCTGACCGATTCGATCCGCGCCGCCAGCAACTCGCTCGCGGGCGTGTCGATCGGTCTGGTCCTGCTGTTGGCCGCCGACGACCTGCGCACCGGCGAGCTCAGCATCGGCGAACTCGCGCTGTTCATCACGTACCTGCGGTACATGACGTTCTTCCCGCGGATGCTCGGCCACTTCATGACCCGCTACCGCCAGACGGGCGTGGCGTTCGAGCGCATGGGCGAGCTCGGGGCCGACGGGAGCCCGCACGCGATCCTCGAGGACTTCGACCTCGACATCGACCGAGATCCCGAGCCGTTCGTCCAGCCGACTCTCCAGCGTGAGCCGCTTCGTCGACTCGACGTCACCTCGCTAAGCGCCGGCTTCGAGAGCGACGAGGTCGTCAGCGACGCCTCGTTCACGCTCGATGGCGGCACCTTGACGGTGTTGACCGGCGCGGTCGGCTCGGGCAAGTCGACGCTCGTCCGGGCGCTGCTCGGGCTCGTCCCTGCCACGGGCGAGGTGCGTTGGAACGACCAGCTGCTCCTCGACCTCGGCGAGTTCATGGCACCGCCGCACGCCGCCTACCTACCGCAGACCCCTCGACTGTTCAGCGACAGCCTGAGCGACAACATCGAGCTCGGAGGCAGCGGCCTGGGCGTCGACGAGAGCCTGGCCGCGGCCGGCCTCACCGGCGAGGTGGCCCGCATGCAGGCGGGCACCGCCACGATCGTGGGACCCCGAGGCGTGCGCCTCAGCGGCGGGCAGCGTCAGCGGCTCGCGCTGGCGCGCGCGCTGCATCGAGAGCCGGAGCTGCTGGTGCTCGACGATCTGTCCAGTGCCGTCGACGCCGACACCGAACTCGCGCTGTGGGAGACCATGCGGGCCTCGGGATCGACCATCCTGGCGATCTCGAATCGACCCATCGCGATCGCTGCCGCCGACCAGGTCCTGACCATCGAGGATGGCCGGCTCCGACGGACGAGGTGACCGCCCGCGGTCAGTGGATCGAACCCTCGCCGCCCTTGAGGCTGGGGGCCTCGCGGCCGGTGCGCAGGGCGATGATCTCGGCGCAGATGGAGACCGCGGTCTCCTCCGGGGTGCGGGCGCCGATGTCGAGGCCGATCGGCGACATGATGCGCTCGAACTGCTCGGCCGTCACGCCGGCCTCGATCAGCCGTTGGGTGCGGTTGTCGTGGGTCTTGCGGCTGCCCATGACGCCGATGTAGCCGACGTCGGTCTGCAGCGCACCGGTGATGGCGGGCACGTCGAACTTGTTGTCGTGAGTCAGCACGCAGACCGCGTCGCGGGGACCGAGGGTGTCGCCGATCTCGTCGAGCAGGTCGTTGGGCCACTTGACCGCGATCTCGTCGGCCGTGGGGAATCGAGCGGGCGTGGCGAAGACCGGTCGGGCGTCGCAGACGGTGACCCGGTAGCCGAGCACCTTGCCGATCCGAACCAGCGCGGCGGTGAAGTCGACCGCGCCGAACACGACCATCCGGGGTGGTGGCGCGAAGGACTCGATGAACACCGCCACGGTGTCCTCCCGAGCCTCGCCGTGCTCCCCGTAGTGGCGCACACCGGTCCGGCCCGCGGCGAGCTCGCCGCGCATGTCGCGGGTGACCACTCGGTCGAGGTCCTCGTTGCCGAGGGTGCCGATGGTGTCGCCGTCGGGTCGGGCCAGCAGCTTGGCGCCGGCGTTGGGGCCCTCGATGACCGTGGCCAGCGAGACAGGCTCATCGGCGGCGATGGTCTCCCGCAGCGTGGTGAAGAGCTCAGACATGGGGCTACCAGTCGAAGGGTTCGATGAACATGTGGATGGTCCCGCCACAGGTCAGGCCCACGGCGAAGGCCTCGTCGTCGCTGTAGCCGAAGGTGACCATGCGACGGTCGCCCGAGGCGATGATGTCGAGCGCCTCTTCGACCACCGCGCCCTCGACACACCCGCCCGAGACCGAGCCGACGACCAGCCCGTCCTCGTTCACGGCCATGGCGGCGCCGGGATCGCGGGGGCCAGAGCCCTCGAGGTCGACCACGCGGGCAACCGCACAACCCTTGCCCTGGCTCCGCCAGCGGTCCAGATCCTTCATGATCTCTCTCATGCAGCCCTCCCAGGCCTCCGGGTGCTGCCGGCGCCCTCCGCCAGCAGACCGGCCAAGACTTCCAACGCGTCGAGGCAGTGTCCTTCGATGAACCGGTCAACGTGCGGCAGGGCCGCTGCCATTCCCTGCGCCAGCGGGGCGTAGCCCGGTGACGCCTTCAGCGGGTTGACCCAGATGACCTCGTGCGCGATCCGGCTCAGGCGAGCCATCTGCTCGTCCATCACCTCGGGCTCGCCGCGGTCCCAGCCGTCCGACAGGATCACGACCGTGGCGCCGCGGGCCATGCCTCGCTGGCCCCATTCGTCGTTGAAGACTCGCAGCGACTCGCCCAGGCGGGTGCCACCCGACCAGTCGTCGACCGCGTTTCCGGCCTGGGTCAACGCCCGATCGGGGTCGCGGGTCGAGAGCTCGCGGGTCACTCTCGGGTGAGGCGGGTCCCCAACGTGAAGACCTCGACCCGCCGGCGGCCGACGACGGCAGCCTGCACGAAGCGGGCGAGCGCTCGGGCGTAGGTCTCCATGGAGCCGGACACATCGAGCAGGAAGACCACCCGACGCAGCCGATCGCCGTGGGTGGTGAACCGACGTTCGATGGGTTCACCGCCCGACCGCAGTGCCCGCCGCACCGTGCGAGCGAGATCGGGGCGGCCCCTGGTCTTGCGAGTCGGCACCCGCCGTCGGGAAGGGCGGCGCCCGCCGACGACCACCAGGCGCTGCATCAGCCGCTGCGCCTCGGCGAGTTCGTCGGCGTCGTACTCCGAGAAGTCCTTCTCCCCCAGCAGCTCGTGGGGGCTGTAGCGCAACGTGATGACGGGGAGATCGCTCTCCTCCTCCTCGGCCTCGTCGGCGTCGATGTCGTCCTCGTCGCCGGTGTCGATCGCGAGCAGCATCTCCTGCTCGTCGATGATCACCATCTCCTGGCCGACGAGGGCGATCTGCTCCCAGAACGCGGCAAACACCGCGTCGTAGACCGCGACCGACTCCTGGTCGTGGACGAGCGTCGCCCGGCCGGCCCAGTAGACGTCATCGCGGTTCTCGACCCCGATGGCGCCGAGCGCCTCGTGGTAGCGGAGGGCCGATCCGACCGGCACCTCGAGCCCGTAGTGACGCAACGCGGTGACGAACGCGACGGCGATCCGCTCCATCGAGGTCGACTGGAGCTCCATGACCGTGCTCAGCCGGTGACGGCCAGCGCCCGCTTGACCATCTCGGGCAGGCCCTGGTCGACCACCCGCTGCTGGTCCTCGCGGTACTTCAGGACGGCACCCAAGGTGTTTCCGACGGTCTCGGCGGTCAACTCGGCCGTGCCGAGCGCGGCGAGCGCCTCGGCCCAGTCGATCGATTCGGCGACACCCGGCGGCTTGTACAGGCCGGCCTCGCGCAGCTCGGCGGCCGCGGCCGCCACCTGCCGGGCGAGCTTCGCGCCGACCGCAGGAGCGCGCGAGGCGATGATCGCCACCTCCTGCTCGAACTCGGGATGGTCGACCCAGTGGTACAGGCAGCGCCGCTTCAGGGCGTCGTGCACATCGCGTGTGCGGTTCGAGGTGATGATCACCCGAGGCGGGACCTCAGCGGCGAAGCGACCGATCTCGGGCACGGTCACCGCGTAGTCGGACAACACCTCGAGCAGGAATGCCTCGAACTCGTCGTCGGCGCGGTCGACCTCGTCGATCAGCAGGACCGGCGGGACCTCGTGCTGGCCCGACACCGCTTCGAGCAGCGGACGCTTCACCAGGAATCGCTCGTCGTACAGCTCGTCCTCGAGCTCGGCCTCGCTGCTGCTCCCGGCCCGACCCGACGCCTCCGCGGTGCGGAGGTGCAGGAGCTGACGGGTGTAGTCCCACTCGTACACGGCCTGAGACGCGTCGAGGCCCTCGTAGCACTGGAGCCGGATGAACGGAGCACCGGTCCATGCCGCGAGGGCCTTGGCCACCTCGGTCTTGCCCACGCCCGGCTCCCCCTCGAGGAAGAGCGGACGCTGGAGCGACAGCGCGAGATACATCGCCGTCGCCAGGCCCGGACCGGGGAAGTACCCCTGCGCGGTCAGGCCGGCAACGACGTCGTCGACGTGGTCTGGTTCAACGAAGCCCATGGACGTCCCAGGCTACCGGGACGCCGTGGGCGTCCCCGAGTCCAGGGTCAGCCGGGCTCAGCGGCCCGCGGCTTCGAGACCTCGACGGACGAGCACACGAGCGAGATGCTGGCGGTACTCGACCGAAGCGTTGAGGTCGGCGGGCGGCGATGCGCCTTCGGCGGCAGCCTCGGCCGCGGTGGCGGCATCGGCACCCGAGGCGATGGCCGCCTCGACCGCGCTGGCACGCAGGGGGACCGAGTCCATGTTCACCAGGCCGACACCGGCCTGATCGCCGTTCACCAGCACCGAGGCACCGACGATGGCCCAGTCCTGGGCGCGGCGGTTGAACTTCTGGAACGACCACGTGGCGTCGGGAACCTTCGGCACCCGGATCTCGGTCAGCAGCTCGGTCTCGCCCAGGGCGGTCTCGAGGAAGCCGGTGAAGAAGTCGTCGATCGGGATCTCTCGCTCGCCGTCGGGGCCGGTGGCGACCACAGTGGCCCGCAGGGCGAGCAGCGCCGACGGGATGTCCGACGCCGGGTCGCCGTGGGCGATCGCGCCGCCGATGGTGCCGCGGTGGCGGACCTGGTTGTCGCCGACGTTGGCGGTGGCCTCGGCCAACAGGCCGGCCTGCGACTGCACATCGGCATTGATCTCGATGTCGCGGTGACGGGTCAGCGCGCCGATCTTGAGGTGGTCGCCACCCATCGGTGACGTACTTGAGATCGTCGAGGCGACCGATGTCGACCAGCACCGACGGGGCCGCGAGGCGGAAGCGCATCAGCGGGATCAGCGAGTGACCGCCGGCGATCAGCTTGGCCTCGTCCCCGTGCTCACCGAGCAGGGAGATGGCTTCGGCGGCCGAGCCGGCACGAACGAACTCGAACGGTGCGGGGATCACTGGTTGCCTCCCGCAGCCTGGAGGACGGCCTTGACGATGTTGTGGTAGCCGGTACAGCGGCAGAGGTTGCCCTCGAGCCCGATGCGGACCTCGGTCTCGCTGGGGTTCGGGATCTCGTCGAGCAGCGACACCGAGGCCATGACCATGCCGGGGGTGCAGTAGCCGCACTGGAGGGCGTGGCACTCGTGGAAGGCCTGCTGCATGGGGTGCAGCGTGCCGTCGGCATCGGCCAGACCCTCGATGGTCGTGACCTCCATGCCGTCGACCTGGGCGGCCAACACCGTGCAGGACTTCACCGACTCCCCGTTGAGGTGCACGGTGCAGGCGCCACACGACGAGGTGTCACAGCCGACGTTGGTGCCGGTCAGCCCGCAGGCTTCTCGGAGATAGTGCACCAACAACGTACGTGGCTCGACGTCGTGGCTCTGACTGGTCCCATTCACGGTGACCTGAACTTCCACCTGGTCCTCCCAGCGGCTTGGTCGTGTCTTGCTCGGCGCGAAATCCGAACGAGAGATTCGCACAGTAGCGGGGCCGAACCCGGCGCGCCGTGTTCGGTCCGCACGGGAATGTAGTACAACGTCGCCCAGGTGAGCAGCGGTGCTGGTCGGCGTGCCTTACACTCGGCACGGCGCGGCGCGGGAGGGACCCTCAACCACTCACGGGAGACTCACCCATGCGTTCTCGCCTACTCGCCGCCGTCGCCGTCCTGGCGTTCGCCGCGGCACTGTT
>CBDHFJ010000181.1:0-24750 GCA_965262315.1 Acidimicrobiales bacterium
CATGGGTGCTGCTCGTGATCGCGTCCGCGGGCGCGCTGGTCGTGCGGGAGTTCGCCACCCGTCGAGTTCCCAACGACATCACGCCGCTCCCGATCGCGTTCCTGACCGCGACCGCCATCACCACGACGATGGGGGCGATCTCGCTCGCGACCGGCTGGGGAGCCGTCACCGGTAGGGCGGGGCTCTTCCTCCTGCTCGCAAGCGCCTGTCTGGTCACCGGCTATCTGCTCACGATCGAGACTGTCAGGATCGGAGACCTCAGCGTCTCCGCACCCTTCCGCTACACGACAGTGGTCGGCGCCGTTGGCGTCGGGCTCGCCTTCTTCGACGAGGCGCCCGACACCCTCACGATCGTCGGCTGCTCCCTGATCATCGTCGGAGGTGTGGCGACGGCGCTCGACGAACGTCGGTCGCGCGACGCGGGTCCGCATCCTTGACGCGTCGCATCGCCCGACACGCGACCGAACTCCATGACGGGTCGGCCTCGGCAGGCGTGTCCGCTGTCGGCTGTCGGCTGTCGGCTGTCGGCTGTCGGCTGTCGGCTGTCGGCTGTCGGCTGTCGGCTGATCACTCGATCATGTCGTCGAGCAAGCGCAACACGTCGATCGAGGCGGCGCCAACCTCGCGGATCCCGCGCATCGTTGCTTCCTGGTCGCCGGCAGCGTATGCCCTCGCTGCTTCGATGCCGTGGCGGTGGACCAGTGCATGCGGGCCGGCGAGTTCCGTGTAGGCCGCGTTGGCCCGGTACCGCTCGTCGGCGGTGTCGTACCACTTGCCGAGCCGGCAACTGTGATGGTCGGCGAGCTCATCGGGGTTCAGGGCCTCGCGCCCGATGGCCATGGTGGCCAGCTTTCGTCGCCACACCATGTGATCGACCTTCGCGACTCGAACGACTTTGTCCGGGATGTCGATCTCCATGTAGCCGTTGCAGTCGGCGACCACGCTGGCCTCGGTTGCACTGGAGGCTTCGGCGAGCCGGTCGATCTGTTCGAGGCTGCGCCGCGACATCTCGGCGATCACGGCGGCCGACTGCGTCACCTCGTCGGACGCACCCTGTTGGTCGGCCAGGACACCTCGGATGACCTCCATCTCCTGGCTCGCAGACGAGGTGTTGTCCACGATCGTCGCCATCGCCGCCGCGTTCGCTGCGAGGACGCTCTCGCTTCCTTCGGCGAGTTCGATGCACTGATCCATCACCCCCGAGATCTCCCGCATCTCAGCCTGCAGCCGGGCGATGATCAGGCTGCCGGCCTCGGTCGCCTCGGCTGAGCGCACCGCGAGGTCCTTGACCTCGCCAGCGACAACGGCGAAGCCGCGGCCGGCTTCCCCGGCCCGCGCTGCTTCGATGGTCGCGTTCAACGCGAGCAGGCTGGTTTGATCAGCCATCTGGCGGATGCCTTTGACGACCTCCTCGAGTTCGGCCGAGGTGGTGTCGAGCTGCGTCGTCTTCGCCGACGAATCGCTGACGGCGGTCACGAGGTTGCGCATGTGGGTTGCAGTGCTCGTGGCGGCGCTCGACCCTTCCTGTGCCGCCTGTCGCGAGGCCTCGGTCGTGGTGTCCGCCGACTGGATGGAGGTGGAGAGCGCCTGGTTCGACACCGACAGCTCTTCGGCCGCAGCCGCGATCGCCTGCAAGCGCTCGTCGATCTCGCCCGCTCCGGCGGCCATCTCCGCGGCTGCGATGGCCTGCTCGACCACGCCGACCGAGAACGCGACCGTTCGATCCATGTTCTCGGCGGCACTCTCTTGGAGCCCGATCGCCAGTCTGCGGAGTTCCTGTTCGATCGGGTGCGCGCCGTCGGGCACGGCGTCGAATCGTCCTGCCAGAAGATGGTCGACCGCACTCGCAACCGTGGCGACGACCTCCTCCTCCGTCAACCTGTCGCTGCGGCGCATCGTAAGCATGGAGAAAGAATCGGAAGCGCTGCCGGGGAGTTGAGGCACTGGCAGTGCGTCGGAGGTCGACTCGGCGTCGAGCGCGTCAACCTCTCGGGGCCCGGGACCCCGGTCTCACGGCACGTCGAAGGTGAGGCCGGCCTCGGCCTCCAGTGCGGCGATGAGACGGTCGCCCATCGCCGTGGCCGGCGTCCAGAAACCACCTGGGGTCCCGGTCTTCGGTCCGCGGTTGGTGGCGAGCAGCGTGGTGGCGCTCTCGGCGAGCATCTTGGCCGTCGAGCCGTACCCGGGGTCCCGGTCGCCGGTGACCTGTGTGGTGATCGTCCGGCCGTCGGCGGTGGTGCCGTGGAAGCGGAGGTCGAAGAAGCCGGCCTCCTGGGCCTCTGGGCTCGGGCCCTCGCCGGGATCGGGGAGGAAGCGGCTGAGCACCGAGCGAGCCGGCCCGATCGCGGCCAGACCCATGAACCCGCCGAGGCCACCGGTCAGGGCGCCCGCCTTCAAGGCTCCGAGGGGACCGGACCCCATCATCATCGCCTCGTCGTAGCGGAACTCGCGACCCCAGGGTCGGCCGAGCAGCGCATGCGTTCGGTGGACGACCTTGGTGTTGATCCCGGCCATCACGAACGGGGCCACCCACTCCCCCGACGCGTCGTCCTTGGTGGGCGCCACGACGTTCGGCTGCTTCACGCCCGAACGCAGGTCCACGGGCGCCAAGGCGTAGGGGTTGGCGAGCGTCTTGCGGAGTTCGCTGTCGGCCCGCGCCTCGTCGACCATGTTGAACACGCTGGCGATCGTCCCACCGGACGCGCCGCCCTTCATGGCCTTCACGCGCATCGCGATCCTGGTGCACGGCGCGCCCAGCACCTCCTGCGCCTGCTGCTGGGTGAACCAGACGCCGAGGTCCGACGGGATCGAGTCGAACCCGCAGGTGTGCACGATGCGAGCGCCCGTGCGTTCGGCGGTCTCGCCATGGGTGTCGATCATCGCCTGCATCCACTGGGCCTCACCGGTCAGGTCCACGTAGTCGGTGCCGGCCTCGGCCACCGCCGCCACCAGGTCGGAGCCATACAGCGCATACGGGCCGACGGTCGAGATCACGACTCGTCCGACATCAGCCAACGCGGCCATGGCGTCGGCGTCCGCGGCGTCGGCGACGATGCGCGGCACGTCGGCACCCGTGGCCTCGGCCACGGCATCGAGCTTCGCCTGGCTGCGACCGGCGATGGCCCAACCGACCTCGCCCGCCACACCGTGCCGTTCAACGAGGAAGCGGCACAGGATCTCGCCGACGAAGCTCGTGGCTCCGAAGACGACGAGGTCGTAGGGGCGGTCCGAGCGAGAAGTCATCAACCGAGCCTACGAAGTGCCGGGCCGACTCAAGGCTTGGCCAAGAATGCGAGCGTCCGCTCCAACACCAGCCCCGCCGCCGCAGCGTCGTGCTCGTGGAAGCTCGAGTCCGTGAACAGGTGGGCGTCACCGGGATAGGTGTGCAGGTCGGCGCCGACCGCAGCAACGAACGCCTCCACCTCGTCGAGCGCGCACCATGGGTCGCGCTGACTGGCGTGGACCTGGACCGGGACCGACGCCGGCCACACCTCGCCGAAGGTGTCGGCGGGGACGTCACCCCCGTGGATCAGCACCAGCCCTGCCGCCATGGGGTGCGTGTGGGCGATCGCCTGCGCGGGCAGGCTGCCGAGCGAGAAGCCGGCCACCACCGTGGGCTCGGCCAGTCCCTGTGCATGGGTGGTACCGGCCGCCACGATGTTGTCGAAGCCGAGCTCGTCAGCATGGTCGACGCCGGCTTGGATGGTGGGGAACGTCCGCCCGCCGAAGAGATCCGGCGTGTCGACGGCATGGCCGGCCGCACGCAGCGAGTCGGCGAAGGCGCGGACACCATCGGTCAAGCCCAGCGCATGGTGGAACAGAAGCACACGAGCCACGGCAGGTCCTCCCCTGGCAGAGGGCTCACGCTAGCGGTCGCGCCGCGAGCGCCGCGTGGTCGCCGGCCTCGATGGCCGGCGCAACCGTAGCGGGACGATCGTCCCTGGCTCAGGGGGAACCCGGAATCGAGGATGAGGGTCGGCTCCTCCTTTCGGTGGACAGCAGATTGTCCGCCGGACGGACGACACCCGCACGGGGTTTCCGTACCGTCGAGAGTGTCCACCCAACGAGACATCCCAAGAGAGTGATGCAATGACTGCCCCATCCACCATCGACCCCGGCACCTACCTGACCGTCGACTCCCCCTACGAGGTCGCCCGCTGGCGCCCCTTCGTCCACTGGCTCATGGCGATCCCGCACTTCATCGTGCTGCACGCCTTCCGGGCCCTGGCCGGCGTGGTGTTCATCTTCTACTGGCTGGGCCTCCTGTTCACCGGTCGCCTCAGCGGCGGGCTCTACGGGTTGATGACGATGTACGAGCGGTACAACGCCCGAGCCGGCGGCTTCCTGCTGGGCTACAGCGAGCGCTACGCACCGTTCGACTTCAACGGCGGGCCCGAGGACAACGGCGAGTATCCGCCGGTCGCTCTCGAGCTACCACCGGTTCCCGAGACCGCGAGCCGCAAGAGCCTGTTCAACGTGCTCCTGGCCGTGCCCCACTACCTGTTGCTGCTCGTCTTCGGCATCGCCGCCGTGGCGGTTGCGATCTTCGGGTGGTTCGCCGTGGTCTTCACCGGAAGCTGGCCCGCCGGCGCCCGGCACTTCCTGATCCGAGTGTCGAACTACTACCACCGGATCTGGACCTACGTGGCCATGGTCGAGCCCACCTACCCCAAGTTCGGCCTCCCGGCCTGACACCCCACACCCCAGCTGACCCGATCCTCCGGCCCCGGTCGGACCCTCTCCAGGGTCAGCGCCGAACCCGCCCCTTGACCCTCCCCCCGGGTCAGGGGGCAGGATCGGTTGTCCAGCCATCGCACACCCATCGCATGACCCGACCCGAGGAGCCCCGATGACCCTTTCGATCGGCAACGTCACCTTCGACTGCGACAACCCCGAACGACTCGCCGCCTTCTGGTCGGCTGCGCTCGGCCACCCGGTCGACGAGGTCAACGAGGAGGCCCGGCCGTTCTTCGCCTCGATCGGAGGCACCGACCCGGGGTTCACCCCAACCTGGCTGTTCCTCAAGGTGCCGGAGGGCAAGACCGCCAAGAACCGCATGCACCTCGACCTGGTCACCGAGGACCCGGTCACCGAGATCGACCGCCTCGTGCGCCTGGGAGCCACCCACGTCGACGACAAGGACGAGTGGGGCATCCAGTGGGCGGTCATGCTCGACGTCGAGGGCAACGAGTTCTGCATCGCGAAGGCGAACCAGCACTGAGCCTGTCTCCGAGCTGACGCCCGTAGCCTGGGGCGGCCATGGCCGTCCTCCTCAGCCTGATCACCGCCGCCATGTACGGCGCGGGCGACTTCTGCGGCGGGCTCGCGACCAAGCGCCTCCAGGTCGTCCAGGTGGTGGCCACGTCCCACCTCGTCGGCCTCGTGGGCGTCGTCATCGCCGCCCCTTTCCTGGCCGATGCCTTCACCGCCCAGGACGCCATCTACGGCTCGATCGGCGGCCTCTTCGGTGCCGTCGGCGTCGGCCTGCTGTATCGGCGGCTGTCGGTCGGGCCGATGTCGGTGGTGGCGCCGCTGACCGCGGTCACGTCGGCCGCGGTCCCGGCCGCATGGGGGGTCATCGACGGCGACACGCTGGGCACGGGTGCGTGGATCGGCATCGCTCTCGCGCTGGTCGCGATCGCCCTGGCCTCGAGTGTCGAGAGCGGGCCCGACGCGCCGGTCACGCCGCAGGTCGTGGTCGAGTCGTTGTTGTCCGGCGTGGGGTTCGGGACGTTCTTCATCTTCCTCGACGCCACCGAAGCCGCCACCGCCCCCTGGCCCATCGTCACGGCACGGGTCACCACCTCGCTCCTCTTGCTGACGGTTCTGGTTCGGCGGGGCCATCGCGTCGTGCCGACCGAACCGGCGAGCCGTTGGCTGATCCTCGGTACCGGGCTGTTCGACACGGGCTCGAACATCACCTTCCTCTATGCCACCGAGGAAGGCGCGCTGACCGTGGTGGCGGTGCTGAGCTCGCTCTATCCGATCGGCACCGTGCTCCTCGCCCGCCTGGTCCTGGCGGAACGGATGACGCGGCCACAGCTCGTCGGGTTCGCGGTGGCGATGGTGGCCACCGTGCTGATCGCCGCGGGGTGACCGGCGCCGCCGACCTCCGGCCGCGCCAACAAGCGGCAACAATGGCCACATGGGTCCCGCGGCCAGAAAATCCCCCGCTGGGGGTGTCCCCGAGCGCCGACGCGACGATGTTCCAGGCATGCGGTCACCCACCGACCTGCCCCCCATCCCTCGTCCCACCGCAGCCGACGACCCCATCGGAGCCGCCCGGCTCGGCCACTCCTGGGCCTTCGAGCGGCTGTTCGACGAGCTGTCCCGCCCGCTTCGCTCGTTCGCGAGCGCCCGTGGCGCGCAAGACCCTGACGGCGCCGTCAACGAGGTCCTGGCCGAGGCGTTTCGCGGGCTCCCCTCATTCCGTGGCGACGAACACGCCTTCCGCGGCTTCGTGTTCCACATCGCCCGGCGGCGCCTGATCGACGAGTACCGCCGCACCAGCCGACGAGTCCAGAGCGTGCCGCTGCACGACGGCGTCGACCCCCCGGCGTCGGGCGATCCCATGGGCGACGTCGTCGCCCACGACCGAGCCGTCGCACTCGTCGACATGCTCACCGCCGACCAACGAGACGTCATCCTGCTCCGCGTCGTGGCCGACCTCAGCCTCGAGGACACGGCGGCTGCGCTCGACAAGCCCGTGACCGCCGTCAAGGCCCTCCAGCGCCGAGCCCTCGCCTCGCTGCGTCGCAAGATCGCGGAGGAGGTCTCCTGATGCCCCGCCCCGACGATCTCCCCCACGACTCCGCTCCGACCCGACCCGGGAACCCCATCATGGACAACAACCGCCGCCCGATTTCCAACGACGACGCCGAGGCCCTGCTATCCGGTACCGATCCGGGCCCCGGACACGAGGACCTCACGCAGGTGCTGGGTGGTCTCCGGCGCACGTCGAGCCGAGCGGCACAGGTGCGGCCCCAGCTCGGCGAGTTCGTGGCCACGCCCCGACCCGCCCGCCCTACGTGGACGAGATCCCACCGATGCCGCCTGCTGCGCCGGTGACCTCTCGGCGATCGAGGCGCAACCGGCCGCTGGCGCGTCTGGCCCTCGCCGCGGGCATCGGCCTGGTCGGCGCCACCGGCGCGCACGCGGCCGGTGTGGTCGACGTTCCGGGTCTGCCCGACCGCAGCGACGGCACCGTGGTGGCCGTCGCCGACGACGCGGGCGAGACCGGCGCCGCGGCCACCGGCGAGGAGCCGGCCGGCGAGACCCCTGCGGCCTCGACCGCGGCCGACGATCCCGCCGACGCCGGCGAGTTCGTGCTCGACGAGCCGGTCGAGGCGACCGTCACCCACGGCGATCTGTCCATGTCCGTCTCGGTCAGCGCCGACGGCGACGGTGTCACCATCGACATCGATGTCGAGGGAGTCAGCCCCGAGTGCGAAGCGGCGCTCGAGAGCCTCAGCGGCACCTACGACGGCACCGAGGCCGCCGATGCAGCTGCCGCCGACGCCGAGGCGGCCTGCGAGGCCGACCTCGACCTGGCGTTCGGCGATCTCGACGACCCCGCCGAGCTCGGAGCGTTCCTGGACGAGTTCGAGTTCTCGATCGACCTACCCGACGACCTCGGGCCATTGCTCGAGCAACACCGCGGCTCGTTCGGCGACCTCGACCTGGACGAGCTGGAACGCATGCTGGAGGACTTCGACTTCGAGGCCCTCGAGCAGTACCTCGGCGACCTCGACCACTCGGGCGGTTTCTCCTTCGACTTCGACAACCTGCCGGAGGGCTTCGACTTCGACAACCTGCCGGAGGGCTTCGACTTCGAGGGCTTCGAACCCGACGCCTTCGGCCAACTCTTCGAGGATCTCGACCCCGACGCCCTCGGCCAACTCTTTGGTGACCTCGAAGGCCTCCCGCTGGACGAGCTCTTCGGTGACCTCGAAGGCCTCCCGCTGGACGAGCTCTTCGGTGACCTCGAAGGCCTCCCGCTGGACGAGCTCTTCGGTGACCTCGAAGGCCTCCCGCTGGACGAGCTCTTCGGTGACCTCGACTCCGGCGACCTGAGCGAGTTCCTCGAAGGCTTCGACACCGACGGGTTCGAGCAGTTCTTCGAGGATCTCGACCCGGGCACGGTCGACGACCTCTTCGAGGACCTGCCGTTCGACCTGGACGGGGTCGACGAGGTCGAGGGCGCCTGAGCACCCGAGACGCCTCGGGCGCCACCGATAGGGTGTGGGCCCATGACACAGGCCGAGGCGCGTGCCCACCAGTTGCACGAGATCAGGGTCGGTGACGAACCGTCGGCCTGGGAGGCCGCCGGCTTCTCCGTGACCGACGGCGCGGTCACGATCGCCAACACCCGCATCGTGGCCGTCGGCAGCGCCGATGGCCGCGGGATTCGTTCCATCGCCGTCGACGGCGTGGCGGCCGCAGCACTCGACGGCGTGCCCGTCCACGACGCCACCCCGGTGTCGGCGTCAACCGTCCACCCCAACGGCGTCGACCACATCGACCATCTGGTCATCATGAGCGAGGACTGCGACCGAACCACCGCGGCGCTGGAGGCCACCGGCCTCGAGGCCCGGCGGGTCCGAACGTTCGAGATGGGCGGCGTCGAGCGACGCCAGACCTTCTTCTGGCTCGGTGACGTCATCCTCGAGCTGGTCGGGCCCGAGCAGGCAACCGGTGGTGGTCCGGCGCACGCATGGGGATTGGCGCTGAGCGCCCCCGACCTGGACGTGACCGCGTCGGTGCTCGAGGGTCGGTGCAGTCCCCCCAAGGACGCGGTGCAGCCGGGCCGACGAATCACCACCATCGCCACCAAGGACCTCGACATCAGCACCGCGTTGGCGGTCATGACGCCGCACCCGCGTCGCAACTCGTGAGCGTCGACGAGCTCTTCGATCTGTCGGGCCAGGTGGCCGTGGTCACCGGAGCCGGTCGAGGCATCGGGCGGGGCATCGCCGAGCTGTTGGCCGATGCCGGCGCCGCGGTCGCCGTCGGCGCTCGCCGCGCCGACGACCTCGACGAGGTCGTGGCTGCCATCGAAGCCGCCGGCGGCCGGGGTCTGGCCGTGCCCACCGACGTCACCGACGACGAGGCGCTCGCACATCTGGCCGAGCAGACCGTCCAGGAGTTCGGGTCGCTGTCGATCTGGGTCAACAACGCGGGAGGCAGCCCCGGACGCAGCCCGCTCACGGCACTGAGCCGTGCCGACTGGGACCAGACGCTGGCCCTCAACCTCACGTCGGTCCTGGTCGGCTCGCAGGTCGCCGCGCAACACATGAGCACGGGCAGCATCGTCAACATCACGTCCCGGAGCTCCTGGGGCTCGGTGCCACGCAATGGGCACTACGCAGCGGCCAAGGCCGGCGTCAACGTCCTCACCGCCACCCTCGCCACCGAGCTCGGACCCGACATCCGAGTCAACGCCGTGGCCCCGGGCGCGGTCCCCACCGACATCTTCTACGAGGTCATGGAGATGACCCCGGACGACGTCCCCCAGTACGCCAAGGACACGGGCGTGCCTCTCGAACGCCTGGGCACCCCGGCCGACATCGCGTCAGCAGTGCTCTACCTGGTCTCGCCGGCGGCGAGCTGGGTGACGGGCGAGATCATCACCGTCAGCGGTGGCCGCTGACGCGCCTGACGTCGCTCAGGCCGGTGCCGGCGTGTTGAGCTCGGTGACGTTGTCGAGCAGGATCTTGCGCCGGGTCTCGTCGTCGAACGCGGTGAGCTCGTCCACGTAGTGCAGCGGGGTGGGCATGCCCTCGATGTGGGGCCAGTCGGAACCGAAGACGACCCGGTCCGGACCCATGTGCTCGACCACCTCGGCCACGTCGTCCTCCCAGAACGGGTTGATCCAGACGTGCTCCTTGAACTGCTCGAGCGGGTCCTCCTTGAACCAGCCCATCAGCTTGTTCTTCTGCTGCGGGAGCTTGCGGAACAAGTCGGGGAGGAACGACGAGCCATTCTCGACCGACGCGATCCGCAGGTTCGGGAACCGCTCGTACAGCTTCTCGAGCGACAGGGTCAGCAGGAAGTCCAGGGCGGCGCGCTCGATGTTGAATGCCTTGATCGATGGCGTGTACCCGCCTCCGCCACTGCTGAACGTCCCGAAACCGTCCTCGGCGTACCCCTGAGTGGTGTACCCGCTGTCGGCGGCGTGGATCACCAGTGGGATGCCGGCCTCGTTGAGCCGAGCCCAGAACGGATCGAACATCGGGTTCGCGGGTGACCTCGGCCCCTCGGCGGTCCAGACCGCCGCGGGTCGCATGCACACGACGCGCGCTCCCCGGTCCAGGGCCCACTCGAGCTCTTCCACCGCGAAATGCGGGTCGGCGAGGCTGATGTAGGGGGCGGCGAAGATCGTGTCCTGGTAGTTGCAGCCCCAGTCCTCGTCCAGCCACCGGTTGAACGCCCGGAAGAGCACCCGCACGGCCTCGAGGTCGTGTTTCACGAGCTCCTCGTAGAGCACGCCGAGGGTCGGGAACAGCCACACGGCCTGCAGCCCCTGCTCCCGGATCCGATGCACCCGGGCGTCGCGGTCCATGTACTCGGCCGGCAGCGGCTCGCGGTCCTTGAGCATCTCCAGGGGCGATCGGCCGTCCGGGTTGCCGCGGAAGTACTCGTGGAGTGCGCCCGGCTTCGCGATCGGATCCCATGTGGGGTTGGCCACGGCGCGGCTGACCGTGCCGGCGACCACGTGGTGCTTGCGACCGTTGATCTCGCACCACTGGACGCACCGCTGCTGCATGTGGTCCGGCACGTGCCGGGTGAAGGCGTCCGGCGCCTCGTAGTAGTGATTGTCGCAGTCGAACGGCAGGTACCCGAGCTCGGTCGTCATGCCGCAAGGGTACCCAGCATCTGACGGGTCGTCAGTTGGCGGTGGGCGAGGTGCAGTCGACGGTCAGCGCGCCGTCCTGGGCCGCCGGGAGCACGAACTCCGGTGCATGCGCGCCCAGGAACGACTGCTGGTGTTGCAGCGCGGTGTAGCCGTCGTCGTCGCTGGAGGACACGACGTCCCCGTCGGCCAGGCACCCGGGGGCTCTGCGGATCGTGTCCCCGCCGATCGGCAGCTCGTTGCGGATGGCATGCAGCCCGCCTTGGTGGTCGACCACGACCATGTCGGTGTCGCCGTCGCTGTCGAGGTCACCCAGCGCGAGCCCACGCGACCGGCCCACCCACTCGACTCCGGCATCTGCCCACGCGTCGTAGTAGGCGCCGTCGGAGGTCCGCAGCAGGATCGCGGGCGGGTCGTCCTCGACGATGAAGGTGTTGACCACCTTGTTGCGGACGCTGACCTCGCCGAATCCGCCGTTGGCCACGATCAGGTCCAGCGCGCCGTCGAGGTTCCAATCGACCGCCCCACTCCCCCAGCTGCGGCTGATCTCGTTGTCGTCCGCGTCGAGGCTGCGGATGTGTGCGGCGCCGACGTCGCGGAGGGCGTCGAAGGTGTCGCCTGACCGAATGACGAACTCGTTGTCACCCAGGTCGGTCAGATACGCGTCGAGCAGGCCGTCCTCGGTCCAGTCCGCGATGGTGACCGCACCCGCGTCGATCTCGAGGGCGACGGCCAGCTCCGGTGCGACGTCGACCCAGGTCCCGTCGAGCCCCCCGGTTCGCCGGTAGACGGAGTCGCCACCGTCGATCCACCCGGCGTCGCGGCCGACCCAGAGCTCGGCCACCTGATCGCCGTCGAGGTCGGCGATCTCGAGCGCGATCGACCGCCGCTCGCTGTCGGGCAACTCGATCCGATCGACGATCTCGCGCCCCCGGAAGGTCAGGATCTGGTCGGCGATGGGCTCGGCGCCCCCATGGCCGAGCACGATCACCGAGACGCCGCCGAGACCCAGGTCGGCGGGCACGGCTCCGGCCACCAGTCCGTCGATACCGAGGTCCGTCAGCTCCGGCGCGCCGCCGTCGAGGAAGCCCGGACCCCAGAGGACCACGGCGCCCGTCGACCGACCGACGAGGATGTCGACCGCACCGTCGCCGTCCACATCACCCGCGTGGGCGGCGATGGCGTCCCCGACCTCAGCGGTCGGGCCCTCGACGAAGCCGTCGCCGTCCCACCAGAAGATCCCCAGCTCGCCGCCGGCGACGACGAGGTCCAGGTCGCCGTCGGCATCGAGGTCGTGCAGCGTGACCCCGCCCCGGACGGGATCGGCCCCCGTCGTCGTCCACTCGTCGAGCCCCCATGCTGCGGTGACATCGGTGATCGACGGGATCACCAGGTCCGACGGCCGCTCGGTCCGGTCCTCCTCGACCACCCCGGCCTCACCCAGCTCGTCGCCCTCCTGGAGGAAGAACGCCACGATGGTGGCCAGCATCGAGCCACCGATGATCAACAGACCCGCCCACGCCAATGCCCGGACCCCGCGCGTGGCGCCGTGGTGGACGACGTCGCTGACCTCCTCCACGACCGATCAGCGGCTGTTGATCATGTGGGTGGCCGCCATCTCGAAGTACTCGCGCAACGCGGCGTCCACGGCCGGCTCCGGTTCGAGCGCGTCGACGGCGGCGAACATGTGCTCGATCCAGGCGTCGCGCTCGGCCTGGCCGATCTCGAACGGCGCGTGACGCATCCGCAATCGCGGATGCCCTCGTTCCTCGGAGTAGGTGGTGGGGCCGCCCCAGTACTGCACCAGGAACGCGGCCGTGTTGGCCTTGGGTGCGGTGAGGTCCTCCGGATACATGTGCCGCAACCTCGGGTCGGCCTCGACACCCTGGTAGAAGCGGTCGACGAGCTCGACGAAGAACTGCTCGCCGCCCACCGCCTCGTACAGGGTCATGGCTGCGCCGTCACCGCGGATCTCCATGTCGCCAGGCTACGGCGCGCCAGACGCGGGACACACAGCCGTAAGGCCCACGGCGGGTACGCTTCGGTCATGGCCGAGTCCCAAGATCAACTGGCGGCGCTGGGCGAGTTCATCCGGTTGCAGCGCAAGCAGGCCGAGATGTCGCTCCGCGAGCTCGCCGCCAAGGCCAACGTGTCCAACCCCTACATCAGCCAGATCGAACGCGGCCTCCACGAGCCGTCGATGCGGGTCCTGCGGTCCATCTCCGCGGCCCTGAACCTGCCGTTGGACACCCTGCTCGTGCGCGCCGGGCTGATCGACGAAGAGGACCTCGCGGAGGACGCGACCGTCTCGGTCGAGGCCGCCATCGCTGCCGACGGTGGCCTCACCGCGGACCAGCGCGAGTCCCTGCTCGCCGTCTACCGCAGCTACGTCGCGGCCAACACGCGCTGAGCCCGCCTGCCGGCCCTGGCCGAAAAACCCAGATGCTCCGACCCGGGGGGAAGGGTCGGAGCATCAGGTACGGGCACACAGGCCCGTTCAACGGGTGACGAGGCAGACGCCTCGTCAGCGATCACTTCTTGGCGGCGGGAGCCTTCTTGGTCTCGGCTTCGGTCTTGGTCTCGGTCTCGGTCTCGACGACCTCGTCGGAGACCTCGACACCGGCGAACTCGCGCATCTTGGCGAAACCGTCGGTCATGTAGCCGTCGAGGGGAGCCGGGGTGAGCTCGGCGAACCGGGTGAGGGTGCTCTCGGCGAAGTCCCAGGTGCGCTGGACCATCGGCTGCACCCGGTCGCGGGCCTCGTTGCCGTGCTTGCGGGCGAGGTCGAGCTGCTCATCGAGCTGGGTGCGCTGATCGGAGAAGCGCTCCTCCAGCTGGGTGCGCTGCTCGGAGAAGCGCTCGTTGAGATCTTCGATGGCGAGGACCTGGAGGCCGATGGCGGCGTAGGTGGCTTCCTTGGCGGTGTCGAGAACGGAGGGCATTGGGTCTTCCTTGCTTGGCTGAGTGACGCACCAGTGCGACTCAGCGCTGGTGAACGAGTCTCACCCTAGGGACCCTTGCAAACTATTTCAAGCGTTTGCTAAGTGCCGTGCGTCACAAAACGCAGCGAGGCCAGGACCGGGCGGGGTCCTGGCCTCGAATCGAGCGTGGATGGGGGGACACAGGAGCCCACCCACGCTTGCGGATCGTCAACTGCTGCGCTCGACGACCACGAAGACGAAGATAGGAACGGCACCTCTGCAGCGCCTCTGGCGACCCTCAAGGAACGATCAGGACGGCCCCAACGAGTCCCGCGTCCCAGGGCGCCCGCCCCACGGTCTGGGTCGGCGCGACCACCCATGCAGGGCGACGGGATCGGGTCAACGGGCCCAATCGGCGGCGAGCGCGTGCTCGATCGCTCCGACCAGCGCGGTCACACCGCTGACCCGCTGCACCAACGCCCGGTTGTGGGCTCGCACGAAACCGGACTCGACGGCCCCGTCGAGGAAGGTCACGAGCGGCTGCCAGTAGTCGTCGACGTCCACCAGGACCACGGGCTTGACCCGGCCGGCCGCGTGGATGCCGAGCTGGCTCCAGGTCACCGCCTCGAACACCTCGTCGAGCGTCCCGTACCCACCCGGGAGGGCACAGAAGCCGTCGGACAGGTCGTACATGCGGCGCTTCCGCTGGTGCATGTCGTCCACCACGTGGAGCTCGGTCAACCCGGGGTGCGCGATCTCTCGATCCCGGAGCGCTGCGGGAATGACCCCGATCACCTCGGCCCCCGCCGCCAGTGCCGCGTCGGCCACGACGCCCATGAGACCCACGCTGGCCCCTCCGTAGACCACACGCAGGCCCTCGGCGCCCAGATGTGTACCCAGCTCCTCGGCAGCAGCTCGATGGGCGGGCGAGGTTCCCATCCCGGAGCCACAGAACACACAGACACTGGTCACAGAGGTCGACATCGGGGCATCGTAGGCCCCGGTCGGTGCACCGGCCCTGGGTTTCCACGACCGAGCAACCGGTCTGGCATTGTGGGTCGATGCCGACGCTGATCGCCGCCGATCTCCCACCCGGGCCGGCGTTCGTCGACCTCCTGCGCCGTAGCTGGGATGCCGGCGACGCGGTCCTGCCGGTGGACCAGCGGCTGCCTGCAGGTGCCAAGGCCGAACTGGTCGCCGCCGCGGGGGCATCCCGTGTGGTGACCGAGGACGACCAGCACCCCATCGACGGCGGGTGGCCCACCGAGCCCCACGATGCCGTGGTCGTGGCCACCAGCGGCACCACCGGCGTCCCGAAGTTCGCCGTGCTCACCCACGACGCCGTCCGGGCCTCGGCCGACATCACCAGTGAGGCCATCGGGGTCGACCCCGCCGTCGACCGATGGCTCTGCTGCCTACCCGTGGCCCACATCGGCGGGCTGAGCGTGGTGACGCGAGCCCTCCACACCGGCGCGGGCCTCGACGTCCACGACCGCTTCGACCCGGTCCGAGCCACCGAGGCGGCAAGGGCCGGCGCAACCTGCGTCTCCCTGGTGGTGACCGCCCTCGGCCGCATCGACCCCACCGTGTTCCGGACGATCCTCCTGGGCGGCTCGGCCATCCCCGAGCAACGCCCCGCCAACACCGTCGCCACCTACGGCATGACCGAGACCGGCAGCGGCATCGTCTACGAGGGCCGGCCGCTGCGCGGCGTCTCGCTTCGCGAGGACAACGGCGAGATCCTCGTGCGCTCCCCCACCCTGCTCCGGTGCTACCGCGACGGCACCGACCCGACCGACGCCGACGGCTGGTACCGCACCGGCGACGGGGGCTCGATCGACAGCGACGGGAGGATCAGCATCACCGGCCGCATCGGCGATGTGATCGTGACCGGCGGCGAGAAGGTGTGGCCCGCCCTCGTCGAGCGGGCGATCGAGGCCACCGGCGCGGTGACAACACCACACGCCGTCATCGGTCGACCGGACCCCGAATGGGGGCAGGTGGTCACGCTCGTGTGTGAGGGCGACGCGCCGCCGTCGGTGGACGCCATCCGTGACGCACTTCGGGACGTACTGCCGGGCTACGCACTCCCCCGCGCGGTGGAGACGGTCCCGGCGCTCCCCCGCACCGCCCTCGGCAAGGTCCAACGGACCCTGCTCTGACGGAGGCCACCCTCAGCGCAGTGCGATCTGCCCCGAGCGCGGCACCAGGTGCGCCGCCCCGGCGTCGGCGAGCAGGGTTGCGGTACCCAGGCCGTGCGCCCGGGGGCCCCCGAGCGCCGCTGCGAGGTGGCACCACAGCGCCAGGCCCACCGGACCGTCATAGATCGAGGAGAGCACCACGTCGAGCCCCCCGGCGTGCGCCTGTGCGGCCAGCTCGAGCGTGGACGTGACACCACCCAGCAAGGCCGGCTTGACGACCACCACGTCGGCGAGCTCGTCGGCGATCACCCGGCCGAGCTGATCGTCGGTGCGCACGAGCTCGTCCACCGCCAAGGGGACCGGGAGTCGGCCCCGGACCACGGCGAGCTCGTCGAGCGATGCCACCGGGTCCTCGACGTACTCGAGACGGTCGCCGAGCACCGCAGCGGCCTGCCCCAACCGGTCCAGTGCCTCCGGGGTGGCCCAGGCGGCGTTGGCATCCAGCCGCACCCTGGTGTGGGAATCGATCGCGCCCGCGACCGCCTTCAACCGCTCCGGGTCGTCGCCCATGCCGAGCTTCACCTTGATGGTTCCCCATCCGTCCTCCACGGCGAGACGAGCCGCCGTGGCCAGATCGTTCGGCAGCGCCCCGACCACCAAGGCGTTGACCGAGACCGTGCCGTCGGCACCGCCGAGGTGTCGCCAGAGCGGCACGTCTGCCACGGCGGCGTCGAGTGACCAGCGCGCCGAGTCGACCGCGGCCCGCACCTCCGGCGGTGCGGCGACCGCGGCCCCCTCGAAGCCCCACCGGCGAACGTACGCGGCTGCGTCCTCGAGGTGGCGCAGCGCCTCCTCGGTGTCGACGGAGGACCAACCCGGCAGCGGCGCCACCTCGCCTCGCCCCCAGTGGCCGGCCTCGTCCTGGACGACGAAGACCGCCCCCTCCCGCACGAAGATCGAACCGCGTGCGGTCTGGATCGGCTCGGTGAGGCCGATGCGAAAGCGGTCGATGCGCACGTCGAACATCATGATGTCGACACCTCGCCGAGCGCCGCTCGCACGAGGCCGAGGCAGAGCTCTGGGGCCTCGAGGTGCGCGGCGTGGCCCGCAGCGGGGACGAGTTCGAGGCGAGCGCGGGGAAGCAGCTCGACCATCGATCGCCCGATGTCCACGAACTTCTGATCCAGCGCCCCGACGATGACGGTGGCCGGCACCGTCACCGTCGCCAGCCGATCCCAGAGCGGCGGCATCGAACCGGTACCGGCCCCCCGGAGACTGTTCGCCAGACCGACCGGGTCGTTGGCGAGACGACCGGCCCTGATCTCGGCCCGCACGGCATCGGGCAGTCCCGCCTGGGTCCCGAAGATCGGCGCCTGCTCCCAACGGTCGACGAAGGCCGGCACCCCGTCCGCCTCGATCGCGTCCGCCAGGTCCTCGTCGGCCTGCCGACGAGCCGCGGCCGCGTCGGCATCAGCCACTCCAGGGGTGCCGCCGATCGTCACCAGGTGCGACACCGCATCCGGGTGGGCGACCGCATAGGACAACGCGACCCGAGCCCCGAACGAGTACCCCACCAGTGCGATGCGCTGGACACCGACGGCCCGCCGGATCCCGTCGAGCTGGGAGACGACGGCCGCCATCGTGTACGACGCGACTCGGGCAGGCACATCGCTCGCCCCGTGGCCCACCAGGTCGGGAGCGACGACGAGGTGATCCGCAGCGAGCCCGGTGACGAGTCCCCGCATGGCTCGGTGCGAACCGGTGAACCCGTGCAGCACGAAGCAGGGCGGCCCGGCACCGTCGAGCTGAAAGCGCATCCGAACCCCGTCGACCAGGACCTCGGCCAATCCGGCATCCGAGGCGGGGAGAGCGCCCCGAGCATCAGGAGAAGGCATTGGCCACCGCGGTCCGGAGCTCGGCCACCCCGTCGGTCATGCCGGCCACCGTGGTGCGGGCCACGACGAGGCGAGGCCCATCCTGGGGCTCGAAGACCATCTCGACGTCGGCATCGGCATCCAGCTCGGTGACCACGAAGTTCATGGCCGCCCCGACCGCTGCCAGATCGGTGCCGTGGGGCGTGCCGAAGAGCTGGTCGAACAGCTCGTCCGGGATGGCCCGACGCACCGGCAGGATCGAGAAGATCCCCCCGTTGTCGTTGTCGACGACGACCACGGTCATCGATGTCGCGCCCAGTCGCGGGATGGCGGCCAGCCCTCCCAGGTCGTGCACCGTGGCCACGTCGCCGAGGAGCACGACCGTGTGATCGGCCGACGCCGACGCCACCCCCAGCCCAGTCGCCAAGACCCCGTCGATGCCGTTGGCACCACGATTGGCGATCACCCGGATGGGCGAACCCGTCGGCCGCATCACGAAGTCGACGTCGCGGATGGGCATCGAGTTCGAGACGACGAGGTTCATCGGGCGGTTCGCGGCGGCCATGGCCTCGATCAGTCGATGCACGAACCCCAGCTCACTGCGATCCGCGGCCACGCACCCGGCCGCGGCGGCCGCCGCCCGGTGCTCGACCTCGGCCCACCGAGCGGTCCACGGCGTCCGCTTCTCGGCAGCCCGAGCCGGGGCGAACAACCCGGGGAGGGGGCCCGACACCACCTCGGTCACCGAGCCGGTGGGATCGCTCCAGTCCGCAGCGGGGTCGACGAGGACGAGATGACGAGGCCGGTTGGACTCCAGCCAGAGCCGGTACGCCTTCGACGTGGGCGACAAGCCGATGCGCACCACGACGTCAGGAGCCGAGAGCGTCGGCGTGACGGCATCGACGGCGAGGAAGAGCTCGGCAGTGGTGACCACCGTGGCGTGCTCGTGGTGGGAACCAGACCGCAGTCCTGAGGCCGGGTCGGCAAGGACGGGCCACCCCGACGCCCCCGCGAAGGCGGTCACTTCTGCTGCGACGTCGGCCGCCAGGTCGGACGGCCCCACGACGATCAGGCCGCGCTCGAACCGGTCTGCCAGCGAGCGGAGACGCTCGGACGGCTGCGACCGCATCGGGACGTGCGGCGCGAGCGTCGGTTCGGGCGCCTGCAGGGGTCCTCCGGGGTGGAGCGGCTCCCGGAACGGCCAGTTGAGGTGGACCGGACCGGCACCGACGGCGGCCCGCTCGTAGGCCCGGAGTGCGAGCGCTCGAGCGTGGGGTTCGTCGATGGAATCGGCCACGGGTGTCTCGTGGAACCACCGCACGCTGGTACCGAAGAGATGCACTTGGTCGACCGTCTGGCCGGCACCCCAGGTCCGCAGCTCCGGTGGGCGGTCCGCGGTGCAGACGATCATCGGCACCCCGGCGTGATGGGCCTCGATCACCGCCGGGTGGTAGTTGGCCCCCGCCGTGCCCGACGAACACACGAGGACGACTGGGCGACGGGACTGCCTGGCGGCCCCGAGCGCATGGAACGCCCCCACCCGCTCGTCGTGATGGACGGTGATGTCCATGCCGGCCGCGTGAGCGCTCAGCGCGAGAACGGTCGATCGGCTCCCCGGCGAGACGACGGCGTCGGTGACCCCCAGGGACCGGAGCTCGGCGAAGAAGCGCAGGCATGCGGCGTAGGCCGGTTCGGCGTGGGATTCCACTCGACAAGCCTACGCAGCGGTCACCCCGGGACCTGGTACCCAGCGGGGGCGAACCCGGCCCGTGGCCGGCGACGAACGACAGGCGCCCGCCGGGCAAGCGAGCGCCTGTCATCGATTCGGAGAGTCCGCGACCGGCGGGGCACAGACGTCACACCTGTCTTCCTGCATGGGAACCGACGAGCGGTTCTGAGGTCGAGAGAAAGCGGGGGACGGTTCTGGGCCCGAGCCGGACCAGCAGCGATCCTGAGTCTCGATGTGCTCGGAATCGGCGGTGCGGACCTCCTTCCGTCACACCTCGGACTGACCAGACCGACTGCTCGATGGGTTCGAGCAGGTCCGCGATGTGACACTCGTCACTATGCGTCCGGGGGTGGCGGCTGTCAAGGGGGACAGCGACCGTTTCAGGCCTCTGACCTCGTGAAATGGCTCACAACCTCGACGTGCGACGTCTGCGGGAAGAGGTCGAACACACGGCTCTCGACCAGCGAGAAGCCCCGCGCGGCCAACAGACCCGCATCGCGCCCGAGCGACCCCGGGTCGCAGCTGATCAGGACAACGTGTGGTGCACCGGCACGGGCGACCACATCGGCGCCGGCCGCTCCGAGGCCTCGCCGGGCCGGGTCGGCGACGACGAGATCGACGGGCTCGGGCTCCCACGCCTCGACCCGGGCCTCGACGAGTTGGGCGTCGGTCCCGGCGAGGTTCACCCGAGCGTCGGCCACCGCCCACGGGTTCTGTTCCACGAGGACGACCCGGCCGACGACCGGCACACACGCGGCGAAGACCCCGATCCCGCCGTAGAGGTCGGCGAGCGACTCGACGCCGACCGCGTCGCTGATGCGGCTGACCTCTTCGACCAACGCGGTGGCTGCCAGCGGGCTGGACTGGAAGAACGAGCGGGCCGAGACGCGCAAGCGGACGCCGGCGACGTCCTCGTACAGGTGGGCGTCCTCACGCCGGTCCAGCTCGTCGGCCCCGATCACCGCACCGGCCGGGACGGAAGCGCCGACCGCGGTCGGGCTGACCACCACGAGGCGTTCCCCGGTCGCCAGCGACGCCCGCACGAACACCTCCTCGGCATCGCCGAATCGCCCCTCGGCGAGGACCGCTCGCACCTGCGGATGGGCGACCAGGCACTCGGGTGTGGCCACGACCTCGTGCCCGCGGCGGCGCCGATGTCCGGCCTGTCCGTCCACCACCGCGGCGCGAACGGTCGTGCGGTAGCCGGTCGGCGCGAGCGCACCCCCCGCCGTCACATTGGGGCTCGCCAGACGGCCGATCCGTTCGAGGCAGTCGGCGACGATCTCGACCTTGAGTTCGTGCTGGGTTGGCGGGGCGACGTGCTGGAGATCGCAGCCGCCACACCCCGCGACGAGGTGGTGACACGGTGGCACCACACGGGCCGGCGCGGCCTCGACCACCTGGACCACCTCGGCGGTGGCGAATCGCTTCTTGGCGCCGGTCACCCGAGCCTCGACCGTCTCGCCCGGCAGCGCGCCGGCGACGAACACCACTCGCCCGTCATCGTCCCGGGCGACCCCGTCGCCGCCGGTGGCAATCCTGTCGATCCGGAGCCGAACCATCGAGCAGCAGCGTATTGGCCCCGGACGCACTCCCCCTGCCCCCAAGCGGTCGAGGGACGCGGATAGGGTCCCGACAATGCCCATCGCCCCAGGGGTCCGAACATGACGACCGCACCTCCGCGCCGCATCGAGATCGCACCGTCGATCCTTCCCGCCGACTTCAGCCGCCTCGGGGAGGAGCTCCGCACGCTCGAGAAGGCCGGCGCCGACCGCATCCACTGGGACGTGATGGACGGGGTCTTCGTGCCGAACCTCACCGTCGGGCCCGACGTCGTGCGCTCGTGCCGGGAAGAGGTCGACCTCGTGTTCGAGGCGCACCTGATGGTGGAGGACCCGGATCTGCTTGCCCCTCGCTACATCGACGCCGGCTGCGACCTGATCACCGTGCACGTCGAGTCGGTCCGCCACCTCGATCGCACGCTGAACGCCATCATCGATCACGGCGCCCGAGCAGCGGTGACCATGAACCCGTCCACTCCCCTCGAGAGCATCGACAACGTCCTGCATCTGGTCGACCAGGTCCTGATCATGACGGTCAACCCCGGCTTCGGCGGCCAGGCGTACATCTCGGCCCAGGAGCGCAAGGTGCGCCGGCTTCGTGCCGATCTGGCCGACCGCGGGCTCGATGTGGACATCGAGGTCGACGGCGGCATCTCACCAGCCACCATCGAAGACGCGACCCGGGCCGGCGCCAACGTCTTCGTGGCGGGAAGCGCCGTCTTCAAGGACCCCGAGGGCCCCGACCACGCCATCGACACCCTCAGGTCCCTGGCAGAGGCCGCTCGCGCCTGAACCCATGCACCTCGCCAGCCGCGTGGCCGCGGCCCTGACCGCGCTCGTCACCGTCGTGGGCGCCTGCTCGTCGGACCCGCCTGAGGACCCGGAGGCCTTCTGCGCGGCATTTCGCGAGGCCACCACGGTGGCGGTCGGGGCCGGTCTCGAGCTCGACGACCCGGCGAGCGTCGCGAATGCGCTCGCGGACCTGGAGATCCTGGCCGAGCTCGCACCGGACGACCTCGCTGCGGACGCGGCCACGGTGTCGGCGGTCTACGACGAGGTGCTGACAGCGATCGCCGCCACGGCACCAGGCGCGCGCAGCGACGTGCTGCGCGAACTCCAGGGCAGGTTGGACGAAGCATCGGAGCCGGCCGCCCGACTCCAGACCTACGGAACCGAGACCTGCGGCATCACCTTCGACGCGCCGGCAGAGCCGACACCGACGCCGACACCTCTCGACATCGACGACTGAGTCAGGCGGGGGCGGACACCGCCCGGCCTAGGAACCGACGTCGCCGCGCCGCTTGATGACGTGATCGACGATGCCGTAGTCGCGGGCTTCCTCGGCGGTGAACCAGCGGTCGCGCTCGGAGTCCGCTTCGATCTGCTCGAGCGACTGGCCGGTGTGTTCGGCGATGCGTTCGGCCATCAGCTTCTTGATGTAGATGAGCTGTTCGGCCTGGATGGCGATGTCGGTGGCCTGGCCCTGCACGCCGGCGGAGGGCTGGTGCATCATGATGCGCGCGTGGGGCAGCGAGTAGCGCTTGCCGGGGGCGCCGGCACACAGCAGGAACTGACCCATGGAGGCGCCGAGGCCCATGCAGATGGTGGCCACGTCCGGCTTCACGAAGTTCATCGTGTCGTAGATGGCCATACCCGAGGTCACCGAGCCACCCGGCGAGTTGATGTAGAGCCAGATGTCGGCGTCACTGTCCTGGCCCTCGAGGTAGAGGAGCTGGGCGGTGATGAAGTTCGCGATCTCGTCGTTGACGTCGGTGCCCAGCATCACGATGCGGTTCTTGAGCAGCTGCGAGTAGACATCGAACTGCCCGGAACCGCTGGGGCCATCGGCAGCGTGGGGCATCGGGGGCACGGTCATGTGAGCGTCACTCCAGGACTTGAATGAGGGTCTGGGGAAGGGTATCCAGCCCCAACGCGAACCGGGGGGAATCATTCCCGGTGCGGGGCCGGATGGTGCACTGGTGCGCCGGGTGGGACTTGAACCCACACGCCCTTTCGGGCACAGGGACCTAAACCCTGCGCGTCTGCCAATTCCGCCACCGGCGCCGGATCTGGACCGCTGCCGCATCGTACCGGGGTCGGCCGGGACCTCATGGCGACCGCGGCCGAGGAGTTCGGTGATCGACGAGATCCTCGGCGACCACGCCTACCCGGCCTGGCCGCCACCAGCACACACGGCGGAGCCGAGGGGCACTACCGTGCGCCCGATGCTCCGCCGCACCTCAGCGCTCGTCGCGTGCCTCGCGCTGCTCTCGAGCGCCTGTGCCGCGAGTGACGTCGACGCCGAGGTCGCCGAGCCGATCGCGCAGGCCGCGGGCGCGACGGTCGAGCGGGTGATCGACGGCGACTCGCTCGAGCTCCGGTTGGACGGTGCGGTGGTCGAGGCTCGCCTGATCGGTGTGAATGCCCCAGAACTCGCCGACTGTCAGGGGCCTGCCGCCCGAGACGCGCTGGAACGCGTGGTCGACGGCCAGGCCGTCGCCGTCTCCGACTTCGGGAGCGACCGCTTCGACCGGCTGCTGGTGGAGCTGTCCATCGGTGACGAGAGTGTGAACGAGGCCCTCGTCCGGGCGGGCTGGGCGCTGGGCCTCCATGGCGACGAGCGAGACTGGACCGCCGAGATGGAGGCCGCGGCGGAAGCCGGTCTCGGCATGTGGGACGCCCCGGACCTCTGCGCTCCCCCGGCCGAGTCCCTGGTCATCGCCGACGTCGAGCCCGACCCTGCCGGTCCCGACGACGAGGTGCTCGAGGACGAGTGGGTCGAGATCGAGAACCCGGGAACCGAGCCGGTGGAGCTGACCGGCTGGGCGCTGCGTGACGAATCGACCACCAACCGTTTCGTGTTCGAGACCGGTGTCCTGCAGCCGGGCGAACGCCTCCGGCTTCGGACCGGATGCGGCACCGACGGAGGCGGCGACGTCTTCTGGTGCTCGTCGTCAGGAGTGTGGTCGAACCGCGGCGAGACGGTGTTGCTCCTCGCCCCCAGCGGGGCCATCGTCGACCGTCTCTTCCTCTGAGCTGCGCCAGTCACGGGTCCGCTCCGAGGGCAGCGGGCCGGTGGCAGGGCGGGGTCAGCTCGAGAGGTGGACTGCAAGGGCGCGGAAGGCCCGGCCTCGATGGCTGATCGCGTTCTTCGCGTCGTCGGTCATCTCGGCGAAGGTCGAACCGTCGCTGTCGACCGGCACGAAGACCGGGTCGTAGCCGAACCCGCCGACGCCGCGGGGCGTGTCGATGATCGTGCCCTCGACCACGCCGTGGGTGACGACCTCGGAGCCGTCGGGCCGCCGGATCAGCGCGACGGTACGGAACCGCGCCGTGCGTTGTTCGGGCGGCACGCCGTCGAGCTCGGTGAGCAGCTTGGCGAGGTTTCGGGCGGCGTCTGCTTCCTCGCCGGCGTAGCGGGCAGAGTGCACGCCCGGGGCGCCGCCGAGCGCGTCGACCTCGAGCCCGGTGTCGTCCGCCACGGCGGCTTGACCGGTGGCCTCGCAGATCGCCACCGCCTTGAGGCGTGCGTTGCCCTCGAGCGTCGGCGCATCCTCGACCACGTCGCCCACCTCGGCGGGCCGAGGCAGCAGCTCGACCGCGTCGCCGAGGATGGCCGCGATCTCCGCGACCTTGTTCGGATTGGCCGTGGCCGTGACCAGCGTCGGTCT
>CBDHFJ010000182.1:0-11575 GCA_965262315.1 Acidimicrobiales bacterium
GCCGCAGCCGTAGCCACCCCGACCGCCGACGACGCGCACACCACGGACGCCGCCGACGCCACTGCCGACACCGAGACCACCGATCAAGCCGACGCCACCACTGAGGCCGAGACCACCGATCAAGCCGAGACCGACGACGCCACTACTGAGGCCGAGACCACCGACCCCGCCGACGCCGAGACCGACGACGGGACCACCGCCGCCACCGACGCCGACACCACCGATCAAGCCGACGCCACGACTGAGGCCGAGACCGCCACCGACGCCGAGACCGACGACGAGACCACCGCCGTCACCGACGCCGACACCACCGATCAAGCCGACGCCGCTACTGAGGCCGAGACCACCGCCGCCGAGACCGACGACGAGTCACCGGGCCATGCCGCCGCCGCAGGTGCGGCTGCCGCCGGCGCCGCGGCCGTTGCGGCAGCAGCCACCGCAACCCTCGATGATGCGCCCGGGGGCGAGGCCGACGACTCCCAGACAGCCGAGGCCGCAGACGGCGTCGACGCCGACCACACACCCGGCACCGACACCACCGATACCGACAACACACCCGGCACCGACGCCACCGATGCCGACAGCACACCCGGCACCGACGCCACCGATGCCGACAGCACACCCGGCACCGACTCCACCGATGCCGACAACACACCCGGCACCGACTCCACCGATGCCGACAGCACACCCGGCACCGACGTCGAGTCGGCCGAGGCTGAAGACGACAACCCGGCCATCGTCGCTGCTGGCGGCGTCGCGCTGGCTCCAGCCGCCACGGCCGTGGCCGCCGACCAGGGCGCGGCCGCCGAGGCGCCGGACACCGGTGACGTGGACCAGTCCTCCGCGCCGGAGGCCTCAAGCGGCACCACCACCGCGACCGACGCGGATGACACAGCCGGCACCACCGAAGCCGGCGACGAGGACAACGACCCTGCCACCGCAGCCACAGCCGCCGCCGGCGCCGGGGCGCGAGACGCAGCCGACCAGGGCGGTCCCGACTCCCCCAACGACGCGGTCCAGAGGGCCGTGCCCGCTGCAGCCACCGCTGGTGCCGCAGTGGCGGCGACCGCTGGTGCCGCAGTGGCAGCGACCGCTGCGAAGCCAGCATCGGCCGCTCCCAAGGCGGCGCCACAGGCCGCGCAGGTCCGGGACGCTTCCCAGAAGGCCGCCGCGGTCGACAGTGACAACCGACGCCGACGAGCGCTCCTGGCGATCGTCCTCCTGCTGCTGGCCGGGGTCGTGGCGGCGATCATCGTGAGCGCCATGAACGACGACGACACCCTCGAGGCCGGATCCGCCGACACCACGGTTGCCGAGGACGAGGCCGGCGCAGCCGCCGAGATCGATGCGGACGCCTCCTCCTCCTCGGAGACGGGCGGCGCGGCCGAAGGCGCCGGCGACGACGCGGCGGCAGAAGCCGACAACGACGTGGACGCCGACACCGAATCGGACAGCAACACTGGCGCAACCTCCGACACCGACGCCGACGCGAATTCCGACGCAACGGACGCGAACACGTCCGAGGAGACCGACGCCGACACCACCGACACCACCACCGACGCCGACGCCGACGATCCGGACGCCACCGACACCACCACCGACGCCGACGCGAACTCCGACGCAACGGACACCACCACCGACGGGTGGCGTCCGGATCGTCGGCGTCGGCGTCGGTGGTGGTGTCCCGACGCGAACTCCGACGCAACGGACACCAACACCGACGGCGACGCCCAAGTGGCCGACCCGGACGCCACCGACACCACCACCGACGCCGACGCTGATGCCGAAGCGAGCGCTGACGGCGACGCCGCACCCGCGGCCGAAGGTGAGGTGCCCGAGTCGAGAGCCGTCGTCCAGGGCGGCCGGATCGTCCTCGAGGGCGCTGTGCCCAGCCAGGAGGCAGCCGATGCCATCGTCGCCTTGGCGGCCGAGGTCCTGGGCCCCGAGAACGTGGTCAACAACTACGTGATCGACCCGAGGGCCGACGATCCGAACCTCGGCAACATCCGGGTGGACGACACCGTGCTGTTCCAGACCGGCTCAGCCGTCATCGCCCCCGAGTTCGAGCCCCTGCTCGGTCAGGCGCTGGCCCTGCTGACGATCCGCCCGGCGGTCACCATGACCATCGTCGGCCACACCGACAGCATCGGCGACGACGCCTCGAACCTGGTGTTGTCGCTCCAGCGTGCACAGGCCGTCGTGCGGTGGCTGACCGACCGCGGCGTGGCCCCCGAACGGCTCGCCGCCGAAGGACGCGGCGAGACCGAGCCGATCGGCGACAACGCCAGCGACGAGGGCCGGCAGCTGAACCGCCGGATCCAGGTCTTCATCGAAAACCTGTTGGCCGAGAGCTGATCGCCACGGCCGGCGTCAGAGCGTGCCGGCGGCCTCGAGGATCGGCTTGAGGAACTGGCCCGTGTAGCTGTCGTCGGTCTTGGCCACCAGCTCTGGCGGCCCCTCGACCACGACGGTCCCCCCACCGTCGCCCCCGGACGGCCCGAGGTCGATGATCCAGTCGGCCGTCTTGATGACGTCCAGGTTGTGCTCGATGACGAGCACCGTGTTGCCCTGATCGACCAGGCGGGACAGCACGGTCATGAGCTTGCGAACGTCCTCGAAGTGCAGACCCGTGGTGGGCTCGTCGAGGATGTAGATGGTGTGGCCGGTCGAGCGCTTGGCCAGCTCGCTGGCGAGCTTCACCCGCTGGGCCTCGCCACCCGACAGGGTTGGCGCGGGCTGCCCGAGCCGCACGTAGCCCAGACCGACGTCGACCAGCGTCTGCATGTGGCGAGCGATGGCCGGCTGGTTCGAGAAGAACTCCAGTGCGTCCTCGCACGGCAGGTCGAGCACTTCCGCGATGTTCTTCCCCTTGAAGCGGATGTCCAGGGTGTCGCGGTTGTACCGGGAGCCCTTGCAGACCTCGCACGGCACGTAGACGTCGGGGAGGAAGTGCATCTCGATCTTGATCGTGCCGTCGCCCGAACAGGCTTCGCAACGACCGCCCTTGACGTTAAACGAGAAGCGGCCCGGGAGGTAGCCACGGACCTTCGCCTCCTGAGTCTGGGCGAACAGCTTCCGGACGTGATCGAAGACCCCGGTGTAGGTGGCCGGGTTGGATCGGGGCGTGCGACCGATCGGCTGCTGGTCGATGTTGATGACCTTGTCGAGCGCCTCGAGCCCGTCGACTGCCTTGTGCAGCCCGGGCGGGGTCTTGGAGCCGTAGATCCGCTGCATGAGCGACCGGTAGAGGATGCCGTTGACCAGGGTGGACTTGCCGGAGCCGGACACGCCGGTCACGGCGACGAAACACCCCAACGGCACCTCGACGTCGATGTTCTTCAGGTTGTGCTCCTCGGCCCCACGGACCGTCAGCCAGTCCTCGGCCGGTTTGCGGCGGAGCTCGGGCACCGGGATCTCGCGCTTGCCGGCGAGATACTGGCCGGTGGTCGACGTCTTGTTCTTGAGGAGTTTGGGGACCGTCCCCGAGTGCACGATCGCGCCACCGTGTTCGCCCGCGCCAGGACCGATGTCGACCACGTGGTCCGCCACCCGGATGGTCTCCTCGTCGTGCTCGACCACGATCACGGTGTTGCCGATGTCGCGGAGTCGTTCGAGCGTCTCGATGAGTCGCTTGTTGTCGCGCTGATGGAGCCCGATCGACGGCTCATCGAGCACGTAGAGCACCCCCACCAGCCCCGAGCCGATCTGCGAGGCCAGGCGGATCCGCTGGGCCTCACCCCCCGACAACGTCCCGGCTGACCGCCCGAGCGAGAGATAGTCCAGACCGACGTCGACGAGGAACCCCATCCGGGCGTTGATCTCCTTCAACACCTGCTCCGCGATCAGCATGTCGCGGTCGCTGAGCTCGAGGTTCTGGAGGAGGTCCGCGGCATCGGCGATCGAGAGGCTGCAGATCTCGGCGATGTTGTGGGCGTCGATGGTCACCGCGAGCGACAGCGGCCGGAGTCGAGCGCCGCCGCAGGCGGAACACGGGACCTCGCGCATGTAGCCCTCGATCTGCTCGCGGGCGGAGTCGGACTCGGCCTCGGTGTGCCGCCGGCGCAGGTACGGGATGATGCCCTCGTAGCGAGCTGGGTAGGTCCGCATGCGGCCGTAGCGGTTCTTGTACCGCACGGTGACCCGTTTGGAGCCGCTCCCGTGGAGGAGCAGCTTCGTGGCCTTGGCGGGCAACTTCTCCCACGGGGTGTCCACGTCGATGCCGTTCTCGTCGGCGACCGCTTCGATCAGGCGCTGGAAGTACTGACTCCGCCCGCTGGACCAGGGAGCGATCGCGCCCTCGGCGAGACTGAGTTCACCGTTGGGGATCACCAGCCGCGGGTCGACCTCGTAGGTCGTCCCCAGACCGTCGCAGGCGGTGCAGGCGCCGTAGGGCGAGTTGAACGAGAAGTTCCGCGGTGCGAGCTCGTCGAAGGACTTGCCGTCGCTGGGTCGGGAGAGGTGCTGGGAGAACGTCAGGACTTCGGGTTCGCCGTCGTCGTCACCCCGGGGCACGATCTCGATCTGGGCCACGCCCTCGGCCAGCCGCAAGGCGGTCTCGATCGACTCGGTCAGACGACGGTCGATGCCATCGCGCAGGACCAGACGGTCGACGATCACCTCGATGTCGTGCATCTCGTAGCGCTCGAGCTGGAGCCGGGGTGTGCCGTCGTCGTTGGTGCCGGCCACGTCGGCGAGCTCGACCACCTCACCGTCGATGCGCGCCCTTACGAAGCCCTCGGCCGCGAGATCGGTGACCAGCGTGTCGTAGGTCCCCTTGCGGCCGCGGACGACCGGGGCCAGGACCTGGAACCGGGTCCCCTCCTCCATGGCGAGCACCCGATCGACGATCTGCTGCGGTGTCTGCCGCACGAGGCGCTCCCCCGTCTCGGGGTCGTGGGGGACGCCGATGCGAGCGAAGAGCAGGCGGAGGTAGTCGTAGACCTCGGTGATGGTGCCCACCGTCGAACGCGGGTTCCGGCTGGCGCTCTTCTGGTCGATCGAGATCGCGGGCGACAAGCCCTCGATGAAGTCGACATCGGGCTTGTCCATCTGGCCGAGGAACTGACGGGCGTAGGCCGACAACGACTCGACGTAGCGCCGCTGACCCTCGGCGTAGATGGTGTCGAACGCCAGTGAGGACTTGCCCGAACCGGACAGTCCCGTGAACACGATCAGCTTGTCACGCGGCAGTTCCAGATCGACGTTGCGGAGGTTGTGCTCGCGCGCACCCTGGATGACGAGACGGTCAGACACCGCGCCAATCTAGCCAGCGAATCCTCCCGAACGTATGTTCTGCCGACGGTTTCCCGGACGACCTCGGCCACTCACCGGACCAGCGCGTCGTCCACACCGTCGGACGGCGCGGGACCCGTCGGCCCGACGCCAGCGGAGTCGGCCTCCGCGGCCGCCGCGGCGAGGATCTCGAGCCGCCGCTGCGCGTCCCAGTCGGCCTGCCGGGCGTCCACCCGCGCCTGCTCGACGAGGGCGTCGCCCACCGCGTCTTCGATGGCGATCTGGAGCAGTCGCAGCCGCACGTCGAGGTCCTCGGCCGCAGCACCGCGGGCGCGGTGGGAGACCGAGAACGCGTCGGCGGCCTGGCCTTCCCACGTGGCCAGCGCCGCCTGCGCCGTCCGGTCCTCGGCCGCCCAACTCAACGCCAACGCGAAACGCGCTCCCGCCAGCGCATCGACGGCCGCGGCCGCCGCGGCATGGTCGAAGCGCACGTCGATCGGCCGCGCCCAGTCCGGCATCTCCATTCCCTTCGTTCGTGGTGGCATGAAGAATACCGAAATACACCGTGAGGTGCTACTGCGAAGCCACCAACGCCGGCCCGGGCGTCCAGTCCGCCAGCGCCTCGGCCATCGGCGTCGACGGCGGCCCGTCCACCCATGGCCACAGCTCCTCGGCGATCCGCCGCCAGTCTCCCGTCGCGTTCAGCTGACCGAAGATCGCATACAGCCCCAGGTTGATGCGCTGGATGATCACGAAGTCCGTGGGCACGTTGGCCGCCTTGCGGATCTCGGCGAACTCACCCACCGGATCGAAGATGTGGCGCACCGTCGCCGTCGCGTACTCCTCGGTGATCGTGTAGGGGCCCGGCGTGGCGACGAACTCGTAGAAGTGGCTGAAGTACTCCACCACATCGTCGTCGGAGAACGGTGCGCCGGGCCGCAACAACCCGAGCCGTTCGATCGTGCTGCGGAACACTTCCGGCTCGGGTTCCAGCACGATCGAGTGGAGCATCTGCTCGAAGCCCCGGAGGGTGTCGCCGGTGAATCGCTTGACGAGCCCGAAGTCCAGGAACGTGACCTGGCCGCCGGGTCGGAACAGGTAGTTTCCCGGATGCGGGTCGCCGTTGAATGCGCCCAGCCGGTAGATGCTGCCGAACGCGAAGCGGTAGATGGTCTCGGCTGCCAGGTTCCGCTCGTCCTGGCTCCAGTTCAGGACCTCGTCGAAACGGGCGCCGGTGGCGAGCTCGGTGGTCAGCACCCGATGCGTCGACAGCTCCTCGACGACGTCCGGGATGTGGATGAAGGGGTGACCCCGGTAGTACGCGGCGAAGGCCTTCTGGTTCTCGGCCTCCAGGACGTAGTCGAGCTCCTCGGTCAGGCGGGTCTTCAGCTCCTCGACCACCGGCTCCGGCTCGAGTCCGGGGAACATGACCGCCAGACCGCGGAACACCACATCGGCGGTGGCCAGGTCCGACGAGATCGCCTCGTCCACACCCGGGTACTGGATCTTCACCGCCACCGCCCGACCATCGGTCGTGATCGCCCGATGCACCTGCCCGATCGACGCTGCCGCGATCGGGTCCGGATCCCACTCGGCGAAAAGCCGGCTCGGTGGGACCCCCAGCTCCGCTTCGATGACGTTGTCGACCAACTCGACGCTCATCGGCGGTGCATCCTGCTGCAGCTGCGCCAGCGTGTGTCGCACGTTCTCGGGCATGCCCTGATCGAGGTACGAGGCCATCTGGCCGACCTTCATCATGGCGCCCTTCATGTCCCCCAGCAGGGCCACCGCCTGCTCGGTGGTCTCGATCTGGAACGCTCGGTCGAGCTCCTCCCGGCGCTCGGCGGACACGAAGACCCGACGCGCCCGGTGCACGGCGTAGCCGGCGCCCGCCCGCCCACTGAACTGTGCGAGCTTGCGGGTGCGTTCGACCGTGGTGAGGTGCCGCACCGGCAGGTCGCGCCGCACCACGCGTCGATACGCGGCGAGGGCAGCGGCCGCCAGGAATCCACCGCCGAGCAGGTGCCCGATCTTCACGCGGCCAACGGTAGCGAGCCGAACGCCGGGTCCCTTGGTCCAACCAGGAGTCCGCGAGACCGCGCCCGCGCCCAGGCCGGGGAGCCGGCGTGTTCGCGGGTGTCAGCCGACCTCGCGCAACTCCCGCTTGAGGTCCTTGATCTCATCGCGCAGGCGCGCCGCATACTCGAACCGCAAGTCCGCCGAGGCCTCGTGCATCTCGGCCTCCAGCGTCATGATCAGCCGCTGCAGCTCCTCGCCAGGCATCTCCTCCGCGCCCTCGACCAGGCGACGCTGCCCGTCCTTGGACCGCGAGCGCGAGCCCTCACCGGGGATGGGCGCCTTGTCCTCGGCGGGTCGGATCATGGCCAGGATGTCGGTCACCGCCTTGCGGATCGTCTGGGGGTCGATGCCGTGCTCCTCGTTGTAGGCGAGCTGCAGCTGACGGCGCCGGTTGGTCTCGGAGATGGCCCGCTGCATCGAGTCGGTCATCTGATCGGCGTACATGACCACCTGACCACCCACGTTTCGGGCGGCTCGACCGATGGTCTGGATCAGCGACGTCTCGCTGCGCAGGAAGCCTTCCTTGTCCGCATCGAGGATCGCGACCAGCGAGACCTCCGGCAGGTCGAGGCCTTCCCGGAGCAAGTTGATACCCACCAACACGTCGAACTCACCGAGTCGCAGATCCCGCAGGATCTCGATCCGCTGGATGGTGTCCACCTCGGAGTGCAGGTAGCGCACCCGAATCCCCAGCTCCAGCAGGTAGTCGGTCAGGTCCTCCGACATCTTCTTGGTGAGCGTGGTCACCAGGATCCGTTCGTCGCGGGCGGTGCGTTCCTCGATGAGCTCGAGCAGATCATCGATCTGACCCTTCGTGGGCTTGACGATCACCTCGGGGTCGACCAGGCCGGTCGGGCGGATGATCTGCTCCACGACCTGATCCGACACCTCCAGTTCGTAGCCGCCGGGGGTGGCCGACAGGAAGACCACCTGGTTGAGCCGCCCCATGATCTCCTCGAACCGCAGCGGCCGGTTGTCGGCCGCCGACGGCAGGCGGAACCCGTGCTCGATCAGGGTCTCCTTGCGCGACCGGTCACCCTCGTACTGGCCGTGGAGCTGGGGAACGGCCACGTGCGACTCGTCGATGACGCAGAGGAAGTCCTTCGGGAAGTAGTCGAGCAGCGTGAACGGCGCCTCGCCGTAGCTGCGGCCGTCGATGTGCATCGAGTAGTTCTCGATGCCATTGCAGAAACCGACCTCCTGCATCATCTCCAGGTCGTACTCGGTCCGCATCCGAAGCCGCTGGGCTTCGAGCAGCCGACCTTCCTCCTCGAACAGGGCGAGCTGCTCCTGGAGCTCGACTTCGATCCCCTTGATCGCCCGCTGCATCCGCTCTTCACCCGTGGCGTAGTGGGTGTTGGGGAAGATCACGAGCTCCTGGAGCGTCTCGATCCGCTCCCCCGTCAGCGGGTCGATCACCACGATCTGTTCGACCTCGTCGCCGAACAACTCGATGCGCACGACGTTCTCCTCGTACGCCGGATGGATCTCGATCGAGTCACCCCGGACGCGGAAGTTGCCTCGGACGAGGTTCATGTCGTTGCGGTCGTACTGCATGCCGACGAGCTGGCGGAGGATGTCGCGCTGGTCGTGCTCCTCGCCCTGACGGACGACCAGCAGCTGATGCTGGTACTCCTCGGGTGAGCCCAAGCCGTAGATGCACGACACCGACGCCACGATGATGGTGTCCCGCCGCGTCAGCAGCGCCGAGGTGGACGCGTGCCGCAGCCGGTCGATCTCGTCGTTGACCGACGAGTCCTTCTCGATGTAGGTGTCGCTCGAGGGCATGTAGGCCTCGGGCTGGTAGTAGTCGTAGTACGACACGAAGTACTCGACCCGGTTGTCGGGGAAGAACTCGCGCAGCTCGTTGGCGAGCTGCGCCGCCAGCGACTTGTTGGGCGCGATGACGAGCGTGGGGCGCTGCACCTGCTCGATGGTCCAGGCGATCGATGCGCTCTTGCCGGAGCCGGTGATGCCCAGCAGGGTCTGGAAACGATCACCTCGTTCGATGCCCTCGGCCATCGCCGCGATGGCCTTGGGCTGATCACCCGCAGGCTCGAACTCCGCCTCGACCCGGAAGGGCACCCCGTCTGACCGCTCGACCATGCCGTCGAGCCTACCGAGCGGGTCTGACGGACTCCCGTCCGACGCATCGCGTCTCGGGATCTGTGAAGGGTTTCGGGAGCCCGAGGGCCGTCACGAATCGCAGGAACGTCCGGCTGCCGCGGACTGCGCTCGCATCCACTCCCAGCAGGCGTCGAGCTGGGGTTCGAGGGCAGCGAGGTCGCCGGAGTTGTCGATCAGGTGGTCCGCCACCGCTCGACGGTCCTCCCGACTAGCCTGGTTGGCCATCCGGGCGCGGGCATCGTCCTCGGAGAATCCACGATGCTCGACGAGACGCCGTACGGCGATCTCCACCTCGCAGTCCACCACGATGATCCCCAGGAGCCGCTCGTACTCCTTGCGGGGACTCTTCTTCCCGTCGGCCAGGACCAGCAAGGGAATGTCGTTCACGATGATGGCGTCGGTCCCGATCAGGGCGTCGTGGCGGGCCTTCATCTCCTTGCCCACGGCCGGGTGGACGATGTCGTTGAGCGCCTTGAGCTGCGCTTCGTCGTTGAAGACGATGTCGGCGACCGCCTGCCGGTTCAGCTCGCCGGCGCCGGTCAGAATGCCCTCGCCGAAGTGCTCGACCATTGCGACGAGGACGGCGCCGCCCGGCGCCTGCAGGTCACGGACGATCGCGTCGGCGTCGATCAACACCGCACCACGATTCACGAGCCCAGCGGCGACGGTGCTCTTGCCGGAACCGATCCCCCCGGTCAGACCGAATTCGAACATCGCGACACCGTAGTGGTCGCGCCCGTCGAGGCCCGATCCGGACGTGCGCCGAGCACGTCGCAGCCTGTGGACAACTCCGCGAATCCCCTGCTGGCGAACGGTGAGCGCGGATTGAGACGAACGTCACCAAATCTGGGCGAACCCCTCACATCGTCTGGGGGCGCGCCGATGGAGCCTCACACCCGGGGAGCGGGTGCATTTGATCGAAGCCGTCTGCCGCCCCAGATCGCCTCGGTAACGACCACGACCACAGGGATCTTTCGATGGGTATTCGACTGCTGCTAGCCGATGACCACCGCATGGTGCGAGAAGGCATCAAGCGGGGGCTGGTGGACCACGGCTTCGATGTTGTCGGTGAGGCGACCGACGGCGACGAGGTCGTCCGCATGGCGAAAGAGCTGACGCCGGACATCGTGCTGCTGTCGACCAACCTCCCTGGTCAGACCGGCGTCGACGCCTGCCGTCAGATCCACGCCGCGCTGCCCCGCACCCGGCTGGTGATGCTCGCTCCGCACGCCGATGTGGACTCGTTCACCAACGCCATGCAGGCCGGCGCCAACGGCTACCTCGTGAAGGCCAACGCGCTGTCCGAGCTGGCCACCGCGCTTCGCCTCTGCGCTGCCGGTGAGACCGTGATCGCCCCGCAGATGAAGTCGGTCATGCTCGGCGAGGCCCAGCGCAACCGCGAGCGCACCAACGTCGGTGTCGCCGCCGGTGCCGGCGCCAAGGCCCGCGGCCTGATCACCAAGCGGGAAGAAGAAGTCCTCCAGCTGATCGCCGACGGCTGCTCGACGCCCGAGGTCGCCAGCGAGCTCTACATCAGCCAGAAGACGGTCAAGAACCACCTGGCCTCGATCTACCAGAAGCTCGACGCCCGCGACCGCACCCAGGCCGTCCTCACGGCCGTGCGCTTGGGGATCGTCGCGCTCAACTGACTCCCGGCCACGATCGCAGCTTCGCCCTGGCGGGCTCGGGCTGCTCCGTGGACCGACAAGAACGCAACGACCCCGGATCTGTGGCGGACCGGGGTCGTTGACGTTTTCCAGCCCGCGTTTCGGACCGGGAGAACCCCAGACGCGAGCGCAGCGAGCCCCCAGTTCTCCAACCACCTCGAAGAGTTGCCGCGGACCCGGGTCCTTGACGTTTGCACGTGTAGCGAAGCCGAACCAGGATCTGGCGCCGGTGGTGTGGCGGCCGAGTCGGTCGACGCACCAGGCGGCGGACGCGACGAAGCCCCCGCCAGAGCGGGGGCTTCGGTCTCGGAGCTGGAGATGCCTACTCGCCCGGGGGCGCTTCGGTGGGAGCCGGGAGCGGCTCGCTGGCCGCCTCGCCGCCCTCTTCGTAGTAGGCCGCCCAGGCCTGCTCGGCCTGCGCCGCGGCCTCGGGGTCGTACTCGACCTCTTCCTCGTCGCCGGCTGCGCCG
>CBDHFJ010000183.1:0-10555 GCA_965262315.1 Acidimicrobiales bacterium
GGCAGCGGCAGTCGAGGCGCCCGAACACGTCACCGCCGTCGGCGTGTACGAGCCTCCGATGCCGTGGGAACCGTGGTGGCCGAAGCCGTTCCGCTTCGACGACCCGTCGAGCGCGGCGGAGGTCTTCTTCCGTCGCGTCGTCGGCGACGACGCGTGGGAGGCCCTGCCTGATCGGTTCCGGGAGGCCCGACGGCGGGATGGCCCGGCGCTGATGGCGGACGTGGGCCGAGCGGCCACGGCACCGCCGTTCGCGCTCGAGGACGTGCTGTCGCCGCTCTCGGCTGCCTACGGGTCGGTCACATCGGCGGAGTTCCGGCGCTCGGCGGAGACCGTCGCTGCCCGGGTGCATGGTGCGACGCTGGTAGAGCTCGCCGGTGCCGCCCACGGCGGCCACATGACCCATCCCGCCGCCTTCGCTGACTGGATTCGGTCGGTGGCCACCCTCACCAGATGAGCGGGGACGATCACCGGCGGACGGTAGATTCGGGGCATGTCCGACGCCCACGTGTCCCTCATGTCCTCCGGCCCACCCGAGACCGTCCTCGGTCCCGAGGAACCCGATGCCCTGGAACGCCTCGCCGCGGCGCTCCGCATCGAGGACGCTGCTGCGTCGCGTGAAGCGGTCTCGGCGGTCGTGGCCGATCACCCTCGGTTTCTCGATGGTTGGGCCCGGCTGGGCGACCTCGCGAGGGACCCGATCGAGGCCTACGCCGCATACCGGGTGGGCTACCACCGAGGGCTCGACCGCCTCCGTCAGTCGGGCTGGCGTGGCTCGGGCTACGTTCGCTGGGAGCACGAGACGAACCGTGGGTTCCTCCGGGCGTTGGCCGGCCTCGAACGGTGCGCCGCCGCGATCGGCGAGGCCGACGAGCGCGAGCGGTGTGCCATCTTCCTCGCCCAGCTCGATCCCAGCTGGCCTCCGGCGGACTTGGGCTGAGTCCGGACGCCGGTAGGTTGAGGCCATGGCAGCACCCGGAGGCTCCGGCCCGATCGGTCCTTACCCACCCGGCGTCGACACCGACGACGAGCGCGAGGAGTACGACAAACTCCGGCGTCGCGTCCTGTGGACGCTCCCGTACGGCCTGTACGTGGTCGGCGCTCGCGCCGGGGACCGCCGCAACGGCATGACCCTGAACTGGGCTTCCCAGGTCAGCTTCGACCCCAAGCTGGTCGGCATCGGGGTCGAGAAGGACGCGTTCACCCACGAGCTGATCGCCGAAGGTGGCGTGTTCACGCTGTGCACGGTGGCCCGCGAGGACCGAGCGATCGTCCGGAAGTTCACCAAGCCCGTCGAGGTCGACATGACGGCGATGACCCTGAACGGATTCCCGTTCCGGGAAGGCGTGACCGGCGCACCGATCCTCTCGCAGGCCCCGGCGTATGTGGACTGCGAGGTCCGTCAAGCCGTGGACACGGGTGGACACACGTTCTTCATCGGCGAGGTGGTCGACGCCGGCTTCCAGGCCGACGAGGAGACCGAGGTCCTCCGCATGGAGGACACCCGCATGAACTATGGCGGCTGAGCGCGCGTCGCTGGTGGCCGGTGGCACGAACGATGGCGGGTGAGCTCCCGGCCTTCGACGGCGCCGTCCTCGCCGGTGGGGCCTCGAGCCGGATGGGCCGCGACAAGGCGCTCATCGAAATCGACGGACGGGCGATGGCGACCATGGCCGTCGATGCGCTTCGCGACGCCGGGGCGGCACACGTCGTGGTGATCGGTGGCGACCAGATGGCGCTGGAGGCCATGGGCCATGACTGGCGTCCGGACCAGTACCCCGGCGAAGGACCACTCGGCGGGGTGATCACGGCGCTCCACGAGACCACGGCGGACATCGTCGCCGTGCTTGCCTGCGATCACATCGCGGCCGCGGCACCCGCGGTTCGGACCGTCGTCGGCGCCCTCGGCACCGGCGAGGTCGCCGTGCCCGTGATCGACGGTCGCCGTCAGACGCTCCACGCCGCGTGGCGCCGATCGGCGCTGCCGAAGCTCACGGCGGTCTTCGCCGAGGGGGGCCGGTCGATCCGGGACGGCATGCGTGTCCTCGACGTCGTGCAGATCCTGGACGGGGACCCGTGCTGGTTCGCCGACGCCGACCGCCCCGAGGACCTGCCAAGGGCCTGACGGAGCGTCGTTCTCCCGGTCCCCATCGTCGGGTCGGTGGACCAACTAGGATCGGCCTCCCGAGGAGGACCCGTGCCCGTTTCCGAGATCGACGTCGACGCCTTGGCGGCGCTGAACCCCACAGCCGTGCAACTGGTCGATGTGCGCGAACCGGACGAGTACGAAGAGGCCCGTGTACGGGGCGCCGTGCTCATCCCCCTGATGACCGTCCCGGACAACCTGGAGCGTCTGGACAGCTCACGTCCCCTCTACCTCATCTGCGCATCGGGCGGCCGCTCCATGAACGCGGCGGAGTTCCTGGATCAACACGGCTTCGACGCCATCAACGTCGCAGGCGGCACCAAGGGCTGGATCGCGGCAGGACACGAGGTCGACACCGGCCCCGTCGGATCTTGAGCCGGCCGGCGCCGGCGCGGCGGGAGCGCGAACGATGACCGCGCCGGAGCTGATCGTGGATCAGGCACGGCTCGATGCGATCGTGCCGCAGATCCTCGACCAGCCGACCTACGCCGTGGACACCGAGTTCCATCGGGAACGGACGTACTACCCACGCGTGGCCCTGGTGCAGATCAACTGGGGGGCCGACATGGCCCTGATCGACCCCTTGGCGGTGTCGCTCGAACCCCTCGCCGAGGTGCTCGACGGCCCCGGCCTCGCGGTCATGCACGCTTCGAGCCAGGACCTCGAGGTCATGACCCGATCGTGCGGCACGTTGCCGGGCCGGCTCTTCGACACCCAGATCGCGGCCGGGTTCACCGGCCTGCGCAGTCCGTCGTTGGCCGCACTGCACGACAAGCTGCTCGGCATCCGGCTCCCGAAGGGTGACCGGCTCACCGACTGGCTGCGTCGACCTCTCGGCGAAGCCCAGCTCGACTACGCCGCGTCCGACGTGCAGCACCTTCTCGAGATCCACCGGCTGCTCGAGTCGGACCTGGCCGCACGCGGTCGGCTCCAATGGGCCGAGGACGAGTGCGCCGAGGCGCTCGCCCGAGGCCACAACCAGCGCGACCCCGAAACGGCGTGGTTGCGTATCAAGGAGACCCGGCACCTGGGCAAGCGCAGCCGCGGGGTCGCACAGGCCGTCGCCGAGTGGCGCGAGACCAGGGCCCAAGAGGTCGACCAGCCACCACGCTTCATCCTGCCCGACCTCGGCGTGGTCGGGGTGGCCCAGCGGCCGCCCACCAGCATCGACGAGCTCCGCAAGGTGCGCGGCATCGATGAGCGCCATGTGCGTGGTGCCATGGGGGAGGAGCTGCTCGAGATCGTCGCCGACGGCCTGCGCCGTGACGTCGAACTGCCTCGACGGCCATCGAATCGGGCGCTGATGGAGCAGCTGCGCCCGGCGGTCACCCTGGTGTCCGCGTGGCTGACCCAGCACGCCCAGGACATCGAGATCGACCCGGCCCTGCTCGGGACCCGGGCCGACATCGAGGCCGTGTTGCGCGGCGACGGCGATGCCCGGCTGGCCGAGGGTTGGCGAGCCGAGCACGTCGGTGAGCCGATCAAGCGCCTGGTCGAGGGTCGGGCCACGCTCGCGTTCGACGACGGCCGCCTGGTGCTCGAGGACCGCCCGGGTCACTGACGCATCCGCGAGTCCCAGCGTCGAACATCGACGTGCATGGCCATGGACCCAAAGGGACTGATGTTCCCGCACTGACCGTAGCTTGACCGGAAGAGGGTCAGAAGCCGTGCGAAGCCACGACTGACGCGGTAAGGTGCTCCGAGGACGGAGGCCCTGGGTGCGCCCTGACGGCCAACCGACCAACCAAACCCAGACACCCCACACCCCGGAGCCGACCCGTGAAAAAGGGACGACACCGCCGCTACGTCGAGGCCCGTGCGCTCAAGCACACGAACGACGACTTGGACGACCTCTTCGGCGACAACGAACAGCCCTGTGAGGAGTGCGAAGCGCTCCCGGGACAGGATCACAAGTCCTGGTGCATGAACGCCGTCGAGCCGATGGCCGCCGACGAGGGGTTCCCCGCCTGACCGCACGCGGTCTCGAGCTGAGCTCGACCGCTCAGCTCCCGGTTTCGTCCAGGATCTCGCTCAGCTTGACGATGTCGTCTGCGTAGACGACCCCGATGAAGCGTTCATCCGCGTCGGTGATGGGCAACAGGTCGATGTCGGCCTGCTCCATGGCCACGACCGCATCGCGGAACGTCCACGACGCGCGGCCGGTGGGGATGTCGGTGGCCATCAGTTCGCCCACCGTGATCGAGTCCCAGTCGTCGCGGTCGACCTCGCGCAGGTGGTCGAGGTCGCAGATCCCGACGTAGCGGCCATCGTCGACCACCGCCACGGTTCGCTCACGTCGACCCAGGACGTGGACGTAGACGAACTCGGCCGCCGTGGCATCCGGGGGCACCGTGAACACGTCGGTCTCCAACGCGGAACCGATGGGCAGCTTGAAGCGCCCCTCGAGGTGACCGAGGCGCTGCGCGCGTTGATAGCTCGCCACCGAGCTCTCGCCCGCGACGAGCTGCGACATCGCGGCGGCGATGAGCGCGGGCACGACGTAGGGCGACGCGCCGGTGGACTCGGCGACGAACATCACCGCGGTGATGGGCGCCCGATACCCGGCGCCGAGGAAGGCCGCCAGTCCCAGCGTGGGGTAGAGCGAGGTCTGCTCCTCGCCGAGCACCACGCCGATGAACGAGCCCATGATGATGCCCTGGACCGCGAGGGGGATGAACAGACCGCCCGTCCCGCCGCCGCCGATGGTGGTCAGGGTGGCACCGAGCTGGAAGAGGAAGAGGCCGGCGATCAACCCCAGCGACCGGTCACCCTCCAACAACCAACCGACGGCCTCGAAGCCCGGGCCCAAGGTGACCGTCTCGTCGAACAACGCCTCGCCGGCGACGACGAAGGTGGCCAGCACAGCGCCGGCCAGCAGCAGACGCTGCCAGAGGGGCAAGCGCTCCGCCGAGCCCTTCGCGACTCGCACCAACGCGGCGTAGCCCCGCGCCGCCAGGCCGGCCACGAGACCGATCACCGCGCCGCCGAGCAGGTCGATCACGTCGATCTGGCGGTCCGTGGTACCCAGACGCGGGAAGACGGGGTCGGTGCCGATGATCGCGGCGAACACCAGGAAGCCGGTGGCGCTGGCCAGCAGGGCCGGCAGCAACGCCCGGCGGGCGACATCGTCTCGATACGGCGCCTCCAGGGCGAACATGACCCCGGTGGCCGGCGTCTTGAAGATCGCAGCCACGCCACACGCAGCCCCGGCGGTGAGGAGGATCTTCGCCTCGTCGCGGCGGAAGAACCGCGAGAAGCCGTCCTGGATCGCCTGGCCGATGGTGGCGCCGGCGTACACCGACGGACCCTCGAGGCCGACCGAGCCGCCGCTGCCGATGGTGGCCACCCCAGCCAGCAGCTTGGCCGGGAGATGCCGTAGCGGGAGATCGGGGGTCCGTTCGTGAAAGGCCCGCACGTACTCGTCGGACGTGCTGGAGGTGGTGCCGCCGATGTGGAGGATCGCTGCGGCGACCACCAGCCCGACGAACGGTGCTGCCGCCTTCGCTGCGAGCGGCCAGTGCACGACCTCGTGCAGCAGGATCTCGACCGTCAGGTAGTCGAAGGCGGCAACCAACACGCCGACGATCATGCCGACGACGATCGAGGCCAGCACCAGACGCGGCATCCGGACCGAGCTGTCCCCGAGGATGACCTCGCGGACGCGACCGAGCCCGGCTCGGGACCAGCGACCGCTCACCGGTCACCTCGGCGGCGGATGGCCGGATGGGGAAGGAAGGTGGTGATGCCCCGCCGGTCCAGATAGGTGGTCAGGCGCTCGGTGAGCTCGGGACCGACGAGCGCCGTGATCTCGTCGGTCAGGCGCTGATAGACCGGCGTGTGCTCGACGAAGGCCAAGTCGTCCTCGGTGCACCACCAGTGGAACTCGGCGCCGCCACTGCCCCAGTCATGGCGCCGCCACTCTCGCAGCGTCGAGACGGAGTGTCCGTTCTCGTCCTCGTGATGCTCGAGGCGCAGGGGGAGCTGCCAACACACCTCGGGCTTCCAGTCGACGATCGACTCACCGGCTTCGATGGCCGCCCGGTGCAGCGCACACCCGAGGCCGCCATCGAAGTCTCGGCGGTTCAAGAAGATGCAGGCGTCCTCGTGCACGACGGTCGTCCACGCACCCTCGTCGTCGGCCTCGATGGCGTCCGCGGGCGTGTCCACGACGTCTCGGAGCTGCCACTGCTCGGCGGTCAGCTGCTCGGCGGCAGCGAGCACCCGCTGCCGGTCGGCGGTGTCGGCGAAGTGGGCGCCGAAGGCGCAACAGCCGTGTCCCGACTCGTCGTCGGGTTCGGCCCGAACTCCCAGGCAACCGTCGTTCCAGATGCAGGACCAGTTGCTCGCCAGGAAAGTGACGTCGAAGATCCACGTGTCACCCTGGTGTTCGAACGAGACCCACTCGTGGGTGTCGGCGGCGTCGGACTCGGACGTGGTCACAGTCTGGAGACGTTATCGCTCACCGGTGGCCGGGCGGCACGGATCAGCGGCGTCACGAGCGTCCGTTGATGCGGTCGATCAGCAGGCGGAGCCGACTGTAGGAGGCCTTGTCGAAATAGAGGGCCAACCGGGGGGAGATCGACGTTGTCGTGGTCGTCGACCTCGGACTCGGTGGCATCAACGCGTTCGATGCCGCCCTTGACCACGATGTCGGCGAACTCACGATCGAGCTCTGCCAGCACGTCGTCGTCGATGTCCTCGGACAGGCGCAGGATGAGCCGCTGCCCGACATAGCGTGCCGAGTGATAGACCGCGTAGAAGCCGCAGATCTCGTCGACCGCGTCCTCCACCGAATCGGTGAGCGACACCAAGGACATGTCGGCAGGCGAGATCAGGCGGTTGTCCAACAGCTCCCGCTCGACGAAATCCTGCCAGGTGTCCCAGTAGGTCCCGCCCGGTGGATCGAGCAACACGATCGGCGCGATCGGCTGCTTGCCCGTCTGCATCAACGTCAGCAGTTCGAACGACTCGTCCATCGTGCCGAATCCGCCCGGTAGCAGCGCGAAGCCGTGGGACTCCTTCATGAAGGCCAACTTGCGGGTGAAGAAGTACCGGAAGTTGATCAGCTTCGGATCGCCGGCGATCACCGAGGCCGCGTCGGCCTCGAAGGGCAGGACGATGTTGATCCCGAAACTGTTCTCGGCGCCGGCGCCCTCGATCCCGGCCTGCATGATGCCGGGTCCCGCGCCGGTCATGACCATCCAGTCGCGCTCAGCCATCGCGGCACCGAGGTCGACCGCGCACTGGTACGCAGGCTCGTCGGGCCGAGTCCGGGCCGATCCGAAGATCGAGACCTTGTGGACGTCGCGGTACTGATCGAAGAGGCCGAACGAGTACCGGATCTCCTTCAGCGCGGAGTTTCACGAGCTTCAGCTCACCGCGGTCGAGGCCCTCGGCCCCCATGCGGTAGGCCGAGGCGAGCATCTCGAACAACAAGTCGGTGTCCTCGGGGCGTCCGACGGCCTCCGCGGCCTCGTAGAGCGCGGCGTCGATGCCATCGACGCCGGTGCGATAGTTCGGCAGATCAACCATGGTCCCGCCATTGTGCCAACCGGCTTCGCGATAGCGACGGACACAGGGCCCGCGCTCGATCAGATGTGACCGACGTCGAGTGACGAGTCCGGCCGGACCGACCGGCTGGGTCGATGGAGCCGACCTCGGCGGTGGACAGCCGGAGCCGTCCGAGCGCAGGGGCTACTCGGCGACCACCGGGATCCGGAGCTTCCTGGGGGACTCGGTCACCTCCACCGCGCCGAGGTCCTCGTAGAGGGTCGTGCGCTGGTGCAGCGTCCGGCCGAGGGGTGCGAGGACCCGGGCGAAGTCGTCGGGCCCGACCTCCTGGCCGTGGCTGGCGCCCGCGGCTCGGGAGATGTTCTCGTTCATGAGGGTCCCGCCGACGTCGTTGCACCCGGCCTGGAGCAACTGGGCGAGACCGGAGAAGCCGATCTTGACCCAGGAACCCTGGATGTTGTCGATCCAGCCGTGGTAGGCGATGCGGGCCACGGCATGCATCAGCAACGTCTCGCGGAAGGTCGGACCTCGGCGAGCCATCCTGCGGAGGTAGATCGGCGCCGCCATGTGGACGAAGGGGAGACCGACGAACTCGGTGAACCCGCCCGTCCGCTTCTGGAGGTCTCGCGTGATCACCATGTTGCCGAGCCCAGTGGACGGGGTTCTCGACCGCCCCGAACATGATGGTGACGTTCGACCGGAGCCCCACGCCGTGTGCGGTCTCGTGGGCGTACAGCCACTCCTCGGTGTTGATCTTGTCGGGACAGAGGATCTCGCGCATCTCGTCGTCGAGGATCTCGGCCGCCGTACCCGGCAGGGTGCGCAGCCCCGCTTCCATCGCCCGCGTGAGATAGCTGTCGAGGGGCTCGTCGAGCCGCTTGGCACCCTCGGTGACCTCGAGTGCGGTGAACCCGTGGACATGGATGTCGGGCACGGCCTCTTTCACGGCTCGGCAGACGTCGAGGTAGTACTCGCCGTCGAAATCGGGGTGGATCCCGCCCTGGAGGCACACTTCGGTGGCGCCGAACGCCGCGGCCTCGGCGGTGCGAGCGGCGATGTCCTCGAGCGTCAGCAGGTAGGGCTTGCCCCGGAGGTTGAGACTCAAGGGGCCCTTGGAGAAGCCGCAGAACCGGCACTTGAACGTGCACACGTTGGTGTAGTTGATGTTGCGGTTGGCAACGTACGTGACCTTGTCGCCGTTGACCTGCCGACGCAGCTCGTCCGCCAACTCGCACACGGCAGCGACCTCGGGGCCCCGAGCACGGAACAGCGTCACGATCTCGTCGATGCCCACCTCCTGGCCGGCGCGCACACCGTCGAGCACCTCGGCGATGGCACCGCCGGCAGCCGCCGGGGCCGGGTACAGGTGCGGCGGCTCGGTGTTCGCACCGGAGTACCACTGCGTCGACTGGTCGCCGACGATCTCGACGTCGGCCCCCTCGTCCGCCTGCTTCACGAACTCGACCTTCTCCGGGAAGACCGCACCGGGGTCGTCGCGCCCCAGGCCCTCCGCGTCGGCCCGGTCCATGACGTTGAAGCGGAGCTCGGCGGCGACCCACGTCTCGTCGTCGATGACGTACTCGGGGTAGATGGTCAGCCGCGGCGCCAGGACCATGCCCTTGGCCTCGGTGACCTCGCGGAGGCGGTCCAAGGCCGGCCACGGCCGCTCGGGATTGACGTGGTCGGCGGTGATCGGGGAGACGCCGCCCCAGTCGTCGATGCCGGCGTCGAGCAGGATGCCGAAGTCGTCGGAGAGGTTGGGCGGGGCCTGGAGATGGATCTCGGGCGGCAGGATCGTACGGGCCAGCGCAATCGCCTCGAGATAGTCGTCGTCGGGGCACGGTGGGGCCGAGTGCATCGCGGTCCCGGGCTTCGGCAGGAAGTTCTGCACGATGACTTCCTGCACGTGACCATGCCGCGCGTGGGATGCGGCGATGGCCTCGATGGCGTCGATGCGATCCTGGCGCGACTCGCCGATGCCCACGAGGATGCCCGTGGTGAACGGGATCTTCAGCTCGCCGGCGGCTTCGAGCGTGGCCAGGCGTCGCTCGGGTTCCTTGTCGGGTGCCCCACGGTGACAGTCCAGATCAGGGTTGAGCGACTCGATCATCATCCCCTGGGAGGGGCTGACCGACCGCAACGCCGCGAGCTCGTCGCGGTGGAGAGCCCCGGCGTTGGCATGGGGGAGCAGGCCCGTCTCGTCGAGCACGAGCTGCGCCATCGCGCCGAGGTAGTCCAGGGTGGTCTCGTAGCCGTGGTCGTGCAGCCACTGCTGCGCGACCGGGTACCGGAGCTCGGGACGTTCGCCGAGGGTGAACAGCGCCTCGTGACAACCGACCTGAGCACCCTGCCGAGCGATCGCCACCACCTGGTCGGGGGTGAGGTAGGGAGCGTCCAGTCGTGCCGGTGGCTGCGCAAACGTGCAGTAGCCGCACTTGTCGCGGCACAACATCGTCAGCGGGATGAACACCTTGGGTGAGTAGGTCACCCGCGTGCCGTGGTGTGCGTCGCGGATGGCTCGGGCCTCCGCCATGAGCGCGTCGAGGTTGGTCATGGTGTCCCTTCCGGGCGACGTGTCGTCGCCGTCGGTCGTACGTGGCCGCTCACTCGGTCCCCCCGGGACCGGGCCGGCTGGCGATGTGGGCAGGCGTGATGTCCTCGCGACACGACGGGCATCGCGTCACGTTCTCGAGCGGGGTCCCGCACTCGTCGTGGACCAACACGGTGGGCGGCCCGTCGGCGGCGTACCAGCGGTCGCCCCAGTGCATGAGGGCCACCAGGGCGGGGGAGAGGTCCTGACCTTTGGCGGTGAGCCGGTACTCGTAGCGGATCGGGCGTTGTTGATACGGCACGGTCTCGACCACGCCCGCATCGACCAGCTTCTGCAGCCGATCGCTCAGG
>CBDHFJ010000184.1:0-7968 GCA_965262315.1 Acidimicrobiales bacterium
TCGGGATCGGCCAGGTCCCGGATGGCCAACTCCAGCAGGTCGTCGAAGTCGACCAGGCGCTGCCGGCGTTTGCGCTCCTCGTACGCGGCGAAGGTCTCGACCACGAGGTCCGGGTCCGCCGTGGTGTGGCGCCCCGAGCGCTGCGCGGCAGCCGCATACAGGTCCGGGGCGACGCGCCGAGCTCGGGCCCAGTCGATCTCGGCCATCACTGCCAGCTTCTCGGCGCGGGGCAGTCGTTTGGGGAGCAGCGGGAAGAGCAGCCGGCCCCGGCGGTCCAGGAGATCCGGCGCCTTGGTGCCGGACTGCGCCCAGCGGGCACGCAGCTGGGCATAGGCCTGGGCGTGGAAGGTCCCGGCGGAGACCGTGTCGGTCAACCCGAGCGAGCGCAGCCGGCTGCGGAGCTCGCCCGCCGCACGGCGGGTGAAGGTGAGGGCCAGGGTGTGGTCGGCCTCGAGTCGCTCGGTCCGGACGCCATGCGCGATCCGGCGAGTCAGGACCCGGGTCTTGCCGCTGCCGGCGCCCGCGAGGATGCGCAGGCGCGCTGCAGGGGAGGTCACCGCCAGCCCTTGTTGTTCCGTCAGTCCGGCGAGCAGCCGGTCCGTCTCCTGCACCTCGGGCACGTTACCGGGCGGCACTGACGAGCTGAAGGGCGGCGGCAGTACCGTGAGCCCGTGCTCCAGGTTTCACCGCAGCGGTTCGAGGGCCTCGTCGCCGATGCGCTCGACGACATCCCCGACGGTCTCGCCCAGTTCATGGACAACGTGGTCGTGATGATCGAGGACGACCCACCCGAGCCGGGACTGCTCGGCCTGTACGAGGGCATCCCGCTCACCGAGCGCGACGACTACGGCGGGTTCGCCATGCCCGACAGGGTCACCGTCTATCGGCTCCCGCTGCTCGAGATGTGCACGTCCGAGGACGAACTGGTCGACCAGGTCACGATCACGGTGATCCACGAGCTCGCCCACCACTTCGGCATCGACGACGACACCCTCCACGAGCTCGGCTGGGGCTGAGCCGCTCGCCCAGCCGGACCCGTGTGCCGTTGTAGAGTCGGCTCGTGCCCTTCCCGACCAAACTCCTGAACCAGGGCGAGGAGATCGTCCTCGACCTGCGTCCCCACTGGTGGCGCATCTTCCCGGCGTCCGCCGCCCTGGCCGTGGCCGTCATCATCGGCATCGTGGCGTGGGTCAACGGCAACGACGCCTTCCAGATCCTGGGCGGCATCCTGGTCCTGGCCGCGCTCGTGTGGTTCGTCCAGAACTACATCAAGTGGACCAGCGAGAACTTCGTGGTGACCACCGACCGGGTGATCCACCGGTCCGGCATCCTGGCCAAGAGCGGCATCGAGATCCCGCTCGACCGCATCAACACCGTGTTCTTCAACCAGTCCCTGTTCGAGCGCATCCTCGGCGCCGGCGATCTGGGCGTGGAGTCCGCGGGCGAAGGGGGCAGCAGACGTTCGAGGCCGTCCGCAAGCCCAACCTCGTCCAGCAGGAGATCTATCGGGCGATGGAGGCCGGCGAGGCCAAGAACTTCCGGCGGATGGGCGAGGCCACCGCGTCGGCGATGGGCGGCGAGTCCGCGAAGACGATCCCCGAACAGATCGAGCAGCTCGACGCGCTGCGGCGAGCCGGCACCATCACCGACGAGGAGTTCGAGGCGAAGAAGCGCGAGCTCCTGGATCGCATGTGATGGCCCGCGCCACCTCCGGCGGGATCGAGATCGAGTACGAGGTCCAGAGCTTCTACGACGACGACCCGCCGCTCGTGCTCATCGCCGGGCTCGGGTGCCAGCTGATCTTCTTCGAGGACGAGTTCGTCCAGGGCCTGGTCGACCGGGCGTTTCGCGTCATCCGAATGGACAACCGCGACGTCGGGCTGTCCACCTGGCTCGACGACCATCCGGTCGACCTCGCCGACGTCTACGCCGCGCTCGCCGCCGGCGAGGTGGCACCGGTGCCGTACACCCTGAGCGACATGGCCGCGGACGTGGTGGCAGTCCTCGACGACGCCGGTGTCGACCGAGCCCATGTCCTCGGCGTGTCGCTCGGCGGCATGATCGCGCAGACGCTCGCCATCGAGCATCCCGACCGCGTCCGGAGCCTGGCGCTGCTCAGCTCCACCACCGGTGCGGCCGACGTCGGCCAGCCCTCTCCCGAGGCGCTCGAAGCGCTGCTCGCGCCCGGCCCTGCTGCCACCGACCGCACCACGGTGGTCGACGCCGACCTCGCCGCCCGCGCCATCTGGTCCACGCCAGGTCAGTTCGACGAGGAATGGACCCGCGACTACTTCGGTCGCTGCTACGACCGCGCGTTCCACCCGGCGGGCCAGCCCCGCCAGATGGCGGCGGTGCTCACCGCGCCGGATCGGGAAGCGGCGCTCGCGTCGCTCGACGTCCCCACCGTCGTGCTCCACGGGACCGCTGACACGCTGGTGGCCTCCGACGGCGGCACTCGCCTCGCCGAGCTGATCCCGGGCGCCGAGTTCGTCGAGCTCGACGGCATGGGCCACGACCTGCCCCCGCACTTCTGGGCCCCCATCATCGAGGCCATCACCCAGCTCGCGGTGCGGAGCTGAATCCTGCTCGGCGGGTCACCCCAGTGCGGAAACTCGCTTCGTGATCGGCGCCCGATTTGCTTGCATCGGGCCTTGTCGCTGAACACGAAGAGAGAGAGGAGCGGCACCATGGAGACTCCAAGCGCGATGGAAACCCACATTGCAGCCACCGGCCGCTCGGTGCGCTCGTGGGCCCCTGAGCTCGACGAGAACGCCCGCCAGCAGGCGCTTCGTTCGGCGCGCTCGCCCGCGGTCGCGGGCGACGTGGCGCTGATGCCCGATGCGCACTTCGGTCTCGGCGCCACCGTCGGCTCGGTGATCCCGACCGAGAGCGCCATCATCCCGGCGGCCGTCGGCGTCGACATCGGCTGCGGCATGATCGCCGCCGAGCTCGACCTCGACGCTGCGGACCTGCCCGACGACCTCACGCCGCTGCTCCACAGCATCGGCCGATCGATCCCGGCGGGCTTCCACAAGCACAAGGAGGCCACCACGCCGGCGGCGCGGTGGATGAACGCCAACCCGGTCCCGGACAAGGACCGCGTCCCGGCGAAGCAGCTCCGCAAGGCCGCCGACCAGCTCGGCACGCTGGGCGGTGGCAACCACTTCGTCGAGGTGTGTGTCGACGAGCGTGACCGCGTGTGGGCGGTGCTCCACTCGGGCAGTCGCGGCATCGGCAACGTGATGGCGCGTGGCCACATCACCGAGGCGTCTCGGCTGTGCAAGGAGCTCGAGCGCGCCCTCGAGGACAAGGACCTCGCGTACTTCCTCGAAGACCGACTCGCAGTTCGGCGACTACATCGCCGACATGCTCTGGGCGCAGGCCTACGCGCTGGAGAACCGCGAGCAGATGATGAACGTCCTCCTGAAGGACATCCGCCACGCGGTGGGTCGTCCCGTGCGGGAGCTGCGTCGCATCAACTGCCACCACAACTACACGGTGCGTGAGAACCACGACGGCCGCGACCTCTGGATCACCCGCAAGGGTGCGATCCGGGCCGGGGCCGACGACTGGGGCGTGATCCCGGGGTCGATGGGTGCGGCGAGCTACATCGTCCGGGGCCTCGGCAACCCGGCGTCCTACCAGTCGGCTTCGCACGGTGCGGGTCGTCGCCACGGCCGCAAGGAGGCCCAGCGTCGCTTCTCGGTCGACGAGTTCACCGAGGCGATGGAGGCCGCCGGCCGGACGTGGCAGCACCGAGACGCCACCAAGCTGATCGACGAGTCCCCGATGGCGTACAAGGACATCGACGAGGTCATGGCCGCCCAGGCCGACCTGGTCGAGGTCGGCCACCGCCTCGAGGCCGTCGTCAACTACAAGGGACTGTGACGCCCGGGCCTGCTCCTCGTGCCATGATCGGTGGCCGAACACAGCACACCACCGCACGAGGAGCAGGCAATGGGGCCACTGGACGGGATCAAGATCATCGAGATCGCAGGCATCGGGCCCGGCCCGTTCTGCGCCATGGTGTTGGCCGACCTCGGCGCCGAGGTCATCCGGGTCGACCGTGCGGTCCAGGTGGCCGACGAGTTCCCGGCCGACCCGCCCCGCGACATTCTCAACCGCGGTCGGAAGTCGATCGGCGTCGACCTGAAGAACCCCGAGGGCGTCGAGACGATCCTGCGGCTCTGCGAGACCGCCGACGGCCTGATCGAGGGCTTCCGGCCCGGCGTCGCCGAGCGGTTGGGCATCGGCCCCGACGCCTGCATGGCCCGGAACCCGAAGCTCGTCTACGGACGCATGACCGGCTGGGGCCAGACCGGGTCGTACGCGCCGATGGCCGGCCACGACATCAACTACATCTCGCTCTCGGGCGTGCTCGGGACCATCGGCCGTGAAGGGCAGGGTCCGGTCCCGCCGATCAACCTCATCGGCGACTTCGGCGGTGGCGGCATGCTGCTCGCCCTCGGCGTCTGCGCCGCGCTGGTCGAGACCGGACGCAGCGGCCAGGGGCAGGTCATCGATGCCGCCATGACCGACGGCTCGGCGCTGCTGGCGGCGATGATCCACGGGTTCATCGCATCGGATGCCTGGGGCGCGCGGGGGACGAACATGCTCGACACGGGCGCCCCGTTCTACGACGCCTACGAGTGCGCCGACGGCGAGTACATCTCGATCGGGTCCATCGAGCCGCAGTTCTACGCCGAACTGATGGAACTCACCGGCCTCGGCGAGAACGGCGAGCTCGCACCCCAGCACGATCGGGCCAACTGGCACGACAACAAGGCCAAGATCGCCGCCTGCATCAAGAGCAAGACCCGCGACGAGTGGGTCGAGATCATGGAGGGCTCCGACGTGTGTTTCGCCCCGGTGCTGAGCCCGCAGGAGGCCTACGTCCACCCCCACAACGTCGAGCGCGAGACCTTCGTGGACGTCGCCGGCATCATGCAGCCCGCGCCGGCGCCCCGCTTCAGCCGGACGCCGGGCGAGATCAAGTCACCGCCGCCGCATGCCGGCCAGCACACCGACGAGGTGCTCGCCGCCTGGGGCTTCGGCGACGACGAACGGTCGGCGCTGCGCGAGTCCGGCGCGGTGAAGTAGTCGTCGGCCCCCACTTCGGCCACACTTTCGACCATGTCCACGCTGGTCTGCTTTCACGCGCACCCCGACGACGAGGCCATCGCCACCGGCGGCACCATGCGGTTGGCGAAGCTCGCCGGCCACCGGGTGGTGCTGGTGATGGCCACCAAAGGCGAGCAGGGTGAGCCCGTCGAGGGCGTCCTGGACCCGGGTGAGGAACTCTGGCAACGACGGGTCGCCGAGACCGGAACGGCCGCCGAGATCCTCGGCGTCGACCGGCTCGAGTTCCTCGGCTACGAGGACTCGGGCATGGCCGACGAGCCCACCAACGACAATCCGGACTGCTTCTGGAAGGCCGACGTGCACGAGGCAGCCACCCGCCTCGCCGCCATCCTCCAGGAGGAGGACGCGGATGTGCTGACCATCTACGACCCCCATGGCGGCTACGGCCACCCGGACCACATCCAGGTCCACCGCGTGGGGACCGAGGCCGCCGAGCTCGCCGGGGTCGGCCGGGTGTTCTGGTCGACCATGAACCGGACCCAGATCACGGAAATGATGTCGTCGACCGAGATGGCCGACGCCATGGACGACGTGGACAACGTCGACCCCGAGACCTTCGGCATGCCCGAAGAGCACATCACCCATGCTGTCGACGTGACCACCGTGGTGGCCGAGAAGCGCAAGGCGATGGCGGCCCACGCCAGCCAGATCGGGCCCGACGACTTCTTCCTCACCCTCGACGACGAGGCCTTCGCCGCCGCGTTCGGGACCGAGTGGTACGTGGCGCCGGACTGGCCGCGCAACGGCGGCGAGTTCGTCGGGTCGCTCTTCACCTGAGTTCGGGTCCGGCGCAGGGCCCTGGCAGACTCTGGGCATGACCGTGATCAAGATCAACGCGTTGACCGTTCCCGCCGAGATGGGTGAGGAAGTCGCCAAGCGCTTCGCCGCCCGTGCCGGTTCCGTCGACGGCGCCGACGGTTTCGAGGGCTTCGAACTGCTGCGCCCTGTCGACGATCGGACGACGTGGCTCGTGCTGACCCGGTGGCGCGACGACGCTGCGTTCGAGGCGTGGCGGAACTCGGGCGCCGCCGAGGAGGCCCACCGGGCACCGCCCAGCGACGGTGACGGCCAGCCGGCCCGCCCGATGGGGCTGCAGGCCGAGCTGTGGAGCTACGAGATCGAGGTGTCCTCGCCGGGCAACGCGGGATGATCCTCGCGTCGACCGCCCGTGACCTCCACGTCGTGGTCGGGTGGTCGGTGATCTTCGCCAACGGCATCGCGGGGTTCTGGGCGCTCGCAGCCCACTACCGCCGGCCGTTCCAGCGCGCCGAGCTCTGGGGGCTGGTGATCGTGGCCCAGGCGCTGGTGACCGCCCAGGCCGTGATCGGGGTGGTGATCCAGTCCCAGGAGGACCTCGAGCCGCCCGATTTTCACCTGCTGTACGGCTTCACCATGCTCGCTGTGGTGATGATCCTCTACGGCTACCGGGCCCAGATCCCGCATCTGCGATACCTGCTCTACGCCGGAGGCAGCCTGTTCCTGATGGGGCTCGGTATCCGGGCGATGGTGATCTGAACCTGTCGCGGTCCCAGAGACCGCGACAGGTTCGAAACCGACTCGGGTCGGTCCTCGGGCCCAGCTAGCGTCGTCGCTCATGGTCGAAACCGACGACAGCCTTCCCATCATCATCTCGTCGGGACCCGAGCGCCCCATGCTCGAGCAGTTCCTGGACTACTTCCGCGTGGTGTTGCGCCGGAAGGCCGAGGGCATCTCCGACGCCGATCTGCATCAGCGCCATCGCCCCCTCGTCCCTCACGTTGGGTGGACTGCTGCGCCACATGACGGTCGTCGAGATCGGTTGGTTCCGCCAGACACTGCTGGGGGAGGATCCGCCTGAGCCGTGGGCCAGCGCCCCATGGGACGACGACTACGACTGGGAGATGACCTCGGCGCCGACGGTGCCCACCGCGCAGATCTTCGCCGACTACGACGCCGCGATCGCTCGGAGTCGCGAGGCTGCTGCCGGCATCGCGTCGCTCGACGAGCTCGCCGCCGGCACACGCGGCAACGGCGAGACCGTCGATCTCCGATGGATCACGATCCACATGATCGAGGAATACGCCCGCCACTGCGGGCATGCCGATTTCATCCGTGAGGCGATCGACGGGGTGACCGGCGACTGATGCGCACCGAACGCCTGGAGGTGCGCGCGCCCGTCGAGGCCGACCGCGCCCGCATGGTGGAGCTCTGGTGTGACTCGGCGTTCACGGTCTTCTCCAACGGCGACCACACCGCGCAGTCGGCGAACGAGCGCTTCGACCGCATGCTGGCGGTCGCGGCCGAGCTTCCGTACGGGAAGCAGCCGATCGTCGAATGCTCGTCCGGGGTCATCGTGGGCTACACGGGCATCGACTGGTTCGAGCTCGAGGGCGCCCGAGAGCTGGAGTTCGGCTGGCGGCTCGCCACCGAGGCCCGCGGGAAGGGATACGCCACCGAAGCGGCCATGGCGGTGCTCGAGATCGCCCGTCGAGAGCTGGACCGCTGGCTCTTCTGCATGATCGACCCCGCCAACGCGCCGTCACACGGTGTGGCCCGCAAGGTCGGATTCGAGCCGTGGCGGCGGGTCGACATGGACGGTCCGGTCGATGTCCTGCGGATGGATCTGCGCGCCGCCGCGCCACCTACAGGTTGATCACCGGGCAGGTCAGTGTGCGGGTGATGCCGTCGACCATCTCGATCTGGCCCACGACCATGCGCCCGAGGTCGTCCATGGTGTCGGCTGAGGTCTTGACGATGATGTCGTAGGGGCCGGTCGCGATGTCCGCGGTGACGACGCCGTCGATCTCGCGGATCCGGGACGCGACCTCACTGGCCTTTCCATCTCGA